>JANNYB010000070.1:0-37588 GCA_031409875.1 Acidobacteriota bacterium | reverse complement strand
AAACTTCTCGAAAGCGGTTGGGTTGAAATGGCTTACGAAGATTCGGATGCGAAAATCTTGAAAATCCGCGACGAAAAAGGCGAGCCGCCGAAGGAAACAATCGAAGCTACAGAAACCGACGAGGAGAAAAAACTGCTTGATGAAATGGAGAAAAATAATACAATAAATTTAAATATTGATGATGAATCGGAACAAGATGCGAAGTAAATTGCAAAACGAAGCGACGGTGAGACAAAGCGACGGTGAGATTTTCCCGCCATCTCTCCGTCTCTCCGTTTCATCGTCTTTGATTTTAGTCGTTGCTGTTTTCGGTTTCGCTTGCGGCAGAATCACTTTTTCGCCCGAAAATACGAATTCCGCGCCGAATGAAACTACTGTAAAATTAACAGAATTAGAGAGCGAAATCCGCGATATGCAAACCGCCGATTTTAAGTTTATCTACGTTATCAAACGCAAAGACGGCGGCGAATTTGACAAAGCCGACCGCGATTTCTTGCGCGAAAACCGTTCGCCCGAAATCAATCGTTTCAGCTCGACAGACGATAAAAAAGCGTTCGTCGTCGGCTCGAATTATATGTTTCGTCCCGACCATTGGCAAAATTTGCAGAAGCGTTTCGCCGTCGAAGATTATTCAAAACCTTTGGAAATTATTACGGTTGAAGCAAATGGAAATACGAATACGAATGTAAATAAATAAATTTAGGAGAAAAAATTGTGGCTGAAAAAGAAGTCCGCGAAAGAAAACCAACTGCCCGAAGAGTTTTTCTTGACTCGTCAACGCCTTCAAATTGGACGGTGGCGCGAGTGGTTTTGATGGCGTTTATCGTTTGGAATGCGGTGAGCTATTTTACATCAACGATTTTTTCGTTGTCCAATCTTTTTTTCCTCCTGATTTTGTCAATCTTCTTCGCTTATCTGATTGATCCGCTCGTAAAATTGATTCGCCGTCCGTTCAAAGAAAGGCATCTCGAAAAAATTATGCCGCGTCCGTTGGCGATTTTTATTGCTTACGCGGTGGTTTTCACGGTTTTGGGGGTGGCGATTGCCAATCTTGCACCGAAAGCCATTGACCAAGCCAAAGAATTTGCGACAAATCTGCCGAATTATGCGGCAAATTTTCAAGAACGGCTCAAAGAGTTGAATTCGCGCTTTGAAAACTTCCAAATTCCCGAAGAAGTTCAAAAGGAAATCAACACGAAGGTAAATTCTGAAATCGGCGAATTAGGCAAAGCAATTACGAGTTTTCTCGGCTCATTAGCCATCAGCATCGGCACTTATCTGCCGTGGCTTTTTTTAGTCCCGATTTTGTCGTTTTTCTTTCTGAAAGATGCCAATCTTTTCCGGCTTTCGCTATTGCGGATTTTTCCTTCAGGGCGTTGGCGGGCGCGTGCCGAAGCCGTTTTACAAGATGTCAACACAACGCTTGCCGCCTACACGCGGGCGCAACTGATTTCGTGTCTTCTGATTGGAGTTATCTGTCTGATTGGTTTTTACATTATAGGAATGAAATATACGCTTTTGCTGGCAATTTTGGCGGGCGTTTTGGAATTTATTCCGCTTATCGGACCGCTTATTTTAGCAATTACCGCGATTCTTACCGCTGCTTTTTCGGATGATCCTTGGAATGCGCTCTATGTCGCCATATTTTTAGTTGTTTTGCGAATTATTCACGATTATGTAACTTACCCGCGCATCATTCGCGGCGGAATTCATCTGCATCCTTTGGCAATTATTTTATCGGTTCTCGCAGGCGAACAAATTGCCGGAATTCCCGGAGTTTTTCTCTCAATTCCGATTGTCGCGCTTTTAACGGTTCTCTATAAACACATCTTAGAACACATCGGCAGTCGCGGACTTTTCGCCGGATGGCTCGAAGAAGGTGAGAAAGTGAGAAGAGGAGAAAGCGAGAAGGGGAGAAAAGCAGAAGAGGAGAAAGCGAGATGATTTTACAATTACCGTCGTTTCCGATTTAAAACTTCGTTTTTAATCGGAAACGCCAACAATCATTCAACCATCTCACTTTCTCCTTTTCTCACTTTCTCCCCATCTTCTTCAGATGGCTTCAGCTCCGGCGGCGCGGTTGTAATCAACATAAAGCGCATTAAAATCTCGCAGAGCGCGGTTTAAAATCAGAGGAATTTGCGGAATGTCGTTTGAATTGATGATTAAATTCAGATTACGCAAAAAAGCATCGTGCGCGTTCATCGTCGCGCCCGTATCTTCGACCGAAACGAAAAATAAACGCCGTCTTTCCGAAGCTGGCATTGCATTAACTTTCTGTTGCAAAATTGCCGTGCCGCCGAATTCAGCCGCAAAATCGGGCGAAAAAAGAAGAATTTCCGTCTTTCCTTCGCGCAGACGCTCGTTTGCCTGTGCCGGAGTTTGCGCGAGATAAACTTTATAACCGGCTTCGACCAGAGTTTTTGCTAAAACATCGCGTTTTGCACCCAAACAAAGTAGAACGCGGCGCGGCTTTTCGCTTTTTTCGTCGTCCGTGTCCAAAACCGTGTTTTCGGTTTTCAAAGCCGAAAGCAAAGAACGCAACGCATTATTTATCTGAAATTCGGATTCCTTAGCCGTAAAATCTTGCGTGCCTTCAGAAACTGCCGGCGCGGCAGCATTTTCCTTTAATTGTTGAACCGTTGATTTCGCGCCCGGCGCAACGCGAATCAAATTTTGACAGCGCGGACAGCGAACCGTAAAATTCCCGGTCGGAATTTTCGATTCATCGAGTTGCAGAGAAACTGAGCAATTATCACAACGTATAATCATAGTAATAGGTAATTGGTAATAGGTAATTGGTCAGGTTTTTTACTTTTTACCTGTTACCAATTACCTGTTACTTAAAATTATTCAATCATATCGAGAACAGATTTCGGAGTGTGCGGCGTTGGCGGCGGCATCATATTTGGCGATTGCGGTTGCAATTGGCTCGCGTTGGCGTAGTCTTCGGTCGAAGACAAACCTTTGAGTTGAAGCAGAAGATTGTTTTGATTGGTCGCAAACGAAAGTCCGTCTTCGAGCGAAATTATTTCTTTTTCAATCATTCGACGAATCACCGAATCGAAATCCTGCATTCCGTCAATTTCGCCGTCTTTCATTGCGTCCAAAAGTGTTTTGCCTTCGGATTCGCCTTTTTCGATGTATTCGCGCGTTCGCGGATTCGATTTCAAAATTTCGACTGCGGCAACACGCCCTTTGCCGTCAATTTTTGGAATCAGACGTTGCGAAACGATGTAACGAAACGTCTGTGCAAGGCGTGTGCGGATGATTTTTTCTTCGTTTTTCGGATACAAACCGATAATGCGATCAACTGTTTTCGCCGCGTCTATTGTGTGCAAAGTTGATAAAACAAGGTGTCCGGTTTCAGCGGCTTCGAGTGCGATTTCCGCCGTTTCGAGGTCGCGCATCTCGCCCACGAGAATAACTTTCGGAGCTTGTCGCAAAGCGGCACGCAGCGCAGACGAAAAATCTTTTGTGTCTGCGCCGACTTCGCGCTGATTTATCGTGCATTTTTTGTGCGAATGGAGAAATTCAATCGGGTCTTCAATCGTTACGATATGATAACTTTTTGTTTCGTTGATGCGGTCAATCACAGCGGCAAGCGTCGAACTCTTCCCCGAACCTGTCGGACCTGTTACAAGCACAATTCCGTTGCGAATATTGCAAATCGCGCCAAGTTCTTGCGGCACATTAAGCGATTCAAAATTCGGAATTTCGTGCGGAATTACGCGCATTACGATTGAATACGAACCACGTTGCTGAAAAATATTGACGCGAAAACGGCAACGTCCGGGTAAAGCGTAACTTAAATCAGCCGTGCCGCGTGTGGCAAGATGCCGCGCCGGTTCGGGATGATCGCGCAAAATTGACATCGCAATCATTTCGGTTTGAAAAGCGGTTAATTTTCCAAGACCAAGCGGCGATGCTGAATACAAACTTCCGTTGATTTCAACTTGCGGTTTTTGTCCGCAAGAGAAATTCAAATCACTCACATTGTCGGAAATAAGCAGCATCTGCTCAATTATCGGGGCTACGTCAAGCAAACTCATATTTTTGGATTAACTCCATCAAGAATTAAAAAGGCGGGAAAAGATTTTTTTGAGATTAATTTCGGGGACGGCGCATTTCAATTTGTCCGCCGATTTATATTTTCACTTAATTTGACAAGAAAAGCAAGCTAAATTTTAACTCTGTTGGCAAGTGTTGTTAATGATTTTAGTTTTTGGGAAATTTCGTCAGGCTCAAAAAGCAAATCGCTGATAATCGCAACCGAATCCGCGCCTGCGTTTAAGATTTCGGTAAAATTCGCCGAATTTATTCCGCCAATCGTAACAAGCGGAAAATCTCCGATAATTTTTCGCGCCTTTTCGACAATCTTGATTCCGATAATTTCATCGGGATTTTCCTTAGTTTTCGTCGCAAAAATCGGACCGATTGCCGCGTAATCAATCGGTAATTTTACAGCTTCGGCGAGTTGTTCGAGATTGTGAGTCGAAACACCGATAATTGCATTTTCGCCCAAGATTTTCCGTGCTGAAACAGGCGACAAATCATCTTGTCCGAGATGCACGCCGTCGGCTTTCAGCGCAAACGCAATATCAACGCGGTCGTTGATAATAATTTTGATATTTTCAGCACGGGCAATTTGAACTGCTTCAAGCGCATCCTCGTAAAAATCCTTCGGCGAAAGGTATTTTTCGCGCAATTGAATAAACTCCGCGCCGCCTTCAATAAGTCTTTTAACTTGTTCGGTATGCGAAAGGCGCGTGATGCGAGTGTCGGTTATTGGATAAATTTTCGGTAATTTTAGTTTCAAATTTCAAATTTCAAATTCCAGATTTCAGATTTCAGATTAATTTGGAATTTGAAATCTGGAATCTGGAATTAAAACAGCGACTTGACCATTAAAAATCCGTCTTCGCCGTTGTTGTAATATTTTTTTATGCGTTGGACGATTGAATATTCCAGCCCGCGATAAAGATTTTGCGCCGCCGAATTTCCGACGCGAACTTCCAGAGTTACCGTGCTGACATTTCGATTTTGCAATGCTTTTTCGGCGTGATTTAAAAGCCTTTGTGCCAAACCGCGCCGACGGTGTTCGGGCGCAACGCCGATTGTCGTAAGGTGTCCGATGCCGCATTCGACCATCACGAAAACAAACGCAATCATTTGTTTATTTGGTGTAACTAATTGATAACTAATACAGTTAGGCTCATTCAAAAGATATGCAAAAGTATGTTTCGTATAATTTTCGCCTTCCTTAAAACAACGCAAATTCAATTTCAAAACTTCCTTCAGATGCTTTTCCGTGAGCGGACAAATTTCATACGCCATCATCGGCGCGGAAACAATTATCTCCGGCTCGACTCGTTTTGTCGGCACAAAAAGCCCGAAAATTTTATCCAAAAAAGCCATTTTTATTCAATTACGAATTACGAATTACGAATTATTTTCTTCATTCGTAATTCGTAATTCGTAATTCGTAATTTAAAGAATAAGCATACAATCGCCATAACTGTAAAACCTGTAATTCCCGCCGACGGCGTGATTGTATGCTTTCATTATAAGTTCGTGTCCGCCGAAAGTTGAAGTCAAAACGAGCAAAGACGACTGCGGCAGATGAAAATTTGTCAGCAAACCGTCAACAATTTTGAATTTATAATCCGGCGTAATCGTCAAATTTGCCAAACCTTTCCCGAACTTGATTTGTTTATTTCCATCGCTTGCCGATTCTAAAGTTCTGGTTGTAGTTGTTCCGATTGCAATTACGCGGCGCGATTCGGACTTTGCTTTGTTAATAAGTTCGGCAGTTTGTTCCGATATTTCGTATCTTTCAGGCAAAACTTTGTGTTCGGATAAATCTTCAACTCGAACAGGTTCAAAAGTTCCGTAGCCGATGTGCAAAGTTATTTCGGCAATTTCTGCGCCGCGATTTTTTATTTCTTCCAAAATTTCGGTTGTAAAATGAAGTCCGGCAGTCGGCGCGGCGATTGCTCCGCGTTTTTGCGCGAAAACCGTTTGATAACGCTCACGATCTTGGTCAATTGCGTCTTTTTCGCGTTTGATATACGGCGGCAGCGGCGTTTTGCCGATTTCGTCCAAAATCGCATCAAAATCGCCGTCCGTTTCAAATTTTATGAAAACTTTTCCGTCTTCGGATTTTTCCAAAACTTTCGCGCTCAAATTTTCATTAAAAACAATTTTTCTATCGATTTTCAATCTTTTCGCCGGACGTGCAAGAGTTTCCCAAGTTTGATTTTCAACGCAACGCACCAGAAAAATCTCGACTTTCGCGCCCGTTTCCGTTTTGCCGTAAATCCGTGCCGGAAAAACTTTCGTGTTATTCAAAACCACGACATCGCCTTTTTTCAAAAATTTCGGAAAGTTGGAAAATTGCTCATCCGCAAAAGATTTTTCCGTCCGATTAATTGCCAACATCCGCGAATTTTCGCGCTTTTCAAGCGGTTTTTGCGCGATAAGGTTGTCGGGCAAATTGTAATCAAATTCGGAAATTAGCATAAATTTATTTGTTCGGAGTTCCAACTTTAGTTGGCTTTCTTCCGCCGCGCTTCGCTGGCGGAAGCCAACTAAAGTTGGAACTCCAAACTTTTAAACCGCAACGGGCGCGGCGATTTTTTTGTGCGATTGATAGACAATTAAATTTAGATTTTCGTATTTGAAATTTAATAAACCTTCCAAACCTTTTAGATTTTCCGCATTCACGAATTCCAATTTCGGAAGCGGCAAAGGTTCGCGTTTGAGAAGTTCTTCAACTTGCTCAAGATGATTCAAATAAATATGCAAATCGCCGAAAGTGTGAACAAATTCGCCAACTTCCAAATCGCAAACGTGAGCAATCATCGCCGTTAAAAGCGCGTAAGACGAAATATTAAACGGCACGCCGAGAAAAGCATCTGCGCTTCGTTGATAAAGTTGGCAATGCAGAATTTTTTCGTTTTCAACTTTGAATTGAAAAAGCGTATGACACGGCGGAAGATCAACTTCTCCGGCAGTTTTCGGATTCCAACCGGAAACAATTAACCGCCGCGAGTTCGGATTTTTTTCGATCTGCTCAATCAAATCTTTTATCTGATCAAAGCCGTTCATTTGCGGATAATCGCCGCCAAACGAACGCCAAAGATAGCCATATATTGGTCCTAAATCGCCAACTTCGCGCCCGAATTTTTTCGTGTGTTGTTCGTCCGCCCATTCCGCCCAAATGTCCACGCCTCGCGCTTGCAGATTTTTCTCGTTCGTATCGCCACTTAAAAACCACGCTAATTCTTCAAAAATCCATCGAAATGGAACTCGTTTGGTCGTAACAATCGGAAAAGTTTCGCGCAAATTAAAGCGCGTTTGATAGCCGAAAACGCTCAATGTTCCAACTCCGGTTCGGTCTTCGTGGCGTGTTCCGTTTTCGAGAATGTGTTTTAAAAGTTCTTGATATTGTTTCATCGTTTGCCCGAATTTCAACTTAAAGTTACCATATTTCATTGGGTTTTGAGAATTATGGAAAACAATTTTGAGGTCAGTTTCAATTCGCCGCAGTGCGGTTGGATGTCAATCGGTTTTAAGGATGGCGTGAACGAATTTAATTCGACAACGGCACACACTCCGCATTCACGCGCGTTGTCGGAAATTTTGCAAATTTTAATTCGTCTGCTCGGTGAATTAGATTTTCAGGAAACTCTGCGCTGGAATCGAAATCCCGAAGAATTCGATTTTGTTTTCACGAAAAAAAGCGACGAAACATTTTTGGAAATTTATCAATATCCGACCGAAGAACGGCTTGAAAAAGAACTCGTTTTCGCACATGCGGACGATTGCAAGGAATTTGCCGAAGCATTTTTTATAACTTTTGCACAGCTTTATGAAGACCGCGAAACCGATGAATTTGAATTTAATTGGCATCAACCATTTCCGTTTGAAGAATTTAAGGCGTTGGAAAGCAAATTGCAAATTTCTGAAAAATAGTGAACCTAATTTGGCAAACTATTGTGTCCGTTTTAACCTTAGTTTTATCTAGCGATGCCCGAAAAATAGTTTATAATGGCGAAAGGTGAATACTTATGAACCAAATAGTTTTATCGCAAATCGAACAAAATATTCTGCAATTGCCGATTGACGAACAACTTCTTTTAATTTCGCGCGTTGCCGAAAGATTAAGCAAAATCAATGACAAAAAAGATTTTGAGTCGGAACTTGCTAAGATGGCGATTGATGAAAATATTCAATGTGAATTGAAGGAAATCGAAAAAGATTTTCGCTACACGGAGGTTGACGGTTTGGCAAAATGATAAAGCGCGGGGAAATTTATTTTGTTGACTTAAATCCGGTAAAAGGACGCGAACAATCCGGTCGTCGTCCTGTTTTAGTTTTGTCAATTAATTCGATAAATAAATTGCCTTTGGTTATAACCGTTGTGGTTGGCACAAAAGGTGAAAATATTCCGCGAGATTATCCGACAAATATTCGCATTTCTGCCGAAGAAAGCGGTTTACCGATGGAAACTGTTTTTTTGTGTTTTCAGATTCGTTCGATTGACCCGAATCGTTTTCCTGAAATTTCGGCGGGAAAAACTTCAGAAAAAAATTTAGAAAAAATTGAAAATGCTGTAAAGCATTGTCTTGGATTGTGAAAGAAAAACTTTTAGATTTATTGGCGTGTCCGTCTTGCGGCGGCGATATTTTGTTGGCTTATGCCAGCAAATATGAAGAAAAAGAAATTATCGAAGCGATTTTGTCGTGTCAGAAATGTTCGCGTGAATATAGGGTTGAGCGTGGCGTTCCGCGTTTTGCGGATTTGGAGAAAATCGAGGAAGATAAAGCCGAAACCGCCGAAAATTTCGGTTGGCAATGGACGCATTTTACGCAAGAAGACGAAAAATACGCCGAACAATTTCTCGGCTGGCTGCAACCTGTTGCACCCGAATTTTTCAAAGATAAAATCGTTCTCGAAGGCGGTTGCGGCAAAGGTCGGCATACGAGTTTGGCGGCGAATTGGGGCGCGAAAGAAGTTGTCGGAATTGATTTGAGCATCGCGGTCGAATCGGCGTTTCTGGCAACAAAACATCTGCCGAATGTGCATATAATTCAAGCCGATATTTTCAAACTTCCGCTGAAAAAAGCGTTTGATTACGCATTCAGCGTCGGCGTTTTGCATCACACGCCTGATCCGAAAAAATCGTTTTTATCGTTGGCGAGCAAAGTCAAAAAAGGCGGCGCGATTTCGGCTTGGGTTTATGGCGCGGAAAATAACGAATGGATTACGCGCTACGTTGATCCGATTCGGACGGGTTTTACTTCAAAAATCGGTCAGCCAACGCTTTACCAATTATCAAAACTCCCGACGCTCGGCGTTTTTCTCGCGTCGAAATTGCTTTACAAACCGTTAAATAAAACTTCAAAACCGCTGGCAAACAAACTTTTTTACAACGATTATCTCAATCATCTCGGCACATTCGGCTGGCGCGAACAACACAACATCGTTTTCGATCATTTGGTTGCACCGACAGCTTTTTACATCTCAAAAGAAGAGTTTGAAACTTGGTGGAAGGAAATCGAAGCGCAAGAGGTGGAGATTTTATGGCATAATCAAAATAGTTGGTGTGGATTTGGGAAAATAGTAAATAGCAAATAGTAAATAGTGAATTGTAAATAGTTTTTTGATTATGCGAACTCACGAGAAATTAGAGGTTTGAAAAAAGTCAGTAGATTTTGTGGTTGAGATTTACAAAGTAACAGAAGATTTTCCGAAAGAAGAGAAATTTGGTTTAACATCGCAAATTCGGCGAGCTGCCGTTTCTATTCCTGCAAATATTGCGGAAGGCGCGGCAAGAACTTCCGAAAAAGAGTTTTTGTATTTTCTTTCTATTTCACAAGGCTCTGCCAGCGAAGTATCCACAGAAGTTCTTATTGCTTTTCGACTTGGTTTTTTGAATGAAAAATCTTATCTTATTTTGTCGGCAAAACTTGATGAAATAGGTAAAATGATTAGCGGCTTGAGAAATCATTTAAGAAAAAAATCTTCTTAAAACTAACTTTCTATTTACTATTTACTATTTATTATTCACTATTTACTAAATTATGAAATTTGATAAAGGAATTGCAAAAAAATATCGCAAATCAATCGAAGACGCTTTTGACGTGATGTTGGAGAAAGGAACGCCGCATCAAAAGCGTGTGATGAGTCAGATTTACGATTCAAAAATGGTCGTGCGCTGTTTGCCGGTGAGCATTATCAATGCTTCGGGAAATACGGGCGTGATTGACCATCGGGCGACGAATGAGCGTGTCGAAGAAGAGCGTTTGAGTTTGATGGAAGCGTTGGGCGAAGTTTATATTACGATTGCCGAAGAAACGATTGACACCGGATTTCAGCGCGGTTGTGAAGGAACTTTTGTTCACGAAGGTCAACACGCTTACGATTTTGCGCGGGTTATCGAAAGTTTTTCAAACACGGACATCAATCCGTTAAGCATTTTTGATCCAACGCTTTACGAACTCGAATGGGCGGCGCATAAAACTTCTGGCGAATATATGCTGCAAATCGGCAAAGACGACTATTTGCAAGAAGGTCTTGATTTGATGATTTTGGAACGCACCGAAAAAGGAATTTTCGTCAGCGATGAAGGCATCAAACGCCGTCTGCGTGAAAGCTACGGTTTGGAAGAAAACGGCAATCAAGGAAGTCTTGCCAGCCAACTCGCCGGATTAAGGCAAAGGTAAAAGGTTATGAGCGCAACACTTTCAAAAGAGATGGAGCAACACACCTACGGCATTATGAATGATGTCGAGGATAAACATTGGTGGTTTGTCGGTCGCCGCGCGATTTTGGAAGAATTTATGCGGCAAATAGTCCAAAGTCCAAAGTCCAAAGTCCAAAGTCCAAAGATTCTTGATGTCGGTTGTGGAACAGGCGCGAATCTTGAAATGCTTGCACAATTTGGCGAATCGGAAGGCGTTGATGTTTCCGACGATGCGCTTGAATTTTGTCGTTTGAAAGGTTTAAAAGCGCACAAAGGTTTAGCGGAACAATTGCCGTTTGCGAACGAAATTTTTGATGTTGTAACCGCGCTCGATGTCGTCGAACACTTGGACGACGACGTTGCAGGTTTGAAAGAAATGCACCGAGTTCTTAAAAAAGACGGTAAAACTTTGATTTTTGTTCCCGCGTTTATGTGGCTTTGGGGCGTGCAAGACGATATTTCAAATCATCGAATTCGCTACACAAAAGCGCAAATCGTCGAAAGATTGCAAAACGCAGGATTTGAAATCGAACGCGCAACTTACGCCAATTGGACGTTTTTCGCGCCAATCTTAGCGGGCAGAACTTTGATGAAAATTACCGGAATCAAACCCGAATCGGAAAATAACGTCAATGTTTCTGCGCTCAACGGAATTTTTGGAAAGATTTTCAGCGCGGAAAGATTTTGGCTCAAAAATTTCAATTTTCCGTTCGGCGTTTCGATTGTGATTACGGCGAAAAAGTTATAATGAAACAAGGAGGTTTCCAAAATGGATTTTTATCGTGAAACAATTAAAAATGTGCCGTCGGTCATTTCAATTCCCAAAGAATTGAGAAACCACGATGTCGAAATAACAATTCGGATTTTAGATAAAGAAATGGAAAACAGCAATTCGGTAGAAGTTGACAAAAACGGTTATCCGATTGGTTTTTTTGATAGAACATTCGGTAGTTTACCTGATTTTCCCGACCGCGAACCGCAACCCATTCAACCTGACAGAGAGGAAATCGAATGATTTATTTGTTGAAATACCTGCTCGACACAAATGCTTGCATTCGTTACATTAGTGGTCGTTCTGTGCCGTTACGAAACAAGATTATAGCAACGCCAACAAATAAAATAAGTGTCTGCTCAATTGTGAAAGCCGAAATGTTCTACGGTTCAATGAAAAGCCAAAATCCGCAAAAATCCTTAAAAGAACAAAAAGAATTTCTCGACCAATTTCAATCTTTGCCTTTTGATGACGAAGCGGCTTTAATCTTTGGCGAACTTCGCGCCGATTTAGCCAAAAAAGGAACGCAAATCGGCGGATACGATTTGCAAATTGCGGCGATTGCTTTGGCGAATGATTTAACTTTGATTACGCATAACACGAAAGAGTTCAGCCGCATCGGTAATCTTAAAATTGAGGATTGGGAAATCTGATGCAATCAACTCAAACAATGAAAATTTCTGAACAGACTGCGCCTGAATTGTCGCTTTTTCTTCCGGTTTTGGACGAAGAAGAAAACTTGCGCCCGATGCACGCGAAGATTCAAGAAGCGTTAAAAGAATTGGGCAAAACGGCGGAAGTTATTTATGTTGACGACGGTTCGACCGATTCGAGTTTAAAAATCTTGCGCGAAATTGCGACGCAAGACGACCGCGTTCGCGTGATTTCTCTGCGCCGAAATTATGGTCAAACTGCCGCAATGAGCGCGGGAATTGATGCGGCGAAAGGCGACATTTTGATTCCGATGGACGCGGATTTGCAAAATGATCCGAAGGATATTGCGCGGCTTTTGGAGAAATTAGACGAAGGTTACGATGTTGTTTCCGGTTGGCGCAAAAATCGAAAAGACAAGCTGATTATGCGAAAAATACCTTCGTGGATTGCCAACAGCGTCATTTCAAAAATCGGCGGCGTTCCGCTTCACGATTACGGTTGCTCGTTGAAAGCATATCGGCGCGAAGTTATCCAAGATGTGCGTTTGTATGGCGAAATGCACCGCTTTATCCCGATTTACGCAAGTTGGGCAGGCGCGAGAGTTACCGAAATTCCGGTTGACCACCACGCACGAACGATGGGCAAATCGAAATACGGAATTTCGCGCACAATCAAAGTCGTCTTCGATTTGATGACGATAAAATTTATGGCTTCGTATCAAACGAAACCGATTTACGTCTTCGGCACGTTTGGAATGATCGCGTTTTTTCTCTCGATTTTCGCCGGAATTTGGTCTTTCGTCTTAAAATTTATCTACGGCGTTTCGTTCATCTTAACGCCTTTGCCTGTCATTGCAATCGTGCTTTTTGCAATCTCGATGCAGTTTTTTTTAATGGGTTTATTAGCCGAAATGCTCGTCCGAACCTATCACGAATCGCAAAACAAAACCATTTATGCCGTGCGCGAGAAAATTGGGTTCAAGTCAGAACCGCCTGCGGTAGCGGGTGGTTGAAGTTTGCGGTTCGATACTTTATTTCAAATGTTAAACTTAAACCGCCCGCTACCGCAGGTGGTTCTGACATTATGTGCGGAATAGCAGGTTGGATAAATTTAGAAAATAATCGTTCACAAAATAGCGAAGCCGTTTTGCACCGTATGTGCGAGCGAATGAAGCATCGCGGACCGGATTCGGAAGGTTTGTGGACTGATGAAACTGTCGCGCTTGGGATGCGGCGGCTTTCGGTGATTGACCTTCACACGGGCGAACAGCCGGTTTATTCGGAAGATAAATCTGTGGTCGTGATGATGAATGGCGAACTTTATAATTACCGCGAAGTTCGCGCTGATTTAGAAAAACGCGGGCATAAATTTGTAACAAGTTCCGACACAGAGATTTTGCCGCATCTTTACGAAGAATACGGCGAAGCAATGCTTGATGAAATTAACGGAATGTTTGCGTTCGCTTTGTGGGATAAACGTAAGCAAAAACTGATGATTGCGCGTGATAAATTCGGCGAAAAACCCCTTTATTACGGCGTGTTTGACGGCAAACTAATTTTCGCTTCCGAACCGAAAGTTTTACTTGCAAATTCTGCTGTCAAAGCTGAAATTAATTTGGATTCTTTGCGCCAATATCTTTCGTTCGATTACATTCCCGCGCCGAATTCGATTTACAAAGGCATTTCAAAACTTCCCGCCGCACATTTTTTGACCGTTGAAAAAGGTGAGATAAAAACGCGCAGATATTGGAATTTAACTTGGGAAAAGAAAGCAACAAAATCGCTTGAAAGTTCCGCCGAAGAATTGCGCGAACTGCTTGCTGATGCCGTTAGAATGAGGCTTGTCGCTGATGTTCCGCTGGGAATCTTATTGAGCGGCGGCGTAGATTCTTCGACGGTTGCGGCGTTTGCGACGCAGTTTTCATCTGAAAAAGTTAAGACGTTTTCCATCGGTTTTGAAGAAGATTCTTTTGACGAATCGAAGTTTGCGCGGCAAGTTGCAACACATTTGCAAACCGAACATTACGAAGAAAAGTTGAGCGTCGAAAAAGCGGCAGACCTAATCAGCGAAATCGGAACGTGGCTCGATGAACCGATGTCGGACGGCTCTTTGATTCCGACTTTTTTGTTATCGAAATTCGTTCGCAAGCACGTTACGGTCGCGCTCGGCGGCGACGGCGGCGACGAGATTTTTGCGGGTTATCCGATGTATTTCGCGCACAAAGTTGCGAATTTTTACGGCAAAGTTCCGCAGTTTTTGCGAAATGGTTTGATTGAACCGATTGTTAATAATCTGCCTGTTTCAAACAAAAATCTGTCTTTTGATTACAAAGCAAAACGCTTTGTCGCGGCTTCAAAATACGATTTGGTTACGCGCCATCATTCTTGGTTTGGCTCATTTTCGATTGACGAACAGCAGAAACTTTTAACGAAAGATGTTTTATCGCAAACTTCAAACGATATTTACAAAGGCGCGAAAGATTTATTGGAGATTTGCGATGCGGAAAATGACATCGAAAAAATGCAGTTTCTCGACCTCAATTTTTATATGGCGGAAGATATTTTGACGAAGGTTGATCGCGCTTCGATGGCAGTTTCGCTCGAAGTTCGTGCGCCGTTTCTTGATCCAAGAGTCGCACAATTTGCCGCATCAATTCCTTTGGAATATAAACTTAAAGGCAATAAAGGAAAATATATTTTGAAAAAAGCCGTCGAACCGCTTTTGCCGAAAAACATTCTACATCGCCCGAAAAAAGGCTTTGGAATTCCGATTGCCGAATGGCTCAAAGGTCGTCTGAATCCGTTAATGCACGAATTGCTTGATGCGAAAAGATTGAAAAATCAAGGTTTATTTAACGAAAAATTTGTGCAGAAACTGATAAAAGAACACGAAACAAATGCGGCAAGTCATCACAAACAGCTTTGGACTTTGCTCGTATTTCAACTTTGGTATGATAATTTTCTGAAAAAAGTTTAGCCGCGAATTACACAAATAGCACGAATAATCTACAAAAAATTCATTCGTGCTATTTGTGTAATTTGTGGCTAATTTTCCGGTTTAATCAGTAATCGTAAATTTACCTTCACCGTTTTTGGTTTCGAGAATTTGTCCCGAAACGCGGTCTTTGATTTTGACTTTTAGTTCGTAATCGCCTTTTTCAAGTCCGGCGGTAGAAAGCAGTCTGGCGATTGTCAAACGCTGTCCCGAATCGCTCAAACCTTGCCAATCTTCGCGTTGAACTAAGATTTCCTTGCCGTTTTTCGTCAAAACGTAGTCAACATCAACCGAAGGTCGAAGCGTTGTTTGGTCAATTCCGGCGTTATAAATCTGCATATAAATTCCGACTTCCTGACCTTTTTTATAAACGCCGCTCAAATTCGGAATAACTTTTGCGCCGCCGATAACAAACATTCCGCCGATGTCGCGGTCGCTTGTCGTATAAAGTTTTGAAGCCAAAATCAAGGTCGAAGTGCCGAGTTTTGTTTCGTCATATTTCGGAACTGTAAAGCCGATTGAACGAATTCCCTTGTTGCCCGAAACGACATCGCGCACGACGACATCAACTTTATAAGTTCCCGGCGTAAGCGCAACAGCTTTTTGATAAACCGATTTTTTATCTTTGGCTTCCGACAATTCTTCGCTCGACGCGCTGGTTGTAACCGAATCTTCAAAAATGCCGGAGCGTTTGCCCGAAACTGCCATTATTCGTCCGAAAATATTCATTCTCGCCGTTGGCAATCCGCCGACTGATTCAAAAACTAATTCCTTGTTTTCCGTCTGAATCGTGAACGCCGTAATCACGCGGTCATCCGATTGCCGGAAGAAATCAACACGCATCGCAAAATCTAACGGATTGTTGTCAATTACCGGAGATTCGCTCAATTCCTGTTGCAAATCGCTGAATTTTACTTGCGGCGGACGTTGTAAATTATTGATAATTTCCATCCGTCGAAACGGATTATCCTGTTCCCGCGTATAGTTATTATTTCCAAGCCCACGGTCGGCTTTATTGCCAATTCCGAGACTTTCGGAAGTTGTCAAACCTGCGCCCGGAACTGTTGCCAGCGCATCTTTTTCATACGGACTTCGGGCAATTCGATATTCGCCCGTGCCGGTCGGGTCAACAAATTCGATTTCGATTCCGTCGCCGACATTGTCTAAATGACGATAAAACCAAACTTCATACGGATATGTCGTTGTCGAACCGCCGCCTTCATAAGTCGGTCTGTCGTAATAACCGCCCGTCGGATAAGATTCAACCGAATCCGGTTTGCCCCAAGTTATATAAATTCGTCCGCGGTCGGTCATCCAACCCGGAATTCCCGAAGCAAATCGCTCATTGGCGTATGCGATTCTTTCGTAATATTCTTCGCGGAATTCGTTTTCTTCCGTGTCGGGATTCGGATCGCGTCTGCGCCAGAAATTTTCGATGAAATTTTCGCGTTCTTCATCTGTTTTCAACTGCTCGAAGGCTTTCTTTTCTTCTTTCGTAATAATGTATCTTACGTCTTTATTGAGCCAATCTTTATAGATTTTATCGGTTTCCTTTCCGATTTTTATTTGCCTTTCATTAAGGTCTTGTATCGGTGTCGCCGACGGGTTTTGCCCAAACCCGAACGAAACACTTGTCAACAAAACCGAAACCGACAAGGCTAAATTGCGAATTAAATTTTTCTTTGACATAACGGTTAAAACTCCTCGTATTTGTCGCAGTCGGAAATCTTATTTTTCCGCGTGCCACTGCTGAAATTTTGCTTTTATGATTTTAGACTGAAATATCTTATTATTCAAGATGCTTTTAGTCTTTCAAAAGGTTGCTTTGCTGTCTGAACGCGGAGCAGTAGCGACTCGCTGAACTTTTCGGCAAATCGCTACCGCTCCCTGTTCTGACTACTATTCTAATTCTGCCAGACTTTCAACTTCTAAATCGCTCTTACGTTTGCGCCCGAAAAACCAAGCAATGCCGATTGAAACTACATATAAAACCATCATTGGCGCAGCAAACAACATCATATTCGGAATATCAGCCGTCGGCGAAACGACCGCTGCAACTATTAAAATTATAACCAACGCAAATTTCCAACTTTTCAATAAAAATCCGGCTGAAACTATGCCGATTCGTGATAAAACATATGTAATTGCCGGCATTTGGAAAATAAATCCCATCGCCAACATTATCAAAATTATAAAATCCAAATAATCTGTTGCCTTCAACATTAACGAAAAATCTTCGCCCAACCCGAGCAGATATTTGACTGCCGGAGGAAATAAAATGTAATACGCAAACGCCGCCCCGATAACAAATGAAATTGTCGAAAGCGCAATAAACGGCGTAACATATTTGCGTTCGTGAAGATAAAGCGCAGGCGAAATAAAGCCCCAAACCTGTAATAACAAAAATGGAATTGCTATTGCAATTGCCGTGTAAAGCGAGACCGTTACATAAAGCGTAAATGATTCGGTTGCCGTTGTAACAACCATTCTTTCATCTGCGCTGGCTTCCGTTTTTGCCGTGCCTTCAAAATCTGCGGGCAATTTTATTCCTTTCGGAATAATGACATTTCCGGTAATTATTTGCTCATCAGTGTATAAACTGAGTTTTCCGGTTGCATCGCGCTCGACCTTTGCTGAAACTGAAGTTCCCGCACTTAAAACACCGCCGCCAATCGTCGTTGCCCGGTTAAACACATATTTACCGGTTTCGCCTACAGTTAGATTATTGAGCAGAAAAATCTTTTCATTTCCCGTCAAACCTTCAACCGCTATTTCACGGCGGTTTGCTTCCGTCAATGCCTTAACAATCGGCACCGAAAGAAAATTATAAATTTTGCCCGAAACGAACCAACAACCGATAAAGGCAATTACAATAAAAACAACAGAATAAACCAGTCGTTTGCGAAGTTCGTCTAGATGTTCTAAAAATGCCATCTGACCGCCGAGTTCTTCCGTTTTTATTTCTTCCGAATCCATTTTAATTATGAGTTGTTTCTAAAGCCAATTTCGCTTTTCGGCAACTGCGCTTTCGGTTTCCGCGATTTGTGCTGTTTTTGCCGAGATAATTTCCTTAAAATCTTCTTGACTTACTTCTTTAATTTCCGGCATAAATGCTTTTGCTTCAATATTTACAGTTTTTCCGATTGAATTTTCCGCAGGGTCTTCAAAAAATGTTTTGACATCCGCGTCATTTCCGATTTTTTCTACTTCTGTCTTAAATTGATTTATTTCCGTTTCGACTTCTTTCTGCCAAGTGTTTTTGAATTCGTCAGTCGTCTTACGAAATTCATTGCGCCATTTTCCCAAAGTTCTGGCAAACTCCGGCAATTTTCGCGGACCGAAAAATATCAGAGCAACCAGTCCTATCAGCAATAGCTCCGCCGTCCCGATTGATTCTAAAATTAATAAAAACATTCTTCTAATTCCCTGCAAATAAAGAGTTTAGATTATTCAACCGAAATTAAACAATCTTTCGCACGCTCGACTCTGCCGATGATTTTCGCGTCTTTAATTTCATTCAAATACGCTTCTGCTTTTTCTTCTTCAAGACTTATCAGCAATCCGCCCGCCGTCTGCGGATCAAACAATGCGCTCTGCATTTCCCTTGTAATATTGTCGCTGAATTTTACCGTTTCGCCAACATAAACGCGATTGTTTTTATCGCCGCGCGTCAACATTTTTTGCTCGATTAAATCCAAAACATCCGGTAACAGTTCGATTTTCTCAGCTTTGATGATAAATTGAACATTGCTTGCTTTTGCCATCTCGTAACTGTGTCCCAAAAATCCGAATCCGGTAATGTCCGTGCAAGCGTTCGCGCCAATCTTCTGCATTGCTTTAGATGCTAAACGAGCAGAAATTGTCATATTTTTTTGCGCCGCTTTTATTGCAATTTCGCTTGCTTTTCCAAACTTTATTCCCGTGCTGATTACGCCCGTTCCAATTGGTTTTGTCAATATTAAAACGTCGCCGCACTTTGCCGTCGAATTTCTGATAACTCGTTTAGGATCAACAATTCCCGTTACGCAATAACCGAATTTAATCTCTTGATCGTCAACCGAATGACCGCCGATAACTACAACATTTTCTTCATTCAAAGCAACTTGTCCGCCACGCAAAATTTCACCTAAAACTTCCCAGTCGCCTTTCTGCGGATAACAAACAATCGAAAGCGCGGAAAGCGGCGTTCCGCCCATTGCATAAACATCGTTGAGCGAATTTACCGCCGCCACGCGACCGTAAATTTCCGGTTCATCCGCCACTGGTGTAAAAAAATCAACCGTTTGCACGAGCGCAATTTCTTCAGTCAATTTAAACACACCCGCATCGTCGGACGTTTCAAAACCGACTAAAACATCCGTCGTAAAATCTTGTTTAGGCAATTTACTCAAAACTTGAGCAAGTTCGCGCGGCGCGAGTTTCGCCACTCAACCCGCGCACGAGACCATTTCTGTTAAGCGTTTTTTTTCCATACTTATTAAGTCAGAACAGGAAGCGGTAGCGACTGCTGCCTTTCTCCACTTCCTGTTTATATTTTACAAAATTCTCTCGACTAACCAAAACTTTCTAGCTTTTCAACATTAAATCGTATATTCGATTTAAATCTGCCTCGCCGTAATATTCCATTTCAATTTTACCGCCCGTTCCTTTTCCATTCGGTAATATTTTGACGTTTGTGCTGAAATATCGCTTTAATTTTGTTTCTGCCGCTTTGCCGTTCGCGTCCAAAATAGGCTTAACTGTTTGTTTTTCAATAGTTTGCGTTTCACCTTTGTTTAATCTTTTAACGGCTTTTTCTGTTTCTCTGACCGAAAGCGACATTTCGATAATTGATTTAGCAACTCGCCTCTGAATCTCCGAATCATTTGTTAATAGCAATGCCCGTGCATGTCCGGGAGTAATTTTTTCTTCTTCAACAAGGCTTTGAATATCGTCCGGTAATTTCAGAAGCCTCATAAATGTCGTGATAACTGTTCGCCCTTTACCGACTCTTTCAGCAATCATTTCTTGCGTAAGTCCAACAGTATCAATTAATTTGCGGTATGCTTTAGCTTCTTCTATGGCGTTTAGTTCTTGTCTCTGAATATTTTCGACAAGCGCAAGTTCGAGCAATTTTTCATCCGAAACTTCTTTTACAACTGCCGGAATTTTGTGCAAACCGGCTCTCTGCGCCGCCCGCCAACGTCTTTCACCCGCAACTATTTCGTAACGCCCGCCTTTTCTGCGAACGACAATCGGTTGAATAATTCCATTTACGCGAATTGATTGCGCTAAATCTTCTAAATTCTGTTCAGCAAATCTTGTGCGCGGTTGTTCGGCATTCGGTTCGATTAAGTCCAGTTCCAATTCTAAAAAATCTTCGCCCCCCACCGAACTTGTGCTTTCTTCGCCGAGTAATGCACTCAAACCTCTGCCTAATGCTTTTCTATTCATGACTTAAAATCTCCTTTGCAAGCTGAATGTAACTTTCTGCTCCGCGTGAACGAATATCGTATAAAATTATCGGTTTTCCATAACTCGGAGCTTCTGCTAAACGCACATTTCGCGGAATTACCGTTTTCAAAACCTGAGAACCGTAAAAATCGCGCAAGTCTTTGGCAACCGCCGCCGAAAGATTTGTCCTTTCATCATACATCGTCAAAAGCAGACCTTCGATGATGAGTTGCGGGTTTAACCCGCGCCGCAAACGCGCTAAAGTATCAAAAAGCTCCGTAACGCCTTCTAAAGCATAATATTCACATTGTATCGGAACAAGCAACGAATTTGCCGCCGTCAAACCATTTAATGTCAATAAACCCAAAGACGGCGGGCAATCAATAATTATATAATCAAATTTGTCTTTTATGGTTTCTAATAGTCCTTTTACAATATATTCCCGATTTTGCACTCCAACCAATTCTATTTCCGCACCGGCAAGATTTTTGTCTGAAGGCAAAACAAAAAATAACGGCAAATCCGTTGGCAATATGATATTTTCGAGCGGTTCATTCGCCACAATCGCGTGATAAAGTGTTTTTCTCGACATTACACGCGGAATGCCTGAGCCTGAAGTTGCATTTCCCTGCGGATCAGCATCAATCAGTAATACTTTCTTTTCTTCGACCGCCAAACTCGCCGCAAGATTTACCGATGTCGTTGTTTTCCCGACTCCGCCTTTCTGGTTTGCAACTGCTATTATTTTTCCCATTTTTTACCTTTTGAGCTGTAATTTTGAATAAGAATAACATAATATTCATTCTTTATCTAATTGCCGACAATTTAAATGTGGAACGGGCTACATTATGTTATAAAAACAATGTAGCCCGTTCCACATTTAAATTATAAAACGCAAAAGTTAATTCACATTTTGACTCTTTTGAGCCGTCAAATGCACCAAAACCGTAGAAATCGCTGAAGGTGTAAGCCCCGAAATTTTACGAATTTGGGCGAATGTTTGCGGTTTGGCTCGTTCGAGACGTTCAACCATTTCATTTGAAAGCCCGCTGACAATCGTATAGTTGAAGTTTTCCGGAACTTTTAGATTATCTGAATGACTTACTCTTTGATCAGCATTATGCTGCATTTCAACATAACCGCGATAAAGTAAGTCTGCCAAAACCGTATCTAACTCGGTATCATTTATATTTTTGCCAATTTCTTCAGGCAAAAGTCTTTTAATCAAATCGGAATTAACACCTTGCCGCATTGAAAGTTGTGCCAAAGTTATCGAATCCCCCAAATCACAACCCAAGATTTGTGAAATACTCGCATATTCGACAGATGACCGCTTAAATCGCGTAAAATCAAGCGTATTGCGTAAAGCGGCGAGTTTATCGCTTTTTGTATTAAATCTTTCCCAATCGGATTCGCCTAAAAGACCGATGTCGTAACCTTTTTCAGAAAGTCTTGCGTCGGCGTTATCGTGTCGAAGAGTCAGACGAGCTTCGGCACGCGATGTAAATAAACGGTAAGGCTCATCAACGCCGTGTTGTATCAAATCATCAACCAAAACGCCGATATATGCTTCATTACGCCTTAAAATACAAGGATTACGCTTTTGAATTAGAAGCGCGGCATTAATTCCCGCCATCAAACCTTGGCACGCGGCTTCTTCATATCCGGTTGTTCCATTAATCTGTCCGGCAAAGTAAAGCCCTTTAATTCTAATAGTTTCCATTGTCGGTTGAAGTTCGCGCGGATCAACGAAATCATATTCGATGGCATAACCCGGACGAATAATTCGGACATTTTCAAATCCGTTGACCATTCTCAATAAATCTTGCTGTAAAGCGGCAGGCAAAGATGTCGAAAAACCATTGAGATAAACTTCGTTTGTATTATGCCCTTCCGGTTCGAGAAAAAGTTGATGTCTGTCTTTATCGGCAAATTTAACGACTTTATCTTCGATTGAAGGACAATATCGCGGACCGATACCTTTAATTTTACCAGAATAAAGCGGCGACTGATAAAGATTTTCACGAATTTTTTCGTGAAGTTCGGGGCTTGTATATCCAATAAAACATTGAATTTGCGGTTGTTCGATTTTTTCTGTCGCAAAAGAAAACGCCACAGGTTTTTCGTCCGCCGGTTGCGCCTCAAAAGCATCCCAATCAATCGTTCTGCCGTCCAGACGCGGCGGAGTTCCCGTTTTCAATCTTCCGACGGGAAAGCCTTGCGTTTTAAGATTTTCGGCAAGTTCAATTGATGCCGGTTCTCCGGCACGTCCGGCGGAGAATGTTTGTTGACCTGTGTGAATCGTGCCGTTTAAAAAAGTTCCTGTAGCAACGATTACGGCTTTTGCTCCAAAGCGGCGCGTGTCCTGCAATTCAACGCCGATAACCTTATTATTTTCAGTAATTAACTTAACAACAACGCCTTGACGCAAATGTAAATTCGGCGTAGCTTCGAGCGTTCGGCGCATTTCGACGCGGTAAAGTGAACGGTCGGCTTGTGCGCGTGGCGATTGAACAGCCGGACCGCGCGAACGATTGAGAAGGCGAAATTGAATTCCCGTCCGATCAATAATTCTGCCCATAATTCCGCCGAGCGCGTCAATTTCGCGGACGACGTGACCTTTGGCAATGCCGCCAACAGCCGGATTACAGGACATTTGACCGATTAAATCGAGATTAATTGTAACCAGCGCAGTTTCCGCGCCAAGCCGCGCCGAAGCCGAAGCCGCTTCGCATCCGGCGTGTCCCGCGCCAATCACAATCACATCAAAAACTTCATCGAAAATCATAAATCAAATAATTTTGCCGAAATTAAATTAACGGAAAAAACCGTTTGTGAGGCAATATATTAGTTTATAGAAAACTTAAAGCGATTGCCAATAAAAATAGAATTACTTATTCCATTTGCCGTTTAGATTTTTTGGCGGCAGGGCAACCGATTGAAAACGCGGCAAACGAACGCGGTCGCTGTCGCGGTATGAAAGCAGAGGCATCAAGCCGTGTTGCAAAAGTTTGTCGGCAAAATTTTCGGTCAGAACAATTTCGGCACAAGGTTTTGTTTTCGTTTCGCTATTTTCGCGGTAAAGATGAAAAGGTAAATTTTCAATATCGCGCATTTGTCGGTAGCTCATTTCTTCCCAACCAAATTGCCGATAACTTTGTGCCAAAAGCAAAGCGCAGGCAAACGAAGGATTTGCCCAGAGATAATGTTCGTGGTGTTTTTCGCCGGTAAATTCTTCAAAAGAAAAGGTTTCCGTAGAATCCGTGTCGTTTCCGTAAGGCATTCGGGAAAGCATTCGCATCGGCGATAAACCGACGGAATCGGCTTCGGAAGCCGCGCGAAGTGCAAGCCAGAGTTTCCCTTCGGTAGAATCTTCGGAGAATTTCAATTCGGAAATATCTTCCGTTTCGCCAAACGATTTTGTGCCAAACATTTCGGGGCGAATATGCGAAACGAAAGGCGCGGCGGCGGCATTGGCAATTTTTGCGATTCGCAACAAAGCCGCAATGTCATCAACATTTACACCGAAAGAATAATTTCCGCAAACTAGCGCGAAAGGCTCGCCACCGAGTGTTTCATCGGTTTCGGTAATCAGCCAGCGAAACAAAAAAGAGTCTGCTAAACTATTGGTAGATTTAAGGTTATCAATTAATTCAGTTTGTGAAACATCGAAAATAAAAATCTTTAAATCCGTATCGGTTTCGGTTTGTCTGACTAAAAAATACAGCCCGCGCCAAGCCGATTCCAATGCTTGAAATTGCGGATGATGCAAAATTGTCCGCATCAAATCGCCTGTTGCTTCATCAACGGCGGCGACTAATTTCGATTGTTCCGTTTCATCAATTTTTACTAAATGCGGCGAAACAATTTTTGAAAGAAAAATTCCGAGTTCGGAATTATCAAGTTTTTGCGGTTTGGCTGAAGAAGTTTCTGCGGGCGAAGAAAGTATTTGGTCGAGCAAATTATCGGATGAAATCGGCGCAGTTTCTTCATTTTCGATGGAGGTTTCAATATCGTTTGAAATATTAAACCACGCACGAACTTGACGCGCCGCTTCGTTAAAATCATCGGCATTTCGCAAGCGTCGGCGAATATCACGCAGGTCTGCAAAAAGTGAAACTTGCTGAAAAATATTGTCGGGATGAAAATCATCAAGTTCTGCAAATGCAAGACTTAGCAGATTGCCGTCGCCGGTTAAATCGAGTGCGAGAGTTGTTTTAAAACCGCGCAAAACCTCATCAAAATTATCGCGGTCAACGACAATCGGGCGGCGTTGATTTAAATCTTTCTTTGCCGCGTTCGCGCTCCAATCGCCAAGAACGAGTATATGAAAAGGCGGTTCATCGGGAAGCCGATTGCCTCCGTTTTCAAGTGTAAATTTTGCCTCAAAATCTGTTTCGGTCGGTAACATAAAAAAATCCTCCGCAAAAATATAGAATGCAATAAATATCTTACTTAGCGAGCGTTTTGTCAATAAAGCGGATTGTGTGTGAAATAAAGACAGGCGAAAATTTCAAATTCGGCAAAATGTATTTTATAATCAGAGTTGATTTCGTGAATGAAATTGTTAATGAAAGAAATTCCGCATCAAATAACACAACTTTTAATAGATTGGAGCCACGGCAAACCGGAGGCATTTGATGAACTCGTGCCGCTCGTGTATGACGAATTGCGTATAATGGCGCGAAGATTTATGCGTGGGCAGCCTTCGGGACACACTTTTCAAACAACCGAATTGATTCACGAAGCCTATCTGAAACTTGCCGCCGGAGACGAAAAACACTGGCAAAACCGCGCTCATTTTTTCGGCGTTGCATCAAAAGCAATGCGGCATATTTTGGTTGATTATGCCCGTTCAAAAAACCGCGATAAACGCGGCGGCAACGCGGAAAAACTGACTTTGGAAGATAATATCGCGGCATCTTCATCAAACCGAGCCGAAGACATAATTGCCCTCGACGATGCGCTGAAACGGTTGGCAGTTTTGGACGACCGCAAAAATCAAGTAGTTGAAATGAAGTTTTTCGGAGGATTAACAACCGAAGAAATCGCTGAAGTATTGAAAATATCGCCCGAAACCGTAAAACGTGATTGGAGTTTTTCAAAAACGTGGCTTTCCCGCGAATTGGCGAAAAGTTTATGAGAACGATGAGCGGTAGCGATTTGGTAAATTTCTTTAAAATGATTTGAGCGGTAACGACTTGGCAAAAACTGCCCGTTCGCTACCGCTCAACGGTTTTGATAAAAACTTATTTTTGCTTCAAATTGCTTGCGCCCGAAGTTTTTCTTTCAATATTTGTAGGCGTGCCGACATAAGAAATATTGCTTGCGCCGCTGGCATCAACCTTCAAATCGTTTGAAACCGAAACGGTGACTTTGCTCGCGCCGCTTGCGTCAACCGAGACGTTTTCGGCTTTCAAAGATTCAGCTTCGATTTTACTTGCGCCGCTGGTGTTGATTTCCAAATTCGCGGTCGTGCCTGCAACATTAATTTTCGATGCGCCGCTCGAATGAATCTGAAAATTTTCACTATTCAAATTTGTCAGATTAACCTTCGACGCGCCCGAAACGTCCAAATCTTCGATGTTCGGCGCGGAAACTCTGACGATAATCGGATTTTTCGATTTATACCTGCCGTCAGTTTCGATTCGCAAAACGCCGCCGCGAACTTCGGTTTTCACGAGCGGCAAAAGATTATCGTCCGCTTCAACTTCGACGCTGAAATCTTTCTGTGCCGTGATTTCAACTTGAATTGAGTTGCTCACGTCAACTTGCGTAAAACCGGAAACGTCGCGGCTTTGCTTAACAACATTGCCCGATCCGACTTCTTTAAAGCTGAAATTAAAATTAAAAAATCTCGCCGAAGTTTGCCCGAAGGAAAAAACATTTGCAAAGATTACACCGATAAACAAAGCGATTATAAAGATTATGATTCCTATTTTTTTCATTGATTGCCTCCAAAAGAATTGATATGTCGAAATGGCAAACGAAATAAAATTAGAAAAAGTTCAGAAAAATTTATTTTTTCATAACCGAACCTTCACCATTCGTATTTTTTTTGATTTTTTTCGGCTCGCCGGCATATGCAATAACACTTGTGCCATTGGCTTCGGCGTTTAATTCGTTGGTCGGCGCAACAATTACTTGACCAACACCGTTTGCTTTGGCTTCGGCATTTTCGGTGTTTAATTTTTCGGCATCAATAAGACTTTTGCCGTTGGCTACGGCTTTCAACTTTTTAACTTCGCCGCTGATTTTGATTCTTGTAAAATTATTGGCGGCAAGTTCGATTGATTCGCTTTTTACACCCGAAACATCGGCTTCTGATGTGCCGGAAAGTTCCAAGCCGGTGAGTTCGGGCAGAGAAATTTTGACTTTTGCTTTATTTACCGAAGTGATTTTATCGGTGGTTTTGATAATCAATGTATCGCCTTTGACTTCAGTTAAAACGTATTTAAGTTCATTCTCACTTGTTTCAACCGTTATGCTGAAATCTTTCTGCACGACAATTTCGAGATTTACTGTGTCGCCGGCTTTTATTTTCTTAAAATCTGCTAAATTCCGAGTTTCGATTCGTCCGCTGTTCGGATTTTTAACATTTACATTTGTTGGATTTTCAGCATTGCAACCGCTCAAAACAAGACTGACGGCATAAAGAAATATAAAAATTTTAACCTTTATCATAATTTTTTCTTAAAAAAAGTTGACTTGAAAATAAACTTTAAACTATTTCGCAAAAAACCAATAGGAAAGCGCAGATTGGACAACGCCGATGATTAAGCCGAAAAGTGCGCCGAAAAGTTCGATTGTCCGCAGGTGTTCTTTGGCAACGGACATCACCAAACTTTCGAGTTTTTCGACCGGATAATTATTGATTTTTTCGCGCACAACTTCGCCAATGTTGAATTCTTGAATAACTTGCGGCAATTTTTCCTTCGCGGCTGTGATAATTGTTTCGGTAATGTTATCGCCCGCTTTTTTCATCTGTTCTTCGGAAATGTGATCGGAAAGTTTGCCGATTGGCGCACTCATCAAACGGTCAATCTGGCGCGAGAGAACAAGGTTTATGATGTTTGCGGTTTCGTCTTGATTTAAGATATTGAGCAAACCGCCGGAAAGCAATTTTTTGAGTTTTGCTTCGGATTCGGGATGAACGGTTTGCAAAATCGCGTCAATGCTGTGCGGACGGATTTTGTGCAAAGTGTCGGTCAAATATGCCGAAACCGAATTTTGCATCGCTTCTCCTTGAATCAAAGAAAGCACACTTTTTCTGACTTGAGATTTTAATTTTTCAAGCTGTTCGGGCGCAATTTTTCCGGCGATTTCGTTTATCGGGCGCGACATTGCGCCGTTAATCGAATTGTCGAGAAAGCCTTTTGCTTCGGTTGCAAAAAAATCGCCGCGCAGAGTTTCTTCGATGCGTTTCGGCAGAGATTCATTGACCAAATCATCAACTTCGCCGAGCAGATTTTCCCGCGAAACAAACATTTTTTTGAAGAACGGCAAACCTTCGTAATATTCGTGAACTTCGCGTTTAATTAATGAACCGATTTGATTCCGTGTGCGTTCGGCGGTTGCAAGTTCGGAAAGCTGATGAATAATCGGCTCGATTTGTTCGGCGGCTTTTTCCTTCAAAAGTTCGACGGTTTCGGACGTGAACATTTCGCCCAAAGTCGTTGGTGCTTGTGCGAGAGAATCAATTTGTTTGTTGATAAAATCAGTAATTTTTACTTCCAACGCAGGTTCTTTCAAAGCCGATTTAATGCGCGTTTCGAGAAAGTTCAAAACTTGTGTAAATTGTTCTTCCTCAACGACTTCCGAAACTCTTTTCGACAAAAATTCGTCAACTCTGCGCTCGACAAAACCGCTGATTGATTCAACGGTTTCTTCACTTTTCAGAACATTTTGAATATGTTCGCCGATTTTTACTTGCAATGAAGAAATCGCGTCCAAAATCGGCTCGCGCAAATTCGCGGGCAGAGATTCGATCAACGACGGATAATTTTGTGAAAGCAATTCTTCGGTGTAAGAATCAACCACGGATTGAATCTTTATCCGCAAAAATTCTTTGCCGAAAAGTTGTTCGGTAATCGTTTCTTGCGACACAAGTTCTTCGCCGACGGCTTTACCGATTGCCGTTGCCAAACGATCACGATGACGCGGAATCATTCCTTGCGGAAAAACGGTTAAACCCAATAGTTTCACCGGATAACGCGGACGAAAAAGCATCCGCACGGCAAGCCACGCGCCCGCGTAACCGTGCGCCGTCGCAAACAAAATCAGCAAGGAAAATTCGAAAATACTTCTTAAATCTATTTGCACTTTAATTCCTAAGTTTTGAGTCCCGCCTTTAGGCGGCAAACCGCGAGCGAAGCGAAGAGTTTTTCCCTCTTTGAACAGTGCCAATTCTGCTTCGCTTCGCTTGCAAAGAACCGCCTAAAGGCGGGACTCAAAACTTTAATAAACCTGAAAACCTTTTGATTTCAAACAAAAATCGGAAAAATCCTTCAACCAATCGTGGTTTGTCGAATAATTTTTCCATTGTTCGTCTTCGTCTTTGAAAAGCGTTCCGTCGTCGGGTGCATCGGTAATGCTTAAATCTTGAAAAATGCGTTTATTCGGCTCTAATTTCGGCAAAATTTCCGCCCGAATCTTTTCGCCGATTAGATGCGCTTCTTCGATTTCGAGTTTTACGCCCGTTCCGTTATATTCCATTTGCCGCGTTTTTCCGTCGCTCAAAATATCAAAACTTTTAATAATTTCCAAAGCCGTCCGCCAATTCCATACGTTCGCGCTAAACTCAAAGTTTTCAGAACTTAAATCCAATAATGTGAAACTCATAATTTATCTCCCAAAAGAATGCTAAACGCTTGACGGCAAATCAGTCAATTTTATAATGAGAACAAGAAGCGGTAGCGACTTGGCAATATCAAGTTTTATAATGAGAAATGAAGGAGCGGTAGCGACTTGGCAATATCAAGTCTGCTGAGTTTCTGCCAAATCGCTACCGCTCCTTGTTCTCATTAATTTTTATGAACACAGAAAATTATCTAAACCGAATCGGAATCGAAAACATTCAACTATTGCCTGATTTTAAAACGCTTAAACTGTTGCAAAAACAACATCTTTTGAATGTGCCGTTTGAAAATCTCGATATTCATCGGAAACGTCCGATTGTTCTAAATGTTGAAAATTTTTACAAAAAAATTGTCGAAAAAAAACGCGGCGGATTTTGTTATGAATTGAACGGTTTGTTTTTCGAGTTGCTAAATGAAATCGGTTTTACAAGCAAAATTATTTCGGCACGAGTTTCAAACGGCAAAGATTTCGGCGCGGAATATGATCATTTGGCGATTTTAACGAAAATCGGCGATGAAGAATTTTTGGTTGATGTCGGTTTCGGAGATTTCACCGCCGCGCCTTTGAAATTTGTTTTAGATATTGAACAAACAGACGAAAACGGCACATTTTTAATCAGAAAATTTGATGAAAGTTATTTTGAAGTCGTCAAAAAAGACGGCGATAATTGGCAAAGCGAATATATTTTCAAAGATTCGGCGCGTGATTTACAAGAATTTTTTGCAATGTGCAATTTTCATCAAACCTCGCTCGAATCGCATTTTACGCGCAATAAAATTTGTTCGTTGATGACGGAAAACGGACGCAAAACATTGACCGATAAGAAATTTATCCAAACGCAAAACGGCGAAAAACGCGAAACCGAAATAAACTCGGAGGAAGAATTCAATAAAATTTTAGATCAAGAATTTCGTATCGAAAGAAGTTTTTAATTTTGCTCAAAGCGTTTATAATTCAACTTTTCAAAACTATATGTCTAAATCAATTTCATATTCTGACGCGGGCGTTTCGATTGACAATGCAAATTTGGCGGTCGAGAAAATCAAAAAATTTGCCCGTAATACATTTAACGAGCGGACTTTGACGGAAATCGGCAGTTTTGGCGGAATGTTTTCGGGCGCGTTTCCCGAAATGCGTGAACCGATTCTTGTTGCTTCGGCGGACGGCGTTGGCACAAAATTAAAGATTGCTTTCGACACCGGAATTCACGATACAATCGGTCAAGACCTTGTAAATCATTGCGTCAACGACATTTTAGTTCAAGGCGCGAAACCTTTGTTTTTTCTCGATTATTTCGCCACCGGAAAACTTTCGCCCGACGTAACGGCTTCGGTTGTCGAAGGAATTTCGATTGCTTGCCGCGAAAATTCCTGCGTTCTGCTCGGCGGCGAAACGGCGGAAATGCCGGGATTTTATAAAGACGGCGAATACGATTTGGCAGGTTTTATCGTCGGCGTGGTTGATAAATCGAAAGTAATTGACGGCAAAAATATCAAAAGCGGTGATGTAATCTTAGGTTTGCCTTCAAACGGTTTGCAGACAAACGGTTATTCTCTGGCGCGAAAATTATTCTTTGAAGTCGGCGGTTATTCGGCTGATTCGTTCATCGAAGAAATCGGCGACACAGCCGGAAATGCTTTGCTTGCAAAACATACGAGTTTCTTAAAACCCTTAGAAAGTTTGCTCGACACCGGAAAAATCAAAGGCTTGGCACACATCACCGGCGGCGGATTTACAGAAAATATTCCGCGAATTTTGCCCGAAAACGTCGCCGTCGAAATAAATCGCGGAACGTGGTTTGAGCCTGCAATTTTCGGCTTGATGCAAAAACTCGGAAACGTCGCTGACTCCGAAATGTTCCGCACCTTCAATATGGGAATCGGAATAATCATCGTCTGCGCGGAAGAAGATAAAGAATTTTTGAAATCAAACTTGAACAAATATTTTGAAATCGGGCAAGTCGTCAAAGGAAATAAAGAAGTCATAATTAAATGAAGATAGGCATTTTAATTTCGGGGCGCGGTTCGAATATGGTTGCGATTGCGGACGCAGTCAGAAGCGGCGTGATTCCGAATTCTGAGGTTGCAGTTGTTATCAGCGACAAAACGAGTGCAGAAGGCGCAGAAAAGGCGAAGGCGCGTGGGATTGAAACGGTTGTTATCGCGCGAAAGCGGCGTTTGCGCGAGGAACACGATGCGGAAATTATCGGCGAATTGAAACGGCACGGCGTTGAATTGGTTTGTCTGGCTGGTTATATGCGTCTGCTTTCGGGCGATTTTGTGCGGGCATTTCCGAATAAAATCGTTAATATTCATCCGAGTTTGTTGCCGTCTTTTAAAGGTTTGGACGCGCAAAAACAGGCGTTTGAATACGGCGTGAAAATTACGGGTTGCACCGTTCATTTTGTTGATGAAGATTTAGACCACGGCGCAATTATTTTGCAGAAAGCGGTTGAAATTGCCGAAACGGACACAGCGGAAACGCTTTCGGCGAAGATTTTGGAACACGAACACGCGCTTTATGTCGAAGCAATTAGGCGAATTGTTGAAGGAAAATTTGAAATTATCGGGCGAAAAGTTAAATTTTATTGAATATTTTTGTTCTCGCTTTTTGTTTCCCCTTGTCGTGAAATATTTTGACTATTGCATCTTTCTTCGATTTCTTCGATTTCGTCAAGTATTTTTTTTGTTTCGTTTATACTCTTTTTAATTTCTTGATATGCGACATCAATTCGACGGCGCGGATGGCTTTTTTTATTTTGCAAAGACAGTTGTTTCAAAGCCAATTCGACGAGTTTCCAAGATTCGGGCTGAACTGTGTTTCGTTCCCAACGCGCTATCATATTTCGGCTGACTCCGATTTCTTCAGCGAATTTTTCTTGTGTCATTTCCAAGTTTTTGCGATATTCTTTGATTTTTTCTCCGTGCATTTTTCCTCTCATTAATTTTCCAATAAAAATTCTCATACAGCTATCAGCAATTCTCTTTCAGCTTTCAGTTATTCCGAAAAGTGTATGGTTTTATCTTCGGAATAGCGAATAACGAATAACTGATAGCTGATAATTTAAGATTCCGTTCAAAACCTCCCTACTTTTAATAAGTCAATGGTGCAAATCTTGAAAAATCTTACAGGTTTTGACATAATCATCATTTTTTTCTAAACTTTAAGTTTTCACTTTGACAGTGGAGGATGAATAACAGATATGCCAAAGAGAACTTTTCAACCAAACAATCGCCGCAGAGCGAAGAAACACGGATTTCGGTCGCGGATGGCGACCAAGAACGGACGCGCCGTCATCAAACGTCGCAGAGCAAAGGGGCGCAAAATATTAACGGTCAAACATTATTAGATTTTCGCTTGCCGAAAGACGAGCGTTTGCGGAAACCTGCGGAATTTCAGCGCGTTTATAAAGGCGGCAAGCGTTTTGACGGGCGTTTTATGTCGGTGTTTATTTTGCCGTCGGAAACCGTTTTTCAGCGCGTCGGCATTACGGCTTCAAAGAAAATCAGCACAAAATCACACGACCGGAATCGGTGCAAACGCCTTTTGCGCGAAACTTTTCGTTTAAGCAAAGCGGAATTAGCCGAATTTGAAACGAGATTCGATTGGGTTTTGAATGCGCGGCGAAGTCTTTTGCAAGTGAAACTCGAAAAACCGCTTGAGGAATTTCGGCAAATTATCGAAAAAGTTAAATTTTTTGAATCGCAAAAAGGCGAAAATACGTCTGAATAAAGTAATATGAAAGTTGTAGTTTTAGGTTTTATATCGCTTTACAAGACGTTTCTTTCGCCTTTTTTGCCGCCTTCGTGTCGTTTCGAGCCGACTTGCTCGACATATACAAAATGTGCCGTCGAAAAATACGGTGCATTTAAGGGAACTTGGCTCGGCGTAAAACGTATCTTACGCTGTCAACCTTTTTCCAAAGGCGGATATGATCCGGTGAAGTGATTGCGGATTTGGGATTGCGGATTGCGGATTTGAAAAAAATCCCAAATCCCAAATCCCAAATCCCAAATTGAAATGATGGATAATTCTAAACAGTCGAATCAGTCGCGTTTTTTTATAGCCGCCGCGCTTTCGTTGGCGGTTCTTTTCGGTTGGTCATATTTTTTCGCGCCGAAATCGAAACCGACAGATAATGCGAATACAAATACGAACACGGCGCAGCAAACCGCGAATACAAACACCGCGCAACCTGTTCCAAATCAGCCGGTTCAACCGCAAACCCAACAAGTTCCCGTAACTACGGCGGACAGCGTTGCGAATCGTCAAATCACGATAAAATCAGACCTTTACGAAGTAAAACTCGATTCAAAAGGCGCACTTGCGGCAAGCTGGATTTTGAAAAAAAATGTTTCTCCGAAAGGCGAAACGCCGGTTTTTGCCGACGGTTCGACCGAGACCGAGAAAAAACCGCTTGAATTAATTTCCGACGAAGCCCGCAATCGCCGCGAACTTCCCTTTCGACTTTCGACGCAAGACACCGCGCTCGACGCATTTCTAAACGACCGCAATTATCAAATTTCCGAAGGCGCAGAAAGCGTTACGCTCGAAAAAGGACAAGAAAAACAGATTGTTTTTACTTTGAACGAAAACGGCGTTGAAATTACGAAAACCTTAGTGTTTCGCGCTGATTCTTACCTTGCCGACGTAGGCATTAAATTAACTCGCGGCGGTCAAGTTGTTCCTAATACGAAACTGATTATCGGCGCAAGCATCGGCGATCAAGGCATCAATCATCATAACTTTTATCACATCGAATCTGAAGCGGTGGCGTATGTCAACGGCGGCATCGAACGACATCAAGGCGCGTCTTTCAGCTACGAAAATAATTCAAAAGACAGCGCGACAAGCTATAACGGAAATATTGATTGGGCTGGAGTCGGCGACGCATATTTTGCGATGGTTGCCGTTCCCGCAACGCCGACACAAGGACTCGAATATCGTTCGTCAAAATACGATGTGCCGATAAAACCTGTCTATGACGGCATTATCAGTTGGATTATCAGAAGCGAAAAAACTACCGAAACGCGCCATTTGGTAACGGCTCTCGTGCCGATTAGTGCCGACGGTGCGCCGACAAAAATTTACACCGGAACAAAAGATTATTTCGCGCTTGATGATTACAGCAAAACACTCAAAGCCACCGACGGACGGCAAGTCAGTATCGTTGACATCATCAATTTCAGCAATTGGAGTTGGTTCAGAAGCATCTTCAAATTTCTTTCGATTCCGATTCTTTATTCACTGAATTTCCTTAATTCCTATCTCGGTAATTACGGCGTTTCCATCATTATTTTTACATTTTTGTTTTATTCCCTGCTGTTTCCGCTTCGTTGGTCGCAATCAAAATCGTTCAAAAAAGCGGCAGGAAATCAGCCGAAAATGCAGGAAGTTCAAGAACGTCTGAAAGATTTGCAGAAAAAAGGCGTTCCGGCGGACGATCCGCGGATGCGCGAAGTTCAGATGGAACAACTGCGAATGATGAAAGGCGCGGTTCCGCTCGGCGGTTGTTTGCCGATGCTTCTGCAATTTCCGCTGCTGATTGCATTTTACACGGCTGTGACGGTTTCGCTGGCACTTCGTCAGGCGACGTTTTTATGGCTGCCTGATCTTTCGGCAGGCGATCCGTATCATCTTCTCGAATTCGCTTTTGCAATTTCGATGGTGCTTTCGATGAAGTTCACGCCGACCGCGCCGGCAGTTACGCCCGAACAGCAAATGCAGCAGAAAATGATGACGTATCTGATGCCGGTAATGATGCTTTGGGTGATGTGGAGCGCACCCGCAGGTCTGCTTTTATACTGGTTTTTCGGCAACATCGTCAGCTTCGGACAGCAAATGGTTATTAATCGAACCAACAAAACCAACGAACCGCCGAAGGAAGAAATTGTGGATACAATGCCAAAAAATGTGAAGAAAGTTAAACCGAAACTTTCGACTTCTTAGTTCTGAGTCCCGCCTTTAGGCGGCTTTCTGCTAGCGAAGCGAAGCAGAAATTTGTTACAAATCGAAATCTTTATTTGGAACAAAAACCGCTTCGCTTCGCTGGCGGTTTAGCCGCCTAAAGGCGGGACTCAAAACCGAAAAAATTATGAACGAAAATTGCCAACAAGCCGAACAATTTTTATCCGAACTCGTCGCCGGTATGCGCTTTGACTTGAGCGTTTCTTCGCAATGGACAAATGATGGCTGTCATTTAAATCTGAGTGGCGAAGACGTGCCGTTTCTCTTGAGCGAAAACGGCGAAATGCTCGATGCTTTTGAAACGATTTTGTTTCAAATCTACGGGCGCGAACTCGAACGCACGCAACGATTTATGTGCGATGCCGACGGTTTTCGCCAGAGCCGCAAAGCCGAACTTCAAGCAATGGCACGGTTTGCCGCGCAAACGGTTCGCAAAAACGGTAAATCGTTCATCTTCGGCAAACTTAATTCAACCGAACGCCGCGTGATTCATCTGATGCTGCAGGAAGAAACCGATTTACAAACCGAATCCGTCGGCGACGGGCGCGACCGACGTTTGCAAATTCGTTTGAAATAAATTTAGTCCGAAGTCCAAAGTCCAAAGTCCAAAGTTGAGTCTTCGGAACTTTGGACTTTGGACTTTAGACTTTGGACTATGAAAAACACAATCGTTGCACTCGCAACACCTTTGGGAAGAAGCGGAATCGGCGTGATTCGCTTGAGCGGCGCAGATTCGCTTTCGATTATTCGCAAACTCACAAACGACGAAAATTTTAACCCGAAACCGCGATTTGCACATCTCAAAAAAATCCACGACCTCGAAACACGCGAAGTTTTAGACGAAACGCTAATCACTTATTTCAAATCGCCAAACTCATTTACAGGCGAAGACATAATCGAAATTGCCTGCCACGGTTCGCCGATTATTTTGCGGCAAATCATTGATTTTTGTTTGAAACTAGACGCAAGAATGGCGGAAGCCGGAGAATTTTCGCTTCGTGCATTGGCAAATGGGCAAATGAATTTGAGCCAAGCCGAAGCGATTCGAGATTTAATTGACGCGCAAAGTGTTGCTTCCGCCCGTCAATCCGTCCGCCAACTTCGCGGCGAACTTTCTAATGAACTTCAACCGTTAAAAGACGAACTGCTCGATGTCATCGTCGTTTTAGAATCCACGCTCGAATTTGTCGAAGACGATTTACCTGATTTTCAAAGCGAAAAAATGAAGTCAAAACTCAACAATCTCGCCGAAAATATCGGTAAATTCGCTGCGACATTTCAAGCCGGAAAACTCTTGCGCGAAGGCATCAGAGTCGCGCTCGTCGGTCGTCCGAATGTCGGCAAATCTTCTCTTTTCAACGCTTTACTCGGACAAGACCGCGCCATCGTAACCGAAATCGCCGGAACAACCCGCGACCAAATTCACGAAAAGCTCGTCATCGAAAACATTCCCGTTGCGCTGATTGATACAGCAGGTTTGCGCGAAACAACCGACACAGTCGAAAGCATCGGGGTAGCGCGTTCAAAACGCACGATGGCTGATGCCGATTTAGTGATAGTTTTGCTCGACGGCTCGCAAGATTTAACTGCCGAAGACAAAGAAATTTTATCGCAAACCGAAGACTTAAATCGTTTGATTGCCGTAAATAAAATTGATATTGCGGAAAATTTCAAATTTCAAATTTCAAATTTCAAATCCATCTCAGCCAAAACCGGCAAAGGCTTAGATGAACTGCAAAAATCCATCATCGAACCCTTTCACCCGCAAGAAATCGAACAATCCGGCTTTCTCATTTCCGACGCACGACACAACGATTTACTGCTCCGCGCAAAAACCGAAATCGAAACCTCCATAAACCTGCTCGACCAAAAATTAAGCGAAGAAATCGTCCTCATCGGCTTACACAACGCCATTCGTTTTCTCGGACAAATTACCGGAGAAACCACAACCGAAGATATGCTCACGCGAATTTTCTCGACGTTTTGTATCGGCAAGTAAAGAAATTACACGCTAAGTAATTCTACTTTGTCAGATTAAAAACTGCCTTCGCCGCACAATGTCCTTGTGCCTGACGCGGTGTCTTTGATGGATTGTTTCCATCAGTATTTCCGGCTCATCCAACTTATTTTTGAGGATGTTTCCGAGCATCAATTTGACA
>JANNYB010000069.1:0-5695 GCA_031409875.1 Acidobacteriota bacterium | reverse complement strand
TATTGGGCGATGAACAAAATTCGCCCGGAAACGCGCGAGTTTGTTCATAAAAGATGTATCGGTTATGTCCGCGAACAATTTGAAAAATGGTGTCCGCACCTTATCGTTTCGGTTCATCCTTTGACGCAGCATATTTTTGCCCGAATATTGAAGGAATTGAACTTAGCCGATCAAATTCCGCTCGTAACCGTTGTTACCGATCCGTGTTACGGTTTTTGGAAGGCTTGGGCGTGCGATGACGTTTCGCTCTATCTCGTGGCGAATGAAGACGCGCAAAAACAACTGATTGATTACGGTGTTTCACCTGAAAAAATCAAAATTTCGGGAATGCCCGTGCATCCGAAATTTCACGAAGTTGACGAAAAAGTCGCGCAGGAAGCGCGGGCGGCTTACGGTTTAAATCCTGATAAATTCACGGTTTTTGTTAATGCAGGTTGGATTGGCGGCGGCAATATTCCGCAGATTTTCCGCGAACTCGTGCGCGGCGATTTAGATGTTCAAGCAATTTTTCTGGCGGGCAAAAACGACGAATTAAAACGCGAAGCCGAAGAACTCGCCAAAACCGCGAAATTTCCTATAAAAGTTATCGGATATTCGGACGAAATCGAAAAATTAATGCAGTCGGCAAACGTCATGGTCAGCAAACTCGGCGGTTTGACGACGTTTGAGGCGTTAGCGTGTCGTTTGCCGATTATCGCCGACGCAACCACGCCGCCAATGCCGCAAGAAGCCGGAACGGTGAATTTAATTCATAAAAACGGCGCGGGAATTCTTCTTCAAAAATGTTCGGACATCGTGCCGACAATCCAAAATCTGCTCACGGATAAAAACAAATACAAACAAATGAAAGCCGCCGCCGGAAGCCTTTCAATGCCCAATTCAACGCGCAATATCATCGAAGAAATCGCCGCGCTTTTGCCCGCTACCTAGGAGAAGAGAAGAAAGCGAGAACGCGAGAAAGCGAGAAGAGGAGATGGTTGATTAATTTTGGGCTTTATCGGTTTAAACAGAAGCATTTTCGCTAAAACATCGAAAGAAATCTCGCTTTCTCGCTTTCTCGCGTTCTCACTTTCTCATTTTCTCCCCTTCTCGCTTTCTTCCGGTTCTTCGCCCAGACTTATTCCTTCGTTTGAAATATCGCCGAGCGGTTTGCCGTCTGAATTGATGATGATAACGGTGGAAAGTTTTATTTTTGTCGGATGATTTCGCAGATTTTGGAGATTTGCTTGCTTTTCGTCAGATGTCAGCGTTTCCCAAGAATTTTTTGCGCTCACGAAAAGCGTCGAGCCTTGCCGATGCGCGATTTTCAGATGTTCGCCCAGCGGCAATTCGGCGACGTTGATTTCTTCGACATCTTTTGGCATCGGCATTGCGCCGTTTAATTGCGAAGCAAAGAAATAAAATCCGCCGCAGAAAAAAGCGACAAAAATTGTGGCGGCAATCAGCCAACGATTGACACGCGGTTTTGTTGCCGCCGCAGAATTTCCGGTTACGGGCGTAAGGGTTACGATTTGAGTTTCTTTGACGCGACTGAGATTTCGATTGCTGAAACGAACAATGTTTCTTTCGAGTTTGAGCCGTGTTTCGAGCAGTTTATTGGAAACCGTGAGCAGACGATTTTGCAATGATTGATCGGAAATTTCGAGAAGATTTTCCATCTGTTCGCCAAAATCCTGCGCCCTTTGCAAGAGTGTTAAAACTTCATCTTTCGTTATTTTTGAAAGTTCCTTGCGCTGATTCAATTCGTGTTCGCAAAGCTCGTCTGCCAGCAAAATGACGCTTAGAACTTCGCGGCAAAGACGGTCAAAATATTCTTCCGAGTTTGCGATAAAATCGCTTAAATCCAACATTTTCAGCGAGTTGGACTTTTGCATATAATCGCGCAAAAGTTTCAAATCGGGCTGAGATTCCGAAAGTGTTAAAAGAATCGGCGCAAGACGTTCTTGCGCGGTCGGCAAAATTACTTCGGCGGTTTCTTCCGTTTGAAAGTCGGCTTCGGTTTCATTTAGATTGGTTTCTGCGCCGAATTCGAGCAGTTCCCAAATGTGCGTTAATTCATCGGTTGGCGAATCTTGCTTTTCGACATTTTCATCGCCGGAAAATTCGCGTAAAACTTCGGAAATCCGTGTTTGAGCATTCGGAGAAATGTCTTGAAACGCGCTTGCAAAATCATATTTTGCCGTCAAACGTGCGCTCAAGTTTTCGTTAGCTTTTGCCATTAAATCGTTGAAAACATTGCCCACGGCGAGATTGCATTCGACGGCGGCGGCGGCGATTGGCGGGTTGAAAAATTGTTTGCCGAGTTCTAATTTGTAAGTCCGCAGACGTTCAAAAAGATCGCTGTGGCTTAATTCTTCAAAACTTTTGATAAATTCGGCTTCTTTGATAAATTCTTCGAGCTTTAAAACGGCAGTCAGAGTTTCGTCGGAAAACTGGTTGGTGAAAGTTTCTTCGCCGTCCCATTCGTTAAAAAAATCGCGCAAATAAGCGGTCATTTCGCGGCGGTTAAGGCGCACTTCGCGCTGAATTTTTCCTCTGCCGCGCGAGAAAATTCTGGTAACAACGAGATCGAATTTACTCAGGTTTGAAATATTTCTGTAAAATTGCGCCAAAGCCACGAAAAATGCCGCATCGAGCGGTTCTTCCGTGAAATCGAAAAATCTTCGCAAATGAAATGTTTCTATTTTCTGGTCGCGTTCCTCCAAAGTTCCGCGCCAAAGTTGAATTTTTTGTTTGATTTGGAATTCTGCCTTTAAAAATTCTTCATTATTTACGCCGTTTGAGAAACTTTTCAGATTTTTCAGAGCAGTTTTGACTGATTCGATTTCAAAAGGCAAAGGCGAAATTTTGAGCAGACGGCTTTCGACTTCAGAAAGAATTTTTTCCGTAACGCGCAAATTTACCGCTTCATCGCTGATTCGTTTGAAATCTTTGCGGATATGCAAGGTTTTATCGTTTTCGTTTTGATTCGTATTTTCCGGCAACATATTTTTATTTTTTCTTCTTGTGATGTCCGCCCTTACTCATGTGCGGGCTTCTGTAAAGTCAGATGATTAATGAATTATTTTTTTACGGCACGAGTCCATCAATTCCGCCGTCTTCTTCAATCGAAAACGTCGGGATGAATATGCCGCCGGAATTTCTGTAAGCGATAACGCGGTATCGGGTTCGCAAATTTGTCAAAGACGGATTGGTCGGCGACATTGAAAACATATAATTGCCGCGATTAATTCGGTTGCCGGATGTTGTTCCGAGTGAATTTTGAAAATAAGGGTTGAGTTCCCGCAGACGCGCATAGCGACCGTGTTGGGAAAGATAAGTCGTTTGGTTGATGTGTAATGTGCGAAGCACGCCGATGATTGCGCCTTTTTCCGCCGCTTCGCGCGATTTTGAAAGGGAAGGCAAGCCAATGGCAGCAATTATTCCGACAATTACAACAACCATTAAAAGTTCAATCAGAGAAAACCCCGATTGATTTGGAAGTTTGGACATTTTTGTCTCCTGAAATTAGGGAAAATTTTATAAACGACAAGCCGGCAGAATACAAATTTTGTCAGAAGATATGACAAAACTTAGCACTTTTTCGAGTTGGTTGATTACCGATTTGCCAAAAAACAGCTAAAAACGTGGTTGTTCAAGAGAAGAACTATTTTACCGAAACTTGAATAAAGCAATAATCGTGCCAGTCTTTTTTAGAAAAGGAGTGAAAGAGAAAAGGAGTGAAAGAGAAAATCATCACTAAGCGGCATAGAATTTGCTGACGCGGGAAATATCACTTAATCGGGCAATTAGCGAAGTTCTTTTCCGTGATTTCCGTGTATTCTGTGGATAGAAAAAGAAATCTATCCACGAAAAACACGGAAATCACGGGAAAAACCACCGAAAATTGAAGGCGATGATGTCGTAATCAAATTCCGTGCCGCTCAGTAATGATATAAAATAGAAAGTTAACAACTTAATTTTTCAACTTTCTCTTCTTCTCTTCTTCTCCTTTTCTCCTCTTCTCCAAATAATCACTTCCGCAACTTGTGAGTTTTCCGCAATTTCATTAACCTTTTTATTTGATTTCAAATTTTGGAGTAAAAATATTTTGAGTCTTTTATTGGAAGGAAAACGCGCATTTGTTTCGGGCGGCACACGCGGAATCGGCGCGGCGATTTGCGAAGTTTTTGCGCGTGAAGGCGCGGATGTCGCTTTTAATTACAATTCACGCGACGATTTAGCCGAAGAAGTTAAAGCGAAAATCGAAGCTCACGGACGCAAGGCTTTGTCGTTCAAAGTTTCCGTAACCGACCGCTACGGAATGAAGCATATTGCGCGTGAAATCAAGGAAGCGTGGGGCGCAATCAATGTTTTGGTCAACAATGCCGCGGTCAATAAACCTGACAATTTTGCGACGACGACCGACAAATCTTGGGATTGGGTGGTTGATACAAACGTCAACAGTTTGTTTGCGGTAACGAAGCCTTTTTACAAGCAAATGATTCGTGAAAGATGCGGTTCGATTTTGAATATTACATCGGTCGGCGCGATTCGCAGTTTGCCGACATCGGTTCATTACGCGACTTCAAAAGCGGCAATGATTGGATTTACGAAATGTCTCTCACGCGAAGCATCAAATTTTGGCGTAACAGTCAACGCCATCGCCGCCGGAATTTATGATACGGATTTAGCGCATACTTTGCCCGAAAGACTTTTGCAAATGCACGATTTTTGGGTTTCCAAAGGAAGACTCGGCAAGCCCGAAGAACTCGCCGAATTTGCCGCTTTTCTAACCAGCGATAGAAATAGTTTTATGAATGGCGAAATCGTCATCGTTGACGGCGGCGCGGTTACTTAAAAATGTCCGATAAACTTCAGTTTGTCGAATTCTCAAACAATCAACAAACTGAAGTTTGTTGGACGTTCATTTTCGTTCGGATGAGATTGGAATATCGCCGTTTTGTCCGAATTGAAAGCCGAAAAATGTTGCAAAGTTTGAACTGCTTCGCAAGACAAACCATTCGCCTGTGGTTGGACGAAAGACCGCTAAATCGGTTTTGCCGTCTTTGTCGTAATCGCCCGGAATAGGTTTGTCCGTGCCGATGCCGAAGGTTGCGCCTAAGACTGTGTTATCACTGCTTCGCTGGAAAAACCAAACGCCGCTTGACGGACGAAAAATCGCCAAATCATTGCGCCCGTCGCCGTCAAAATCACCATCAATCGGAACATCACCGTTTAAGCCGAATTGCGTAATAAACACGGCATTATCACTACTTCGCAAGACAAACCATTGCCCGACGCTTGGGCGATAAATTGCGACATCGGTAACGCCGTCGCCGTCAAAATCGCTGCTTGCGGTTGGTGTGCTTGAAAGATTGATTCTAACAAAACCGGCAATCTGATTTCCACCACTATTTTCATTTCCGATTGTTAATCTATCACCATTAAGTGAAATACTTCTTCGAAGAGAATGATTTGTGTCTCGCAATATATGCTCAATACCATTGTTACCGAATTGTGAATCTAATGTCCCATTTACGTTTAATCTTACTAATAAAATACCATTGAAAAATCCATTAGATGTTCCGATAAACTTCTCTAGAAAATCAAGTTCATTGAAAATTTATTAAGGTTATGAGTCTTGATAACCTAAAAATGTTTCCTAAAAATCGAATCAAGTCATTATTTGGACTTGAGCCGGAAGTCTTAGCCG
>JANNYB010000068.1:0-24673 GCA_031409875.1 Acidobacteriota bacterium | reverse complement strand
CCGCCTTTAGGCGGCAACCGCCAGCGAAGCGCGGCGGAAAAGCCGCCTAAAGGCGGGACTCAAAACTTTTTTACTTCGTGCCGTTTGTCGGAGCAACAACCGGCGCGTCGCCATTTTTCTGCATTTGATCGCGGAAAAGATTTAATAGCAATAATGTTCCGATTCCACCGCCGCCATCACCGTTGCCGTTGCCGCCCGAAGCCAAAATATCGGGCGTGATGCGAACATTTTTTTCGCCGATAACCTTTAAAGTTTCGACTAAAGCCACGCCGTTTGCGCCCAAAGCCGCGACTTGTTCTTTATACGCGACACCTTGCGCTTCGCCCATTAAGCGGACTTTTTCGGCTTCGGATTTACCTGTTTCCGAGATGTAATACGCTTCGCCGTCGGCTTCGCGTTTGCGTTGTTCCGAGCGTTTCGCGGAAATTTCCACGCCGACCGTTGCTTCCATCAAACTGCGCTGATTGTCGGCTTGCGAACTGGTTTTTTCGAGTTCGATGCGGTTGATTTCAGCTTCGCGTTGCGCGTTGAACATTCCTTGTTTTTGTTCCGCCAAGATTTTTTCGGTCTGCGTTTTCATCAATTCTTCGGGCAATTTGATGTGGCAAATCAAAACATTGACGACATCAACGTGATATTTCAAAAGGTGCATCCGAACTCTCGCTTCGGCGCGTTCCTGTTCTTCGTGGCGATTTTGCAAATAAGCCATCGCCGAACTTTCGGACGCTTGATTTCTGAAAATCGAATCAATTAACGGGTGCATCACGTTCTGAACGAGCTTTTCCGTGCTGCCGATTTTCGCAACCATAAACGGCGCATCTTCGGGCTTAACTCTAAACACAACGCGAACTTCCAACTGCATCGTAAAACCGTCTTTGGAAATTACCGAAAACGGATCAAACGAATTTCCGACTTCCTCCGCCGTCCATTCGACGGTCATATTTGTCGTCGGAATAATAATCGGCGTGGTCGCCAAAGTGTTGACATAATAACGCCCGGGACCGACAACAGTTTCCTGAATTCCGCGATAACCTTCGGGAACAACATAAGCCTCGTGCGCTCCGCTGTCCAGACGTTTATCTGCCGGATCGCTGACGAGTTCGGCTTTAATTTGGTCAATCGTCAAATTATCGCCGTCAACTTTATCCAATTTTTCAGCCGCGATTGCGACTTGTTCTTCTTCTTCGCGTTCGAGCCGTTCACGAATTTTGTCCGCCATTACGCGCCGAATTTCTTCGCCCGGATCTTTGCCGACGTTGGAAACAATCACGGCAACTTCGCCCGGTTTTACTTCTTTTGCCGATTCCAAAATCACTTTAAACATCAGCGGATTAACGTAATAAGTTCCGGGCAAAAGAATATCTTTTTGCGGTCCGCGCTGTCCGCCGCCGATGATAAATGCGTTGGGATTTTGAAAATTATCGTGTCCGGTGGCGGCTTGCGCGACATAATCACGCGGATCAAGTTGCGCTCCGTCGAGTGCTTCGACCAAACCAATTTGATTTTCCGAAATAACCGTCGCGTCAAACATTCGCACGGTAAAAAGTCCGGGTTTCATTTCTTCTCTGCCGTCAAACGTAACTGATTGCGTGTGAATTCGATAAGTTCCGGGCGTTAAAGTTTCGACCTGCGGACCTTTTTGACCGCCGTTGTAAATAAAACTTTCTGCGTCTTGAAAATTTTTATGACCTTTAATCGCGCTCGCGTGCAATCTTCCGGGTTCGAGTTGTGCGCCGTCCGCCGAAGTCATCACGCCGATTTTTCCCGGCGGAACCATCGTTGTTTTCGCAATCGAAACATTAAATAAATATGGATGAATTGCCCATTTTCCCGGCGGCAAAGTTCGCAATTGAATGCCTTTTACGCCGCCTTGTTTGATAAATGCAATCGGAGCTTGGAAATTATTATGCGCGTTTTGAGCGCGATCAGGCGCGAAATTACTGCCCATCGGCATCGGTTCGCCGTCAATCGCTTCGATAATTCCGAGTTCGTCCGCGCCGATTTCAACTAACGGCACTTTTTGAATCACGCGCTCAACCGGATAAAGCACGAAATGAAGTCCGGGCTTTAAAACGTCGGCTTGAATCCCGATTTCGCCATCTGTTGCAACGACACGACCTTGCGCCATTTTTGTCCCCAAATAACGACGCTCTTTAATGCCGACTTCGGTTGCGCCGATATTGACCAAAAATCGCGTAATGACATACCAAATCGCCGCTAATATAATCAGCGCAATTACGCCGAAAGCGACTAAAGCAATTACATTCTGTTCCATTTTTTCCTCAGATTTTGCAAGTTTATTTTTTTTCCGAAAATTTCGAGCGCAAACTTGCAAGTTCTTGGTGCAAACCAAACTTAACGCCCGAAGTTCTTTGTTTATTTGGAATTAGCCAAAAATGACTTTCCAAAATTTCCGCCAAATCGTGCGCGGATAAATCAATAATTTTTCCTTCTTTCCAAAATTCTGAAATTTCATTCGCCACGCGCAAATAAATTTCTCCGCTTTCACTCTGCGAAGCAAGTTTAATTAATTCGACGGTATTTTTTCGATTCGGCAAAGCTCGCCAAACCTTTTGAAATTCGCGCACACTTTCAGATTTTTTGGCTAATTGCCGATTGAAATCTTCAAGTTTTTGTGCAAGTTCTTTGGCTTTTTCTTCGCGTTCAAACGCACGAATTTCCGCTTCGTCCGGCTCAAAAAGCGAACGAAACTTTGGAATTTCTAATTCTTTTGGATAATTTGTAGAAAGAGTCTGTCGGCTTTTCTGAACTTTCAGCCAAACCGCGATTGAAACGCCAGCCGTTAAAACGACTAAAATTGTAAGCAGGAAGAGCATTTTGCCCAAGCAATTTTCGGACTTTTCAATAAAGCACTTTCCGAGCGTTGCCCTCAATAAAAACTAATACGCTCAAAATATAATCTTAGTTCTAAATTTCTTCAACTGTGGAAATACCTTTTGCAAAATCTTTGCACGTCCATTGCCAATTTTCGTGCAGACGAATTTTGCCGTTCGCCAATATTTGCGGTATCGAACTGCATTTTCCGGTCATCAATTCACCATATTTATTTAAATGCTGATAACACATTTCAAGCGAATCATCCGCTAAAATTTTGGCGATAATCTGCCCGAAAACAATTCCGCCACCTTCGTAAGTTGCCCAAACCAACTCGTCTTTTTGATGATAATGAAAAACAGTTTCGCTCGAAACTTCGCCGGTTTCGGAGTTTGAAGTTGATTTGAAAAGTTTATTGTCGTAATTAATTTTATTCATTATTTTAACGCAAAGACGCAAAGACGCAAAGGAAAATCAAAATTAGACAACTTTCCAAAATAAACACTTAATTTGATTAGTGTTAATGTAAAAAATTGATTTCCTAAAGTCCAACACGCTTTAGCTTGTTGATTCGCCAAACATCTCGCAAGTTAAAGTTCAATCGGAAAATTAGCAAATTTGATATTAAACATCGGCGACAAGCTAAAGCGTGTCGGACTTTTTATGACAAAATTATCAAGTCTTACTCAGTTATTTAGGAAAGTTGTCTATTAAACTTTGCGTCTTTGCGTCTTTGCGTTAAAAAATCATTCTTCATCATAATTTCCCGAAGCAATTTCGCGCATTTTGTTGCTCACCAAATCATAGCTAAAACCTTGCCGCAGCAGATAATCGTAAAACTTTTTCGCGTCTTCGCGGGTTTCGGGTTTGCCTTTTAAGCGCAATCTTTTCGTAATCGCGCGTTCGATAATTTCTTCTTCGGGCGTTTCTTCAAAGGCTTTTTCGAGTGCTTCGTCAACGGTTTCTTTGTCCAACTTTTTCATCGCCAATTTTTGTTTCAAAACGCGCTTGCCGATTGGTTTTTGACGAATCTGCGAAGCCGCAAAATTTTTGGCGAATTGTTCGTCGTTGAGATAATTATATTCCTTTAATTTGTCCAAAACCGAATCAACAATTTCGGGCGTTGTCCAATCTTTTTCGAGCAGACGAGTTCGCAATTCCGTAACCGAACGCTGTTTGTAAGTCAGCAGATTTACGGCGCGGTCAAAAGTTTTTGCTCTCGCTTTTTCGGGATTTATTTCACGCGGTTTTGCATCAGTTTCTTCGCTTTGAGGTTTGCGCCAATTTCGTTTTTTGAACATAGAATGATTTTCCCGCAAAGAAGCAAAGAACGCAAAGAACGTGAAAATGCTTTCGACAAATCGCAAATCTAAAATCTAAAATCTAAAATCAAATGGATGGAATTTTAATTATTGATAAACCCGAAGGAATTACCTCGCACGATGTCGTGGCGCGTTGCCGACGAATCTTAAAAACAAAAAAAATCGGACACACGGGAACGCTTGATCCGTTTGCGACTGGCGTTGTCGTTATTTTAGTTGGCAAAGCGACAAGATTAGCGCAATTTTTGGACAAAGACGCGAAGGAATATGAAGCGATTGTGCGACTTGGATTTGAAACCGACACCGGCGACCGAACCGGCGAATTACGAATTACGAATTACGAATTACGCGATGTTTCAGTTGAAGAAATTGAAGCAGTTTTGCCCGAATTTCGCGGTGAAATTATGCAAACGCCGCCGATGTATTCGGCGAAAAAAGTTGATGGCAAAAAACTTTACGAACTTGCGCGAAAAGGTATCGAAATTGAGCGAAAAGCGGTGAGAATTACAAATTACGAATTACAAATTACGAATTACAAATTTGTAAAAAAGAAAAATGACTTTGGACTTTGGACTTTGGACTTTGGACTCAAAGTTTTATGCTCTGCCGGAACTTATATTCGTGTTTTGGCGGAAGATATTGGAAAAAAATTAAATATCGGCGCACATCTTGCCGAATTGCGACGAACGAAAGCAGGAAAATTTACGATTGAAAAAGCCGTAACATTAGAAGAATTAGAAAAAATTGTTGCCGAAAATAATCTCGAAAGCGTTTTAGTTTCAACAAATGAAGCCGTTTCGCATCTCGCGGAAGTTAAACTTTCAGCCGAAGAAATCGCTAAAATTAAAAACGGCATCAAGCTCGAAAAAGATTTAGCAAATTCAAAAGACGGTGATTTTTTGCGTTTGACGGACGGCGAAAATCTGCTTGCCATCGGTTTTTATAACGCGGTTGAAAAAAATGTTCGACCGAAACTTGTTTTGGTGTAAAATCTAAGTTCGGAGTTCAAACTTCAGTTTGTTTCCGCCGCGCTTCGCTGGCGGAAACGCCAACTGAAGTTGGAACTCAGAACAAAAATATGAAAACAAAACATTTAGCTTTAGGAGTTGGCGGCGCGGTTGGCGCGGTTGTGGCTTGGAAGTTTTTAACTCGTCCGAGCGGCGTTGCTTGGGAAAATGTGGTTGATAAAATTCATCACGCCGAACATTCGCATTTTGCCGAAATTGATGGCGCGACGGTGCATTTTCAAGAATTTGGCACACGCGAAAATCCGACGCTTTTGTTAGTTCACGGCTACACGGCTTCGACTTATGTTTGGCACACGGTCGCGCCGGTGCTTGCCGAAAATGGTTTTCACGTTATCGCGGTTGATTTAATCGGTTTCGGTTATTCTGATAAACCTGCGTGGTTTGATTATAAAATTACGTCGCAAGCGCGGATGATTTCGCGCCTGATGGACAGATTAGGAATCGGCACAGCAACGCTGGTCGGCAGTTCTTACGGCGGCGCGGTTTCGGCGACAATTGCGCTCGATTATCCTGAACGAGTCGAAAAATTGATTTTGGTTGACGCGGCTTGCAACGACGATCCGAAAAATCATCCGATTATGAAACTCGCCGCATTGCGCGGTGTCGGCGAACTTGTAACGCCGTTTCTTATTGATTCTAAAGTATTTATGAAAGTTCGTATGCGCGGAACGCTTGCGCCGGCAAATCATAATTTGATTACCAAAGAACGCATTGCCTCAATTCTTCGCCCGTTAAGTGCGGCAGACGCGCATCGTTCGGTGCTGGAAACTTCGCGCAATTGGGACGCAAACCGCATCGAAGAAGACGCGCATTTGATAAATCATCCGACGCTGATAATCTGGGGCGAAAACGACACCGTAATCCCGATTCACAACGGCGAAACGCTCTACAATTCAATCGTCCATTCGCGCTTCGTCGTCCTCAAAGATTGCGGTCACGTCCCACCCGAAGAAAAACCCGAAATCTTCGCCGAATTAGTTACCGAATTTTGCCGCGATAAAAAAAGCCGAGTTGAGAATGAAAGCGAAGAAATTTTGGAAATCAAGTAAAACTTTGAGCGAAAATGATAGAATTTAATCGGAGATTTTAGAATTATGATAACTATTACATTTCCTGACCGTGAAACCGAAAAACGTGCGCTCGGCTTTTTGCTCGGACGTTTTTCAGGTCGTGTGCTGAAATCCGGCGAACATCTCGTTCCCGAAGCCGCGCTTGAAGCACTTGCCGATCAAAATATTCCTTTTACCGTCAAAGGCAAAACAACGTATGAACAACAAATTGCGGCGATTCGAGATATTGCTCCCGCTTCAGTTTAACGACGGGCGCGAAGTTCCTGCCGATTGGTTAGCCGAAGCGGTTTTGGAAATTGTTGAAAATTTCGGTGCGGCAAGTTATGAAACGCAAAAAGTCGAAGGACATTGGCGTTATCAAGGCATTTTGTATCGTGATAATTTGGTGAAAATTGTTATTGACGCGCCCGATGATGACGAAAACCGCGATTGGATGCGCCAATACAAAGCGCGTTGGAAAGCTAAACTTGAACAACTCGATTTATGGTTAGTCAGCTATACAATTGATGTTGATTAAATAATAGAACTTTGAGCTTGCACAAACTTTTTGCCGAAATCGTTACTGAATTTTGCCGCGATAGAAAAGGCAGAATCGAAAATGAAAGCGAAGAGATTTTAGAAATCAAATAATTTTATTGCAAACGAATCAATTTTTGGTTAAATTAAATCTGCATATAAGGGAGTTATGCCGATTGGTTCGGTATAATACACAAATAAGCGTGTTATGCCGAATCAATCCGCATAACTCCCGAATAAGAGTGTTATGCCGAATGGTTCGGTATAATCATTAGTTCGACGGCTTTCCTTGTAAATTGAGAGATATAGACAACAGCGTTTATTTTGTTCCACCAAAGTTATGGAAAATGTAAATTTATGGCTACCTATAATCGGAGCAACATCTTTTGGTGCTGTTATTGGTTGGATGGTAAATCACGTTCTTCAAAGAGCTGAGCGTGTAGATATTAAATGGCTTGCATCACTAATCGGAGTAATTGGCGGAGGTGCAGTAACAGCTATCTTTGAGAAAAGAGGCGTTTTCTTTGGCGCGTATTGCGTCGGTTTAGCAATAGCATTTTTTGGACGGGCATTTTTGCTTTCTAGTTCAAAAGTCTTTAACCCCAAGTTGATTAACGCCGAAATACGAAGGCAAAACAAAAATGCTGAAATCCAAGAGCAAAATAAAAAGGAATAGCTTAACCTTAAACGCGCCGTCGAACAATTCAATGGACGTGAGGGCGAAACAGCGACTTTGTTATCGCGTTGTCTTTTTACACTAAACTAGCGCAGTGGCAGTTTCGCCCCACGTCATCTCAGTCGTTAAATTTTAACTGGAAATGGTTTAATATGGACTTATGAATTATCACGACATTATTACAATCGAACCGGGAAAGCGCGGCGGGAAACCTTGTATTCGCGGAATGAGAATGACGGTTTATGATGTGCTTGAATATCTTGCTTCGGGAATGACGACGCAAGAAATTCTTGATGATTTTCCGTATCTGACATACGAAGATATTATGGCTTGTTTAGCGTTTGCCGCTGACCGCGAGAAAAATTTGTTGGTGGTAACATAGTGAGCGCAAAACTCCTCTTTGACCAAAATTTATCGCCTAAACTTATCACGCGGCTTGCCGAGTTATATCCAAACTCCAATCATCTCGATTTGCTCGGACTCGGAACAGCCGATGATACAGTAGTTTGGAGATACGCAAAAGAAAACAATTTTGTAGTTGTAACAAAAGACGCAGATTTTGCGGATTTGACTGTTTTGCACGGTTTTCCGCCGAAAATTGTTTGGATTCGCAAAGGTAATTGCTCGACAAATGACATCGAAAAAATCTTGCGCGACCACACGCCTCAAATAGAAAATTTAGTTTTGGATGTAACTTCAGGCATCTTGACACTATTTTGAGAAAGTATCAAAAATAACGATAATGCCCGATAATTTTCCACTCAAATAATTCATCGCTTACTTGCTTACACGCAGATTTTTGACTACGACATTCCCGCTTTACACTTAATCTTTTAAATCTGCTTCAAAAATCTTGTAAAAGAAACCGACATCTTGTATCTTCATTGTAGATACTCGAAGAGGTGTGTTATGAAAGTTCAAATTCAAAAATGGGGAAACAGTTTAGCATTGCGAATACCGAAATCTTTTGCTGTCGAGTCAAAAATCGAGCAAGGTTCGACCGTCGAAGTTTCTCTCGAAAGCGGTAAAATTATTGTGTTTCCTGTTACTGAGCCGGAATTTTCGCTTGATGATTTATTGGCACAAATTACGCCGGAAAACTTGCACGGCGAGATTGATACGGGCGCAAGTGTCGGCAAGGAGATTTGGTAATGGCATACATTCCCGAACGCGGAGATGCGATTTGGATTAACTTCAATCCGCAAGCCGGACACGAACAATCGGGCAAACGTCCCGCAATAGTTTTGTCGCCGCAAAGTTACAACGGAAAAGTCGGTTTATGCTTGCTTTGCCCGATTACGAATAAAGCAAAAGGTTATCCGTTTGAAGTTTTAATCCCTGAGAATTTAGGCGTAACCGGCGTAGTTTTGTCAGATCAAACAAAAAATTTGGATTGGCGAGCGAGAAATGCAGAGTTTATTGCCAAACTTCCCGAAAGCGTAACAAATGAAGTTTTGAAAAAGTTAAAGTCCTTGCTATAAACGCGATTTCAAAAATAACGATAATGTCCCGTAATTTTCCAATCAAATAATCTATCTTCCTGATTTGTGCCGCCGCCGACGTTGTGAATTATTGAAAATCTTTTTGTTGCTTCATTCCATTGATTTGAGACGATGCCGATGTGCGTCATTCCTTTGCCGTTCATATCCCACGAAACGATGTCGCCGGGTTTGTAATCTTCGGCTTTTTCGGTGATTGGCAGAGATTTTCCGCGTCGTTTGAATAAAGTTTGCAGATTCAAAACGCGGCGATGGTCAATGTTTGTGTCGGGTTTTGGCAAGCCCCATTTTTTCGGATAATCGGCGAAATTTGTTGCCATATCTTCGTGGACTTCTTTTTGTAAATCAACTCCGACATTGCGAAAAGCGCGAACGATGACATCCGTGCAAGCTCCGGTTTCAATCGGCACATCGCCGTTCGGATAGGGAATTACGAAATAATCTTGCGTATAATTTCTGGTAACTTTTATCTGCTCATTCGCGCTTTCGAGCAGTTTTTTTATTTCCGGCGAAGCAATTTCCGCAACGCGCGGCGTTTTCGCGGGTTCGATTTGCGTTATTTGATGTTCAATCATCGAACCGCTTTGACACGCGGCGGCGAAAAACGAAATTGCAAGTAAAATAGCGGCGAATTTCATAGACGTTTAGACGGCGAAATCGAAGAAAAGTTCCCGAATTTCTTACAAAATCCAACAAATGGACGTTTTTTTATAACGAATGGTTATAATTTGCATAAATTCGGTTGACGTATTCCCGTAAAAAACAGTATTTTAATTCTGCTACAATTTTTAGAGTCGGTTTTTATACTAATCCGTTTTCCTAAATACTAAATTAAATTTCTAAGGAGATTCTACCGACAAATGAAAAATTTTTTGATTTTAACTGCATTCGCCATCATCTCGGCGTTTGCATTTTTAACAGTTCAACACACAACCGAAGCCGAAGTAATAATTACTGAAGCCGATGACGCAAACAGCCGCGTGACGATTTCCAAAGGCGAAAGAATGTGCGCGACCGATCATAACGGTCAACGCATCGAAGCCGCCGAGCGCGATTTTGAAACGCGACAAAAGCGCAATGGAACAACGACTTCAAGCGTTACGGGCGGTGTAATTAACGTCTATTTCCACGTTGTCCGCAGCGGCACGAGCGCATCGCAAGGCAGTCTTTCAACTTCGGCGATTAACAGCCAAATGACTGTTTTGAATAATGCTTTTTCTTCGTGGGGTTGGACGTTCAATCTAGTTTCGACCGATTACACAACCAATTCAACGTGGTATAACGGTTGCTACGGTTCGAGCGAAACAGCAATGAAAAATGCTCTGCACCAAGGCACGGCGGACGATTTAAACATCTACTCCTGCAATCCTTCGGGCGGTATTTTGGGTTACGCGACATTTCCTTCGAGCTACAACAGTTCACCGCTCAGAGATGGCGTAGTTTTGCTTTTCAGTTCGCTTCCGGGCGGAACTGCCGCGCCGTATAATCTCGGCGACACAGGCACGCACGAAGTCGGACATTGGATGGGCTTATATCACACATTCCAAGGCGGTTGTAACGGCAACGGCGATTTTGTCAGCGATACACCAGCGGAAAAATCTGCCGCTTTCGGTTGTCCGACCGGACGCAATTCCTGCGCGAACAAACCCGGAAACGACCCGATAACCAACTTTATGGATTACACGGACGATTCTTGTATGTTCCTATTCAGCACGGGACAAGACGCGAGAATGGATTCGCAATTCACAACATATCGCTTTGGTCAGTAAAATTTACGAATTACGAATTACGAATTACGGAAATCTTTTCTTTAATTCGTAATTCGTAATTTGAAATTCGTAATTCGTAATTAGATCTACCTTCCGCCAAGCCAAATCTTTATATCTTCGCGCATTTCTTCGGTGATTTCGTGTTTCGCTTCGTAGGCTTTTGAAGTGAAAATATTCAGACGCTTTTTCAGTTTTTGCTTAAACATTTCGTATTTATCGAGCGGATAAAATTCGTCGTCCGTCGAATAAAGATAGAAAACGTCTGCGGGCAGAGGTTTGTAAAGTTCGTTGGTTTCCAAATCGCCCGGAATTCCGCCGCAAACGCCGATAATTCCGCGCAAAAGCGATGGAAACGTAAAAGCAAATCGAAAATTCAAAGCACACGCTTGCGAAAATCCGAATAGATAAATTCTGTCCATATCAATCACGTTTTCGCTTCGCAAATTTTCGATAATTTCTAAAATAAAATTGTGATGCAATGGAATTGATTCGTCCGGTTTGTAATCGGTCAGCCACCCGAAACCGATTTTAAAACCGTTGTCAGTCGGGCGAAAATGCTGATGCGGAGCTTGAATTGAAACAACCGCGAAATTTTCCGGCGCAACAACTCGCGCCTCGCGCATCATATAGCGTTTATGCGCTCCATAACCGTGAACCGCAATCAAAAGCGGCGCAGGTTTTTCCAAATTTTCAGGGACGTAAAGGTCGTAATAAAGTTTTATTTCAGCCTTCAAAAATAAATCGGTTTGCAGCATAAATCTACGAGAATTTCACAAAAATTATTGTAAATTAAATATCACTGGTCAAAATAAAATTCCAATCCTTCGGCTTCATTCGATGCGATAAAATACTGGCGGTGGCGGAAACCGGAAAATGATTTTTGAGCATTTTGTCCAAGTCGGTTTCGGCTTCGGCACAAATCATATAAGTTCCTTTTTCCGAAGGTTTTTCCGCGCCGTTTGCCGCCATTGCACCGTGTTGAATATGAAAAAGCGGCAGTCGCTCGCCCGTGCTTTTCATAATCAAATCTTTTTTCCCCGCCAGTGAAAGATAAGAAATTTTTCCGAGCTTCGCCTGCAAATCTTGATGAATTCCGGCAGCTTTCATTTCATCAAAACTGTAAAAATTCAATTGTCCGGCATACTCAATCGGGACTTGCGGCAGACGCTGAACTAATCTGACGACCGGATTTTTACCATTTGCCGGATTCATCGAAATTGCGTAGCCGCGCGAACATTTCAGGTAATTTCGCGCCAGATTTTTCGTAAAAAGTTTCGTGGTGATTTGCCGTCCTTGAAAATCGGGATGAATTTTCAAATCGCACAGATACCAAACCTTGAAAATTTCGTTTTCAACGCGCAAAGTCCGCAAAATTCCCACCGCGCAAGCAATGATGCGGTTTTCTTCCGTGGCAACGTGACAGACAGGCAAGCCCAAACGCTCGAAAAACGCGAAATAGTTTTCGCCGTGATTTAATTTGAAAAAATCATCGCCGTAAGGATACTCCGCCGCGCCTTCGAGTTCCTGAAGGCGTGTGCTGAATTCTTTAAAGTCTTTTGTTCTTAACGGTTTAATGTCCATTTATGGAACGCAATCTGCGGCTTGCGACGTAACGAAAGGTGCGTCTAAAATCCAGCGCGTTTTGCGCCGCGTCCATAAGCCGAGATATAGATTATTGAAGAGATTTACACATAAACGCAAACCTTGTTCGATTAAATATCGGTTTTCGGCTGATTTTTGAAACGGCGCATCAAGAATTTTGAAGAAATTTTCCGAATCAGCGTTCAGAGTTCAAACTTTAGTTTGTTACCGCGAGCGAAGCAAAGCGGTTGCACAGCATTAATTACCTCGAATTTTAATCGAAGTGAAAACCGCTTTGCTTCGCTCGCGGTTTTCAGCAAACTAAAGTTTGAACTCTGAACGCTTATTTTCCGGTTAATTCCTTCGCCAAATCGCCTGCTTCGTAGAGTTTTCGCAAGGCTTCGAGAATTCCCGCGCTGTGAACGCCGACGGCGCGTGAACCTTCGTCTTCTTCGATATACCAATAGCGATTTGAAAGTTTTTGGATGTTGCTGTCAAAATTTATTCCGACGAATTCGGCTTTGCGATTAATAATCGGTGAACCGCTCATTCCGCCGATGGTATCTGCCGAATACGGAAAATTAAACGGCGTTGCCAAGTTCAATTTGTTTCGACCGTCGCGCCAACGTGCAGGCAAATCGAACGGCGATTTTTCACCGAAACTTTCGGCGCGGTCATAAAGTCCGTAAAATGTCGTTTTATAAGGCACGAGCGTCGTATCTTCGTCATAACCTTTGACTTTGCCGTAAGCCATTCGCAGATTGAAATTCGCATCGGGCGAAATCGTTCTGCCATAGACGGCAAAACGCGCATTAGCGATTTTCGCGCCCGCACTCGTTTCAACCGAAACTATTTTTTCTTCGTTCCAAGCGCGAAGCTCGCGGATAATCGGTTCGACGCGACGTGCCAGCATAATCATCGGATCGGTTGATTTCGCAATCGAATCTGCGCCGCCTTCAAACAAGATTTTTCTTTCCGCAACGTCTTTCAATTTCGTTTCGTTTATTGCGCGTTTGACGACTTCCGAAGGTTCGGAATCGCCGAGCGCGGCTTTGATAAACTGATCGTCTTTGCCTAAGGTTTTACGCGCTTCTTCAAGCCACGCGGTCAACAAAACTTCTTCCATTTCCGTATAAATCGGCGCAGGTGAAAGCAAATTTGATTTGAAACTTTCGAGCCGCGCATCGCTGAATTCGGGATAACGCTCGGCGTTCGGCTTCTTGATTTCTTCGCTGTAACGCACTAAAAGCGAAGCGATTGAAGCCAGACGCGACGGCGAAAGCGTTGAAAAAGAACGGCGTTTTGCCATCATCGGCAAATCAGCATAAATTTTTTCGATTTGCGCCCAAGCCGGCAAATATTCTTTCTCAAGCGACGGATTTTTCGCCAAACCTGCTTTCAAATCCAGCTCTTCTTTTTCCTTTCGCGCAAACATTCGCGGATTCGTCAAGCCTTCTTGTTGTCCTGTTAAACGCTTGAGCGAATTGTTCAGCGAACGAATCGCGCCGTTTGATTGGCGGTCTTGTTCCGCGCCGCGTTTGGCGTAAGTTTGAAGCGCGAAAAGTTGCGTTTCCCAAATCTTTTTCTGCAAAGGATTTCCTGTGTCGCGCTGATATTTTAATTGTGCAACGGTCAAAAGCCGCGCCGTCGAACCGGGATTTCCCGAAGCGATAACAAATTCGCCATCGCTCGCTCCGGTTTCCGACCAAGTCAAAAAATGCGGCGTTTTTGCCGGAACGCCGTTTTCGTAAGCGCGAAGAAATGTGATGTCGAGATTGTAGCGCGGATATGTAAAATTATCGTAATCGCCGCCGAAAAACGCGATTTGCTCTTCGGGCGCAAAAACGAGGCGAATGTCCGTGTATTTTTTGAAACGATAAAGCCAATATTCGCCGCCGTTATAAAGCGAAATGACATCGCTTTTCAAGCCGGTTTTTTCGGTTGATTCTTTTTCGATTGCCGAAATCGCAGCGCGGCGTTGAGTGTTTGCATCTTTATCGCTTGCGCCCGCTTTGACGGCGGATTGAACCTTTTCCGTAACATTTTCAAACGACATCAAAATATTCGCTTCCATATCGGGCGTTTTCAATTCTTCCGCTTTCGACTTGGCATAAAAGCCGTCTTTTATCAAATCTTTTTCCTTCGTCGAAAGTTTCGCAATCTGCCCGCTGGCAACGTGATGATTTGTAATAATCAACCCGTCCGCTGAAACAAAACTGCCCGAACCGCCTTCGAGCCGCACGGAAGCAAGCCGCAAATGATCGAGCCATTCTTGCGACGGTTCAAAATTATAACGCTCTTTCCACTGCTTCAAAGGCGGATTGTCAAACGTCCACATTCCTTCATCGGCAAACGCCGGAAGTGCATTGATTAGAAAACTTAAAAGTATTAAAAAGACTGATATTTTTTTCATATTATTCGCTGTATTTGCTCAGAAACAATTTTCCTTCTTGTTCGATTAAACCCAATTTTACACGGTCGAGCCAACCGATTCTGCCTAAAACATTGCGATTGAAAGATTCGTCTTCGGCAAAATACACGGTTGAAAATGTTTCGATGCCGAGAACCGTTAAAGTTAATTCGTGTCCGAAAACGCGGAAATTCGCGCCTGCGGTGCTGATTCTTACCGGATTTCCGCTTTTAATATCGAGGTCGAGTCGTTCGCCGTAATGCTTTTCAAAAATGCAATATGTCGAGCCGGTATCAATTTTGGCATTAATATCAACCGAAAAATCACCATTTTGCAAAGTTGCATCAACCGTAATGCCGACTTTGTAAATACTGTATTGATGAACTACATCAAATTCTAAACTTTCAGCCATTCACCAACCTCCGAACGGCAAATCTTCAGCGGTGATTCTTGTTAAAAACGGACTTTTATAACCTTTTGTCCGCGCTTCCTCATAAACGGTTTTGGAATCGTCGCCGCAAGCAACTAAATTATCGCCTTCCAAAACGACAAACTTTCCGTCAAATTCTTTTCTATGTTCGTCAATCCATTTTAAGGAAAGTTGAAATTTTCTTTCCTTCTCTCGCCAATCTTCTTTCCGTCCGTTCGATTTTTTTTCTTCAATTTTAATTAAATTATAAATTTTTTCGCGTTCGACTTTCGGCAAAGCGCGTAAATTTTCGATAAATTGTTCTGCCGTTTGAATCATAAACTTACCTCAAAACGCTTCTGATTTTATCCATTGCGCCTTCTAAAATGGAATCTTCGCGGGCGATGCAGATTCGCATAAATGCGTCCCAATCGTCGGAATCGGCAAACGCGCCGCCCGGAGTTGCGCCGACACCGTTTTGCATTAACAATTCATTGAATTTTATCGCATCGTCGAATTGTTCGGGAATTCGCGCCCAAAGATAAAATGCCGAGCCGGAATCGTAAATTTTAAAGCCTAAATCGGTTAAACCTTCGCTGAAAAGTCGGCGTTTGGCAGTGAATTTATCGCGTAAATTGTCGTAATAATTTTCGTCTGCCATCAAGACTTTAGATAGCGCGGATTGAAGCGGCGTTGCCGGACAAACATTGACGATGTTGGCGACGTTATTTATCGGCGCAACGAGATTTCCTGCGCCGTAAGCATAGCCCAAACGCCAGCCGGAAATGTTCCACGATTTTGAAAACGAATTGACCGTTACGGTGCGTTCCCACATATCGGGCAACGTCGCAATCGGAATATGCGGATTTTCGCCATAGACGTAATGTTCATAAACTTCATCCGAAACGACCATCAAATCTAATTCTTTGGCAACGTCGGCAATTGCTTCGAGTTCGGTTTGCGTCATCACTTTTCCCGACGGATTTGCGGGCGTGCAAACGATTATCGCTTTGAGCGGGAATTCAATGCGATTTTTCAAATGTTTGCATTTTTCCATCAGCGCGTCTTTTTCAAACGTCAGATTTGCATCGAGTTCAAAAGTTTCGGTTTTGCTGCCGAATTCTTCTAAAATTTTGCGGTGATACGGATAATAAGGCTCGAAAACGAGTGCGGAGTTGCCGCGCAAAAACGATTGGGCAATGCCGATTAACGCGCCTGTTCCGCCGTTTGTAATCATTAATTCGAGCGGCGCGGCATCAACATCAACTTCGATTCCGTTATATTTTTTAATCTTTTCCGCAACGGCTTTTCTTAAGTGCGCGTCGCCTTCCGAACCGCCGTAATGATTCTGGCTCGCGGCAATAATTTCCGCCGCGTGTTTTGCTAATTCGGGATTAATCGGCAGTTCCGATTGACCTTGCACGAGATTGCCGCTTGGCGGCACGAGGCGCGTAATCGCGCGGATGTCCGGTTTGATTTTTTTCGCTTTTGCTTCTGACATAACATCTAAAATAGCAGTTTTGCAAGAAAATTTCTAAAAGAGAAAGAGAAATTATCCACAGATGAACACAGATGAACACAGATTTTATTTCTTATTTCATCCGTGTTTATCTGTGTTCATCTGTGGATAATTAAATTCTTTTGCTAAAATCAATCTATGAAATCACAACCGCAAAATTCGCCGCCGACTGTTCCGTCTGATTGGATTGGCGGACATTTTCGTTCGTTCCGCAAAGCTCCGACCGAATTTTTGACGAAAATGTCTAAACTCGACGATATTTCAACTTTCAGAATCGGCAAAATTCCGGTCTATTTGATAAATCATCCCGACTTAATCCGCGATTTGCTCGTTACAAGTCATTCAAAATTCGTCAAAGGTCGCGCTCTGCAACGCGCTAAAAGTCTTTTGGGCGAAGGTTTGTTGACGAGCGAGAAGGAATTTCATCTGCGCCAACGCCGAATGATTCAGCCTGCTTTTCATCGGACGCGAATTGCCGAATACGCTAAAGCGATGATTGAATTCGGCGAAAAAATGTCAGGCGAATGGCGCGACGGCGACGAGCGCGATATTGACAAAGAAATGATGCGTTTGACGCTTTGGATTGTCGGCAAAACTCTGTTCAGCGCGAATGTCGAAGACGACGCGGACGAAATCGGCACGGCGATGACAACGATTGTTTCGGCTTTTAATTTTATACTTTTGCCGTTTTCCGAATATCTCGAAATATTGCCGTTGCCGCCGCTCAGAAAATTGAAAAATGCGCGAAAAACTTTGGACGAAGTAATTTATAAAATCATTGACGAACGCCGCCAAACGCGCGAAGATAAAGGCGATTTGCTTTCGATGCTGTTGATGGCGCAGGACGAAGAAACCGGCAACGCAATGACCGATAAACAAGTGCGCGACGAAGCCTTGACGCTCTTTCTTGCCGGACACGAAACAACGGCAAACGCGCTGACTTGGACGTTTTATCTGCTGTCGCAAAACCCTGAAATCGAACAGAAATTTCACGCCGAACTCGACGAAATTTTAGGCAAAAATCAAATCACGCCCGAAGATTATCCGCGTTTGAAATTTACCGAACAAATCTTGGCGGAATCAATGCGCCTTTTTCCGCCGGCGTGGACTGTCGGGCGTTTGGCAACCGAACCGCACGAATTTAACGGCTATAAAATTGCGCCGAAATCTCTAGTTTTGGCGAGTCAATATGTGATGCACCGCGACGCGCGTTTTTGGGAAAATCCCGATGAGTTTCAACCCGCACGATGGGAAAAACTTTCGATTAAAGAAGCCGGAAACAAATTTATCTATTTCCCGTTCAGCAAAGGCGTAAGAAACTGCGTCGGCGAAAATTTCGCGTGGATGGAAGGCGTTTTATTGCTGGCGATTTTGGGCAGAAATTGGAAATTGAATCTTATGCCGGAACAAAAAATTACGCTTCAACCAATGATTACTTTACGCTCGAAATACGGAATGAAAATGCGGATTGAAAAAAGATAATTGAAATCAATCGTAAAATTTATCTGAACCGATTTGAAAATTTCGGCGTATTATGTTTTTGTAAGAAGTGTAGCCGTTCGGATTGAACGGTGAAAATTTAGAACACGGAGAGTGTTGAGAAAAATGAATAAAAAATACGATTTCGGAATTGTCATCGGACGATTTCAGCCATTCCATTTAGCACACCAAAATTTAATCAAACACAGTTTAGCGTTAGCCGAAAAAGTCATAATCATACTTGGCTCGGCGCGAAGTGCGTCCGACGTGAAAAATCCTTTTACGCCCGCAATGCGCGAAGAAATTATCCGCAGATGTTTTCCACAAGAGGAAAACCGTCTGATTTTCCGCGCCGTCCGCGATTATCCGTATAACGACCACGTTTGGACTGCGGAAGTTCAAAACATCGTCGCCGAAGTTGCCGAAGAACAGGAAACCGCGAAAATTTCAATCGTCGGCTTTTTCAAAGACCGCAGTTCTTATTATTTGAATCTTTTTCCGCAATGGAATTTTGAGGAATTTTACTCGTCGGATAAAAAACTTTTGAATTTGAACGCTTCGCTGATACGCGAAAAATATTTTACGGAAAGTGTTGATTGGAAAGAGTTTCTGCCGACGCAAGTTTCTGCCGCGCTCAATGTTTTCAAGCAGACGGAAGATTTTGCGAACTTGCAACGCGAATTTGAATATCTGCAAAAATACAAAGCCGACACGCGCTTTGTCGGCGTGCCTTACGAACCTGTTTTTTTAACAACGGACGCAGTTGTCGTGCAAAGCGGACATATTCTCGTCATTCGTCGCGGACACCAACCGGGCAAAGGTTTGCTCGCGCTTCCCGGCGGATTTCTGGTAAGCAATATGACGCTCGAAGACAACGCAATCAAAGAATTAAAAGAAGAAACTCAAATAAAAGTTCCCGCACAAGTTTTGCGCGGAAGCATCAAAACGTCCCACGTTTTCGATCATCCCGAACGCAGTCAACGCGGCAGAACCGTAACTTTCGCCTATTTCATCGAACTCGAATCAAACTTAAAAGACGGCTTACCAAAAGTAAAAGGCGGCGACGACGCGGCAAAAGCCTTCTGGTTACCATTATCGGCATTGGGCGAAAAAGAAGAAGAATTTTTCGAGGATCATTACTCGATAATTCGTCATTTCATTGGTTTTTAGGAAAATTCGCCACAGAGAACACAGAGAACTCCGAGAAAAATCTCTTTGCGCTCTTGTGTTCTCTGTGGCTAAAAAATAGGTTTTCGTGTAGAAAACCGAAAGAGGTAAAAAAAATGGATAGAAAAGAAATTGCAAGACGAACTTTGCAAGTAATTGAAACGGGAAGTTATCAAAACAATCTCGGCGAAACGGTTTCAATTGAAAACGAAACTGATAATGCCGTGAAAAATACAAAACTTTTTCGGACGGAAGATTTTCCCGACGAGTTTGATTTGGCGAAAAACGAAATATCAACGCGATTTGAATTAACGGACGAAACAACGCTCGAAGCGGCGAAACGGACTTGCAAGGAAACCGAAAACGCGAATCCGTTCGTGTTAAATTTCGCTTCGGCAAAAAATCCGGGCGGCGGTTTTCTCGGCGGCGCACAAGCGCAGGAAGAATCTCTGGCGCGTTCGTCGTCGTTGTATCCGTGTTTGACGGCGAATTTTGAAATGTATCAGTATAATCGCGGGCAAAAATCTTGTCTGTATTCGGATTGGATGATTTATTCGCCGCTAGTTCCGGTTTTTCGCAACGATGATGGAAGTTTGACGCAAAAACCTTACACGGTTTCGTTTCTGACTTCGCCTGCCGTCAATGCCGGAGTTATCAACCAAAAAGAACCGCAAAATGTTCATCTGATCAAATCTGTGAACACGGAACGGGCGCGAAAATTTTTGTGGATCGCCAATCGGGAAAAACATCAAACGCTAATCTTAGGCGCGTGGGGTTGTGGAGTTTTCCAAAACGATCCGCCGATGATTGCGCGGATTTTCAAAGATTTGCTCACGGGAGAATTTGCAAATTGTTTTGAGCGCCTTGTTTTAGCGATTTACGATAGAACGCCGACAAAGAAAGTTTTTAATGCTTTTGTGGAAGTTTTTGGATGAATAATTAACCACATAGAAACATAGAACACATAAGTTTTTTTCTATGTTTTCTATGTTCCTATGTGGTTCAAAAAAATTAGGTTTTCAGGAAGAAAACCGAAAATTAGGAGAATAAAATAAAATGTTTGAAATAAATAGAATAATTGACACAGACAGTTACAAATCTTCGCATTGGCTGCAATATCCGCCGAAAACGGAATTGGTGCATTCTTATCTCGAATCTCGCGGGAGCGAGCGCGATTGGGAGCATACCGTTTTTTTCGGGTTGCAATATGTTTTGAAGCGTTATTTTCTTGAAAATTTTACGCTGGAAATGGTCGAAGAAGCGCGTGAAGTAATCACCGCTCACGGCTTGCCTTTTAATTATCAAGGTTGGAGCAGTCTTATCAAAAAACACGGCGGAAAGATGCCTCTGCGCGTTCGTGCGGTGGCTGAAGGTTCGGTTGTGCCGCTTCGTAATGTGATGATGACGGTTGAAAATACGGACGCGGAATTTTTTTGGCTGACGAGTTGGTTTGAAACTCAACTGATGCGAATTTGGTATCCTTGCACAGTTGCGACGCAAAGTTGGCACATTAAGCGCGATGTTTATAAATTTTTGCAAGAAACGGCTGATGACGCGGACGCGGAAATCGGTTTTAAGGTTCACGATTTCGGTTCTCGCGGCGTTTCTTCGCAAGAAACGGCGGCAATTGGCGGCGCAGCGCATCTCGTCAATTTTATGGGAACTGACACGATGGCTTCGTTGCTTCTTCATCGCAAATTTTACAATTGCGAAATGGCGGGATTTTCAATTCCGGCGGCGGAGCATTCAACGATTACGAGTTGGGGACGCGAAAACGAAATTGAAGCGTATCGCAATATGCTTCGCCAATTTGCCAAGCCGAATGCTTTGGTGGCGATTGTTTCGGATTCTTGGAATATTTACGAAGCGGTTGAAAAAATCTGGGGCGAACAGTTAAAACAAGAAGTAATTGATTCGGGCGCGACGATTGTGATTCGTCCCGATTCGGGCGAACCGATCGAGGTTGTTTCGCGTGTGGCGCAGATTTTGGGCGAAAAATTCGGCACAACGATAAATTCAAAAGGCTACAAAGTTTTGAAAAACGTCCGCATAATTCAAGGCGACGGTGTGAATGAACAATCTATTCACGCGATTTTGCAGAGATTGAAAAACGAAGGTTTTTCTGCTTCAAACATTGCTTTTGGAATCGGCGGTGCGCTTTTGCAAAAGATTGACCGCGATACTTTGAGATTTGCTTATAAATGTTCGGCGATTGTTTCAAATGGCAAACTCATCGAAGTTTATAAACAGCCGATAACCGACGCGGGCAAAAACAGCAAACGCGGAAGATTGGATTTGATAAAAGACGAAAACGGCGAATACAAAACCGTCAAACTCGAAGATGTCGAAACAATTTCCGCCGAAAATTCACAACTGCGAACGGTTTTTGAAAATAGTGAACTTTTGGTTGACGACAGTTTAGACGAAATCAGAAAACGAACAGCGGAAAGAAAGTAAAAATTTAAAAATGAGAAGTGAGTGTTTGCAAAAGCCAAATTATCCTTGATTTGCTTTTCACTTCTCATTTCTCATTGAAATTTTTAATCTGCAATCGTCCGGTTAAACTTGCGATGACGGTGGCTAATTCGTCGGGTTCGACGGGTTTTGAAACGTGATTTTGAAAGCCGGCGGAAAGCGCACGCATTCGGTCTTGGGCGCGGGCGAAACCGGTCAAAGCGATTGCCGGAATGTTTCGGTGCTGTTCGTTTGGCAAGACGCGAACACGGCGAATCAACGAATATCCGTCTTCGTCGGGCATTCCAATATCGGAAACTAAGACATCGGGATTTTTTTCTTCGAGTTGCGTGAGCGCATTTTCGGCTGAATCCGCTGAAATAACACTTGCGCCGTGAAAGGCTAAAGATTGGGTTAAAAGTTGGCGCGTATCTTCGTCGTCGTCAACTATCAAAATCAAAAGTCCGTCGAGTTTTAGGGTTTCAATGGATGTTTGGTTTTTCTGGTTTAATGTTTCCCGAATCTCACTTTCTTCTTTGGTCGGTGCGGTTATCACGGGCAACCGGATTATAAAACTCGATCCCTTATTTTCGCCCGCACTTTCGGCGCGAACCGTGCCGCCGTGCATCTCGATAAGATGGCGGACGATTGCCAAACCGAGTCCGAGTCCGCCGAATTTTCTGATGCTCGAAGCGTCGGCTTGCCGAAAACGCTCGAAAACGTGCGGCAAAAATTCTGGGTTGATGCCGACACCCGTATCTTTTACGCTGATTTCCGCATCGCCGTTGGTGCGCTTGATTTCGACGCTGACTTTGCCGCCGTTGGGTGTAAATTTGATGGCGTTCGAGAGCAAATTCCAAATAACTTGTTGAAGCCGATTCGGGTCGCCCGAAATATGGCTGACATCCGAAGTTTCCTTTATTTCCAGCGTAATTCCTTTTGCTTGCGCCGCTGGTTGAATGGTTTCAATTGCCGTTTCGACTATGTTAATCGGTTTAACGCTAATGACTTCGAGCCGCAATTTGCCCGAAATAATCCGCGAAACATCCAGTAAATCTTCAATCAAACGATTTTGTGATTCGGCGTTGCGGACAATGGTGCTGATGGCTTTTTCGGTTGTTTTCGCGTCAACATTTCCTTTTTCTAAAATTCGTCCCCAACCTAAAATCGAATTGAGCGGAGCGCGAAGTTCGTGCGAAACGGTGGCGAGAAATTCGTCGCGCATACGGTTGGCAATTTCGGCTTCTTTGCGGGCGATTTTTTCGCGGTTATGTAATTCTTCGCGCTCTTTTTCAGCTTCTTTGCGCGTGGTGATGTCGGCAACCGTGCCGAGCATTTGCGCTAATATGCCGCCTTCGCCCAAGACTTGTCCGCGCACCCAAATCCAACGAATTTCGCCATCTGCCCGCCGAATCCTCGTTTCAATATCCAAATCCGTTCCGTTTTCTAGTCCAATGCGGAAATTTTCGGCAACCATTTCCTTGTCTTCGGGCAAAATGTGGTTGAGAAACATTTCGTATGTCCATTCGGGCAAAAGTTCCTGATAGCCGAAAATTTGGTCGTGGCGTAGCGAACGAGTCGCTGTGTGGTCAGCTAAATTCAAACTCCAAACACCGAGTTCGGCGACATCCAAATAAAAATCGGTCTGTTCTTTGCCGTGTCGCAAAGCCATTTCGCTTAGTTTGCTTTCCGTAACATCGCGGCAATTGCCAATAATTTGAAAAAGTTCGCCGTTTTCGTCAAACAAAGGTTGTCCCGTGCAATTATTCCAACGAGTCGTGCCATCCGCCATCAAAACGCGAAATTCGGCATCGAAATTTTTGCGTTCGGCGAGTGATTTTTGAAACATTTCTTCAACCGTCGGGAAATCTTCTTGGTGGATGCGGCTAAACGCCTTTTCGCGTGAACCGTCAAATTCTTCCGTGGCGAGTCCGAACAGCGACATACTTCGTTCGTCAATTTCCGCCTTATTAGTTTTCAAATCTAATGTCCAAGTTCCCAACTTTCCGGCTTCGAGCGCGACGCGGCGGCGATATTCAGCTTGTTCGCGCTGTTTTATTTGCTCTTTTAATTCTTCGTTTTTCGCTGAAAGTTCCTGAATTCTCGATGCAACGCGCTTTTCTAAATCTTGATTAGCAACGCTGATTTTCTCTTCTGCGTGGCGTAATTTTCCGACTGACCGATAAACCGCAAAATTTGCCAAACCCAACGACACGATGCCGACAATCGTCCCGAAAGCTAATAAAAACAAAGTGTTGCCGATGCTATCGGTCAAATCGTCTTCGCGTTTTTTCAAAAGATTGGTTTCTTCGACCTTCATTTTCCCGATGGAAAGACGAATCTCGTCCATCAACGCTTTGCCCGTTCCACTCGTAATGCGCTTACTTGCTTCTTCCAATCCTTGATTTCGCCGAATTTCGTTATTAGCTTTTATAAAATCGAGTTTCTGCGAGATCAAATTTTCGAGTTTTGTAATTTCCGCCGATTGTTTCGGATTGTCCGCCAATTGTCCGCGCAGATTTGATAAATTTTGACTGATCTGTTGATTAGCCGCATTGAAAGGCTCTAAATAAGATTCGTTGCCGGTAATGACAAATCCGCGTCCGCCGGTTTCGGCATCCGTTATTAAAATAAGTATATCGTTGAGTTTCAACAAAGATTCCTGAGTGTGTTTTTCCCACTTTAATGCTTCATTCATCGCATTTGAACTTCGATAGGCAAAAAAACCGAGCGTCAAAAGTAACAATAAAGCAAAGATAAAGGCTAATTGGATTTGTCTTTCGAGAATTAGTTTCATTGTTTTGGAACTTAGGACATTTTGTCCGCATTTCTTTTATTAAACCGCAAACCCGCCGTTATTCACAAGCCAAACCGCCGAATGTCGTTGATTTTTAGTTTAATGCGGATTATATTATTCGCATCTAAAAACTACTTGTCAG
>JANNYB010000067.1:0-30014 GCA_031409875.1 Acidobacteriota bacterium | reverse complement strand
GCGCGAATCGAAAAAATCGAACTGACCAGACCTTTCGAGCCGTTACCGCTTTCAAATGATCAAGCCTTGATGAGTGCTATCGAGCAAGTTCAGGATGAATACGAAGAAGACGAAAGCGTCCGCGACCTTGCTTTGCGAATTTTGGCGGCATTCAAAACCAGAAATTCCGTCGAATCGCTGTCGCAAATTGCGTTGTATGATCTTTCTTCTAATTTACGCTCGAAAGCCGTAACAACTTTAACCGAATTCGATCACGAATCTTGTTTCGAGCCGATTTTATTGGCTTGCGCCGATCCGACACGCGAAGTTCGAGCGGCGGCGGCACGCGGACTTTTCCGTCTGAGTTTTGACCGCGTTGACGCTTGGACAAGAATTTCCGAATCGGGCGATGAGTTTAAAATGCGGCAATCGGCGCGGGCGGCAATCGAAGCCGATTTAGTTAAACGCTCGTTCGACCGTTTGGCGCACACAGATAAAACCGCCGCTTACGAAGCCGCCGCATTAGTCGCGCTTTTGCTTCGTGCGGGAGAAACACGCGAAGTTTTCGAGGCTCTCAAAACTCACGAAGTTTTAAATGTCAGAAAAGCGATTTTACAAATTATCAAAATTACCAAAGAACCGAATGCTTTGGAAGGACTTTACAGCCTTTTGGAAAAAAATTCTTTACCCGAAGAAGTTCACAAAGAAGTTGATGAAACGATAAAAGAAATTGGTTTAGTTTTAGCTTAAAAACTTTATGAACGAACTCCTGCAACAAAGTTTGGCTGATACCGTTTCGGTGGCAGTCGGTGCGAAAGCTCCGAATTTTCGGCTCAAAACAGAAAACGGCGCGGATTGGTGTTTGTCAGAACATCTTGGAAAAGTCGTTGCGCTGCTATTTTATCCGAAAGACGAAACCCTTGTTTGCACAAAACAACTGTGTTCCGTCCGCGATAATTGGGAAAAATATTTGGAAACGAAAGCGGTTGTCGTCGGCGTTTCGCCCGGCACGACCAGCCAACATCGAAAATTTGCCGTGCAACACAAATTGCCGCTGCCGCTGCTTGCCGATGTTGATAAAAGCGTTACGCGAACCTTTAGTTTTCATTGGCTTTTTCCGATTTCATTTACCCGCGCAATTGTTGTTATTGATGCCAAAGGAATTATCCGCTCGAGGCAAATAATGCTTCGTGCTTTTCGTCCTTCAGACAGCGAAGTTTTTACTGCCATACACCGCGCCAGAGCCGATGAAATTAATTTACGGTATGAGAATTTAATTCACGAAAGCAGAAAATAAATCCGTTTGAGATTTGAGATTTGAGATTTCGGATTTCGGCTTTAATTTCTACATTTCAAATAATCCGCAATCCCAAATCCTAAATCCCAAATCGTCTGATGTTTCATAGATGAAATATTTTGTCATTTCTCATCGTGCATTCGGCGAATTTTCAAGGTAAAATTTAGAAATGAAGTTCAAACTCGTTTCTGAATATCAACCGAAAGGCGACCAGCCGCAAGCTATCGAAAAACTCGTCGAAAATATTGATAATGGCACGAAAAACCAAGTGCTTTTGGGTATTACGGGCAGCGGAAAAACTTTTTCCATTGCTCACGTTATCGAAAAAACACAGCGTCCGACATTGGTTTTGGCACATAACAAAACTTTGGCGGCACAGCTTTATCAAGAATTTAAGACGTTTTTCCCTGAAAATTCGGTTGAATATTTTGTTTCATATTACGATTATTATCAGCCCGAAGCGTATGTTCCGGCGGCGGATTTGTATATCGAAAAGGAAGCGACGATTAACGAAGAAATTGATCGTTTGCGCCTTTCAGCGACTCGCGCACTTTTTGAACGGCGCGATGTGATTGTCGTTTCATCGGTTTCGTGCATTTACGGTCTCGGCGATCCGGACGCTTATTTCGGAATGTTGCTTTTTATCGAGCCGGGACAAAAAATGAAGCGCGAAGAACTGCTGAAAAAGCTCGTCGAATTGCAGTATGAACGCTCGAATGTCGAATTTGCACGCGGAAATTTTCGCGTGCGCGGCGATGTCGTCGAAATTTATCCGTCGTATCAGGATTTAGCGTATCGAATCGAATTTTGGGGCGACGAAATCGAAGGAATTTATACGATTGATCCGTTGCTCGGCGAAGTTAAATTCAAGCACGAATCGCGCCTGCCGATTTATCCGAAAACGCACTATGTAATGTCGAAAGGCACAATCAAACGAGCATTGAAAACTATCAAAGACGAACTCGTTTGGTGGGAAGAAGAGTTAATCAAACAAGGCAAAATCGTCGAATCGCAGAGGCTTCATCAACGGACGATGTATGATCTCGAAATGATTAAAGAGATGGGATTTTGTCGCGGAATCGAAAATTATTCGCGCCATTTGACCGGAAAACTGCCCGGCGAACCGCCGCCGACTTTGTTGCATTATCTTCCGCCCAACGCGCTGATTGTGATTGACGAATCGCATCAAACCGTGCCGCAACTCGGTGCGATGTATAAAGGCGACCGTTCGCGCAAGGGAACGCTTGTCGAATACGGTTTTCGTCTGCCGTCGGCGATGGATAATCGTCCGCTTTCGTTTGAAGAATTTGAAGAGATTCGCGGTCAGACGATTTATGTTTCGGCAACGCCCGGAAATTTTGAACTCGAAAAAACCGCAGGCGAAATAATCGAACAAGTTATTCGTCCGACGGGACTTTTAGATCCGATTGTCGAAGTTCGCCCCGTGCGCGGGCAAATTGACGATTTGCTCAATGAAGTCCGCAATCGAACCGAACGCAACGAGCGCGTTTTGGTAACGACTTTAACCAAGAAAATGTCCGAAAGTTTGAGCGAATATTTCGCCGAAGTCGGCGTAAAAGTCAATTATCTGCATTCGGACGTTGATACGTTGGAAAGAATCAAAGTTTTGCGCGATTTGCGGCGCGGCGTTTATGATGTTTTAGTCGGAATCAATCTTTTGCGCGAAGGTTTAGATTTGCCCGAAGTATCTTTAGTTGCAATACTTGATGCCGACAAAGAAGGTTTTTTGAGAAGCGAGAGAAGTTTAATTCAAACCATCGGTCGGGCGGCGCGAAACTCCGACGGAAAAGCGATTTTGTATGCCGATAAAATCACGAAATCAATGAAGGTTGCGATTGATGAAACCGAACGCCGACGAAAAATTCAAGAACAATACAACGTAGAACACGGCATCACGCCGACAACAATCATCAAATCAATCGAATCAACGCTCGTAACGGCATACGAAGCGGATTATTTCAAAGTGCCGCTTAATTTCGAAGATTTTGAAGAATATTCGCCGAAACAATTAAAAGAATCCATCAATCAACTCGAAGGCGAAATGCGCCAAGCCGCCAAAAATATGAAATTTGAGCAAGCCGCAGAATTGCGCGACCGGCTTAAATATTTGCAGGAAAGACAAATCGAACTCGGTTAAAATGCGAAAACATAACCATAAAGCGGAAGTAAAGATGATCCGAGATTTGTTCTATTGATGCAGAAAACTGTAGAGATATTGCGCGAAAAAAAGTTAATTGGATTCAATTTTTTTTCAAAAACTTTGCAATTCCGCGTTGGCAATCTTCCGTCAGCCGTGCGATTGCATTGACTTCCGCGCCGGTTTCGAGCGATTTGTAAAAATCCATTCCATCCATTTGATAAAGCAACTTTTTCGACAAAACGACTGCCGAACGCGAGACTTTTTCATAGACGGAAACATAATTTTTCACATCATCATCAAAAGTTTCATCATCGAAAACACGATTGATTAGATTCATCTCCAACGCTTCAACGGCTGAAAAATCAAAACCTTGCGTGAGCAATTCAAACGATTTTTTCTCGGAAAGATTGCGCCGCAAAATCGCCATCACCATCGCCGGAACGAAGCCGATTTTGACTTCGGGATAACCAAAACGCGCTGATTTGCTTGCTAAAACAATGTCGCAAGCCGTTGCAAGTCCGCAACCGCCGGCGAGTGCGCGACCTTGCACGGCGGCAATCACGGGAACTTTTATTTTACGAATCAGCGCAAATAATTCCATCAAATTTTCCGCGTCCCAAAGATTCTCCAAAACGTCCGATTCGGCGATTTTTTGCAACGCCGACAAATCTGCGCCCGAACAAAAATCTTTGCCCGCGCCGCGAATGACGATGGCACGAAGCGTTTCGTCTTCGTTCGCGTTTTTCAATTCGTTTTTGAGCGAATTTATCAAAGTATCGTTCAAAGCATTGCGTTTTTCGGGACGATTTAGCGTTACGGTTAAAATCGAATTTTGTTTTTCGGTTAAAATTTCAGTCATTTTCTTTTGAAGTTTTGACAATAGAAGTCAGTAGTTTAAAAATCTCCAAACGGTCGTTTTCTATCGAATCAAATTGTTTTTCGTTTAATAAATCAGCGTTAAAAAGCAGTTCGAGCCAATATTCCGTTTCTGAAGCGCGTCGTCTGGCGATGCCCATTTCTTGAATAAATGTTTGACGAGATTCGGCATTGATCGCTTCCTTGATATGTTTGCCGATGTGTGTTCCGGCTATTAAAAGTTCCTTGCTGAGAACGTATTCTTGCTTTTCTTCTATCAAAAAACGATTCAATTTGATGATTCTCAAAGCAAATGGGAGTGCTTTATCCATAACGATGCTTTTGCTCATTTTTTTCTCCTAAATAGTTTATAATTTATAGTTTAGAATTTACAGTTAAGCAAAAATTCTAAACTATAAACCATAAATTCTAAACTGTTTAGGAAAATCTTTAACCATAAAACTTCACTCATTATTTTTAGTCAACAAAACAATATTTGAAATTGTCTTGCCGCGCATCTGCCGCGAAACTTCGGGTTCGGCGGTCATTGTCAAGCCGCTTCCGTTGAGTTTAAACTCGCCGAATTCATAAAAACAAAAGTTTTTTATTTCCATAACTGCTGAGGAATCAGCGACTTAACCTTTATTCACCCTTTTTCACCGAAATTTTCACAAAAAAAGAACGACATTCACCTTTAATTCTGGCAAATTGAATTTCGTCGGGAAGAAAACACGGGAAAAAGGCTTGCTGAAATTTTATCGCAAGGCAGACAGAACCGAAAGTTTTCAAAAACGAATTTAAATATAAAGAGGATGAATTTTAGAAATGATGGAAGCAATTAATTTTTTTCAAGGATTTTTAGCAATGAACGGTTTTTCTGCAATCGGCGCAAATCGTGCCGAAATCAGGCTCGCCAACGCACTCAAAAAAGATGCGCGGCGTTTGCAGGCGGAAGCCGAAGAAGAAGTATTTAATGCGGAAACGGCGCAGGAAATTTCGTCAGACGCACAATCCGAAAACATCAAGCGCGATTTTGCAGAAATCGCTTTGTGGCATTCGCTGATTGCGTTCGGAAAATATCGCCAATCGTCGGCGCGATTCAGCGAAGCTGCCGCAATCGAGACGAAATTTCAGAAAGACTTTATCAAAAGTTCACGAAAAATGAATGAACAAGCATTGCAAGCACAAAATTCAATCTGTCATTTGACCGAAGTTTTAAGCTGAGGAAAAGCGATGAGCGAAAGCGAAACTAACAAACATCTTGCAGAATAAAATGTTGTGTCGGGCGATACTTCGATGCGGCTAAGATAAAAAAATTAGAATAAACGGTTGTGTTGTCGTGTTTTTAGAGATAAAATTCGGCAAAACCCAAAACAAAAATTTACATAAAACAGGAGAATAAAAGATGAAAAATGTAACAGGTATTTTAGCGGTTTTGGTTTTAATTGTGGTTGGTTTGGCGTGTTCCGATGGTTTGGAAACGAAAAAAGCGAACGAAATTATTGCCGAAGCGAACAACTTTATTGTTACGGCGAACGAAAATGTTGATAAAGCGTCGAAAAAATATGATGAATTTATCAAAAAGGTTGACGGCATAAAAAACAACGACGAAGTTGATAAAGTGCGCGATTTCGGTAAGGAACTTTTTCCGCTTTATGATGTGATGAGCGAAAATTTCAAAAAAGCGAGTGAAAAATTTGATGAAGCAAGCAAATTAAAAGTTAATCCGAAATACAAAGAATATCTCGAAACAAAGGCAAAAGAGATGAAATCGCGTTCGGATTATGCGGCGGAACTCAAAAAAATTCCGCAAGCCTTGATTGATACGAAAAACAAACAGGATTATGAAAAAGAACGTGAAAAAATAAATGAAAACGTCAAGAAAATGACCACCGAAGCCAAAGAACTCGGCGATAAAGCGGACAAAATTCAAAAGGAAAACCCCGATATAATCAAACAAAATTAATCAATTATGAGCAAGATGTTTTGGCAAGCAAATCCGGCGGAAAAAAGCGTTTTTCGGCTTTCGTTAAATGATACGATTATGGCTGAATTTGCTTTTATAAACAAAGAATACGGCATCGGAAAAATCACCGATGCCGCAGTAAAAAGTAATCGGATTTTTGTTTTTAAGACGCAAGAATCGGCGACTTTTAAGGACGTTAAAATCTATATTGCCGAAACGAAACAGCCGTTGGCGGAAATCAAACTCGATGCTTCGCGCAACGGTAAAATCGAACTTTCGGATAGTGAATCGTTCATTTGGGAACAGACGGCTTGGACGAGTTTTGACCGCGCTTGGAAGAATGCTGATGGCGAAGATTTAGTTGTTTTTGAACTGAATAATTCAAAAATTGCCGAAAATTTCGTCGCGTTGAAAATGTCGGAGAACGCGGGAAAAGTCGGACAGATATTTTTGCTGATTCTGCTCGGTTGGGTTTTGATTATGAAAGAAAAAGGCGCAGACGGAACTACGATTTTGGCAGAAGGAAATCCACAGAAATTTTTGGCGCAAGATAAAATAAAGCAAATTTTTGGAATTGATTTAACAACTGAAAAAATCTCGAAACTTTTTATCGCGCCCGTTGTTTTGGCAAGCGCGGCGGTGATTGAAAGTTCAGAAAGTTTGATTGATGCCGAAGATGTCGCAGAAGTCGGAATTGACGTGCTTTTCAGTTTTTTGGATTGGTGAAAAAATCTGAAGTTTCTTTCAATATTTGAATAATCAAACAATTTGTTTCTGAGAATTATTGATGAGAATCACACAAAAAAATGAAAAAACTATTTTTACCTTTGATGTGTTTATTTGCCGTGATTTTGGGCTGTTCCCAAGTTCAAAAACAACCCGAATGGCAAAAAGCTGTTGCCTTGACCGAAAAAACAGATCATCCGAACGCGCTCATAACCGACGGCGAATTTATTTATTTCGTAACTGGCGGGACAATTGCGAGTTTGAACGAAGGCACGAGCGGAGTTTGGAAAATACCATTTTCGGGCGGACATCCGATTCAGCTTTTTAAAGGTTTCAAAAAAGACGAAAAAACGGTAGTTTTGCCTGATACATTTGTTTTGGCAACTGACGAAAAATACGTCTATTGGTCGAGCGGCGCGATTTGGCGAACACCGAAAACGGGCGGCGAATCAGAACCAATTACCGTTGGAACGCCGACGGAATGGACGTTTGACGACACAAAAATTTATTGGCACAACTTCGGCGGCGAAAATTCACCGCCGACACCGATTTATTCGTGCGACAAAAACGGCGGCGAAGCAAAACCTGTAACCGAGCCGATAATTACTTCGGGTTTAACGGTTGATAAAGATTTTTTGTATTGGGCGCAATCAGACGGAATTTACAAAATTGCGAAAATCGGCGGCGAAAAATCGAAAATATATTCCGCGCCCGAAAAGCAAAATATTTCGGGTTTGATTGCGGATAACGACAACTTTTATTTTACGCAAGGCGACGGCAGAAACGCTTTGTTTAAAATCGCAAAAACAGGTGGCGAATCGGTAAAACTTGTGTCAAATATCAATCACGCGCATCAATTTTACGCTGATGAAACGCACATTTATTTTGTCCGAAACGAAAGTTCGTTTGAAACTTCCATCAGCAAAGTTTCAAAATCGGGCGGCGAAGTTACGAAACTCGACAGCGGTTATCTTGCCGGTTTTACAGTCGGCAAAGACAAGATTTTCGTTGCCGATATATCAAAAATTTACGCGCTCGGAAAATGAATTACGCAATATGCAGATTTTTTGCTTCGTCTTCCGAAACATCAATTTTCATCCGCAGAAGGGCAGTCGAAAAAGTTTTTCCTTGCGCGTCAGTCATTAACGAAAGAGTGCCGCCGCCGCCGAGAGATTCGTGAAGCAGAAAATTTAACGCTTTCAGATTCGGCAATTCAAAGCGTTCGACATCGCCTTTGACCATATTGCCAAAGTGGTTTTTGACGTTTTCTGCGGTAACTTCGCGCACCAGAATAGGATAAATTTCGTCTTTTAGCGCAATAACGCCGACGTTTGCCGTGTCGCCTTTGTCGCCCGAACGTGCGTGGGCGAGTTTTGTTAATTCGATTTTCATAATTTTAAGTTTAATTTTCATTCGGCGTTTTGTCCAAAACGCCGAATGACGATTTGCTTGTTTCGTTTTCGACAATTCTTTTTTATAATCAAAGGTTTGGAATTAGATAAAAAATCCAAAATCCGAAATCTAAAATCCAAAATCGAAATATGGCATTTTTTTGGCGAAGAAAAAAAGACGAAGACAAATTTTCAACCTCAATTTTAGGTCTCGATAAATCAATCGAGGAACTCAAAAAACAGGAAGAAGAAGCGGAAAAAGCAATTGGCGTGCGGTTTTACAATGCGGTCGGGAAAACGCGCGATTCGATAAACAACAAACTCGACACGATTTTTGAAGGTCGAAAACAGATTGACGAAGCATTTTTGGACGAACTCGAAGAAATGCTCATTTCAACCGACATCGGCGTTTCGACAACAATGCAGATTCTCGAAGCCGTCCGCAAAGGCGTTTCGCGTGAAGAAATTAAAGATTTGGACGCGCTAAAACGCATTATGAAACGCGAATTGCTCGACATTTTGCAAGATTCTTCAACGCGCGGCATAGCGGACGAAACGAAATACGATTTAGACATCAAACCTTACGTTTTAATGGTTGTCGGCGTGAATGGTGTCGGCAAAACCACGACCATCGGCAAGCTCGCACAACGCATAAAAGATGAAGGCAACGGCGTTTTAATTTGTGCCGCCGACACTTTTCGCGCCGCCGCATCTGACCAACTCGAAATCTGGGCGGAACGTGCCGGAGTTCAAATTATCCAACAAAAACAAGGCACAGATCCGGCAGCTGTTTTGTTCGATTCGCTCAAAGCCGCCAAATCGCGCAACGCCGATGTTTTAATCGTTGACACCGCCGGACGTTTGCACAACAAAGCGAATTTGATGGCTGAACTCGAAAAAATGAAGCGCGTCGCCGGCAGAGAAGTCAGCGGCGCACCGCACGAAACTCTGCTCGTAATTGATGCCGTAACCGGACAAAACGGACTCGAACAAGCCCGCCAATTTATGAAAACCGCCGACGTTACCGGAATTGTTTTAACCAAACTCGACGGCACGGCAAAAGGCGGAATCGCCGTTGCGATTGCGAAAGAATTAAATCTCCCGATTCGCTACGTCGGAATCGGCGAACAAGTTGGCGATTTAATGGTTTTCGACGCGGAAAATTATGTGAACGGGTTGTTTAATTGAGGCTTTGATTGTATAGTCAATGTAGAAACATTATGAAAGTGAAAATTCAAAAATGGGGCAATAGTTTAGCGGTCAGAATTCCTAAATCGTATGCCGTCCAAACGGAGATTGGGCAAGATTCGGTCGTTGATTTATCGGTGTTGGAAGGAAACATTATCGTCAAACCCGAAAAAATGAAGCCGAAATTTACGCTCGAAGAACTTCTGGAAAATGTTACGGAAGAAAATTTGCACGGTGAAATTGACTTCGGCGCACCCGTCGGCAAAGAGGTTTGGTAAAAATGAATTATATTCCCGAACGCGGCGACATCGTTTGGCTCGATTTCAGTCCGCAAGCCGGACACGAACAAGTTGGACGGCGACCTGCGCTGATCATCTCGCCTTTTTCCTACAATAAAAGAGTCAGGCTGGCGATTCTTTGTCCGATTACAAATCAGGAAAAAGGCTATCCGTTTGAAGTAAAATTGCCAAAAAATCTGAAAGCAAAAGGCGTGATTTTAGCCGACCAAGTGAAAAATCTAGATTGGCAAATGCGCGACATCGAATATATTTGCAAAGTTCCCGAAGAAGTCTTGGAAGAAGTGTTTGAGAAAATTAAAACTTTGATTTCTTAACAAATCGGCAAACATTGACGAAAAATAGGAGGTTAACGAAAATGACACAAACGATTGAAGAAGTTTATCAAAACGGAATGTTCAAACCGCTCAAGCCGATTTCAGAGGAAATCGAAGAAGGCAAAACGGTTGAAATAACCATCAAGGAAAAAAGACTTTCGTCCGAAGAAATGTTAGAACTTGCCGGAAAATTTTATGAAGGGCTTTCGGACGAAGACATAGAAGAAATCGAACGAATCACGCTCGACCGTTCAAACTTTTTCGGAGATAGAAAATTATGATTTCCTTGCAAAAACTTATAAAAACGGGTTATTTGATTAGGCTAACGCAACTATTTTTTTAACTCAACGCATCTGATAAGAAAGTTCCGGAAAAACAAATGAAGAAAATAGTCTGGTTTTTTATCCTAATTGTCGTTTTTGGTATTTCTGCTTTTTCTCAAACAGCAGAAAATATTTGTGATGCAACTCCGCTTAATTGCGCCGTTTCGCTGTTGAAAGCGGAAAATGATTTACCTTCTCGCAATGATGAATTGATAGTAATTTCGGATAATTATTGGCATTTGGAAAGAAAATCCGAGGCAATTAATATATTGAATTTATTGGATGAAGTTGATGCAGAACACAAAATTAGGACGTTAATTGATTTTTCTGAAAAATCCATTGAAAAAGGCAAAATTCCGGAAGCCGGAGAATTATTGACAAATGTTTTTGAATATCAGGAAGAAATTAATGATTTAGATGAATATTATCTCAAAAAACTTGCGTTTAATTTGATTACTGTCGGAATGGAAGAAAAGGCGTTTGAATTAATTGATTTGATTGAAAGTAACTATTTCAAAACTTTGAGTTTGATTGAAATTTCAAAATCGTTTCAGAAGAAAGGAAATTTCATTAATGCCATAGAAACTCTTCCGTTAGCGTTAAAATATGCCGAAAAGTGTAATTATGACTGGCAAAAGTATCACAGCATTGCTGGAGTAGGTAAACAATACATCGAACTTGGCGATTTGATGAATGGTTTCGAGCGTTTGGATTCGGTCGAAAATTATGTAAATCAAGATTCAGACGTTTTTGAGACGGTTTTTACTGCTTATTTGAAAGCTGGGCAATTTGAAAAAGCCTCTAAAATCGTCAACGAATTTCCCGAATTTTTAAATTCGGAAACTGCATTTTATTCGGCGCAGATTAACTTTCGCGCCGGAAATAAAGAACAATCACTAAAATTTCTCAAGCAAGCGGCAAATTATGAAACAGACTTTCCCACAGATAAGAAAAGTAGTTATAAAAAGCAGTTTATGATTGATGTCGTCAAATTGTATCTCAACTTTAATGAGCCTGATTTGGCATTTGATACGGCAAAAAAGATTGGAAACGAATATTCGCAACATTTTTCTTTTCTTGAAATTTCAAAATATTATCAAAACGAAGGCAAAACCAAGAAATCTGTTAAAATTCTTGATTTTGCATCTGAAAAGGCAAAGAAAATACAAAATGACGATAACCAAAGCGAAATGATTAGGGATGATTATTTGGCAAATCTTGCAGATGAAAGCATGGCTTTTGATAATTTCGAGTTGGCGGAAAAAATAGGTCGTTTAATCGAGAAGAAATACTATCGCGGCGGCGTTTTGGCTGTTTTGGTCTTAAAAAATAAAACATTTTCCCAAAAGAAAATATTTTCAATGCTTGAAGAGGCGCGGCTTTTATTTCAGAAAGATAATTCAAATCACAGCCCGACCGACAAAATAAGATTATGGTCAATTTTGGCACACGATTTCGCAGTAAACGGGAAAAAAGCAAAAGCCAGAGAAGTTTTTGCGGAAATTTTAGATTATATTTCCAAAGATAATAAAGTCAGCGATTTGGGCAGAATTAATAATCTTTCGACAGCCGGCTATTGGTTTGAAAAATCTGAATTAGAAGTTGATGAGCAAATTACCGAGTCTTTAGGGAAAGTTGCTGTCAGATGGATTAACGATAATCCGCCCGAAGAAAATTAAAATTCGATTTTTTGAAAGTGCTTTTATTGATTTACAGTATGAAAAAAATTCTAACTTTAATAATTACATTTTGCTTAACCGCCTGCGGTTTGTCGGGCGAAAATAAGTTGCAAAATTACGGTGAAAAAGTAAATTATTCTAACGGTAAAGAAATCAAATATCCTGATTTTACGGTTAAATACAACGGAACGCACGAGAAAGGTTTTCCGTTGCCGGATTCTGTGACGAAGATGACTTTTTATGATTTCCAAGTTACGAAGGGCGATAAAAAACAGACGGTTTCTTGGTCGAGCGGGACGGGCGATATTGGTCCGAGTTTTTTTTATGTTGACGGCGTGGATTATGTTCTCGAAATGAAGCAATCGGACGTGATCAAAGATGCGCTCGGCGAAGGAAATGTCGTAATTTGGAAAAGATCGGATTTTGAAGCGGTGTTGAAAAAGAAAAAATAGAAATTGGCACAAAATTATTCAGAATTTGATGAAAAAATGACGCGGCGTTCGCTCGAACTTGCGTCTTTTGGTGTTGGTTCGGTTTCTCCGAGTCCGTTGGTTGGTTGTGTAATTGTCGCTGAATCGGGTGAAATTGTCGGCGAAGGAAGTTATCTTTACGAAAACATCACACACGCCGAAGTTTTGGCTTTGAATCAAGCCGGGATAAGCGCACGAGGCGCAACGGCTTATGTTTCGCTCGAACCTCATTCGTATCGCGGGCGCACGAAACCTTGCACCGAGGTTTTAATAAATGCGGGAATTAAACGAGTTGTGTGTCCGATTGAAGACCCGAATCCGCTTGTTTCGGGAAAAGGTTTTGCGGTTTTGCGTGAAAGCGGAATCGAAATCGTAACCGGAATTTTGGCGGAAGAAGCCGCGAAATTAAACGAAAAATTTTGCGTTTGGCATCAGAAAAAACGTTCGTTTGTGCATCTTAAATTGGCGATGTCTTTGGACGGACGAATTTCGCTCAAAGATTCGGTTTCGACAACGCTTTCGGGGAAGGAATCTGCTGTGCGTGTGCAAAATTTACGCCACGAACACGATGCGATTTTAGTCGGCGGAAATACGGTTTTTGTTGATAATCCGTCGCTCACGGACAGAAGCGGAAAGGCGCGGCGGCGAAAATTGGTGCGTGTCGTTTTGGATAATCGTTTGCAAATTCCGCTTGATTCGACGCTTGTAAAATCTGCGAAAGAAACGCCGACTTTGGTTTTCTCGAATTCATCGGACGAAACAAAAATCAATAAATTAACCGATTCGGGCGTTGAAATTGCGCGGATTGATTCGAGAGATTTAATTGCGGTCTTGGAAGAATTGAAACGCCGCGAATTACAAAGCGTTTTGGTCGAAGGCGGAACGCAGATTGCGGGTGCATTTTGCGATGCGAAATTGGTTGATAAAGTAAGTTTTATGTTTGCGCCAATCATCATCGGCGGAAACTCCGCGCCGTTTGCCATCGGCGGAAACGGTGCAGATTCTTTGCAAACCGCCTTGAAATTGAAAGATGTAGAAATAATCAAACACGGCGAAGATTTTGAAATCACGGGCTATCCGCAAAGTTTCCCCGAATTTTGAGGTTCTGATTAAAAATTTAATTGATGGCAAAATTGGAATCTTCAAACCACAAGCAACACACGAGGTTACACAAAAAAAATCAATTTTTTCGTATTACTTTCGTGTGTTGCTTGTGGTTTCTGCGTTTTATTCTTCCGGCAGAGCGGTGAAAATAATTTCGCCGACATCTTCATTGAGAGTTATCAAGCGCGGTTCGAATTGGTAGAGTTTATGTCGAATCGTGAACACATAACTTTGACCGACTTCCACTTCTTCAAAGCGGAAATAGCCGAACGGGTTTGTCCGTGCTGTTCTGACAGTGCCGTTGCTGTCAACCATTTGGACTTCGGCATTATGTGCGGCGCGTCCGGCATCAACCATAACTCTACCCGCAATCGGGACGGTTGCCGCGACCGGCGCAAGTTCGCCTGCCGTCCAATTTGAAAATGCTTGCAAACCGTTGACCGTAATCGTGTTCGCACCCGAATCCACACAAGGGCTTCCTGCGCCCGGACACGGCATACCGTTTGGAAGGCTGGTTGCTGTTGCACCGACAACACGAATCGTTTTGTAATTGGTTTCCGTGCCGTCAACATCCGCCGTCAGATAATTAAAAACAACATTGGCGGTCAAATCGCCTGTTTCCGTTAAAGACCAAAAGCGGTCAAGCGTTGTAGCATCAACCAAAACAGGAACGGCGGGCGCAGTTCCGTCGTTTGCCAGAACACGCAGGGTTGAAGGATTCGTCGCCAACGCCGTGATATTGACCGACACGGGCGAATATCCCGTCGCCGTGCCGACCGGATAATTAAATATACCCGTTGCGGTAAATGATTTGTCCACATTGCCGAGAATACTGCCCGAAGTGCGCGTTACCGTGCCGCTCGAATTAAACGCGACGATTCCGCTTGTCGCATCAATATTATTGCCGCTCATTGTCAGCAAGCCGTTGATGTTGAGCGTTCTATTGGAATTGATTGTTAGAGTTCGTCCGGCTGAGAGCGTCAGATTATTAACCGTTACGTTTGCCGCGCTGATGGTCGGATTGTTCGTTACGCCCGCCGCCGGAATCGAAACATCATTGGTTGCCAAAGACGGAACGCCGTTGGTCGTCCAGTTTGTGCCGTCTGCCCAAGCCGCGCTGGTCGAACCGTCCCAAACCGCCGTGTTGCTGACCGATTGGTTGATTGTGTTTGAAGTGTTGTTGGCGTTAAAGCCCGCGCCGCCACCGTAAGTGGCAGTTATTGGATGACTGCCTGCCGTCAGACTGCCGGTAACAAACTGTGCCGTGCTGGTATTGACCGCTCCCGCAACAGCCGCAATCGGCGCACCGATGGCAACGCCGTTGTCGAAGAACTGCACCGTGCCGCCCGGATTGCCAACTCCGTGAACAGGTGCGCCCGTCAAGGTTGCCGTGAACGTAACCGACTGTCCGGTGATTGACGGATTTTGCGAAGCCGAAACCGTCACGGTCGTCGAATCAATCAACGTCGCGGTCGGGTCAGCCGCGCCGCCGACAGCCGTGTCGTCGGTCAGCACGTTGGCGAAATTACTGCCCGAAACCGTTCCTTGCGTCGAAACTTGCGTCAGTCCGACCGGAGTATTGTTGACCGTGGCGCGGAATTTTATGGTAATACTCTTGGTTGCAGGCAGCGTAAAGCCGGTCGGCGCACCGACGGTAATGGTTTCGCCCGAAAGATTCACTTCTTGCTCCTTCGTGCCTTGCGCCGTAACGGTCGGCGAAATTGCCTTGCCGAGTTTGTTTGCGGCTTCGCTGAAGAAGGACGAAACCTTTGCCCAATAGCCTGCGCCGTTTGTTTCCGGCGTTTCTTCAAGCGTTGTTTCCGCCGATGCTTTCGCCATCACGATTGATGTGTTCGGAACAGTGTCAGCATTTGCCGAAGGTTTGAACAAAGGCTGAATGTCCGCCAACATTTCTGACGGAGATTGATAAGACGTATTCAGGAAATTCAATTTGTTATCAAAGCCGCTAGTCGTTTTGATGGTGTCTTCTTCGACAGCCGGGGCGAAAGCCGGAATATTACTGCAAGCCCCAGCCGCAACACCGGTGTAAAAGTTGCCCGGTCCGTCGGCTCCGACACCTGGTCCGGTAATCGTGTTTGTGCTTCCGATATAAGTTTTCGTGGTCGTGTCGCTTTGCAGTCCGAGTGCCAGCCCCTCGATGCTCATTGTGGATACCGGCACGCCGGCGTTGTCCTTTCGGAAGTAGAAGGCAAAGAAACCTGCGCCAGCGGAACTCGCTGTATTGCCGGAGATGCGGTAACAGGCGGTCGTGGACCTACGCGCCGCCACGCGGATCGCATCCAAGGCACCGGCGTTCTGGGCGGGAACCTTCGCTGTTCCGGTAGCCACGACATTGTTCGTAACCTGTGCTTGGGTCGTCCCCTTTGCATTGGTAATGCCGCCGCTGTCAACAAAAATGCCGTAGTTCAAAAGGGAGCCGCCGACCTGGTTGCCATCAACTTTCGTAAACATGGCTGAGGTCGAAGTCGTGGATGTCGGTGCATGATTAACGACGATTCCGCTGCCGGGATTGACGTTTACAGAGGCTTGGATGACGATGTTGCCGGTGACTTTCCCGCTCATCGTTCCGGCACTTGAGCCGCTGAAGATATTGATGCCGGTATTAATCAGCGGCTGCTTGGTCGTGCCGTCGTCGGGCGTTCCGACCTTGTTATTACTTACGTCAAAGGTGCAACTCTAAGTGATCGCCTTGGTAACGTTGATGCCGAGGTTGCCTTGATTGTTGCCGCCCGTGCCGGCGACGATTGTGTTACTTGTGACCGTGATGTTTAATGTCGAAGAATCGCCCGCATCGCAATTAATCGTGTCGGTGCGGTTGCCGGTGAAGCTATTGTTGCTAATCGTGCCGGTCATAATTCCGGTGGTCTTGGAAGCGAAGCGGACTCCGATGTTGCCGGAAACAGTGCTGTTATTTTGGATGTTATTGTTCGTGATGTTGAACGAAGTCAGTGTGCCGCTGGAGTTTTCGACCCGCAGGTTGTCCTCGATCGCGCCACTAATTATGGATTCATTGATTAAGTTGCCGCTGCCAAAGACGTTATCGAAGATGACGCTCCCTTCGCGGGAAGGTGTATCGTTGCCGTTCGTGCCGCTGACGGTCGAGTATTCAAGATTGAAGGTGGTAACACTAATTCCGCGAATCCCAAAATTCTGGTTCGTGCCGTTAATAGTCATACGTCGCAGAGTAACACCCGACGCATTATCTAGATAAACACCGCTTCCTGCAACCGCGCCGTTTGCGCCGGACATATTCGAGATTGTGCCGCCCGTGCCGTTACCGCCGCGTGTGGTATTCGTGCCATCGCCAACAACAGTAAAACCTGTTCCTGAAGTATTTTGTAAAATAATACCGTTCGCGCCGCCGCTTGCCGAAACGCTCGTCAACTGCATATTGAGCGGTGTCGTGCTTGCCGCGCTCGTCCCGACAATATTAATCGCCGTGCCGATTCCCGTGGTGATGGTGCCGCTAGTCGTGGTTATCACGCCAGTATTGCTTGTCGCCGTGAACCCGGGATTTCCGCCGGTGTTGAGCGTCAGTCCGCCCGTAAAGGAAATCGGGCTGCTGTTGCCAGTCAGTAAAACGCCGAAGGTCGTTCCTGCCGAGCTGACCAAGCCGCTGAGTGTAACCGAGCCGCCGGTTTTGTTGGAGACTTCGACCGGACGCGCACCGCCGGGCGCAGTGATAGTTCCCGCGTAGGTTACGACTGCGGTGCCTTGATCAATTCTCAGACCGTTAGAAGTCGCGCCGCTAATTGCGCCCGTGCCGAGGTTAGTTGTGCCGCCGACGTTTGTCAAAGTAACGCCGATGGTGCCGCCCGTGCTGGTGATATTGTCGAATAATGTGTTTGCCGTGCCGCCTGACAAGTTAACCGCCGTGCCGTTGTTGTTAATCGAAACATCGTCGAGCGTCAGCGTTCCGAAATTACTACCGAAAAGGGCGGGAACACTCGTGCCGATGCTTAAACCGCGCACCGTGTTAGTGCCATTGACGGTATTCAGCCCGACACCCGTTCCCGCGCCGCCCTGAATCGTCGTTGCGTTGCCGCCCGTGTTCATTGTCGGAAATGCCGTGCTGAAACTCGGCAAAGTTATTCCGGTAATTACGGCAAGCGTCGCGTTCGCGTCCTGCCCGATGAGCTTTTGTCCCGTAATCAGACCGATGCCACCCGTGTAAGCGGTTGCGCTTTCAAATACGAAAATATTATCGTTCGTCGCCGGATTATTGCCCGCGCCGTTATTTAAAGCGACAAACGCCGCGAGAGTCGAAAACGGATTCGCCAATCGCCCGCAACCTGCCGCCAGAGTCGTGCAAGCCGCCGAGTTGTTGTTTATAAACCAGACCATCCCCGAAACATTGAGCGTAACCGTTCCTGTGCCGGTCGCGCCCGAAGCGTCCGTAACCGTGTATGTAAATGTGTCCGCGCCTTCAAATCCCGGCGGCGGATTGTAGGTAAAACTGCCATTGGCGTTGATGACGACGTTTCCGCCTTGTGCGCTCGTCGTGCCGCCGCTTGCCGTCAAGCCCGTGTTGTTGAGCGTGTCGGGGTCAATGTCGTTGCCGAGCAAATCCGAGCCGCCGTCGGTAACTGAAATACTGACGTTGCCCGTTACCGGATAAGTGTCGTTGTTAGCAATCGGCGAAGTATTGACCGAACTGCCGACGAACGTCGTGTTCGCGTCGAGCGTTTCATTAAATTGCATTGCGGTCGCATCCGTTCCGGAGTTGTTGATAACAACGGTGTATTCAAGCGTATCGCCCGGATCGGCGCGTCCATCGCCGTCAACATCCGTGAACAGCGCATCAACATTGGTTGCCGTGATGGTCGGCACAAGCATCGCCGATTGCGGCGCAGTTTCGGCTTGCGTAACAAAACGAAGTTTGCCGACCAAGGCAAAGACAAGCACAAAACCAATAAAAGAAATGACGATAACGGGACGTTTCAGACAAGATTTGACGAACATTTTTAGATAACTCCTTTGGGGACAAACGGAAATTTCCAAAATGGAAGAATTTATACTATTACTTGAAAAACAATAAATTATCGAATATTCACAATTGAGAAATGAATATTCGATGATTTATTGAGTAGAAAAAGAACTGAGCGATGAATAAAATTAATTTTTTATTTATCCCTCAGCCTTCATCACTCATCACTCAAATTACGGCAACATAAACCCTAAATTATTCACTTGGAAGTTTGGTAAGTTCGGGAAAACATAATTTCTGTCAATTGCTTCCAGACCGAACCAAGATGATAATGTGTTGGCATATTGTTCAACCGAAGTTGACGGAATCCAACGCCCGCGCGGGTTTGTGCCGCTGTCGGCATCGTCAGGACCGTTGCGAACGAGCGACGGAAACGGTGTTCCGCTTGAATTATTGTTGCCGTAGAAATTGCCGCCCATAACCGAATCGCCGACGATTATCTGATGTCCTGCCCAAGCGTGGTCGCTACCGACGTTCACGCCCGAACCGCCCGGATTGAATGTGCGGTTGAAATCGGAAAGCGTAAACTGGGTAACCTTATCGCTCAAATTCTGAATAATCATTTCTTCGTAAAACGCCCGCATCGCTTGGCTGACTTGTGCAAGCAGATTGCCTTGATTGATTAATTGTCCGGTGTGCGTATCCCAACCGCCGAGCGTGCAGAAGAAAATTTGTCGGTTGACGTTTAAGACGACGCGGCTTTTGACGATACGGGCAACTTGTTTTAATTGATTGCCGAGCGTCGTATTCGGAAATGCAACGGTCGTTTCGACGTTGTTTCCGAGTGCTTGACTGATTTCGATTGCTTGACGATTAATTTGATTTGTTGCAACGATTAAATCGGAATTATCGGCAATATTCAGTGAAGCGTTCAAAGCTGCCATTCGTGCATTTCCAATCGTTGATCCGTCGCTGCCGAGTAGCGCGAGAACATTGCTCAAAGGCGTTGGCGCAGGAGAAAATGATGCTGGTTGCGTGGTTTGTCCGATTGTAAAAAGCGTTGAACCGGCAAGCGAACTGATTGTCGGAACAAGCCGCGCCGGATTTGCCGAAACGGTCATTTTATCAGAAATTCTCCCGCCCCAACCATTGAAAACAGTCATATCGGAGCGAGCAGATTGGTGTTGATTTACTTGGTCGTTGTGCGAGAAAAGATTAATCGGACGGCGTGCTGTGCCGTTTTGATACGTCAAACGAGTTATTGGTTCAACCATTGTGCCGATATTTGTTACAGCCGCCATTTTCCCCGTTGCCCAGAGCGGATGCAAACCGGGATTGATGCCGCCCGTAACCGTGCCGAATGACGGATGCAAACCGTAGGCAAGATTTCCGATACGCGGCACATTAATCGGCAAAAGCATATTTTGGGCAAGTGCTAATCCTTGTCCGGCGCGACCGTCGCTGTAAGCCTGATAATTGCTGACATTTGCGTCGTTATGATTCGGAATTATCATATTGTTGGCATCGTTTCCGCCTGAAAGAAAGATGCAAACCAAAGCTCTGTAATCCGAAGGCACAGCGGAATTGTCCAAAGAATTTTGGGCAAATGCGCTCATCGCTCCGAAATGATGCATCTGCGTCGCAAGTGCTGTCATTCCCAAAGCGCAAGTTGATTTTTTTATAAATTCACGTCTATTTTCTTTCATAATATTTCATTTAGTGAATAGTAATTAGTGAATAGAAAATAGATTTAGACTATTCACTATTCACTATTCACTATCTTTGCACCTGATATTGCGACGAAGCGGCGATTAAATAAATTGCCGTTTTTGCACGAAGCACGATGCTTGTTGCCGGAACTGTCAAAACTGCGTTGAGAATCGCCGTTCTCTGCGTTGTCGTCAATGTTCCGTGCATCATTTTGTTGTTCAAATAATCCATAAGTTGAACGCCCGACGGATCGGCTGATGCAATATTTACTGCTTCATCGAGAATCAAACTCGTGCCTTGCAAAGTGTCTGTCGCGTTCGGTTGAATACCGTTGAAAACCATCGTATAAGCGAAATTGATGCGGTTAATTCCCAATCCTGTATTTATTAATTCAAATTCCGGCGCAAGAATATTTGTTCCGGGAATAATGTAATCCGGCGAATAATAATTGAAAACCGTCGGCGAATTAAACGGATTTTGTCCCATTCGTGCCGTATAAAAACTCAACATTCCATCGCTCGGACCATTGACGAAGAAATTCGAGGCAGGGAAATGACGCGCCAGCGTTGTCGCCATCAAAACAGGTTCGCGCAGTTTTCCGTAACGCGGCGCGGTTTTGATATTTCCGCGAGCTTCGACATCGAGCAAAATTGCTTTGACAACTTCTTTCATCTGTGTCGGATTTGCGCGATTTTGATTGAAAACTGCGGAAATGCGCTCAACGTAAGCCGGCGACGGATCGCTCATCACGAGTTGTTGAATCAACAATTTGCTAATATACGGCGCAACATTCGGATGATTATAAATATTATCCAAAGCCTGTTCGAGCGAAAGTTCGGCGTAAATTCTGGTTTGATCGGTATTGCAAATCGGGCAAGCCTGAATCGTCGTATTCGGTGCGCCCGGATAATTCAAAAGTGTTTTTTCGGTCGTGTCGTGATTTGCTCCGTTGACGATCAGCGGATCTTTGTAATTGACAAGCCCCAAAGTCGAATTCGGACAGCCTTGATTACAATAAATCCAGCCCGTGAAAACTTTTGAAAAATTGTTGATGTCGTCTTGGGTGTAAGTCGGAATCGGATTGTTTTGCGCGTCGCGGATTAAAGTTCCGTCTTGGTTTAACTTGAAAAGCCCGATTGAAAACAACTGCAAAATCTCGCGTGGATAATTTTCGTTCGGATTATTTCGTGTCGAACGAACCGTATCCAAATAATCGCCCATTGCCGGATTTAACGTAATATCTTTAAGCAATTTGCGATAATTTCCGAAAGCGTTATCAGATAAAACTTTGTGATACGCAATCAAATGACTCGATTGTTGAATCTGCACGCCGCTGGCAACCAAAACTTGACTCAATGCCCAAGTTACGCGATGCCGAAGTTGCGGATCGCCGTAAAATGCTTCTTTGAAAAACCATTGTTGCAACGGAACTTGGGTGTAATGCGTTCGATAACACAGCGGATTTCCTGATTCGGTGCAATTCGTCGGAATTATAGTCGGCATCAAAGGAATATTCGGATAAGGATTCGTAACGCTCGGATATTGTGCTTCAAATTGTTCCGCCAACCACGTTCGCAAACCGATGCGGCGAATTCTTGAATCAAGCGCGGTTGTCGGTCCGAAAGCCGCTTGTTCCATAAATCTCACGCGGTCGCCCGAATGCAGATAACCGACAATATTCGCAGGTTCGTTTTCCGAATTCGTTCCTGCTAATTTCGGAACTTCGGGAATTTTAATATCACCTTGCGTGCTTCCCAAACCGATTTTCAAAACATTGCTGGCAAGTCCGCGCCACGTCAGATAAATTAACGCATCGCCGTTTGCCGGCGGCTGTTCGCGGTAATTCGCTGTTTCGTAAAGCCGCACACGCAAAGCAAAAATCTTTCGGCTAACTGCTTTGATGTCAAGCGTTTGCATTTCATAAACCTGACCGTTTTGATTGCCCAAATAAACGCGAAAAGCATTTGCGCCTTCGCCGGACATCAAAGCCAGATTTGAAACATAAAGCGTAATTACCGAACCTTCGCCCGGATAAAAGACATTTTCCGTTGTGCGCGTCAATTTTGCGTTCGTGTTATTACCGCTAACCGCTAAAATCCGCGTCGAATCGGTCTGTGAACTGAGCAAAACAGGCACAGGCGAATCGGGATTCGGGTCGGTTTCGGCAAAAACGGACGCGCAAAATAAGCTAACCAACAGAAAAATAAACGACGGTTTCCAAAACGATTTAATATTTTCGGTTTTCATATCATTTACCAACAAAGAATCTAATAGGAAGGGCTAAAAATCAGCCGCTAGAAAGGATTATGCTATATTTTATAGAACAAATTTACGAAAATAACAATGTCGCAGTAAAGAAAAACGCCGATTGCTTGAAGATTTGTTATAAAGTTAGAATATTATTGAATGAAATTTGCAAAATCAAAACCTTTCGCCAAAAAATCGTTCGGACAAAATTTTTTGACCGACGAAAATTACATCAACAAAATCATTGCCGCCGTCAATCCGCAAAAAGACGAAATCGTCATTGAAATCGGCGCAGGTCGCGGCGCATTAACCGAAAAACTTATCGAATCCGGCGCAAAAGTCATCGCCATCGAATTTGAAAGGGAAATGATTTCGGTTTTGAAAGAAAAATTCGGACAAAAGGAAAATTTTCGACTAATCGAAACTGACGCATTAAAAGTTGACTACAAAGAATTAGACAATCGCACATCGAAAATTGCAGGTTGTAAATTAGTGGCAAACTTGCCGTATAACATTTCAACCGCAATTTTGCAGAAACTCATCGAACAGCGCGAAGTTTTCAGCGAATTGATTTTAATGTTTCAGCGCGAAGTTGCCGAAAAAATCACGGCGCAGGTTGGCAATTCGGAGCGCGGATTTCTTTCGGTTTTGGCGCAAAACTATCTCGAACCCGAAAAACTTTTCGATGTTCCGCCGACTGCTTTTCGTCCCGCGCCAAAGGTTTGGAGTTCGGTTATCAGATTGATTCCGAAACAAGGAATAATCGAAAACGAAACGCTTTTTCGTGGAACAATCGCTGCCGGATTTGCCCAAAGACGAAAAACAATTTTGAATAATTTGAAGTTAAAATTTAAGAACGCTGAGAAAATACTGGAAGATTGCGAAATTGATTCCAAACGCCGCGCCGAAACCCTAAACATCGAAGAATGGAGAAAAATCGTCCATTTCATATAAAAAAAGCCGCGCATCCAAAATTTGATGCGCGGCTTTGCGGTAGATTTTAGTGAGTATTAGCGGCGAACTTTTTTATAAACCCGTTTCTTTTTGTTGAGTTTATAGGTGTAAAGAGCCGAACTTCCGGCACCGACACCTGCGCCGATTAACGCGCCTTTTTTGCCACCTAAAATTCCGCCAATGAGTGCGCCGCCGCCGGTGCCAACCGCCATATTGATACGGTTTCGATGCCGCCGATAATAACTCGGTTTTGCCACGCGCACATAACGCACACGCCCGTTGCGGTCAACGACTTTTCTGACATATTGCTTTTGCGCTTGAACAGTTACCGGCAACATCACCGACGATAAACCTACGACGAAAGCCGCCATAATTAGTGATAAGATATATTTTTTCATAATTTTAAAACCTCTTAATTACTTAAAATTTCTGCAACGGATGTTATTTGCAGCTTGATAAAATTAAGAGTTGCAATTACGATGCCACAAAGTTTTAGCACAAAATAGTCGAAAAAATGTATGCTTTTGATGCAAAATTCAAGTAAAGCCGAACAATTATTGGAATCTATTGTTTTTGATATTCAAATAATTGATATTTAGGGTCAGGTTTAAAATCTTTAGCAAAATCAGTGTTTGATTCTGCTCCTGATTTTATAATTAAGTTATTTCCTTGAAATTGATAAATTAATTTTTGTTGTTCTTTGTCCTTAAGATTTGTGATTGTTATTCGCGGCGGATTGACGGAATTATCGGTTGAGTAGATTTTCTTGCCATATGCGCTGAAAGATAAACTCGTATCGTAATCACCGTTCGGGAGAAATTCTATCGTATAGTTGAATGGGCTTTCAATCCATTTATTTTCTTCCGGGTTATAGAATTTTATTTGTTTCCATTTGCCGATGACAGGTTTTTTTTCTTGCAATAGATTTTGTATGTTTTTACATCCGAAACCGATGGTTAAAGTTAAAATTAAGACAGGCAATAATAAATTTTTCATTATTTTTCTCCGTAACTATTTATAAATGGCTTATTTTTTTTCTAATTCCCAAATCGCAAAATTAGGCTCGGTATTAAAATCTTTGGCAACTTCGTTTTTTCCATTTTCAGGCTTTGCAAACATTTTGACTATCAATCTTTCACCTTGAAATTTATAAATCCAGATTTGCGGCTTATCATTTATGGTAATCAATAATCTTTTCGGACTAGCGGAATTATCGAGTTTGTAAGTAGCGTCCGTTCCTTTGGAAGTGTCGAATTTTATGTTTCCGTTTTTAAATACTTGAACGTATGATTTGTCATCGGGTGGTTTTTCAGACCATTTATTTTCTTTGGGATCAAATGCTTTCATTAATACCCAGTTGCCAACGATTGACTGCTCTTGAAATATATTTTTACAGCCAAATCCGACGGTTAAAGCCATTATCAATATTGGTAACAAAAGATTCTTCATTTTATTTCTCCACATATTCTAAGTTTTGATTTGTATTTTGCTCTCAAATCTATATGCGTAAAATCGAAATGAAATCTGACAAAGTTTTTAATTTCCAATCTGATTTTTGATTATTTTTTGTAAAACGGGGAATTTATTTAGTTTTTGGCAGGCGGAAAAAACAATCTGAAACATCGGATTTATGTATTGAATGAAATGAGTTTTGCCGCGCCTTGCGGACTGAAACGAAAATGTGCCGATGGCTTTGAGGCATCTTTGGACGGTCATCAATTGAAATTCGTAGTCGAAATCTTCAAAATTTATTGCTTCCAAACCGAAATTTTCGCGTTCGCTGAGGAAAAATCGTTTCTTTGTTTCGAGCCAGACGCTTTCGGGCGTTTCCGTTACGCGGTCGAGCAGAAGCGAAACCAAATCGTAAGCGATTGAGCCGATTCGTGCGTCTTGATGGTCAATTATTTTTAAATTGCCATCGAAAACCATCAAATTCGCCGCGTGAAAATCTCGATGACAGAGAACTTTGGCGCGTGTTTCGAGTTCTTTTGCAAGTTCGGCAAATTCATTTTCGAGCGATAAATTTTCTGACTTGGAAAGCGGAGTTTTTTGCAAAGTTTCAAAATAATGAGTTTTGAAAAAATTCAATTCCCAGAGCAATTTTTCCATATCGAATTTTAAACGTGAAGCAATCGAATTCATTTCAAATGCTCTCGGCGTTGCCGCTTGAATCTGTGCAATTAAAGAAATAGCTTGATTTATCAGGTTTTCTTTGTTATCGGAAACTGCCAAAACGCCGCGCAAAATCGTGTCGCCGAAATCTTCGTGGAGGATAATTTTTTTGTCGAAATCCGAAACAAAAATTTCGGCAACGGGCAAATTTTCTGCGCGAAAAACATTCGTTACATCGAGACACGCATCAAACTGTGTTTTGCCCAAATCGTCCAACGGATAAACGCAGGCAATCGCCGATTTTTCTTGCCATTTAACGCGAAAATATTCGCGTGTGGAAGCGTCGGGTGTGAGTTGCTCGAAATCGGTTGATTGATTTTTTTCGAGCAAAAATTTTTCTAATCTTTCACGGAATTCAAACATAGTTTGCCAAGTCAGAACAAGAAGCGGTAGCGACTTGCTAATTGCCAAGTCAGAACAAGAAGCGGTAGCGACTTGCTAAACTAATGCGAAAACAGGTCGCTACCGCTCGCTGTTCTGACAACATCAAAATTCAAACGTAATCAATCAAAGGAACGATGTAATTTTCTCCTTGAATGTAACCTTTTAGAGCTTTTTCGGGAATTTCTTCGCAATTTCTAACCATTTCGGCGCGGACGATTGCGGCATTTTCAAAATGTTCGCCGGCTAAAATTTTCACGTCGTCGGCAATAATCGTGCGGTAAAGATGCGCGTCGTCGGCGATTGAAACATTGTCCCACATTATTGTATCTTTCACGACGGCTCTGCCTGAAATCAGACAATTTTCGCCAGCCAAAACGCTTGTGCCGTTCATCATTTCGAGCGAAACGTCCAAATAACGCGGAATTGTCGAAAGTTCAAACCAATTTGCGTCGGTAATGTGCGCGGCGATTTTTACGCCTTTTTTCAACGCCGGATTATAAAAAGTCGGCACAATGTCAGAATAAATTCCGCGTGGAATGTAATCGAAAACTTCCGGCTCTAAGATTTGAATTCCCGTGAACATTAACGGAGCAGTTAAATCGCGGGTGATGTCTTTGATTTCAACGGCGGAAAGCGATTGAGCATAATCGCCGAAACCTTTCAAAAAACCGTTTTCGACATAAACTTCGGTAAATTTTTCGCGTTTGATATTCGGCTTCAAAACCATCGTCGCAATCGCGCCCGATTTTTTGTGTGTTTCGATAGCGGCGGAAATGTCTATGTCCGTAATCAATTTGCCGTTGACGATGACAAATGTGTCGTCTTCAAGCAGATGTCGCGCATTGTCCAACGCTCCGGCAGTGCCTAAAATTTTCGGGATTTCTTCGGTATAATGGATTTTTACGCCGAATGTTGAACCGTCGCCCAGAGATTTTTTGACGGATTCGGGTTGATGATGAAGGTTGACAACGACATCTTGAAAACCGAATTTGGCAATGTATTCGGCAACATATCCGACCAGCGGTTTGCCCAAAAAAGGAATTGCCGGTTTGGTGCGGTCAATCGTTAAAGGAAAAAGCCTTGTGCCGAATCCGGCGGCTAAAATCATTGCTTTCATAAAAGAAAAGGTCAGAACGGCGAGCGGTAGCGACCTGCTGCATCTGTTCCGACAAGTTGTAATTATAAAACTAATACGCTATTTGCCAAAACTGAATTCGGCATTAAAATCTTAACAGAATGGAAACTTTTACCGACACGAAATCTTACGGAATATTTTCAAATGCCGCAAATCGAAAAATAATCAAAAACCTCGAAGACTTAGGCGCAAAGGTTTTTTTATTTCCCGTGATTGAAACGGAAGCTATCGAATCGCCGGAAAATCTCGATTTTATCAAAGAAAATTTATCGCAAATCGAATGGCTGATTTTTCCCGATGTTTTTGCCGTTGATTATTTTCTTGAAATTTTGAATAAATGCGAAATTGATTTGTTTGAACTCGATGAAAAGCGCGTGCTGACCTTTGGCGAAGCGGTTGCCGACCGTTTGAGATTTTCGCAAACACACTCAGACATAATTTCAAATTCAATAAATTCAGATGATATTTTTAGAGCATTTCAAGAATTTATACAAACTGAAACATTGGTAAATTTAAAGTGTTTGATGCCGATGTTCAAAGGTTTTGATAGTGATTTTGTGCGGAAATTGAAAAATAGCGGCGCAGAAGTTTTTGAATTGGAACTTTTCGCTGTTAAGTTTTCGATTGAGAATCAAACCGCAAAACTTAAAGCACTTTTGACGGGCGGCGCGATTGACGAATTTATTTTTACTGCGCCCGAAGATGTTTTCTTTTTAACTCAGATGCTTTTTCCTGCTTCGATTAACGACATTCTTACCGATATGAAGTGTTTCGGAACAAATGAAATTACGATGCAAACTCTGCACGAAAGCGGCATTGTTTCAAAATATTTTCAGACAAAATAAAAGGAGGCTGAAATGTTTCAGCCTCCAATCCATTTTGATTTACACCAAAAATTAGTGTGTATTGTAGTTAGCAATCGGATAATCGCCGGATGCACCAAGACCAAAGTTGCCGATAGCTCCGCCAACAGTGCTGCGTGTCCAGAAAGTTCCGTTACGCCAAACGCCCTGATCTGTTCTGCCGTCGCCGTTATAATCGCCTTGAATCGCGAAATCGGTTGCCGATGCGCCGAATGTTACTTGTTGGTCAGCACCGCCGCCCGAAGGTCTCCAATACCAGTTGATTGCTCCGCCAACAGCACGAAGAGTTGCAATATCGGTTTTGCCGTCGCCGTCATAATCGCCCGGAACAACCGTATCATTGCTAACTCCGAAAACTGCAACAGGTTGAACAACTCCGGTTGAAAGACGAACCCAGAAGTTTCCTGCGCCGGCATTCGGACGTTGAACTGCAAAGTCAGCACTACCGTTTCCGTCATAATCACCCGGAGCCGGAAAATCGGTGGACACGCCCCAAGGAACAAATGTAACTGCTCCATTAGCAACCGTGCGGTAATACCAAGTTCCGTTCGACGGTCGCCAAACTGCTAAATCGGCTCTATTGTCGCCGTTGTAATCATCAACAACTGACGGGTCATCGGCAGTTTGTCCGAAGGCTTCAACGCGGACGGTGTTTGTTGCGCTTTGCAAAATATAGAAAGCCGCAACAGTTGCCGCGCCCGGTCTCCAGCAAGCAATATCATCTTTGTCATCGCCGTCAAAGTCTTCGCTCAAGAATTCATCTGAACCTAATCCCCAACGCGAAGCTGCCGTTCCCGCCGCTGATCCGTTGATGTTCCAGAACCAAGTAATTTGTCCGTTTGTGCCGCCGCCCGTGTTGCGGATGACAACCCAATCGGTCTTGCCGTCGCCGTTGAAATCAACCGGAGCATCGCCCGGTGTTAAAACCATTCCCGGAGCATAGCTGAAGGTGTCAATTCCGATAAAGTCCGAATTGTCGCCAGCCGGTCCGCCCATTTCGACAAAGTATCTAAATGCGACTCTGCCTGATGTCGGTCCTGCTAAGCCTGATAAAGTAATCGTGAATTCCGTCCAAGTTGACGGATACACGCCTAAGTCATACATCGGATTGATGTCCAACAAGACTGTTGTAAAGTCGCCGACTGCCGCCGAACCTGCGCCGACGTTGGTGCTTGTTCCTGCCGTTGAAAGGCGAACTTGCAAACGGTCGGGAAACTGTTGATTAGTTACCGTGCGTGTCCAAAACTTGATGACATCACCGTTAGAAAACGTGCGGTTGGGCGAAATAAACCAGTTACTGATTGTATTCGCGCCCGTAACGCTGTTGAAATTTGCTCCGATATAAGCAGTCGGCGCACCGGCTTGCGACGGGAAAACCGTCGAATTACCTTGAAACCAGGTCGTCGAACCCGTCGGCACACTATTGTTTTGCACCGTCCAACCCGGAACCGGCACGACTGCAAAATCCTCCGAAAAGGCTTGCGCGTTGGCTGTCCCGAAACTCATTGCCAAGACACCGAAAAATACTACTGCCACTGTTGCAGCTTTTACGGCAAAAGTTTTTCCTAGAATATTTACTTTCGTCAAACTCATAATTTTTTTTTTCCACTCCTCAAAGATTTAAAAACCAATAACTTAAATTGTCGAATTGTAAATGAAGTAAAAGGGGATGCTGGTGAATAAATTTACTCGACAAGAAATTTAATAATAAACTAGAAAAAGGTAACTTTTTTGGTTGGTTTTGTCAATATAGATTGGGAATTTAAGTCGATATTTTGTAAAATTTAATATTTTTATTAACAATGCGTAAAAACACCCTGAAATTCAAATATAGTTAGACACAGAAAAC
>JANNYB010000066.1:0-19708 GCA_031409875.1 Acidobacteriota bacterium | reverse complement strand
GGCGTTTCGCGCCTGTTCTCGCAAAGCCTCGAACGCGCGACGAGCAAGATGCCCGCGCTCCAATTTTTTAAATTTATTTTGATCGACTATTTTGCTATGAAATATTTTTTGACCTTGCTGATTTTATTTTTCGCGCTCGATGTTTCGGCGCAGATTCGCGGAACGCTTTTAAAATCAAACGGCAAACCGCTTGCCTACACCGAAATCGAACTCGTTCCGACTTACTCGAAAAAAATGGTGATGGACGGCAGATTTTATGCAACAAGCAGCGCAAGCGGCAAATTTTCGTTCGTCAATCTTCCGCCCGACAAATATACTTTGAGCATTAATTTCAATGACAGCCCGACAGACCTTTCGCCATATCCGACTTATTTTTATCCGAACACGGAAACCCGCGATCAAGCGGACATTTTTGAAATTACCAATTCGAGCGCAATGAAAACCATTACCTTTAAATTGCTGCCCGCGTTTGTAGCGGGAAAAATCAACGGCAATATCGTTTTTTCCGACGGCAAACCCGTTATCGGAGCATACATCAGACTGCGCGATATTGCTTACAACTATTCAGTTGGAAGTTTCGGAAACTCTAAAACCGACGCGAAGGGAAATTTTACAATCACAGGATTTATGGGCAGAGAATACCAAATCGGCGCATTCGCTTTTGACTGCGACCTGAAAAAACCGTGCGACTATTGGAACAAACTCATTGGTGCCGGAGAATCGAAAGTTTTCACGCTCGAAGCTGCCACGCCTGCCATTAAATTCACGCTTCGCCAACCTAAAGACGTTGAAAAAATCCGCGAAAAATATGTTGCCGGTTTGATTTGGAAAGATAACGGTTTCGGCGATTAAAGATGTTATAATAAATCCATTATGGGAAAAATCATTATTGAAATTCCGCAAAATGTGAACCGCACATATCGAATCGTGTCGGAAGATTCGGCAAAAAAACTCTTAACAAACCTCGAAAAACTTATCGAAAAAGAAACTCCGACAGAAGACGAAGACATTTTAGGCGTGTGGAATGTGCCGAAAAAATCAACTAAAAAAAAGACGGCTTAATTGAAAGTTAGCCGTTTTATCCGATAAGTGTTACAATAGAAAAATATGTCATACAGTCCTCTGGCAATCAAAAGAAGTTACGTTTTGGGAAATCTTTACAACCGTTGCGATGTTTCGGAAAAAACGCCCGTTTATATTGACACGGTAACGGATGAACCCGCCGGATTTGTTGACAATACGCTCGGAATCTATGCCGATGCGTTTTTGTTTCATCTGCCCGAAGACGTTTGCAAAAAACTCTCGACCGGACATTTCAAATACGCCTTCGACTACGAAAAAAACGCAGAAAACAACCGCATCACGCTCAACTACATAATGCTCATCTCCAACGCCGGCAAGGAAATCCAACGCCGCAGTCCGTTTCTGAAAAAAACATAAATAATTTGCTCTTCAAAATCTGTTGACCATTTGAAGCGGTTTTTTGTGTTATAATTTCTTTCATTATGGGACAAATTACAATAGAAATTCCGCAAAAAGTAAATCGGACTTATCGGTTTGTTTCTGAAGATTCGGCAAAAAAAGTTTTGTGTAATCTCGACAGAATGGCAAAACGGGAAAACTCGGTCAAAGACGATGAAATTTTAGGTTTGTGGGCTGACCGTGAAGAATCGGTTGAGGAAATTGCACGGGATTTGCGAAGAAAAACAAACGACAGGTCGCTGAAAAATGATTGAATTTCTGATTGATACAAATATTTTTATCGCCATTCTCAAAGGCAATGCGAAATTGAAATCGTTTATTGAAAGTTTGGCGTGTGCGCTCGATACGACTATCTATGCGGAACTGATTCAAGGCGCGAAAACCAAAGCAGAAGTTCAGAAAATCGAAAAATATCTCTCCCGATTTGAATTGATTCACTTCGACAAAACCGTTTCGCAAAAAACTCTCGAACTGCTTCGGACATATTCAAAAAGCCATAACCTAATGTTCGGCGATGCTATTATCGCGGCAACTTGTCTGGAAAACGATTTAACTTTGATAACCTACAACGTCAAAGATTTTCGATTCATCAAAGGTTTGAAAATTCAAACACCTTAATTTTTTGCGAGGCTTTATGAAAAATAAATTTTCACTTCTGATATTTTCGTTTGTTCTGATGTTTTTAATCGGAAGTTTCGAGCGCGTTTTTGCTTGCAGTTGCTTGGCAAATACTTCAGCGTGTCAGCAGTATAGTTTTGCCGATACGATTTTTGTCGGTAAAGTCGTCAACATTAGAAAAGAAGGAGAAGATAAAAATCCTAATTGGTATAAGGAATTTACGACTTTTGAGGTTGAAGACCTGATTTCCGGCACGAAAGCTAAACAACTCGTCGTGCATAATCGCGCAGGAACGAGTTGTGATATTTCCTTTTTACAGGGCGACAAGTATTTAATTTTCGCCGATGGAGATTCTAAATCGGGTTTTAAGACAGGTTATTGTTCGGGAAACTTACCGCTTGCCGATGCGGAAAAAATGATTGCTGAATTAAAAGCTCTGCCAAAAGCAGGAACGGGCGGAAAAATTTTCGGAAGTGTTTCTGAATCTTTGAGAAAACGTGAGCAAGAATATGCTCCGATGGCGGGAATTGAATTGAAAATTCAGAGAATTGACGGGAAGCGAAAAACTTACAAGGTTACCACCGATGCCGAGGGCAATTATGAATTAATCGTTCCACAAGGAAAATATAAAGTAAATCTGTTCGTTCCGTCATACGCCGATCTTGATATGTTTGATGAAGACCCTGTTTTTGTAAAAGACCGCGCCTGCACCGCGAAAAGTTTTAATTTATTCAACAAAAGCAAGATTGTAGGCAAAGTCATAGATTCAGAAGGAAAATCTGTTGAAAATATTAATGTCGAACTTCTTTCGATTGATGAAGAACCAGGATTCTTAAACGGCGACGGCAGTTACAGCGATGAAAACGGCGAATTTCTGATTGAAAATTTGCCAGTCGGTCGTTATACGTTAAGCGTCAATTTTACAATTCAACCCAACAAAGAGCGTCCTTTTCCGCCAACTTACTACCCTAATGCTTCGAGCCGTGAGAACGCAACGATTATCGAAGTCGGCTTAGGTCAATCAATTAATAATCTTATCTTTCGTTTGCCGCCGCGCATTCCTATTCAAAAAATCTACGGAATAATTGTTTTACCCGATGGCAGACCAGCCGCCGGAATGACCGTTAATTTACTGAGCGAAGATGCAGAATGGAGCTATGACCGCGCTGTAACTGATGAAAATGGAAATTTCGTCTTGAATGGTTTTATTAGTAAAAAGTATTGTTTTAGTGTCGAATATTATGGTCAAGATAACGGAATGCGTAATTATGAGTTGAAAAAAGATGTCTTTACGCTTGATAAAGATACGCCGTCTTTTCGTTTAGTTCTGCAAAAACAAACGGAAAGCAGAGAAAATAGAGAATGAAACCTTTCAAAATCAGAAATATCGAAATCAATCCGCCGCTCATTCTTTCACCGATGGCGGGCGTAACGGATTATACTTTTCGGCGTTTGATAAAGCGGCGCGGCGGCGTTGGGCTGGTCGTGTCGGAATTTATTTCGGTCGAAGGTTTGACGCGGCAGAATCCGAAATCGAAACGGCAGATGCGTTTTGATGAAGAAGAACGTCCGTTTGCCGTGCAGATTTTTGGCGGACAGCACGAACGAATGCGAATGGGCGCGGAAATGGCGGAAGAAGAAGGCGCGGATATTTTGGACGTAAATTGCGGTTGTCCGGCACCGAAAGTTGTCCGGCACGGCGGCGGTTCGGGTTTGTTGCGCGATTTGCCGCGAATGGAAACGATTTTGACGGAAATTAAAAAAGCGATCACGATTCCGCTGACTTTGAAGATGCGAATCGGCTTTTCTGATTCGACGATTAACGCCGTTGAAGTCGCAAAAATGGCGGAAAATTGCGGTGTCGAACACATCCAAGTTCACGGGCGCACGAAGGAACAAGGCTACAAAGGCTTGGCAAATTGGGACGTAATCCGCGCCGTGAAAGAAGCCGTAAAAATTCCGGTTTCGGGTAATGGCGATATTACGTCGGTTGAATACGGCTTGCAAAAATGGAAAGAATCGGGCGTTGACGGAATTTTGATCGGGCGCGGTTCGATGCAAAATCCTTGGATTTTTCGACAAATTAATGATGCGATTCACGGGCGCGAAATTTATCAGCCGGATTTGGCGGAAAAGAAATCTGTTTTACTCGAATTCTTTGAACTTGTGCGCGAAGAAATGCCCGAAATTCCTGCGCTCGGAAAAATGAAACAGCTTGCCGGACAGTTTACGAAAGGCTTAGTCGGCGGCGCACAATTTCGCCAAACGCTTTATCATTCACATTCGGCACAAGAGATTTTGGACAATATCACGATTTATTTTGAAACTTTAATCGAAAGCAACCGATACGGCGATGGCTTAATCGAAGCAGATAAGGATTTGGAAATTACTTCGTGTGAGGCGTTCGCGGGTTAAAGATAGGTTTCCCGCAAAGAGGCAAAGCTCACAAAGGGAAAGCAATAAAAGCGGCGGAAAAGTGCAAAATATAAATTCAATTACATAAAAAATTCTTTTCTTCCTTTGCGAGCTTTGCGCCTTTGCGGGAAACTTCTTATTCTTATTTATGACCGAAAATGAACTTTCAAAAATTATCGTTGATGCCGCATTTAAGATTCACGTTGCGCTCGGTCCCGGACTTCTCGAATCGGTTTATGAAGCGACTTTGGCTTTTGAACTTAAAAAACGCGGTTGCGAAGTTGTTTGTCAGCAAGCAATTCCGGTTATTTATGAAGAAGTTAAACTCGAAGTCGGATTTCGTGCGGATTTGATTGTAGATAAAAAAGTAATTATTGAAGTAAAATCAGTTGAAGCGATTTCGCCCGTGCATCTCAAACAATTAAGAACGTATTTGCGACTTGCTGATAAAAAACTTGGTTTGTTGATAAATTTCAATACGGAATTGATAAAAGACGGTATTCGACGAGTTGTAAATCAATTATAATTTCCCGCAAAGTGGAAAAAAGTGCAAAGAAAATTATGAAATTATTTAAAATTATTTTTATTTTATCATCTGTTTTTATATTTTCTAATGACGTTTCGGCGCAGACGACGAAAACCGTAACGCAAAAGCCAACTGCAAATCCAGCGAAATCTTCGCCCGCATTTGCTGAAATTATCTTGCGAAAAACCGAACTTTCCGCCGAACTCGAAAATCTTTTGATTGATTACACCGAAGATTTCCCGAAAATCAAAGAATTGCGTTTTGAACTTGGTTTGCTTCAGAAGGATTTGGACAAAATTTTGGCAGTTTCAGACGCTTCAAAATTGACGCTTGCGCTCGGCAAATTGATTGTCCGCAAAGTTGAATTGCAGGTTGATGTTTGGAGTTTGCAAAAGCAATACGCGGACGAACACCCGGACGTAAAACGCGCCAAAAAGAAAGTTGAAATCTACGAACAGGCAATTAAAGAAATTCTCCCGTAATGAAAATCCCGCTTTCCCCGATTCTATTTTAGAGTAAAACTCTCGTTTAATTTTATGAAAAGAATTATGTTTTTGTTGGTTATTGGTGTATTTTCGGTCTTTGCTTTTCAAGTTTTGGCGCAATCGCCGGGCAAGATTTTGAAGCAGGCGGAAAAGGCTTTGGGTGGCGCGAAGAATTTGCAAAAAATTAAAAGCCGTCAGGCAAAAGGAACGATTATGCGGCTCGGCGACGCGGCGCAAGGTGCGTATTTTTTGCAGCTTACTGCGCCGAATTTTTATAACGAAAGTTTCGATTTGGGCGGCTTTGAAACCGCAACGGGCTACAACGGAAAATCCGTTTGGCGGCGCGATTCGCGCGAAGGTCTGCGAACTTTGACGGGCGACATCAGCCTCGATTTACAAACTGAAGCCGCTTTCAAAAACAATCTTTGGCTCAATTATAAAAAGACAAAATCGAAACTCGTTTCGTGCGGACAAACGAAAATCGCCGAAAAACCGGCAAACTGTCTGAGTTTGACAAATGTTAAAGGCGTTTCGATAAAAATTTATTTCGATGCGGCGAGCAATTTGCCTGTGCGTGAAGAAATTCCTGCCGGAGATTCGGTAAAAGTTTTTGATTTCAGCGATTTTCGTGTTATTGGCGGCGTTCAAACGCCGTTTAAAATCAATCTCAAAAACGGAGAAGAAATGTATGAAATAAAACTCGATTCGGTAACTTTCAATCCTCAAATCGCGCAGAGCGACTTCGATTTTCCGAAGGTTTCAGGCGAACCTTTGCCCGATGTTGCAACGCTTCTGAGCCAATTGCAAGACAATTCGGACAAAACCGCGCAGATTTTGGAAAATTACAATTACACGAAAAAAGTTGTTTCCAGAGAAGCCGGCAATGACGGTGTTTTGCGCGAAAAAGAATCTTGGACATATCAAGTTTCTTTTTATAAAGGCTTTCAAGTCAATCGTTTAATCGAAAAAACCAATCAGCCTTTAAACGAAAAGGAACAAGTCGAAGTTGATAAAAAAGTGCAGGAATATCTGGTTAAAATTGACGAATTTCTCGTTAAAAAGGAAGCCATGAAAACGGACGCAAAAGAAAACAACGATAGTTTTTCGATTGCCGAGATTTTGCGTGCGTCGCTTTTGAAAAATCCGCGCCGTGAGCGTTTTCGCGGGCGCGACGTGATTGTTTTCGATTTTGAACCGAATCCGAATTTTAATATGAAAAACGCGAAAAGTATCATCAAACTTTTCGGCAAAGTCGGCGGCGTGATGTGGATTGACGAAAAAGACAAACAAGTCGTGCGCCTCGAAGCCGCGCTTTTGGACAGCTTCAAAATCGGCGGCGGATTGGTGGCAAATTTGAAAAAAGGTGCGAGTTTTATTCTCGAACAAGAGCGCGTCAACGACGAAGTTTGGCTACCTTCGTTGCAAGACGTTAATCTTTCGGTCAAGGTTTTTCTGGTTAAAGGAATAAAAATTAATCAAGTCGTAAAATCTTACGATTTCAGAAAATTTAAGACCGAAGTTACCGACTCAAAAGTCAACGAAGTGCAAAAAAAATAACTGAAGAGAATTATGACCGAAGGTATATAAACACCTCTGGAAACAAAAAAAATGAAGAAACGGAGAAATTTTCTTTCCGTTTCTTCATTTTTTTTTCTTATAGCCGCCAAAAAAACTTTATTTATTTGCGCTATTTACAGCCGTGTTCGTCGTGTTCGTGGTTGCCGCTGTGTTTGTTTGTTGCGGCGTTTGCGGGCGAACGGTGTTTGCGTCTAATTTCGGAACTTCTTTGGAGCGTTCGTCGGCTTGGAAATACGGTTCTTCTTTAAATCCGAGCATTCCGGCAGTCAGCACGGCAGGAAATGAATTGCGCGAAGTGTTGTATTTTTGCACGGCTTCGTTATAATCCAAACGCGCGGCGTTGATGCGGTTTTCGATTCCGGCGATTTCGTCTTGGACTTTCAAAAAGCCTTCGTTTGAACGCAAATTCGGGTAATTTTCAAACAGCAAAAGCAAGCGACTCAAATCGCCGTTGGCTTGAATTACTTTTTGTTTCTGTTCGGGCGATTTGTCGCCTTCCGCGCCTTGCGGTGCTTCTTGTTGCGTGTTTATCAAACGCGAACGCGCATCGGCGATTCTGCCGAAAACTTCTTGTTCTTGAATTCCCGCCGCCTTTGCGACTTCAAAAAGATTCGGAATGCGGTCGGCGCGGCTTTGCATCGTGCTTTCGACGTTTGCCCATTTGCCTTTTACGCCTTGTTGTTCTGCTGTTAAAGCATTGTAACTGCAACCGCTTAAGCCGATTGCGGCGAATAATACGATGTATAATAAAACTGGTTTTTTCATTTGTTTTCTCCTAATACTTTTGTCTTAAAATTTTTATGATTTTTTCAAATCGTCAACCTTTACGATAACTTTTTCAATCTGTTCCAAATAATCCGCAAAAAGTTCGTTTGCCGAAACTTCATCTAATTTTTCGGCAAAGTTATTCTCACGAATATTAAAAATTTTTTCAAATGGAATGCCGCTAATCTTTAAATTTTGCGCGGTCAGCGCGACGATTTCGTGTTTCGTAACGGGCGGTTCAAGTTTGTGTAAAATCAAAACCGCACGAAAAAGCGCAACAAAACTCGAAAGACTTTCCGCCATTAAATTAACCAAACCTTGCACCGAACCCGAAACCGGAATGTATTGACGGCGCAATTTTAACAAACAAGTTCGCAGTTCGTATTCGGTTTGATGGCGCAAAAATTTGTCCGAAATTTCGACATTTGCCAGAACATCAATTCCGTATAAAACTTTTCGGGCGCGTTCCATTTGATGAAATTCAATCGGAAAAACGTCTGCCGCGTTTTGCAATTCCGAAACCGTAAAATAAACCGGAACGCGATGACCGAGTTTGCACCATTCGCGCATCGGAGCTTGGGCGTTTCGCAAATCGCGCGGCGTAATTTTATGCAGCGCAATCAGCAAATTATAATCCGAAACCTGGGGAATAAAATCGCCCGCCGCCGCCGAACCATACAAAATCACTGCCGCCAAATTCTTGCCGTGCGTTGATTTTAAATCATCGAGAAATGCTTCAAATTTCATATATTCCGAATTTCAGATTCCAGATTCCAAATTCCAGATTCCAGATTTTGTCTTTCAATTTGGAATTTGGAATTTGAAATCTGGAATTATTTACCAATCGCCGCCCGCGCCGCCGCCTGCGCCATCGCCGCCGCCGCCGAAACCGCCCCAATCCGACGAACCGCCGCCGCCGCCCCAATCGCTTGACGATGAACTGTCCGAACCGCCGCCGCCAATCATCGGACCGATAATCCACGGCAATGCGCTTCCGCCGCCGAAACCGCCGCCGCCCCAACGGTCGTTGTCGTTACGGTTGCGGCTCGATTTCCCGGCACGACTTAAAATCAAAAGCAGTAAAATAAACCCGATTATCAAGCAAATTCCCAAACTCGACGATGAAACAGGACTTTTTTCCTTTTTATCGGTTTTGGCAACTTCGGGAAGCGGTTCGCCCTTTTGTTTAGCTTCGATGGTGCGGATGTATGCGTCAATCGTGTCCGCCACGCCTTTCGTGTAATCGCCTTGTTTGAACGCCGGAACGAGATATTGTCGCTGAATTTGTCCGGCAAGTCCATCGGGCATTTCGTCCTCCAAATCTTTGCCGACTTGCGTGAAATATTTTTTATCGTCAATCGCCACGAGCAAAAGTGCGCCCGGATTATCGTCGTTTGCCGTGCCGATTTTCCAGCCGCGATAGACGGCGAGAGAATATTCTTCAATTGGTCGTCCGCCGGTTGTTTTGATAACTGCTACGGCGAGAACGACTTGCGGATTCGTCCGCGCTTTAAATTCAATTATTTTTTGATTTAACTGCCGCTCAACCGCGTCGTCAATGACGTTTGCAAAATCATTCACAGGCGCAGTCGGCGCAGGAAGCGGCGATTCGTTAATCGAAAATTGCGCGAAAATATTCATCGCCGCGCCAAAAAGCACAGCTAAAATTAATGTGGTAGATTTTGCTGAAAATTTCATTTTTTTTATTTTCTCAAATCAACACCGAATACGAAAGTTTGCCAACGGAAGTTTAATAAGAATTTATTGCCCGCGAAACACACGCAATTAGATTTTCTCTTAATTCTTTTTTCGTGTCTTTCGTGTGTTTCGCGGGCAAACTATCTTTCCAAAACCGAATGCAGTGCAAGATGCGCGATGAAGAAAAACAAAACGCCTGCGAAAACCGAGAGCGACACAAGTGGATTTTTGCCGCCGTGGTGGTTTATTTCGGTAATTAAATCGCTTGCCGCAACGTAGAGCGTTACGCCGCTGGCGAGCGGAAGCGCGTAAGCGACTGTAAAACCAATATTTGCGCCGACGAAATAAAATATAATGACACCGAAAAGCGTTGTCAAACCGACGAGCGATGTGGCGATCAGAGCTTCTTTTTTACCTTTTCCGGCGGCGAGAATCATCGAAGAAATCGTAAAACCTTCGGGGAATTTATGTAGAAAAATGGCGAGGAAAACTAAGATTCCGACATTAAAATCAACTTGCGCGGCGGCGGCGATTGATACGCCGTCGAAAAATGTGTGAATTAGCAGCCCGCCAATTGCCGTGTAAGCCGATTTTGTTGAGATTAAATTATCCGAGTGGACTTCTTCGCCCAAGTGAAAATGCGGCGCGATTGTGTGTTCAAAAAATTGCGTGAGCAGATAGCCGATTAAAATCAAAATCATCGGAATTAACAATTTTTCGCTGTCAAACGCGCCTTCTTTCGGTTGCCAGAGTTTGACGACTTCGGGCAGAATATCAATAAAAACCACCGAAAGCATAAAACCCGCGCCCAAACCTAAAATATATTTGAGAAGTTTTCGGTAATTTTTATGAATCGCCGGCGGAAAAAGTATCAAGCCGCCAAGCACATTTGCCACGCCAGCCAAAACGCCGAAAAAAAGTAATTGTAAGAGGGAACTTTCCATTCTAAATGCAATCTTTCACTCTACCGCAAAGCGTGCAAAAAGCGAAAAGCGAAAAAATAATTTTTAGTGAAAATTCCTTTAAAGTGCGTAAGACTTAAGGTTTTAAGCACTTGATTAAAAACCTGTGGAAAAAATCTCCGAAAAATTGAAAATAATGCTTGACACAGAAAGAAAAATAGTCGTAAGATGCTTTTAATATTTGGTAAAAGTTCAAAACACGGAGTTTTGAACTCGAATAAAATTTTCTAAGTTTATAGTGTTTAATTTAAGCACTTCCCAACAAACAAACAGAAAAAAAGATAATGTGAAAATTTAGCTGAAAAATATAACGGTCAAAAAAGCAAATTTTCGCGGGAAATCAAAAATCAGCAATATTTAACGTAGTTTGAGACGAGTTGACAAACGAAATCTCGCGGTATATCTGCGCCGTGAAACCGAAAAAGTTATTTGAAAATGCCGGTCGAAAATTTACATAAATCCGTCCTTTTAACGGAAACCGTCAAACTGCTTAATCCGCAGGCGGATGAACTTTTTGTTGACGCGACTTTGGGCTTGGGCGGACACGCCGAAGCGATTTTGTCGGCGGCGAAAAATGTGAAAATTATCGGCATTGACCAAGACTTGGAAGCTATCGAATACGCGAAAAAAAGACTTGAAAAATTCGGTGAAAGATTTCGCATCGCTCACGCAAATTTTGCAGACATCAAAAGCGTTTTGAAAGGCGAAAAAGTGGACGGCGTTTTGGCAGATTTGGGCGTTTCGTCTTTACAGTTTGATAGTGCGGAGCGTGGTTTCAGTTTTCGTTTTGACGCAGAACTCGATATGCGAATGGATAGAAATTCGGACGCGGAAACTGCCGCCGAATTGCTTGAGAATCTTTCGGAAACGGAAATCGCCGATTTAATTTACAAGTTTGGCGAAGAAAGAAATTCGCGGCGCATTGCACGGAGAATCGTTTGGAAACGTGAACTCGGCGAACCGATAAAAACGACGAAAGAACTTGTCGAAACGGTTGAAAAAGCGGTCGGGCGAAAGTCGAAAGATAAAATTCATCCGGCAACGCGCACGTTTCAAGCTCTGAGAATTGCGGTCAACGGCGAAATTGAAATTTTGGAAAAGTTTATCGAAGATGCAATAGATATTTTGAAAACGGACGGACGATTGGCGGTGATTACGTTTCATTCGCTCGAAGATCGGATTGTTAAACAGACTTTTCAGCGTTTTGCCGGAAAATGTTCGTGTCCGCCGCGTCTGCCGCAATGTCAGTGCGGAGCGAAAAAAGAAATTGAAATTTTAACGCGCAAACCCCTCATTTCGTTAGCTGAAGAATTAGCTGAAAATCCGCGTGCCAGAAGTGCAAAGCTCCGTGTTTGCCGCAAATTGAATTAGGATTCTCCCCAAAAGAATAGAAAAGTTATGAACCGAAAAAAAACTACAAAAACCAGAAATCTGCAAAACGTCAAGCGCGAAGGCGACCCGATTCCGTGGCGTTATTGTCTTTTAACGTTGGTTTGCGGCTTGATTTTAGTCGGCGGTTTTTTCTTCGCCGCGCGGCAACATTTTTTTTCGATTGATTACGGCATCAAAAATTCACAGCTTAAAAAACAGAAAGACGAACTCGAAACCGCGCAACGCCAGCTTTTAATTGACAAAGAATTCGCGCTTTCTCCGGCGGCAATTAAAAAAGTTGCGAAGGAATACGGTTTTACGGAAGTTGCGGCAAGCGTCGAATCGTTTTACACGAACGAAAAAGAAGCCGTGCAGAAACCGAAAGCGGAAAAAGTTTCCGAGACGAAAACTATTGAAAAAAAATCCGACGTAAAAACACGCAAGGAAGAAAAAAAGTCGGAAAATAAAACGATTGTAAAGGCTGATTCCAAAAGCAAAAAAGGTGTTTAGTAGTTTTGAGTCCCGCCTTTAGGCGGCTAAAACCGCCAGCGAAGCGGTTTCGGTTTTTCGCAACATTTATTGAATTTAACGTGAAACAACTGCTTTGCTTCGCTCGCAGTTGTAGCCGCCTGAAGGCGGGACTCAAAACATAAAACAATGGCAAATCGCACTATAAAATCTAAGAAAAATCCGAAGCAGACGGCGTTCACGCGGTTTATGCTGATTGTCGCGTTTTTTGTTTTGTGGATTGGCGGCATCGGCGCACGGCTCGTGCATTTGCAGATAAATCAACACGCCGAACTTCGTGGCAAAGCGTTAAATCAGCGGCGCGATACGATCAAAGAAAAACAGCTTCGCGGCACAATTTACGACCGCGACGATCATCCTTTGGCAATGAGTTTGAAGGTTAAATCTTTGGTTGCCGATCCGTCGGAGATTGAAAATGTCGAAGCGGTTTCCAAACAAATTGCGAAGGTTTTGAATGTTAAAACCGAAACGATTTTAAAGCCGCTCAAAGAAGGCAAAGAGCGCAATAAACGCTTTGTTTTTCTGGCGCGGAAATTGGACGATGCAACGGTGAAAAATATCAATGAAAAGCTGGAAACGGCAGAGTTGAAAAAGAACGATTTGCCGAAATACACCGGACTTCATTGGCGCGAAGAGCAAAAACGAAGCTATCCGCACAACAGTTTGGCGGCGCAAATTGTCGGTTTCAGCAACGGCGAAGATGTCGGCAGTGCGGGCATCGAGCAATCGCAGGAAACGCTTTTGCACGGCGCAGTTACGAAGACTTGGCGCGACCGCGACCGTTACGGCAGAGTTTATGACGAAGAAGAAATCGAGCGCGAAGAACCGAAAGATGTCGTTTTGACCATCAGCAGTTCGATTCAATATAAAGTCGAACAGGCTTTGGAAAAAGGCGTGAAGGCGGCAAACGCGAAATCTGGAATTGCGATTGCGATGAATCCGAAAACCGGCGAGATTTTGGCGATGGCAAATTATCCGTCGTTCGATCCGAACAGATACACCGAATTTGCGGTGGAAAATTACACGAATCGCGCCGTGCAAAATATGTATGCGCCCGGCTCGGTCTTTAAAATTATCGCTTTCGGTGGCGCATTGAACGAAAATTTGATAAAAGCCGACGGCGAAATTAATTGCGGAAGCGGCGTGATAAAAATGAACGGGCGCGATGATATTGTTGATAAACATTGTCATCAAACGATTTCCTACACGGACGCTTTAGCCGTTTCGAGCAATTATGCGACGATAAAAACGGCAAAGCTACTTGGCAACGAGAAATTTTTTGATTATTCTCAAAAGTTTGGTTTCGGCAAACCGACCGGAATCGAAGTTCCGGCAGAAGCCCGCGGCACGGCTCGTTTGCCCGCAAACGCCGATTCATTGGCTTCGATGGCAATCGGCTACGAAGTAAATGTAACGGCATTGCAAGCAATTTCGGCTTATTCTGCGATTGCCAACGACGGCATTCGCGTTTCGCCGCGTTTGATTAAAGAAATCCGGCAAGACGGCAAAAAGATTTCGACAAACGAAGTTGAAACGACGCAAGTAATGAGCGCGGAAAACGCTAAAAGTCTGCGTCGAATGTTGGAAAAAGTCATAACGAACGGCACGGCGAAACGTGCGAAATTAAACGGTTTTACGGCTGGCGGAAAAACCGGCACGGCTTGGAAATATAATGCGGCGTTGAAAAAATATGACGAAAATAAATACGTTTCGTCGTTTATCGGCTTCGCTCCGGCGGATAATCCCGAAATCGTGATTGCCGTCGTATTGGATGAACCGCAAGGCGGCGCACGCGACGGCGGACAAGTTTCCGCGCCGATTTTCCGCGAAATCGCCGAATCGGTTTTGCCCGAATTAGGCATTAAACCGGACGCGAATATTAAAAATGAAGCAGTTGCGGACGAAGATATTCCGACCGAAACCGAAACGACGGCAACAAAGAAAACCGACAAAAAATCGGTAGAAAGCAAAAAGGAAACTAAGAAGGAAGAAAAACCTTCGTCAACGGAGAAAAAACAGACGACTGAAAAGCCGAAGATTGAAACAAAAAATAAATCGTCAGGAAAATAGTTTTGAGTCCCGCCTTTAGGCGGCTAACCGCAAGCGAAGCGGAGCGGTTTTCGTTTCTCTTGAAGTTTTAGCTAATGTAGAAAAGCAACCGCATCGCTACGCTCGCAGTTGCGCCGCCTGAAGGCGGGACTCAAAACATAAAAAAATTGAAACTTGAAGAAGCCATAAAATATACGAATGTGGACGCAGCAACACTCAGTCCCGCTTTGCTTTCGGCAGAAGTCAATTGCTTCGTGATTGACTCGCGCGAAGTGCAGGCGGGCGCGGTGTTTTTTGCGCTTTCACAGCCGGAATATAAGAATAATTGTTTCAATGACGATTTTGAAGATTCGACAAAATATGTTGCTTCGGCTTTGGAAAACGGCGCGGTTGCGGCGGTTGTTCGGCGCGATAGATTTGCGGAACATAATTTAGAAAAATTCGCGGACAGATTGATTTTTGCCGAAGATGTCATCGTCGCGTTTCAAAACTTGGCGCACGGCGTTTATGAAGAATGGAACAAACCTGTCGTTGCCGTTACGGGAAGCGCAGGAAAAACTACGGCTAAAGAATTGACAGCGCACGTTTTAGCGAGTTCCGGCAGAAAAGTTTTACGGAACATCAAAAATTATAACAACGGTTTAGGCTTGCCGATAACAGTTTTGAATTTGGCGAAAGATTCGTCTTACGATGTTGCGGTTTTGGAAATGGGAATGTCCACGCCGAACAACGAAATTGCGCGTTTGTGTCGCATTACGCCGCCGGATGTGGCGGTTGAATTGAATGTTTTGCCGGTTCACGTCGAGCATCTCGGCTCGATTGAAAATGTCGGGAAAGCCAAAGCCGAATTAGTCGAAGGAATGAAATCGGGCGGGACAGCCGTTTTGAACGCCGACGATTTTCGAGTTTTGGCAATGCGCGATTTGAGCAAAGGCGCGACAATAACTTACGGCATTGAAAATCAAGCCGATGTGATGGCAAAAAATATCCAATTCGAGCGTTTCGGCGAAACGAATTTTACTTTGCAAACGCCGAACGGAAACGCGGAAGTCTCGTTTCCTTTGAACGGCAAACACAATATTTTGAACGCTTTGGCGGCTTCGGCAGTCGGTTTTAGTTTCGGAATGTCGGCACAAGAAATTTCTGAAAGTTTGAAAACAGTCGCACCGCCGCCGCAACGTGGCGAAGTTTTACATTTTGCCGCAGGTTTTACGGTTGTTAATGACACATATAATTCAAATCCCGACGCGCTGATTTCGATGGTGCAAACGATTGTTGACGGCGGAAATTCGGCAAAACGCAAAATCGTAATTGCCGGAGAAATGCGCGAATTAGGCGAAAATGCCGCGCAAATTCATTTTGAAACCGGACGCAAAATCGCCGAATTGAAAATTGACAAACTTTTCGGCGTTGAAGGTTTTGCAACGGATTTATTGCAAGGCGCAAAAGAAAATGGTTTAAGCGACGGCGGATTTTATGAAAATTCGACAATCGCAGGCGAAAAATTTCTCGCCGAAGTTCAAGCGGGAGATTTAATTTTGGTCAAAGGTTCGCGTGGTGTGCGAACCGAAAAAGTAGTTGAGAAGTTATTGGAAAAGTTTGGATTGGAGAATAAAGAAGCGGCGACAAGGTGAAACGGTAAGCGGCGAAAGTCCGCAATCCGCAATCCGCAATCCGCAATCCGAAGATGCTCTATTATTTTTTATATCAACTGATTTTCAAGCAATATGGCGCGACGAGCGAGTCAATTTTGTTTAAGGGCTTGAACGTCTTTCAATATATTACGTTTCGCACGGCTTGGGCGACGATTACGGCGTTGTTAATTTCGCTTTTGTTTGGCGGAAAGGTCATTAAAAAATTGACCGAATTGAAAATCGGACAAGAAATCCGCGAAGAACTTTCCATCGAGCATCAAGCCAAAAAAGGCACGCCGACGATGGGTGGAGTTTTAATTTTGGGTTCGGTGTTTATTTCGACGCTTCTCTGGGCGCGGCTCGATTCGCTTTATCTTTGGCTGGCGTTCGGCGCGACGGTCGCTTTCGGGTTAATCGGATTTATTGACGATTACATCAAAATCGTCAATAAACGCAGTCTCGGATTAACCGAAAAACAAAAATTAGCCGGACAACTTCTCACGGCTTTGGTTGTTTGGGGTTGTCTGTTTCTGACAACCGGCGATTCTTTGTTTCGCGGCACGGAATTTAAGGATTTGAATAAATTCGCCGTGCGGATGAATCAGGCAAAAGACCCTGTTTCGCAATATTTGAAAACTCAATTTTCGCCCGAAACCGCGCAGTTATTGGCGAATTACGATGATTCCAAAGCGCAGGATTTACGCAAAAATTTGACGACGGACTTAAATAAAGTTTTGACCGATGCGAGTTTTTACGATGAACAGAAGTTTAATCCGGCAAGTTTTCCCGAAGATTATAAATTCAAACCTTCGGAAGAAACCAAAAAGCTGATTGAAAAACGCCCGACGAAAGGCGACGATTTAGTGCGGTTTAATCGTCAACTTTTGGAAAATGCTTACCCGGAAGAAATCAGCGGCGTGCGCGGATATTTTTGGAATGTTTCGATTCCGTTTTTCAAAGATACGGCTTTGACCGATCCGCTGATTGCAATTACATATATCGGACCTTATTTGTATCTGATATTTATAGTTTTTGTTCTTTTGGGTTCGTCAAATGCGGTGAATTTGACCGACGGAATGGACGGACTTGCGGCAAGCGTTACGTTTATTTCGATGAGTGCGTTGACTGCGTTGACGTATGTTGCCAGCGACGGGCGTTGGTCGAGTTATTTGGATATTACGCACAAACCCGAAGCGGCGGAATTGACAGTTTTTTGCGGCGCATTGGTTGGCGCAAGTCTCGGATTTTTATGGTATAACGCACCGCCGGCAGAGGTTTTTATGGGCGATGTCGGTAGCTTGGCAATCGGCGGCGCGTTGGGAACGGTGGCGATTCTGACAAAGCAGGAATTTCTTTTGCCGTTCATCGGCGGCGTGTTTATCATCGAAGCTGCTTCGGTGATGTTGCAAGTTGGATATTTCAAATTCACGAAGAAAACGAAAGGGCAAGGCAAGCGAATTTTTCTGCAAGCTCCGCTCCATCATCATTTTCAAATCGCGGGTTTGAAAGAACCGAAAATCGTTTTTCGCTTTGTGATTGTGGCGATTTTGTTTGCTTTGCTGAGTTTATCAACTCTGAAATTAAGATGATTTACCCGCGAAACACACGAAATACGCGAAATTTATTTTTCTTTTTTTCGCTTATTTTGCGTGTTTCGCGGGCAAAAATATGAATTTATTAGGTAGAAAAACATTGGTTTTAGGTGCGGGCAAATCGGGCATTGCGTCTGCCAAATTTTTGGCGGAACGCGGCGCGGTTGTCGCTTTGCACGACAAAAAGCCGATTGAAAATTGGTCGGACGAAGCCAAATCGTTGAAGGAAAAATACAATGTCGGTTTGATTGACGGAAATCTTCCGTCGTGGCTTTTGGATCAGATTGATTTGGTTGTGATTTCGCCGGGTGTGCCGACAAATTCGATTCCGGCGCGTTATGTTGATAGAAAAGACGGCGAAGTTATCGGCGAAGTCGAGCTTGCTTACAGATTTTTGAAAGGCAGAATTGTTGGAATTACAGGTTCAAACGGTAAGACGACGACGACGACTTTGATTGGCGATTTGCTGAAAACTTCAGGAATTGAAACGCTTGTCGGCGGAAATATCGGAACGCCGCTTTTGGATTTGACGGCGATTGCGACCGAAAACACTTGGACGATTGCCGAACTTTCGAGTTTTCAGCTTGAAACGATAAAAGATTTTCGCGCAAACGTAGCGATTGCAACGAATGTAACGCCGAACCATATGGACAGATACGATTTTTTTTCGGATTACGCCGCCGCCAAACATCGTCTGTTTATGAATCAAACTGAAAATGATGTCGCAATTTTGAACGCCGATGACGAAATTACGGCGAGTTGGGCAAAAGGTTTGAAGGCGAATATCGTTTTGTTTTCGGTGAAAAAAGAATTGGACGAAGGCTTGTTTTTGCGCGGGCGTGATTTGATTTGCCGCGCTAATGGCAAAGAAAAGATTTTGACGACGCGCGACGAGATTTTTTTGCGCGGTTTGCATAATGTCGAAAATGTTCTGGCAGGTTTTGCGGCAGGTTTGGCTTGCGGCGCGTCGCCCGATTCGATGCGGGAAACGGTGGCGAATTTCAAAGGCGTTGAGCATCGCATCGAATTTGTCGAAGAAATCGAAGGCGTGAAATTTTACAACGATTCAAAAGCGACGAGCGTTGACGCGACTTTGAAAGCGTTGGAAGCGTTGAGCGAAGAAGCCGGAAAAACGATTTTAATCTTGGGCGGACTCGGCAAAAACGCGCCTTACGCGCCGCTTGTGCCGTTGATTGAAAAGACTGTTCGTGCGCTCGTTTTAATCGGCGCAGATGCCGACAATATCGAATCGCAATTAAAAGACGTTACGGAAATAATCCGCGCCGATTCAATGGAAGATGCAGTAAAAAAATCTTTACACGCATCTGAGCAAGGCGATTCGGTTTTGCTTGCGCCCGCGTGTGCGAGTTTTGATATGTTCAATAGTTTTGAGCATCGCGGCAATGTTTTTAAGGCTGAAGTCGCCAATCTGAAAGGTTTGGCGCAAGGAGCAAAATGAAATTGATTTTACTGATAATTTTTTCGTTCTTTGTTGTTCAGACAAATCAAAATTGCGATAAAAAAATGATGGAAAACACCAACATAAAAATTTCGCCGACACCGCAAACAAAGGTGAAATATGATCGTTTGCCCGAAAAAATTACGTTGGAAACGGAAGTTCGCAAAGACACTTTGAACGATAAAGGCGAAGTGGTTTCTTTTGAAGTCGTTACGGCGGAACAGATGTTAGACGAATTAAAAGCGCGTTACGAAAAAAATATTTTGGTTGACGGAAAAGGCAAGGAAATCCGTTTTTTCGAGCCGCTTTGCCGAGGTGTTTCGGCAGGTTTTGAGCAAGACCAAGCCGATCAAAAAGCGAAAGACAAAGAACTCGCCGAACTGAAAAAGAAATTTACGGTGATTATTTTGTATTGCAATCCGGCAAATATGATGTAGAAGTCGAGAGTCGGGGGGAGAGGGTGGAGGAAAAAAAAAAAAAAAGATAAATTTTTTATGGAAAAAACAAGAAAGAAGTGAGACTCAAAAAAAAAAATTAAAAAAAAAA
>JANNYB010000065.1:0-1670 GCA_031409875.1 Acidobacteriota bacterium | reverse complement strand
TCAGCTTTGTGTTCGGGCAGCATTTCGGCTCTAACCTCAGTAATTCCTACTTCCTTTGCCACAGATTGCGCCGGCGCGTGATTGTCGCCCGTCATCATTACAATTTCCACGCCCAGTTTACGAAGTTCGGCGACTGTTGCCCGACTTTCCGTTTTGATTTCGTCGGTTAAAGCGATAACGCCTTCCACGCCGTTGTGACTGCTGATGACAATCGAAGTTTTGCCTTGCTTTTGCAATTCTTCAACTTTACGGACAATTTCATCTTGCACCGAATGTTCTTCGGTAATAAACGGCAGTTTTCCGATGCAGTGATGCTTATCGTAGCAAACGACGCAATCGGCTTTTGCGCCTTTGCCCATGACGGCTTGAAAATTTTTAACTTGATGCAAATCAATATTTTCAGCGTGTGCCGCCGCGACAATGGCGTTTGCCAACGGATGCTCCGAATAGCTTTCGATTCCGGCGGCACACGCTAACAGATGTTCGCGTGAAGTTTCGCCGAACGGAATGACATCGGTAACTTTCGGTTTGCCGTAAGTCAAAGTTCTGGTTTTGTCCATCGCTACGGCTTTGATCTGTCCGATAGCTTCGATGTATTTTCCGCCTTTGACCAGCGCACCTTTTGCCGAAGCATTGCCGATTGCCGCATAAATTGAAATCGGCGTGGAAATAACAAGAGCACACGGGCAGGCGATAACTAAAATCGTGATTGCCTGCTCGAACCAAGGATTGAATGCCGCGCCGAAAAAAAGCGTCGGAATGATAACGAGCAAAGCGGCGATGACGATGATTGACGGCGTATAGTAACTCGCAAAAGTTTCGATAAATTTCTGCGTTTCGGCTTTTGTTTTGGTCGCGGCGAAAGTTGTTTCGATGATTTTGGCAAGCGTTGTATCTTTTGCAGTTTTCAAAACTCTTGCTTCCAAATAACCTTGCATATTGAGTGTTCCGGCGAAAATCTTATCGCCTGTGTGCTTATCTTTCGGCAGAGGTTCGCCCGTAATCGTTGATTCGTCAACGCTTGATGCGCCGATTGTGACTTCTGCGTCGAGGGCAATCATATCCGACGGCTTGATTATCAAAATATCGCCGATATTTATTTTTTCGAGAGTTAAATTTTGTTCGATTTTTTCGCGTCTGATGAGCGCGGTTTTCGGTGTTCGGTCAACTAATGCCTGCAATGCTGATTTACTTGATTGAATTCCGAAACTTTCCAATCTTTCACCCAATGAAAAAAGAACGATGACGACCGCCGCTTCTTCGTATTCGCCGAGATAAAATGCACCGATCACAGCAATCGTCATCAGCAGATTAATGCTCCGAAAATTGAGTTTGGCGAGAGCTTTAAAACCTTTCCAAAGCGTCTGCCAACCGACTGCCAAAATTAACGCCGCAAAAAACGGCAAAGCGATGACACGATTGAGTTTATAATCTTCGCCCATCAATGAGAGAAACTCGAAAACTGCGACGAGCGCAACGCTTGCAATCAGCCACAGGAATTTACGGTCTTGCCAGAGACCTGATTTTTTTGATTCGATTTTGACCAATTCACTCATATTCTTTTCAACTTTCCAATTCGCTGTCAGATTTTTCTTCGGAAATGCCGAAATGGTTTTTGATGTCAGCTTCGCTGATGATATGAACGCCCAAAATTTCCTCGACATTATCGC
>JANNYB010000064.1:0-55943 GCA_031409875.1 Acidobacteriota bacterium | reverse complement strand
CCGTAAACATTTCCTCTTGCTCCTGCTCCTAAAGTGATGGCAGTAACCGGTTTATCAAGCTCTAAATCAGATTGATAAAACCTCTCGGTTTCTGCCGTCAATTCTGTTTCAGAAAATACATTTGACGACATTGTAAGTCCTACTCCGAGCGATAATGAGAGTGTTTTGATTAGTTCACGACGATTAACTTTTGACATATATTGTTGGAAAAATTGATGAAATTTATGTAGCGTTGTAACTATAACAGTTTTACTGAGAAACTTAAAAGCAAAATTCTTTTCCAATTTCTTGATGAATAATTTACTGGAAACATTTCAATCACTCGACAATAACCAAAAGAGGCTCGTTCATCTGGAATTATGCCGTAATGCTTTACAAATTTGGCTCAAATACGTTGGTCAGTTTGAAAAGATTGATTATGTTGAAGGCGTTGTTGGGACATATCAAGTTGTCGATAAATCTTTACCGCAAGATGCTTTTGAAGCCGTAGTTCGCAGACAGGATGAAAAGAAAATTGACTGGCGTTATTCCGAGCCGATTAGTGCAATGCAAGATGACGATTTGGATTTGAAGGTGATTGCTGAAGCCGCTGATGGTTTGGAAACATTAGAAAAAATTCGGGAGCATTCGCCGCAAGTCGCCGTGATTGATATTGATATGCCGAAAATGGACGGTTTTCAAATTGCGCTTGCTGTTCGTGAAGCGAAAATTAATGTCGCAATAATTTTTCTGACCGTCCATCGAGAAGAAAGTTTTATGAAAAAAGCTCTCAACTTAGGCGTGCAAGGTTTCGTCTTAAAAGATAGTGCCGTAACCGACATCGTAACCGCCATCAAAGCCGCCAATCAAGGGCAATCTTTCGTCAGTCCGGCGATGATGTCTTATCTTCTCAAACCGCAATTATCGAAAAGCAAAGAAGGGCTTGAAAGTTTAACGCCTTCGGAACACAACGTCCTCAAACTAATCGCCCAATACAAAACCACCAAAGAAATCGCCGAAATTCTTTTCGTCAGCAGTCGCACCATCGAATCCCATCGTCTCAATATCTGTCAGAAACTCCATCTGCAAGGTAGTCATTCATTGATAAAATTTGCCTTGGAGCATCTTCCCGAAATTGAACAAGATTAACTAAATAACCTAAGTTCGGAATAAGAGTTTTTGCCCGCGAATCTGCGCGAATCTGCGCGAATGGAAGATAAATTATCTTCAAAATTGCCGTTTCATATTAAAAAATCTTTCTCTTATTCGCGTTCATTCGCGTTCATTCGCGGGCAAATTTTCTTTCATAAAATCAGTATTTCTACATAGAAACATTCCGTAATTCTACGGATTTCAAGCCCGCGCGGGTTTGCCACAATATTCGTGTAATTAGATTCAAGCAAGAATCGAGTAGGCAAAAAAATGAAAATCTTATTGGTTGATGACAGCGCGGCTGTCCGAAGGCTGCTCAAGAGTATGCTCGCCGAGGTTGCCGATGAGATTTTTGAATGCGACGACGGCGCGGAGGCTTTTGAAATCTATGCCACACAATTGCCCGATTGGGTTTTGATGGATGTTTTTATGAAGAAAACGGACGGGTTGACGGCGATTGAAATGATTAAAAAAGTTTATCCGTCAGCGAAAATCATTGTTGTTACTAATCACACGGACAAACGAACCCGACAAGCGGCAACGGAAGCAGGTGCGGACGGATTTTTCGGCAAAGACGATTTGCTGTCGTTGGTTTCTTTATTGATGAAAACTTAGAAGGAGAAAAAAATTATGTCAGTTCATATCAAAAAAAATTCTGCCGCTTATTGGCAAGTAACATTGGATAATCCGCCAATCAATCTTTTCGACCAAGAAATGTCGGACGAACTACAAGCATTAGTCGCCGATTTAGAAAGTGATGATGAGGTAAAAGTTGTCGTTTTCGATAGTGCCGATTCCGATTATTTTATGTCGCACGTTGATTTGATTAAAACGGGCGAATTTGATTTAGAGCCGAAAGCGACGGGGTTGGCTTCGTTTCCCGATTTTCTGCGCCGATTGGAGCAAGCACCGTTTGTAACCATCGGCGTTTTGCGCGGTCGCGCTCGCGGTGTCGGGAGCGAATTTCTGCTCGGACTCGACCTCAGATTTGCCAGTCGTGAAAAAGCAATTTTGTCCCAAATCGAAGTCGGTTGCGGCGTGATTCCCGGTGCGGGCGGGCTGGAAAGATTATGCAAACTCGTCAGACGTGCTAAGGCTCTGGAAATCATCCTCGGCGCAGACGATTTCGATGCCGACACCGCCGCCGTATTTGGCTGGGTGAATCGCTCGATTCCCGATGCGGAATTAGACAAATTCGTTGAACGATTTGTCGCCCGCCTCAGTAATTTCGAGCGAAAAACGATTGCTTTAGCCAAACAAATAATCAATGAACGCGACGGACTGGTTGCCGTTGCCGACCTTAACGCCACGGAGAAAAAATTCTTTGAAACACTAACTTGGACGGAAACACAGGCGCAGGTCAAGTCGCTTTTTGAACGCGGACTGCAACAACGCGGAGATTTGGAATTAAGACTCGGCGAACTTATCGGCGCGTCTTCTGATGAAAAAGCGGCACAACAAAGTGTTTATTAAACGCTGTAAATAAATAAAATAGGAGTAATAAAAAATGAACGAAGTGAGGGGAGAGATGATGATTTCGGCTTGTCATAGGCGACAATCTTCGGAATTTTGTGATATTTTTGTGAATTTTTCATCAGACAGTTTTGATAGAATCAAATTTAAATTCTGAGTAATATCACATCAATTCATAATTCTTCAATGTCCGGTGTAAATTTTAAAATATCATTTGGAGTGCACTTTAACACATTACAGAGCGTATTTAAGGTTTTTAGGTCGGCTTGTTTCCAATTCCCTTTCCACAGTCTATACGCCATTCCTTCAGTAAAGCCTGTTTCCTTTTGTAATTTGTAACCAGTGTTGATGCCGCTTTTTTGAGCTATTTCTTGAATTTTTATTTCAATCATTCAGAAAATAATAGCTATTTCAAGTAAAGCAAATAATATCTGACTAGCACAGTATTTGATTAGATACTATAACTTTATATTGGCTATCAAAAAAGATATTGTTTTGATTTTATAAGGATGTTAAAGTCTCAATCGTTACAAGACATAATCCACGTCTTGCACTCAAAAAAAAACTACAAAATGACTATCAAACATCCTGTCCTTAAATACTATGGGAGCAAGTTTCGTCTTGCTCAATGGGTTATCAAACATTTTCCGGCGCATCGGCATTACGTTGAGCCGTTTGGCGGCGCGGCGAATGTTTTGCTTGTTAAAGAACCGTCGGAACTCGAAACTTATAACGATTTGAATAAAAGCCTTGTCAATTTCTTCCGAGTCCTTCGTGATCAGCCGGACAAACTAATCGAAAAAGTAAAATTAACGCCTTACGCGCGGAGCGAATTCGAGTATTGTTTGGACGAAAAGCCGGCTGATGATCCGATTGAAATGGCGCGGCGGCTTTTCGTCCATCTCTGGCTGAGTTACAACAGTATGTTTGTTGCAACAAAAGGTAATTGGCGCAGACACAAAAACGGGAATCGCTCAGTTACAAAAGACATCAATCCGACAAATTTATTTGAAGCGTCAAAGCGATTTCTGAGCGTTCAAATAGAAAATCGGGATGCTTTCAAATTGATGATTGAAATGGATTCGCCGGATACATTGTTTTATTTGAACCCGCCGTATGTTTCTTCGACTAGAGTTCAGCAAAAATCTTATTCTCACGAACTTACAAACGATAATCACCGAGAATTTGCCGAAATTCTTTATAAACTTAAAGGCTTCGTCATTTTGAGCGGTTATCCTTCGGAAATTTACAAAGAACTGTTTGAAACTCGCGGTTGGCGCAGAGTTGATAAAGAATCTTTGACAATGGGTAAAACAAAGCGAATCGAATGTTTATGGCTTTCGCCGCGCACTTCGGAAACTCTCAATATTTCTAGTTTTCAAACAACAAATTAAGGTCTTCTCAAATGCAAAAAATCGGTTGGTTGGATCGGATTTTTAATGTGTCCGGTGCGGATGATTTTGTCCAAAAGCATCTTGGTCAATCGCACATCGTTAAGGCAATAATCAACAACTTTTGTATAAAAGCCTTGTTGCCACCAAACGGGCGCGTCTGCGCCGTTGCCTGTCTTTCCGGTTGAATTCGGGAAATTCGCTTTGATAACATCATCGAGCCGACAACCTTTTTGGAATGTGCCGAGTTTACGACGAATTTCAAAAAGTATGTCATAAGACTTGTTTGGCTTGATAATGACCTTGTTTGCTTCCAAGACATTATTATCAAAGCGAATATTATTGAAACCGACAGCGACATCGTGAGAATCTGCAAATTTTTGAAATTCTTCTAATTCGTGTTCACCAAAGACACGCGAAGTGTCGGCTCGGTAATCCCAAACGCCGATACAAGCCACGCCCATCGCCGCGTAATCCGTCCAACCGTGGCAATATTTGATATTCGGTTTGCACTCGTTCTGATCGCTCGGCGCAATGCCGTGTTTTATTTCGATGTCGAAGATAAACATAAATTTATGAAATATATTGTTTTACTGCTTTCGCCAATGCTCTGCCCATCGGGAGCGGAACGCCGTTGCCGATGACGCGGCGTTTGCCTTCGCAGGTAAAAGGTGAATCTTTTAGAAAATCTTCAGGCAAGCCTTGAAGTCGGAGCATTTCGGCAAAAGCACGACGACTGCCGCGATTCATCGGAGATGCCAACCTACCATTTTTTAGCCGAAACGGTTTCCAATCTTTAGAACGCGAATTGCCTGAACCGGTCGTAACTGTAACCTCGAAATTCGGATTTTCCAGCGCGGCATATTCGACAAACATTTGCAGGGAAAAATTGCAGTAAAATTCGCCTTTGACTCCGCAGACAAATTTTCTGATCCGGTTTTGTTCCTGTCCGATGCCGTTTTCGTCCGGCAACCAACGATTGTTTAATGTAAAATCTTCAATCGAGTATCCGCGAATATACGGATTTGGCGCGGCTGGCACGTTTTCCATCAGAAACCATTCCGGCGCAGCTTCCGACACGACGCGCTCGAATTCGGGTATCAGATTTTCGGCAATTTTATAACCGCGAGATTTATTGATATGCACAAGCGACGAAAAGCATTGACACGGCGGCGAACCGATGACGGCATCGAATTTGCCGGGCGCGACGTGAAAGTTTTTGATGTCGCCGCCCCAAAGCACATCCGGACCGCGCACGATGCTAAAGCCTTCCGACTCAAAAGCGCGGTCAAGCATTCCAATTCCGGGGAATAAACTTAAAATTAACATAATTCAACTTCCAAAATGCGGACATTTTGCCGCGTCGGTTTCGCCGCAAAATTCACATTCGGGCAAATCTTTAATTCCACAGACTTCGCAGACAATTCCGCCATTGAATAAATCACCAGTCCAAGCGTGTCCATCCGCACACAGTTCAAAACACAGTTCAAATTCTTCGACATCATAAAAATATTCAGGCACTTCTTGCTCTCGACAATTTACGGTCATCACGAGTTCTGATTCATCAATTCCTTGCGATTTTGCGACGGCGCGGCGCATTGCGTCTAAGGCGTTGAAAGTTTCTATTTTCATATCGCTATTCTTTCACCTCAAATTTTCTTTTCAACCGCGTGTAATTAGCTTTGTGCGCGATAATGCTTCGTTTTAAGGCTTCTTTTTCAGCCTGTTCTTTTGCATACCAAGCATAGTATTTATCTGCAAGTTTCTTTTGCGAATCAACTTTGTCGAGAAGCAATAAATAGTTTTGCGCCATCAATTCGGTTGCATCGGCAATTCGCATTAAACACGAACTTTCAATATCTTCGCGGCTGTTGCCGGAAAGCCCGAATTCATATTCTTTGCTGTAACTTTTAAGATTTGCCATTACTTTTATCCTTCTCCGTTATTTTTTCTTCCCAAACTTCGAGCAAAGCGTCTTTGATTTGTTCTTTTCGCAGACGCTCTTGATAAATTGAACTCCAAAGCATTACAAACATATTTGTTGCAGTCGAAACAGCGACAGGATTAACTATTTGACCTTCAAGAGCATCATTTATCACCGACATCGCTTTGAGATAAACATTTTCTTCTATCATTTTGCCTCCAACTATTTAGCTTTTCGCATCGAAAGCACTTTCGGCTCGGATTGAGCGAAATACATTTTGGTTTTAATCGCCGCGCCGATGACTTTTTGATTGTTGAAATTTTCTTTGGAAATAATCAGCGCGGTGTTGACGATGTTTCCCAAAGCAAGCGGCGTTTTCGCTTGTTGGCAGATGAGTTCGATTGCGTCGGCATCGAACAAATTATTTACATCGCCGCCGAAAAGTGAAAGACGATGTTTCAGGTAATCGAACGCGCTTTCGGCGAACGGCGGCATTTGCAAAATCGTGATGCGTTCGACAATTTCACGAAAGCGGAAATCGCGCAGTCTAGCTTCGAGCGACGGTTGACCGAAAAGGATAACGCCGAGATATTTTTGAAAGCCGCCGCTGTTCATTTCGAGGAAATTTTTCAGACTCGACAACGCGGTATCGTTTAGCCGATGCGCTTCGTCAAACGCGATGGCAACGCGCATCCCGTCTTTGTAAAGTCCGGCAAGCAGTCGTTTGACCTTTTTGGCGCGTGAAACGGCATCGTTCGGAATGTGCATTGATTCAAATTCTTCCAATATTGCGCGTGAAATATTCGCCGGTGTTACGCGGCTCATATCGAATGTTTCGGGAAAAACTAAACGAAGATTAGTTTGATTTGAAACGTAGTCTTCGATGACGCTTCGGATAACGGTTTTGCCGCTTCCGATGTCGCCGGAAATGTAACAAAAACCTTGATATTTAATCGTATCAATGCCTTTGTCAATGACGGCTTGTAGTGCCGGATTTTGGAAAACTTCGCCGCGAGTGCGCGGTGAATTGGAAAACGGATCGTCGGTTAAATTGAAAAACTGTTGGACAGTTTTCGGTAAAATGGTTCTTTCGTTAATCATTGGCTGATATTCTCCTTTATTGAAAATTTTTAATAATTCGTAATCTATCTCGGCTGCTGAAAGTCCGAGGTTGGTTAAAAGAAAAGACGGCAGACGCTCGGCGAGAATCTTGCGAAGTCGCGCCAAATAATCCGCGTCCGTGATTTCATCGTGCAGAAGTCTCTGCACCGTCGTTTTGCTGGCATCGTTTTCCGCGCCGCCCGCGATTTCCGACAACTTGCTACGGCTGATTTTGTAGCGTGTGCAGAAATCGGCAAGCGGCGAAGGATTTGAATTGTTTTCAGAACGGTTTTTCATAATTTCAAATTACAAATTACAGATTTCAAAAGCGTCCATCTATCGCCTTTTGCAGATATTGAATCAACATTTCAAGCTGAATCGGCATAGCTTGGGAACGAGCGAACTTTTCTTTTGGAACTTCCAACAAACACGCGACATCCGGTAAATACGGAGTTTTTCTTATCAAAGTGAAAACCAAATAGTTCGGACTCATTCTTACTTTCAAAAATTCGTTATCTCTGAGCATTTATAAACCTCCTAATCAAATTGTTTGACGGCTCTTAGGCGCGTCGGTTGTTGATATTCGAGACGGTTTTCAATCGCCGTTTCGACTTCGCTGGCGGCGATGTTTCCTTGCATTTCGGGAAACATCGAAAGTAAAAAATCTTTGGCTTCGTCAACATCGGCGAATTTGTCGGTGAAAATTTCGACAGCTTCCCAATAGTTGAGTGGTTTGCCGAGACAAACGCTGGTTGAAATTTGCGTAACGGCGGCGATTTCTTCCGGCGTGTAAGTGATTTGCGGACGCGGAAAGGACAGAAGATTTGTTTCAGGCACTTCGACCGGAACATCAACAAACAAAATCGGCTCAACGATTCCGGTTTGTTTTTTACGCTCTTTATTTGCCTTAAGGTCTGCTTGGCGCGTTTCTTTAGCACGTTTGACGAGATTTTGAGTTTTGCTTTCAGGATGTTGCTTGAATTCTCCGGCAACGTCGGCGGTGGCGACAATTTTTTCGATTTCGTGATATTCCGTTTCGTTCGGAAGTTTCAGCAAAATCAAATCAATATTCGGCGGCACAACAACCGAAACTTTTTGCCCGGTGTAATTAACGAAAGCGGACGGCACTTTATAAACTTGCCCTTTATGAGCAATAGTCATCGAAGCATCCAAAAGGGCTTGAAACTCGTCGCTCAAAAGCGCAGATTCGAGAAGCTCGCGCTCAATGATGCGGACGGCGGCAGTAGAAGCATCCCAACGCGCCAACGGCGTTTGACCGAGCGGACGGCAAATTGAAACTTCGTTGTAATAAATACAAGCATTTACGGCAAAAATATCATTGAGAAGTTCTGGAGTAATCTCGTCTTTACGTCCTTCACGAATCATCGTGCCGATAAATCTATCACACTTTTCAGCCCATTTATGACCGACTTCGACTTTGCCTGTCGCTTGGGCGTTATGCGGTTTGTGTCGAAGGTGTGTGTATCCGCCGTCGTGTTGGGTGATGGCGTTCAAAATTCTTTCCGCATTTTTAAGACGACCTTGAAATTCACCGCCATTGTCGGTATAAAGTTTGCGCGGAACGCCGAGAACGGTAAAGGCTTCGACAAGAAATCGGACTATATCATCAGACGTGAGCTTATCTTTGGCAACGTAGCGCAAAAACCGGCGGCGCGAACAATCATCGGACAGCAGCACCTGCCAAACTCTGACGAGATTTTTATCGGTATTCGGATGATTGCGGTTGATTTCGGTTTCGGCGATTTTTAGAATTTTTCGAGTGCTGAGGTCAAACCAACGCTCTTTAAGTCCGGTTACATCACATTGAAAAATTTCGCCCGGCGTATCAGATGCCCAACGCCGATATGCACGGCGATTTTTATTTTGCTGTTTTTTTGACACATTGTTTTCTCGCAGAAGCGTCTGAAAAGTCGCCAAACTCGGCAGATTCGTAAAGCCGCGTATTTCGGCGGTTTTAAGTGCTTGCCAAGGTTCGTATTTATCAACTGTAACAAATTCAAAAGCCTTCCAAACATCTGTGCCTTCGATTAATTCAAACGTGCGTTTGCCTTTGTCGGAGCGTATTTTGTGTTCTGGTCGAAGGTCTTTGGTTTTTTTATAAATGTGTTGCCACGAAACGCGGTGTCGTTCAGCCAAAATCAACGCTTGAGTTTTTGCCGCTTTGCCGCTCAAATTTTCCATTGATTTACGAATCTCATTGACAGCGAATTCGCCTAATTGTATATTTGCCATAGTTATTGGTTGATAATTAATTTGGAAAAGGCGAAAAGAAAAGCTGAATCTTTTCGCCTTTTTCGGTTTATGCAAAAGGTCCAAGTGTCGGTTTGTTTGCCAGCGCAACGACCGGCAGATTTGAAGGCACAAGTGAACGCAGAAAAGCGACAAAATCAGCAAGTCCTTTTTCGCTTAGTTCGCCGCTGGTTTCAACGCCGTAACGGTTTCTCAGCACCGCACGCCAAGCAGATTTATCGCTTCCGGTAATGAAACCGATTTCTGCGCCGAGTTTGTGCGCTTGACCGAGCAACGCATTGATGTTTGATTTCGGTTTGAAATCAAGGACATCTTCACCGTTTTTCACGTCGAAATGCCGTTTGATTAAATCAATTCCGGCAGAGCGCAAAGCCGAACGCATGGCGCGAGAAACTGCCAAATAATAAAGTTGTTGGCTCGAAGATTCTTTACCGCGAATCTGTTCCGCCGTATTTGCCACGCCACAAGCCGAACGGACGCGCCCATCGGAAAGCGTCAGAGTGCATCGAACGGTTACGGCATCGTCCGAAACGCTCGGCACAGGCTCGGCATCAATGCAACTGATATTTGCCAAATGATTTGCCAACACGCAGTTGGCTTCATACATCAAAAAAGGTTTCGGATCGGACTCGAAAAAAATCACGTCGTCTGCTTCGATTCCGTAAGTCATCACCAATTCCGCAACGAGCGCGGCTTGTTCATTATTAAGTTGTTTCTGTGTTTCGTTATTCATCATTTTTCTCCTTATTTTTACTTTTTACTTTTTACTTTTCGTCGTCATCGCCCCAATCGTCGTTTTCGGATAAGACTTTTCTGATTGATTCGGGCAAATTTGTATCTACGTTTTCGATAAACGCAAAATCTTCTTGCTGAAGCGCGGCGCGAACATTGAGCATTTGATTCCAAAGCAATGCAATGTCGTCGCGCCCACGCGATTGTATTTCGATTAACGGCAGTTTGTTGGCTTCGACTGCTAAATTTAGCATTGCGCCAATCGCTTTCATCAAAGCGCGTTCGTAAGGTGTTCCGTTGTTTGCCGCGTCCATTGCGCGGCGGATTTCTTCATATTCGCTTTGTCCGGTTTTGACTCTCGACTGTAAATCTTCGATTTTTTTATCGGCTTTGGTTTTTTCTTCGTTAAGTTGCCGATTTTCGTTGGCAAAATTTGTAATCAAAGATTTAATCATTGGCAAATCCGACAAGTCAGAGCGTTCTTCGCCGATGATAATTTGATCGCCGTCAATTTCGATGTTGCCGCCGTCGCCGGATGCAAGCAATTTGCGCGTCGAAAGCGGAATTTTCGCTTCGTTGAACAAATCGTATTTTTCGACACCTTCGGCTTTGAGTAATTCTTTTTGACGGTAAAACGCAGTTTTTGACGGCAAGGAGAAATCGGAATTGTCAAGAAAATCGGCAAATCGGCTAAAACCAAAATGCTCATACATTTTTTCTTTTTGAAACAGAATTAAAGCGTTTATCAGTTGCGAGGAAATATGCTGAAATATATTTTCTTGTAATCGGTCAACTGCTCTAATTCCGCCAAGCAGACGCATCGCTTCATCGCGCCGCGCTTGTTCGTGGGCGTTTAAAATGCCGTTTTGCTTTTCTTCGGCATAAACTTCTTCGATTTCTCTGATTTTTTCGTTAAGTTTTTTCATAGTTTTCGTTTTAAATTCCCACGCAGGGAATTTAAATCACTTGTTGAGTGCGCTAAGTTGTGTATTTTCAATAAAAAAAAATAGTTTTTAAATTCCCTGCGTGGGAATTTAAAGTTTCAATTTTTCTCTTTAAAAACTTGATATTCTTTCGGCAAAGCGAATCATCCGCTTGCCGACTGCCCATTCGTTGCGTTCATTGCAAATCGCATAGCCGCGAAGTTTGAGAGTTATCAAAACTCGGTCAACAATATTTCATGAAAGTCCGGTGCGCTCGATGATTTTTTTGACGGCAACCGGCTCGAAATTCTTGCCTTCCATCGCTTCTAAAACCATTAAACCTTTAGACAATGATTCGATTTCCTTGCCTTCATCTGTGTTTCTATTCTTCATCGTCATAGTTCAAGAGTCCCAATAAATACAACACAATCGTTCCGACAAACCAGCAAATCAAAAATTCAGGAAGCCACATCTTTTTCCGCCTCCGGTTCAACATCGTTCCAAAATTCAATTTCAAGTTGTTCGGCAAACACTGGAAAATTGTGTCTGGCGTTTCGGTGCAAAGTCGAAAGCTGAGTTATCGGCGCAGATTTGGCGCGGTTATACCAAGCCTTGTAGTCGTCAAGATTTGTGCAAATCCAATAACCGCAAGGCTCGGTCTTTCGGCTGGCAACAGGTAACAGCCAAAAATTTCGTAATTCTTCGATAATGGCGTGAAATTTTCGCAATTTCTGTGTTTCGCCGAGTCCCGTTTCCGCCCAAAGAACCTCGAAAATCAACTCTTTTTTCAGCGGCACGGCAGACGTGAAATTGCTCAAAATTCGGGCGACATCAAAGGCTTGCGTGTTAATCCAAGTGCGCTTTTCAAACAGACTTTTCGCTTCCCGCTGAACAAGAAACGCGGCTGGATTTGCAAGTGCGTGTTTTTCGCGCATCACAATTCGCGGACAAACCGCCACGAAATTGTGCGGTGTGAGCCAAATTCCGGTGTCAAAACATCGCTGGCAAGCGGCATTCGGCACAACGGACGCGAATAAAAATTGAATTTCAGAATTGCTCATATTTGTAATCCAGCCGGGTTCTCAAGTTCATCGGCAATCAGTAGAAGGCGGTCAAAATCTTCGCGCATTTGCGCCCGAAACTGTGGCGTTGTTTTGCATTCCGAGCAAAAATCGTGGATGATGCCGACGTGCCACGTTGAAGCCAAAACATTCCAATCTTCATCAGATTTGACGGCAAAAGTTTTTTTACATTTGTCGCATTCATAAATCGTTACACTGGCTAAAATCATTGATTTACCTCCGCGTTCAAAAATGAAGCGATAAATTTTGCTTGTCCGTTTTTTTCGGCTTCCGCCAAGCTCAATCGTGCGGCAATTCGGCGCGACAAACCTTTGTAGCTCAAGCCCAAACTCTGCGCGACTTGAGCGCGTGATAAACCTTGCGCGAAAAGCGATTCAACCGTTTCCGGCGCAATCGGTTTTTTATTTTGTCCGAGCCGCAAACTTAGTCCGTTCATTACGCCGCCTCCTGTTTTTGAAATTCGCCGAAAGTTTTCTCACGCGCATTCATTGATTTCACGGCTTCGATAACCTTGTTGCATTCTTTAGTCGTGCGCGGACGATCTGCTTTGATAATGCGGAACGTCAGCGATTCCAAACCGCTCGGCGTTCTGCCCGGAATTCGCGCCCACTCACGATTTAATTTGTCGAGATGTTCGGGCGTTACAATCGTTTCGACTCCGGTTTTTTGCTTGCGATAATTCGTCGTGCGTCGCGGCGTTTTGTCTTTCTTCGGATTGGCAAACTCTTCCAATCGGTCAATAAGTTTAACCATTTCGGGCTGATATAATTCGCTCGTATGCTCCGTGCGACCGCGCGAAACATCAAACGCCATTTCGCTTAAATCATCGTGCGTAACGCCGATTTTTTTAGCGAGTCCCCACATCAAAGAATTCTGCGCTTTCGTGCGTAATTTAGGCATCTTCGTTTTCTCCTTGCGCGTTGGCGAGTTCGACTAATTTTTCGGCAGTTGCAACATCAACCCAACGAAATCCGGCGCGGTAAGAAATAGACAAATCATCGCCGCGATAAGATTTCACAGAGCCGAGAAGCATTCCGCCTTCGAGTCCTAATTGAGCAAGCCATTCACTTGCCGACTCATATTGTTCAGGCGTTAAATCAAACGTAAAATTGGCGTTTAATTTCGACATTAATTGACCTCCGCTTGGCGCGAAACTTTTACTGATTCGAGCAAGGCTTTTTCAGCAATTTCGCGCATTTTCCGTGCGCCTTCCGATCCCGATTCGGCGCGGCAAATTTCGGCTAAGGCTTCGGTTTGAATCGCCAAAATCTGCCGCGATAAATCGGTCGAAAACATATATTTTTCAAAGTCATTTTCAAAATTAGCAGTCATCATTCACCTCACATTTTTCGAGTTCTTTGTTCAACTCGGCAATCGCTTCGAGAATCTGCATTTTGCGTTCGCCGCGCGGAGCTTTTGCCAAAATCGCGGTAATCGCTTCGGACACTTTTTTATGCAAAAAGGCGTTATCTCCAGCAATCTCCAAACCTTCCGTCAGTTTTTGAACTTTGGCGTTAAAATCCGATTGAACAAGACGCAATCTATCGGGATTTAATTTCGCCAAAGGCTTCAAAAGCCGCCAAAGTTTGGTGTAATGATTGTGTTCCCGCGTCAACGAATAGACACGCGCATCGCTGATATGCAAAGCGTCGGCGACTTGACCGATATAACCTTTGAAAGCGACTGCCAAAATCGAATATTTCTCACTCATAATTTACCTCGTAGTTTTTATTTGTTGCCGTGTCGGTTGCAGATGAAACGGACGCTCGACATTGATTTCGTAGCGGCGGCGGACGAGTTCGGCGAGACGCGGGAAATAGCGTCTGCCGAAAAGCGTGTCGCCCAACATTACGCGCAAAGAATCGTAATCAACGGTCGCGTCGTATTCATCGTGAATTTCCCGCGCCATTTGCGAAACATTCGTTTTGCGTTCAAAAAGATATGCTTTGACTTCTGATGGTTTCATAGTAAAATTCCTGTAAAACTGTTTTCAGTTGAAAACTACGCGCTAAAAGCGGATTGAAACTGACCGCGACGCATTTTGATAAACCGATTGAAAGATTCGGCATAGATGCACCAACCCAAATCGTTTTTGAAACCGCCGAGTGTGCCGCGTTGGATTAGACCGATAAGTTGGCGGCGCGAAACGGGCGGAATCATCAAACCGATTTCCGTCAAACGCGCAATCGCATACGAAACGGTCATAAACGGTAGCGATTCTTCAATCGTTTCGGCGGCATCGGGAAAGTGAAATTTGAGTTGTCCGAAATGTTTGTCTTTGATAATTCGGGCATTGAGCGTAGTTTCAAGTTCGTTGAAGGCTTGAATATATTTGATTTTCCATTTCAAGGCTTCGCGTCCGGTGAAACCCATTGCGACAAGCGCGAAGCCGTCGCGTGAAAGATTGAACATTGGGAAAATTTGACCGCGAGAATTTTTGTATTCTCGTTCGTCAAAATTGACGAGTGAAAACTCACTTGACTGCTCAGAATTGAGCGACGAAATTGTGTAGCGAATATCTTTCAAAACGCGGTCGTGCGACTTTTGAAAATGCTTTGCCAAATCAAGCGAATTGGCGTAGGCGTGGTTATTGATAACTTTTAATTTCGGATTTATGTTCATCATAGTTTTGGTTCTCCTTATGGACAAATTGAATATTAGTGATTTTGAAAACCTTTGGATTGTTACTTACAGCGTCAATCAAGGTTGCGTTATAACCGATAGCCTTTTGGAAATAATGAAATCCAATCGGCGGGCGGTTTCGGGTGGTCGTCAGACCGAATACGTTCCGATTGCGGCATTTAAGACCGAAAAGAAAGCGAGAGCGGCGGCTGCCAAAATTGACAAAGAACTCAAGCGAAAAGGAAAGCGATTGAAACCGAATTGGCATCGCGTATCGCAGATACTTTTGCAAATTGTTCCTCTGTCTTTGAGACAAACAACCGATGCGCCATCGCAAACCAAAATTTTGTCCGCCGACAAAAATAAGTCGGAATAGCGTTTTGGGAAATGTTCCCTTTTAACCTGTTGCAATGGCAGTTCTTGGTGTTTAGCTTTCAAATCGGCACGGGTAAATATTGCAATCATAGTTTCTCCTTACTTATTTGAAACTCTGAAATTTGGTTTTAATTGAATGTTTCAAGTAAGTAGAATTTAGATTAAGTCAAGCCAGCTTGACAGTCAAGCTGGCTTGACTGTAAATATATGTCGTTAGGTGAAAAAGTTAAGATTGCCCGTGAAAATGTAGGTTTGACACAACCTGCATTAGGCAAGATAATTGGAAAAACTAAACAAGCAATCTCGCTTATAGAAAAGGATGATTTTTCGAGCGTTGAGCGTATAAAATCCACCTTAATTCTTTTAGCAAAAGCCTTAAACAGTAACTTCGGTGAAAGTTGGCTTGATGAATATTTGGACGGCAATCAAGCGATGCCGAGCAAGCGCGAGATAATTGAAAAAGCCACGCCGGAAGAAATTGTCGGGATAAAATACGGCGGCGGCGCGACGGTCAGGCGTTCAAAATCTGAGATTGAAAGATTAAGAAATTTACTAAATAAAAAATTAAAGGAAATGGAGAACGAAGATGGAGAATAACGGAAAAAGCGAATGGCACAAAGAAATGGAAGAATCACAGAAGCGTTTTCGGGAGCAGATGGATGAATGGCAACGGCAAAATATGAAATCAAATACCGAACATATCGAGCGAATGAGATATTTAGATGAAAAAGTCAGAATCTCGGAAGAAAATTTGAATAAGCGATTCGATTATTTAGCAAAACTAACCGGAATTGCTTTTGAGCAGATGGATGAATTTGGCGGTCAAATCGAAGCCGCCGCGAAAACGCTCAAACATAAATGAGAAATTATGGCGTTTATTCTCTCACAATTAATCAAGAAAAAATTGCCGCAATGGAACGAAAAAGTTTTCGGCGCAGACGATTTGGATAAATTGTCGCAATCAATGAAAGTGCCGATAATCGTGAATGAAACGGCAAAGGCAAAAGGTGAATATTTGCTGATTGAAGACGCGCCGCTGATTTTGCTCAAACCGAAATTGAAGCCTGCGGAAAAACTTTGGGTGGCGTTTCACGAAGTCGGACATCATCTTTTGCATTATCCCGTGCCGCACAAATTCAGTAAAAGTTTGCAAAGGCGGATGGACAGAGAAGCCAACTTCTTTGCGGCAATCGCTTTGATTCCGACGTGGATGGTCGAATCAAAAACCTTCGGCGAAATTGCCGAAGAATATAATTATCCAAAAGACCTAATTTTAGTAAGGAAGGAAATTTATGACACATATAAAATTTAGAAATCTGGTGTTATCAAATATTTTGATATTCTCGTTATTGATTGCCTTGCCGATTTGGACACGAGCGGCGGAAATGTCGGGCAAATCATTTGGTTCGTTTCAACAGCAAAAACGAAAGAAGCGTAAAAAAGTCAAGAAAACTTCTACGAGTCAGTTAATTCGCGGACGACGCGGCGGATGTTATTATATGAATCGAAATGGCAAGAAAACTTACGTTTCAAGAAATCTTTGCAGATAAAGGAGAAAGAAAAGAATGAAAATAATTTTAGCGGCAATATTAACGATTGTGATGAGCGGTTTTGTTTTGGCGCAGACGACCGCGACTACAAAGACGACCGACACGGCGAAGCCGATTGTGTTGACCGAAGCAGAACAAAAACTTTGGGGAGAACTTTACGCGGCTCAACTAGGAATGGGGTTATGCGCTAATCTTCGGGATAATGAAGACTGCAAAAAGTCGAATTACGAAGATCAATACAGACAGGCGTTAGTAAAAGCGATTGGGTATCCGAATTTGATTTTATTTATTGTTTCCGATGTGGCGAAAAGCTACGAAGGTAATAAGGTGAATGCGCGGTCTGCACCACAAGTATCACAGATTGCCGATGAGCAAAATGTTCAACTTATGCGAATAATAGTAATTCAAAATCAGAAAATAATTGAATTACTGGAACAGATAGCCAAAAAGAAATAGATTTTGACACAATCAAAACAGGAAAAGGCGACGATAGAAATATCGTCGCCTTTTTTGTTTTGGCAACCTACATAGCCAAAACACTTCTCACTCAGACGCAAATTTACACGAAAATAAATTTTGAATCAAGGTGTTCACGCGGCGAGCGGAACGCCGTCAATTTCTCGCGCCCATTTAAGGAACGAATCTTCAAAGACAAGCCAGCCGACTTTTGTCGGTTTCGGGCTGCCGTTTTCATCTTTTCCGGCTGAATCGAATGTGCCGTCTTCGCACATTGCAATGAGCGTCGCCCGCGACGGACACGGCACGATAAAGCGTTTATCACGGATTAAACGCTCAATTTCAGAAAGTTTAAGTTTGGGTCGAATATCAAAGTCAAAGTCCGGTTTTTTCATAAGTTCACTTCTAAATCTTGCGTTTCGTTCATTTCTTGTGTTTCGTTCATATCTTCCAAAACGGTAATGAAACTGGACGCACATATCGCCTAATCTTGAACGGTCAGAAAAGCATTTCGGCTAAATAAGTTGAATGACTTTTTAAGGTCAGAATACGAGTAAGAAGCGAAAAAGTTAATCCGAAAAGGGACGCTCACTTTTTTTCTGACCTCAAGTTTAATGAATCTGAGCGTTAAAATCAACGAAAAATGAGTAAAAACCCGCAAATTTCAAAAGCCGAATCATTGGAAATTTTAGCCGCGAACAAAGTAACGGATAAAGTCTGCATTATCGGCATTCGCGGTTACTACTTAGATTCGATGGGCAAGCGCGGCGAAAACGACCGGAATGTTTATGACGATTGCATTATCGTTATCAGCCCACGCAGATTTGAAGCATTTCAAGCAAACACCGATCCAAGCATTTACAAAAAAGGCGTAGCCACAATGGTTGTCGGCGTTCACCGCTATTGCAAAGGAAAGCACAAAAACAGATATTGGGCGTTGCGGTTGGTTGGCGAAAGAGTTGCGGTTACACGCGACGGACAAGGCGCATCAATTGGCGTAGCTTTGAACATTCACAAAGGCGGACGGCGGACGACCGGAAGTTTAGGATGTCAAACGCTCCAGCCGAACGATTGGGACGATTTCATTGAATTGGTTTATGACGAAATGGATTTTTACGCGCAGAAAACGAGTCCATACGTTTTGATTGACGAAAAAGACCGTCGCGCCGGAAAGTTCAAAATGCCGCATTTGGAGAATTTGAACAACATTAGCGACGAGGAAATTGACGATTTATTAGATTCTGTTTCGGCGATTGAGCCGCAAACTTCAGATGTCCAACAGTTACCCGCTCCAACGGTTGAAAAACCGCCCGACTCTGCCAATGCTCCGCAAAATGCGACTCAACTGCCGATAACAGAAGACGCGGAAACGGCAGACAAATTAGATGTCGGCGGATACGTTGAAAAGGCACAGGAAGCAGCGGCAAAGGCAACCGGCGCGATTGAAACGATACAGATTTTCAAAGACGCGCTTGATGAAACGCCGCGCTCGGACAGCCGCAAATCTTTGTGGTCAACCATTGGAAACACTTTGTATCAGACGCTTTGGGCGATTCTCGCGTTTTTTATCGGTTTGCCGGTTGAAGTTTGGCTGGTCGTCGCAATTGTCGCGGCAATCGTTGGCGTGATGTATTTATATCGCCAAAACAGTTTAGGCAAAATCCGCGAAACTGCGCGGCTGAAATTTCTGGAAATTGCCGCCATTTTTAAATGAGTATGAACGACACAAAAAATATCTTCCTCGCGGGTTTTTCGAGCCTATCATCGTTTATTTACGCAATTGACACTCCGACGCTGATTACGATAATTTCCGCCATCATTTTACCGTTATTTTTTTTCTGCATCGGCAAAACGGTTGACGTTTGTGTGCAGATTTATTTTCGCCGACAGGAAGCGGAGAAGGTAAAAAGGCAAAAGTAAAAAGGCAAAAATAAGAGAGAGTTATGCTACTTTGTGATTTTATAATTTTCTGGGCGCGACATTTCGAGCGTCCGACGATGCGCGAGATAATGTTGGAACGAGCCAATCTATCTCCAAAGTATCTGCGTTCGCAAATGAAACGCCGAAAACTGCGGAAAAGACGAAAATGAGAAAAAGAATAGATGATTTTGTCGTTGAATTTACGATAATCTGCGTGGGGTTTTTTACGATGCTTTGCCTTTGCGGAGCAATCCTTAGATTTTTCAACTGCCTATAACAAATGGTTTTAAAAATTATGAATGATTTAGATGCAATGATACAAATCGCGTTTGAGAATGCGCGAAATAACGCCATCGTAACCGGCGAAAAATCAATTTGGATGGTTGAATATTTGAACGGACAACAAATGTTTGTTTCAGTCGAAACCGAAAAATAAATGCCTTATAAAGTCGCGCCCGAATGTATCGAAGACGCTTTCCAGTTATTTCTAAAATACAACGGAGAGCGATTTGATTTAATCGAGCGCGAAATGCGTTTGAAAGGCTGGCTGAAATTTGACAAACAATGTCTTTCAAATCGCGGCATCGGTGAAAATTTCCGTGAAGGTTGGATAGAAAGATTCGGTTGGAAAAACGCTTTAGAAATCCACTTGAGCGGAAAAATCAAATCAATCCGGTCGAGCGGCGAGAAGTTGCTGGCGGAAGTTGAAATTATCCGCGAAAAGATTTTCGAGCGACTGCAAACGCACGGAGTTGATAACCGCGATTTAGTTTGGCAACACGATAAATATTCGCAGCGTTCGGCGGAAATCCTAGAGCAACTCGAAAAAGCCAAAAACGATTCGCGCAATTTCGCGCAATTTTTAAGTTTTCTGATAAACATTTCGGTTTCGATTTCGCCGAATCTCGCCCGCGAACTCTGCAACGCCGAAGACGCGATTATCAAACGCGCTAAAGAAGAATTCGGAAAATAGTGATAAAAATCCAAAACTTAAAATCTACTGATCCTTACGACCAAACACGCGAAACGGTGAAAAAAGTGCGCGAACAGTTGGACGCGAATGCGCTTGATTTTCCGTCGTGGCTTCCGGTTGTTTCACCGACTTACACTTGGGATTGGAGTTATCAACTTTTTCTTTACAGACAACTTGACCGCATAACAAACCGAGAGATTGACCGATTGCAAATTGCAATTCCGCCAAGACACGGAAAATCGGAACTCACAACGGTTCGATATGCGGCGTGGCGATTAGAACGTGATCCAAGTTTGCGAATCGTCATCGGCGCATACAATCAGAAACTTGCAAATCGTTTTTCGCGCAAAATTCGCCGACTTCTGCAAGACCGAATTGTATTTTCAGAAGATTGCAACGCGGTCGAAGAATGGGAAACCGCAAGCGGCGGCGGCGTTCGTGCTGTCGGTGTCGGGTCCGGTATTACAGGTTACGGCGCAGACCTCATCATTATTGATGACCCTGTAAAATCGCGCAAACAAGCCGAATCGGAAACTTACCGCGACAACGCTTGGGAATGGTTTTGTGATGATTTATACACGCGACTTGAACCGGGCGGACAAATCATTCTCATTCAAACGCGCTGGCATTCGGACGATCTTGCCGGACGTTTGCAAAAAGAAATGCTCGAAGAAGACGGCGAGCATTGGGAAATCGTTTCGCTTCCGGCTTTGGCTGAAGAAAACGATCCGCTCGGACGCGCCATCGGCGAAGCTCTCTGTCCGGCACGTTACGACGAAGCGGCTCTGGCAAAACGCAAAAAGAAACTTGGCGAATATAGTTTTGCCGCATTGTTTCAACAAAGACCTGTGCCGCGCGACGGCGGTTTGTTCAAATTCGATTGGTTTGGAAACGACAAAATCAAAGAAAAAGCACCAGACGGTTTGCGTTGGTGTCGAGGTTACGATTTGGCGATTTCGCAAAAAACGTCTGCCGATTTCACGGCAAGTTTTAGATGCGCGTTCGACAAGGAAGGCAATCTTTGGATTGCGGACGGCTTTTGTAAAAAAATCGAATATCCCGAACAAAAACGCTATGTCATTACGCGAATGAAAACGGAAAAGCGCACGGAACACGGCATTGAGAAAGCCTTGCACGGCATCGCGCTGGTTCAAGATTTGCGCCGTGTCCAATCAATTCGCGGCGTAGCATTAAAAGCCGTTCCGGTGGACGGCGATAAATACACACGCGCTTTGCCTTGGGCAAATCTGGCGGAAGAAGGAAAGGTTTTCTTTGTCAGAGATTCAGCCGGAGCGCGTTGGATAAAAGAATTGATTGAAGAATTGATGGTCTTCACCGGTAAGGGCGACACGCACGATGACCGCGTTGATGCGATTTCCGTTGCGGTGCAAATGCTGTCGAAACGTGGTGGCAAACTCTTAATGGTGTAAGCATTCGGGGCGAAACTACAACAAAACTATGGATATTTTATTTTTAATTTTAACGCTTTTCTACCCGCGTTCGGTTTTGGTTTTTTACTATGCAATCGGTTGGATTCCAACAAACGCGATTCCATTTTCGGGCGACGTTCTAATAAGTATTTTAATTCCCCGTGTATTGGTTTTGATGTATATTTACGAAAATATTGGCGTGAATAACATTTGGTTTTGGTTTCATATAGTAGTCTTAATTTTATGCTATACGCCGACAATACTTGTTATTTTGTGCAAAGGAAACCGAAAAAGCCTAAAACTATCTGATTAAGTTTTTGACTCTATCAAAACTTCTGCTAAGATTGTATTGTTCGCGGTGCTGACTACACTGCTTCAAAAAATCACGAAGGCGGATTCGTCCCCGAAAGTTGACGGTTTTTTTATGTCATAATTTATATGGCATAGATTTCCTTTCCACAACTTTTGTCGGGATGGGGTTAATACAATAACTGAAAGGTGAATAAACCCGCTCTGCCTTCGTGGAGTAGTCAAATCCCGACATTAATAAATTGACTAAAAACGAAGGAGGTAACTTAAATGTTGCTAATAAATTGCGTTTCAGAAACACGCACACAAAGTTTCCAATTACATTCCAATGCAATCAAGAAATGTTGGAAATGTAATACTGAAAAATCGCTTGAGGATTATTACAAAAATAAATACAAGAAGGATGGGCTTCAAGATATTTGTAAAAATTGTAATCGTGAAACCTGTAAAAACTACAACAAAAAACACCCAGAAAAAACCAAAGCTAAACGTCAAAGAGTATTTAATCGAAATATTCAAAGGACAGATGAAGAATTATCGCAAAGAAGACCAAATAAAATTTGCAATAAGTGTAAGACCGAAAAGCCTACCGATGAGTTTTATAGATGTAATTCAAAAACAGATGGTTTTCAAGGGTATTGTAAAAACTGCGCTTCTCAACATAACAAATCCAAGTTTTTGAAAAATAAAGAAAAACACTACACATACATCAAAAAATGGCGAAAGAAAAACCCGCTAACAGTTCGAGCGATGAAAGCTAATCGCCGCTCCCGTGAGATGAAAGCTGAAGGGCGATTTTCCAAGAAAACCATTCAAAATCTTTACGTCAAACAAGAAGGTAGATGTGTTTGTTGCGGTGAACTTTTGCAAGGCGTTTTCGATGTTGACCATATCGTTGCATTATCTCGCGGCGGCTCAAATTTCCCTGAAAACCTTCAACTTTTAACCCCAACCTGTAATAAATCAAAAGGCGCGAAAACGATGTCTGAGTATATGCAGTTCAAAACAGGAGGTATAAACTAATGACACAACACATAAACGACAAATCAAACAAACTGCGCGAGAGATTGGATTCTCTTTCTGAGATAGCCAAACAGGTCTTTTCTAAAGAATTTGATGGACTTCTACAATTACTTGATACTTTTGAAAAAACTTACAATAAATCAAAAATCAAGCCAAAAACAATTCACGAAGTATTCACCGAAGACCTGCAAATCAAAAAAATTCCATACAAAATAGGATTTTCTTGTTTTCACGGTAAACCGGACGGAAGTTTAAGCAAGAAAGAAGAACTCGAAATGGTGATACACGATGTAATTTTCAAGCAAGAAGCCTTGTTTTATACTATCGGCACAATTAGTAGTGTTTTAATTGCACGGCATCATAAGTTTGATTATGAGATTTTGCTTCATTCATTAAGCGAATTAGGTGAAATCGGTTATGCGATTTCAAGCGAGTTAGTGGATTTAACCGAAAGACTTGGAGATCAAGAAGTGGAGGTAAAAACTGATGCTAAGTCTTAGTTATGAAGATACAATCAAGTTTAAAACTCGTGCGGAAAAAATTGACCACTTTGCTGAGAAAAAATATTATCATTTAGTTTCGCTTTTTACGCTTTTAGAACTCGTTGAATTGTCAAAATTAGACGAGAACACAGCAGAGCTAGTAATTCAAAGTATCGGTGAATTGGGCAAACTTATTACCAATAGTTTGCTTTGGGATATTAACGAACTTGTTGATATTGCTAAAAAAGGAGGTCAACAAAATGCCAAATAGCCTGTATTTTAACATTGAGTTTTTCAAGCGTAGGAAAGCAATTCACATAAACAACAAATTAAGTGTTGGCGAATTACACGAAGCCGGCGAGAAAGCACTTGATTATGCGCTTGCGCTGACTTTTTTCTTAACAGAACGACCTGAACCGCCAACGATAGAGGCTGAAAGCTATCGCGCTTATAACTTGCTTATGAGAGATGTAATCGAAGAATTTATTTCAGTTGCACAAGATAATATTTCCGGCTTGGAAAAAAGGCGGCAACTCTTAGAAAAAATTATAAGACGAATTTAAACTAAGAAAAATCAAAAAGGCGGTGCATATTGCACCGCCTTTTTGATTTATCAGAAACGGAAACTATCCGAAAATTACGACAGATAATAATTTGCCGCTAGAATCTCTAAAGATGTAATTTACTGAACAGCCGCTTGGCACGACTATTGTTTTCGTTGTTGTTTTTACACTGGAGGTAACAAATATTTCAACAACTTCACATTCAATTTCTGCCTTTGGTTTCCCAAGTGATTCTAAAAAAAGTCGGCAAGCGTTTTCGATTTTTGGTTTTACATTATTGAAGTAGTCCTCAGAAACTTCAGAAAAGCCTACGCTACACAACCGAGAAACCGAAGTTTTTGCCACATTATCAACACCATAATCTTTAAGCATTTCAGAAAAACCAGCTAATGAAAATCCGTATTTTTCCAAAAAAAGCCGGAAGTTTGTCATAGGTTTTGCAGATGTTTTCTGTGGACTAATACTCTTCCGAATTTTTTTAGGCTGTGAAGATTCCCGTTTTTTATTTTTAGCCGAACGCTTGACGGACTTAGATTTAGAAGTTTTGATACTTCTTTGACGGTTAGCAACTCTGTCACTCGCGGATTCTTCATTAAATCGTGAAACATCGTTCGGCATCTGTTGGAACAAAACTTCTTCGTCGTTTTCGCTGTCTGAAAATTTAATTGGCAATTCGAGCATTTTGTCTTCATATCCTTTTTCTATCCTTTTGTTTTGTAAATAAATTTGAGCTTCTTCAACTGAGCCAAATACAAAATCGCTTTTCAGCGAATTGCATATTTGGCACGATGCGACAAAGTTTTCATTGTGATTATTATAACCGAAACTATACGGAATAAAATGATCCCATTGAATGCGAAGTTTAATCAACTTTCTACCTCGCTTAACAAAACCACCGAAAGATTTGTTGCAATACAAGCAACGGTAACTTTGATTTTGAAGAATCTCTTTCTTTTTGTAATGATTTGGTGTTTGACGCTTCGCTTCGGCTTCACAAACACTTTTGAATTTATTTGTGATTTCGCCTGATTCGCTACCGCAACAAAGAAATTTATCATCTTGGATAAAACTTTCCGCGTGGCAAATGACACAAAAACCTTTCGGAATAATAGTATTCCCGAAAACGGCAAAATAGTTTTGGTTTTGGTTGGTTGGATGGTTTTCTTTCACAGTCACCTCAAAACGCTTTAGAAAGCGTTGCTACGGAAAACAGATGTGTCTGAGATAATTTAGACGCATCCGCTTTCATTCTTAAATTTCTTGTTTTGTGAGCAGGATTTTTCTTTCAAGCATATTTCGTTTATAATCCTTCACAATGTTTAGCTCCTTATTTGGGGTTAAGAGAAGGCATAGGAAAGACGGCAATCTTTCCTATGCCTTTCGTTTTATGCAAAATCTTCGGCGTAGAAGATATGTGATGATTTGTAACCGCGCTCGCCTAACCATTCACAAACGGCATAAACCATTCCGAATTTGTCAGCCATAAAACCGAGAACTTTGTAAGTTCTGCCGTGTCTGTAATCGCCTTTGTTTTCAACCGTGAAAACCTCGTTTGTTTGAATATTGAATTTATACATAATGTTTAGCTCCTTAGTAATTTCTTACTTTCTAAATTCTAACGAACTCGTTAGAATTTGTCAAGTTAATTCTAACGATTGCGTAAATATAAAATCTGTGTAAAATTAAACTTATGGAATGGTTGACAACAAAACAAGCGGCTGAATTTTTAGGCGTTACGGATTCTCGAATAAGGCAGTTAATTTTAGAAGGAAAATTAACTGCTCAAAAGTTCGGGCATCTGAATATGGTCAATAAATCTGATATTAAGAATTTCGACTTAGGTAAAGTCGGCAGACCAAAAAAGGAAAAATTAAAATGAAAATATTACCTTTAGTAATTGTTTTAGTTTTGCTCGTCCATACTTCTATGGCTTCGCCTTTGGTTTTCAAGGTAACGAAAGAAGTCAACACAAACGAATCAACCGAGATTGCTGTTTTTGATACTTCTAAATACAAACAAATCAGAATAGGTCTTTCTGTTAGTAATAAGGAAAAAACCGAAGGTGGCAACTTGATTTCACTTTATGCGGTGGAAGACGCGACTTCAATCTTTATTCAAGATTTTTATATCCCTGAAAAATATGCAACTGTATCCGTTTTACTCGCCAATCCGCCTACAAAATTAGCTATAAACGCAAAAGGTAAAGGCGTTTATTCTGTCTTCATTTGGGCTTCTCAATAAAAACCTTCTAAATCTTCCATATCTTCTTTTTCATAAAAAACATCGTTTTAATTTTGCCCGAATCAAAGTAGTCTGATTCGGGCAATTCACTTGATAATTGTGTTGCCGAAACTTTATGGCAGACTTAGTAATCAGCATTTCTATTGACGCATCGGAAATCAAAAATCAAACTAAAGAGGTTGAAAGCGACCTTCATAAAATTGGAGAGGCAGGGAAAAAATCCGCCAAATCTCTTGCCACACCTGATTATTCAGAAGCAATTAAACAACTCAAAAAAGTCCACGAAACGGTTGGCGCAATCGGCTCAACAAATCTTAGTAAGACAATCCAACAGGTTGAACAAATAAACGCGGCATTACGAATTGACTATAATTCACCTGAATTTAAGGCGCGAACCGCCGCGTTTATGAAAGAAATTGAAGTTTTAAAGAGCAAATCGGCTGAACTTGCAAATGTTTCAAACAATGCAACCGAATCCGTGCAGGGCGCGGCGGAATCTTCCGGCTTTTCAATGACAGCTTTAGCCGTTGCTGTCGGTGATTCTTATAGCGAAATCGCTCAAGCAATTTTTAGCTTTTACACCCAAATCGCCACCAAAGCCGTCGAATTGACAAAAATTTCAATTCAAATGGCTGGCGATTTACAGGAAAAAACCAAAACTTTTATTTCGTTTGCGGGAAGTGCGCGGCTTGCAGGGGAAGAAATTGCACAAATTAATGAAATAGCGAGAAATACCGAAGGACTCCGGCTCGACTCGGCAGAAGAGGGTTATGAAAATTTACGCAAAATAAGCATCGAAGCCAATCAAGCACAGAATTTCATCAAAGGATTCGGCGACTCCGGCGACGCGCTGAACGGCGTTGTTTCACTTTTCAAGGAAGCTCAAAACGGCAGTGAAAATATCGGCAAGGAAATTCAGAAACTTTTACAGGAAACTCCGGTTTTGCAAAAATCCTTTTACGATGCTTTCGGCACTTTGAATTCAGATGAAATTCAAAAGTTTTTCGACAAAGATTTAGACGGCGCGTTTAAACGTCTGGGCGACGCGGCGGCTAAAAATAAAGTCGAAATCGGCGGATATAATGATGCGATTGGAAAACTGCAAGACGAATTTCTTGTCGCCGGGCGCGAGTTCGGAAAACCTATATTACAACCCTTGACACGAGATATTAAGGAATTAACCGGATATTTACGCGATAATCAATCAGAGTGGAAAAAACTCGGAACGTCGGTTGCTGATTTTTACAACGGACTATCTTTGCTCAGTAAAAACGTCAGTGGCGGCGGCGTTGGAAGTTTTTTAGTCCAATCTTTCGAGAAACAATTAGACTATGCCACGAACGGTATTTATTCAAAATTAAAACAAGTCGGTCAACTTATCGAAGAATACGGGGAAATCGAGCGGCAATTTCAGGAAAAAAAGGACACGCAAAAATTCTTTTCGGATTTTGGAAAAGACAACTCGAATCTAATTAATAATTTTGCGGCGAATAATTTTACTTTCGATTTCTCGAAACCAATTTTGACAGATAAAGAATCATCTATCAGAGGTCTTGCCGAACAGCAAAAAGTTTATCAAAAACTTAATGCAGATATGGAAAAACTTCGTCAAGATGAAATTGCGCTTTTGCGTGTCTACTACGACGAACGAATCAGCATTATTGACAGCGCACAAAACCGTGAAATCGCGCTCGTCGAAAGCCGTTTGACTAATACACTGCAAGAAGAAATCGAAGTATTAAGAAGTCGGCAGTTAATTCAAAACAGATACTTTTCGGAGCAACTGAAATCTGCCCAAAATTTCTACAGTTCGCAACTTGCGACCGATGGGCTTTCCGCACAGGAAACCACGAAAATAAGACTTGAAGGTTTCCAACAGCTTCGCCGGATTAACGATGAAATCTTTCTCAGCGAAATCAGCACACAAAAACAAATCGCCGAAAAAATGCGTCAAATTTTAGACGAACGGCGCAGAGATTTAATTGAATTTAAAAGTTTGCAAATTCGTGAAATCAAACAAGGTTTGGACGCGCAAACGAATGAAATTGAAAAAGCTATTTCCAATTTTGGCAATATTGCCGACTACAGCCGCTTGATTCAAAGCACAAGCGAGGCTTACGGCAAAATCTCGCAACTTACAAGACAAAGTTTTGATTTACAACTTCAAAACCAATCTTTGACCAACGAACAAAGAATTAATCTTGAAAAGCAAAAATATTTGGAACTTCAAGGTCTGGCGAGTGAATACGGTCAAAAAATAACTCAAATTGAAAACCAACAAAGAGAAGCATTTGTTAGAAATTTATCTTTTCAGCGTGATAAAATTTCATCGTATTTACAACACACTTCTTCATTAGTGGCTACATTTCAAGACAATTTTTTCAGCCCCGAAGTTTTTAGCAATTCAAGTTTAGATTCGTTTCAACGAATAGTTACGCAAAACGGCGTTAGAGATTTAATTGAAAAAGATTTGACTGATACTCGAAAACTATTCGATGAAAATCTCAAAAAATGGAATGAATACAAAACACTTCTAAACGGAATTACAGATATTCCGGCTGGGCAAGAGTTGTTAAATTCTGACGAACGCAAAACGACGTGGAACATTTTCGACCAAAATTTTGATAAATATAAATCTCAAATCACAGCCTTAGAGAGTGAATTAACAAAACTTAATGATTCAATTCCGCGAAACTATTTTGAGTTTGAAAAACTTGCTATACAAATTAAAGGTGGAAATATTGAAGCCTTTGACCAACTGAGCGCGGCAATTCTAAAAAACAGACAGGCTTTAGATATGGCTGACGCTCAAAGCGCGGTTGATTATTTTCAAAGTTTAAGTGAATTAGAAAAAGACGCGATTAAGAAAGGTGAATACCTTTTCAACCTCAATAAAGCACAAAGAAATTTAGAGCGTTTAGGCTATGACCAAACCGCAGAGTCAGCTAGACAATATTCCGAAAGTCTTCAAGGTTTGCGAAATCGAATCATAGAAATTCAAAACGGCGACATTTCGGGAATAAAATATCTTGCAGAGCAAAGCCTTTTAAAAGAAAAAATCAATCTTCTCGAAAACATTGCCACGCTCGAACAAGGCTACTACAAAGATTCTGAACTCTGGGCTTTACAGCGAAGAGAAAGATTGCTTACAGCGGAGCGCGATATTTGGGAAATCAGACGGCAATTATCAGAAAAAGGAGTTTACTCTGAAATTGAAGCTAATGCTAAAGTTTTGCGTCATATAAACGACAATTTGAAGTCAGTTACCGATTCGGTTGCTGATTTCAAAATCAGGTTTTTCGATGGATTTTCAAACGCTTTAACTTCGCCGTTTGATGCTTTGGAAAAGAAACTAACAAACCTTCCACCGATAGTCAAAGATGTCGCGTCAGCATTTTTAAGTCTTGCCCGCGATATTATCAAGGCGTTTTCGCAAAAACTCATATTGAAATTGTTAGGTTTAGACGGAAGTTCGAGCGGAATTTTCGGCGGAAGCCCGTCTAACGCAAATGGCGGTATCTTCGACTCTATTAAAAAACTCTTTAATTTCGGTGGACGCGGCTCTACATCGTCATCAAGTTCAGCCGGTGATTCATCTTTTAGCGGTCTGATTGAGCAAGCGAAAAAACTCTTTAATTTCGGCGGTGGCGGTAACGGCGGCTCAATCGCAAATCAGCACGAAGCGATTCACAGCGGCGGCGGCGGAAAACTCGGACTTGCGGGCGGTTTGGCGATAGCCGGAATGGGCGCAAACATTGTCGGCGGACTTATCGGCGGCAGAGTCGGCGGCGTGATTTCCGGCGCGGGGAGCGGTTTGGCGATGGGAGCGCAAATCGGTTCGTTGTTCGGTCCCGGACCCGGCACGGCAATCGGCGCGGCAATTGGCGCAATTGCCGGTGGACTTATGGGGTTATTGGGCGGCGATCCGAAACGCAAAATTGACAAGCAAGAAAATATGCCGAAATTAACGCAAGGGTTCGCCGATGCTTTAACAGCCTTGCGAGCTTTGGCGGCAGATAAAAATGCGCTTTATAACAATCCTAATGAAGTTTTAGCGAAAGCTATGGAGATTCGTAATTCGATAGCTTCAGGGTTTTCGATTGATTTCCAAAGCAAGAAATATCGTGAGATTGCTAAACTGCAAATCAATTCAAAACTTGCTGAAGCGGATGCAATAATTAAGCAGATTCAAGGTATGGGCGATGAGGCGCGACAGGCTTTGGAAGTTGATAAAAGACTTGAAACGAGCTTTGCGTCAGGCGTTTATTTGCGAGATTCATTAAGTAAATTCGGTCAATTCAAACGCCGAAACGGAATGTTATCGGGCGCGTTTGACGCTTTAGACACACTTCCTTCAATGCTTTCGCGTGGTGAGATGGTGCTAAATCCAAGCCAAATTCAAACCGTTCAACAAAACGCAGGTTTTGATGTTTTCAAAAATGCAGGAATTCCGAATTATGCAAGCGGAACTTATGTTGCACCGTCGGCACCATTTGCCGCTCCGTCTGCGTCGGTAAGCGCATCTTCGCCAACAGTTGAGAAACAGCCGATAAATATTACGATTGTTACTGAAAATTCAGGAATCGTTAAGTCGGATATTAAAGACATATTTGTTGATTCGCTCAAAGATACTAACGTGCAGGTGAAAATTAGCAAAGCGGCTGAGAGAGGAAAATCAAGAACAAGATAACGAACAATTTATAACGAATCAAGATATGCAAAACGAAGCGGACATTAAGAAAGCCTTAGCACAGCTAAAAGCGAATGAGACGAAATATGCGAAAACGACGCGCTATTACAAAGGCGAACACGATTTGGCGTTTGCGAGTCAGAAATTTAAAAACGCTTTCGGTTCGTTGTTTCGGGAATTTGCGTTGAATCTTTGTCCGGCTGTTTGCGATGCGGTGCGCGATAAATTGAAAGTCGAAAATTTCCAAGTCGAGGAAGGCGCAGACAATCTGCCGAAAGAAGTGTGGAAACTTTGGAAAGATAACCGAATGGGCAAGCGTTCGGGCGAAGTTCACAAAGAAGCGGTCAAAAACGGCGACGCTTACGTTATCGTTTGGGTTGATCCGAACAAAAAAGTAACTATTTACCCGCAAAAGGCGATGAATTGCACGGTTTTGTATGACGAGGAAACGCCCGGAAAGATTTTGTGGGCGGCGAAAACTTGGACGACACCCGCGCCGGAAAGTAAAACGCGGCTGAATCTTTATTATCCTGACCGCATCGAGCGGTATATTTCCCAGCAAAAAACTGGAGACAGTTTGCCGGAAGCGAACGGTTTGATTTCGTTCTCGGACGACGGCGAAAATTCGAGTATTACGAATCCTTACGGCATCGTTCCGGTTTTCCATTTTGCGAATAATTCGGACATCGGCAGTTTCGGCGAATCGGAACTTGCGTCGGCGATGCCGATTCAAGACGCGCTGAACAAATCTGTTTTGGATATGTTAGTCGCAATGGAATTTGCTTCGTATCGGCAACGCTGGGCTTCGGGGATTGAAATTGAATTTGATGACGACGGCAATGCGATTCCGCCTTATACAGCCGGCATCGAACGGCTTTGGATTTCGGAAAGTCCCGAAGCGAAATTCGGCGATTTCGAGGCGGCAAATTTGGAGCAGTTTTTGAAAGTCAAATCAGACTTTCGGATTGATATGGCGTGTGTTACCGGAACGCCGCTTTACTATTTTATGTTGACGAGCGGCGACGCGCCTTCAGGCGAATCTTTGAAAAAAGCGGAAACTCGGTTTATCAATAAAGTCCGCGACCGACAAGAATCTTTCGGGCAAGTTTGGGAAGACGTAATGGCGTTTGCGCTGTTGCTCGAAGGCAAAAAAGACGTGCGGTTATTTGCCGATTGGGAAGACCCGTCGCCGTTGAGCGAAAAAGAGAAACTCGAAAATGTCGTTATCAAACAAGAAATCGGCATTTCGGATGAGCAAGCGTTGATTGAAGCCGGTTACGGCGAATCTGACATTGCGAAGATGTTGGAAGCAAAACAGGCAAAGCGGATGCGGCGATAAATGCTTTTAATGCCGGAACAGAAGAATAATTACAGATTACAAATTACAGATTACAAAATGAATGTCGGCATTAGACGAACATCTCAAAAAACATCGAAAGAAAATTATTGACCGCGAGAAAAAAACTTTCCGCGAGTTGCTGGCGGCGTATCAAGACACCGAGCGCGAGCTTGCAGAGCAATATGATGAATTGTATCGAAAGATAAAATTGGCACAAGAAAACGGCGAAGAAATTTCGGTTTCTTGGTTTTATCGTGAGCAAAGATTGAAAAATCTGCTTTCCCAATCTACTGAGCAAATTATTCGTTTCGGCGAAAAAACCGCAAAAATTATCGAACGCGAACAGCGCGAAGCGATTAAAATTGCCGCCGTTCAATCAAAAGAAACTTTCGAGATTTTGACTGAAAATTCGCCGGACATTCGTTCGCTCGGTTCGATGCTGAATCCGCGGGCGGTCGAAACGGCAGTCGGAATGATGGGCGACGGTTCGCCGATTTTGGAATATTTTCAAAAACAACTCGCGCCGATGGTCGCTGAGAAAATAAAATCCGAAGTTATTAAAGCATCGGCGATTGGAACGGATTTTCGGACAATGGGCAAACGGCTCGAAGCGGCTGGCGGCATTACAAAACATCGCGCTTTGACGACGGCACGAAGTGAGACGAATCGGGTTCGTCGTGCTGCCACATTGGAAATTTACCGTGAAAATGATGACATTATTGAGGGCTGGCAATGGTGCAGTTCTAAAAGTCGTAGAACTTGTCCGGTTTGTTTGGCGATGGACGGACGAGTTTTTAAACTGAAAGACGAATTTCCGCAACATCCGAATTGTCGCTGTCAAATGATAGCCGTTATCGAAGGTTTGCCGCGCCGGAAACGGACGATTGGAAGCGATTGGTTTGACGAACAGCCGGACGCAATAAAAGAAGAAATTTTAGGCAAGGAAGCATTTTTAGCTTTTCAAAACGGCGATGTCGAATTAAAAGATTTTGTCGGTTGGAAAAATGATAAGCGATTCGGTCGTTCGGTTTATCGCAAGCCGTTAATGACTGTGTTACAATCCAAACCGATGAAAGTTGGCGCGGGCGGAAATTGGCGTAGATTTGATGAGAAGTTTGACGCTACAATTCTCAAACAATCCGATTTATCTTGTGTTTCGACCGTTGGCGAAATGCTTTTGAAAAATCGCGGCATAGATGTTTCACAAGACACAATTCGTGATATAATTGGTGTGCCTGCTTATGTCGAAGCATTGGCAATGGTGTTGAACGACTTTGACACCGACAATCTTGACGGCAAAATTTGGCGAGGATTTACAACCGACTTGGACGGTTTGAATCTATTGGTAAAACTAAAGAATGTCGGTGTGATTATGAAAGAGCCTTTAGAAAGACTAGGACACGCAGTTTTTCTCGACGGGAAAACTCGTAGCGGTTTATTTAAAATCAAAGACCCTTTTGACCAAACATCATACAAAATGACCGAAAAAGATTTTTGGGAAAATTGGGGAGGACAGGTAATAGCAAGATGGTATCCGAAGAAATAAAACTTTTAAATATTGCCGAGAATAAGAATAAAGTTGAAATAACTTTAGAGATAAATCGTCAAAAGCGAAAATTTCAAATAGAAGTGATTTATAATCACGGACTCTTTGCCGTAGAATTTCCGACTAACTTACGAGATGTATTAAATAATTTTCCAAATACGGTTAGCCAAAATATTCTTACCGAGGTCAAGAGTTTTTATTTTTCTGCGGTCAAACAAGCGGCATAGATTTGACGCGCATCAAATTTTTATAAAACGAGAGTCATTTCGGCTCTCGTTTTGCTTTTAAATCTTCTAAATCGTCTATTTCGTGTGTTTCTTATAAAGCATTGTGTAAATCGCTTGCGGCAAACCTTAATCTGTTGACGGTATGCCAGAAGAGACCACAAATACTACTCCGAATACAAATAACGATGCGGCGCAATCAGCCGCTAACAATACCAATTCCAACAATGTGGTGGCAACGACTGAAACAGCCTCAGATGCCGCACAGACCGCCGCCAATTCTCAAACGGCTGAAAAATCTTTCACGCAAACTGATGTAGAAAAGGCAGTTGCAAAAGCCTTGAAGGAAGCGGAAAAGAAAACCGCCAACGCGGAAGCAAAAGCGAAACTGTCTGAAGACGAACGCGCCAAAGCGGAAACTGAAGAACTTCGCTCACAATTACGCGAACGTGATGCCCGCGATGCGGTCAAAGATGAAGCGGCAAAACTCGGCGTAAAAAACCCTTCGGCAATTTATCGAATCGTGAAAGACGATTTGGAATTTGACGATAAAGGCAACGTATCGAATCTACAAGAAGTTATTGATACAGCCAAAACGGATTTTCCCGAATTGTTCGATACAAAACCGAATCAATCCATTGATGCGGGTGCAGGCAGCGGACAAAAACAAACTGGCGATTCGACGGCGGCGGATTACGCCAAAACCGGACGCAAAAATTCTTTTCGATTATAAGCCGGTGAATACCGGAAACTACTACTAATTTTAATATATGGCAAACGATTTAAGTGCATTTAAAACTGAGGTTTTCAGTCAAAAGCTAATTATGAACCTCGACAAAATCAATGTGATGATGCCGCTCGTCAACCGCGATTGGGAAGGCGAATTAGCGAAGCTCGGCGATACGGTTCACGTCCGCACACTTGGTTCTGTAACATTGTCGGCGTATTCAAAAGCTACGCCGATTAACTATCAAGACCTTGCTCCGGCAAAAGAGCCGATGGTTGTGGATGACGCACAGTATTTTGCGTTTCAAGTTGACGATGTTGATTTGAATCAAAACTCGCTGGACGCGCTCGGTCTTTACGCGCAACGTGCGGCGGTCGCGGTGAACGACAAAATCGAAGCAAAATTGCTGTCGAATTATACGGATGCACACGCGAACAATCGCATTACGGGAGCGGCAAGTGCGGCAATCGCTTTGGATGCGTCGAATATTTACGGCTATTTCGTTGATGCCCGCAACAAATTGACCAAGCAGAATGTTCCGACAATCGGACGTTGGGCAGTGATTGATCCCGACACGGAATCTCTGATTTTGAAATCGGATTATTTTGCGAAAGGCGGCACGGCGGCTTCGGACTCGGTGAAAGCCGAAGGCGGATTGCAAGGACATCGTCCCGGTTTCTTAGGAAACATTGCCGGTTTCGCTGTTTTTGTGTCGAATTCCGTTCCCGTCGCTTCCGGCGCGAAATACCTTCAGTTCGGCGACAAATACGCGATTGCATACGCGGCGCAAATTAACGAAATCGAACGTCTGCGCCTCGAATCGCAATTTGCGACGGCTGTGCGTGGTCTTTTGCTTCACGATACGAAAGTTTTTGCGGAAGCCGCAAAACGACTTGGTTATATCAAAGCTGTGGCTTAAAACCAAGAAGCAAGAAGACAGAATCTACTGACTTCTATCTTCTATCTTCTTAATTATGAAAGTTAAATTGCATTCACGCATAAAAATTGCGGTCGAATTTTCCGATGTCGGCGTGATCAAACCAAACGGTGAGTTTGAGGTTGACGAAAAACGCGCTGAAGAATTGATTCAGCTTGAATATGTCGAGCCGATAAAGAAAACAAAACCGAAAAGCAAACAAGAAACCGATGCCAACGGAAACAGCAAAAATTCGACTGAAGCGAATGACGGCGTGGGAAGCACAGCCGACGCTATCGTCTGAAGAAATTGACGATTTGTTGATTCAGTTTCGGAAAACGGACGCGGCTGGTGTTAAGGCGGGCGAAATAGGTTGGATTCCGACTTATAACTTGAACGCGGCGGCGGCGGAAGGTTGGCGTTGGAAAGCGGCGAAAGCGTCGGAATTAATTTCGGTTGATTTGGACGGGGAACGGCTTTCGAGTCAGATGGTTTTTGAGCATTGTGAGCGAATGGCGAAAACTTATTCGCGCAAAAATAATGCTTCGCCGACAACTTCAACGCAATAATGACCGGAACGAATCGCAAATTATTTATCGCCGCCGTGAATCGGTTGAGAATACAACTTTTTGACACGGATTCTTTGAAATTTTTCGGCATTGTGCCGGAAACAGGCGAAACGGAAATTGCGATGCTTGCGGAAAATTGGACTGGGCGCGAAGTCGAATCTACGACCGACAGCAACGCCGAATCTAGTTTTTGGCAATTTCAAATTATTGCCGATGACGACTGGCAGACGACTCAGGCGTTTATGTTGAAAATGGTGAGCTTCAAAATTGGAATACGACGTTGGAAAATCAAAAAGGTCAAAAAGCCGATGGGAAACTCCAAAGTCTGGAAAATTAAAGCCGAGATTCAATGATTGAGATTCGCGTAAAAAATCAAACGCCGGAATTGATGCAAAAGGTCGAAGCGGCAATTTCGCGTTTTGTCCGCAAATCTGCGCTTTATATCGAAGGTGAAATCAAGTCTTCGATGGCAGAGCCGAAATCGGGCAACGAATATAAACGCGGCACGGACAAAATTCACGTTGCATCTGCGCCGGGCGAATCTCCGGCAGTTGATTCAAGTAATTTGATTGGTTCAATTATGCCGCAAATTAAAACACTCGAAGCGAAAGTTGGAACGCCGGTCGAATATGCACAATATCTTGAAACGGGAACGAGCCGAATAGATTCGCGTCCGGTTTGGGAAAAAACGGCAACGGAAGTTTTGCCAACGCTCGAAAACCTTTTGAAAAATGAACTCCGCGCAATTAGATAAATCACGAGAAAGAAGCTGCACGCGCAAACGTGCTTTTGCGACTAGAGAATACGCGGAAATGTTTCTTGACAATGTTTTGAAAGACGGTTTGATGGAAGCCTATAAATGCAGATTTTGTCAGGATTGGAATCTCGGACATCCGAATCCGTTGAGATTGCCGCACATAAAAAATGCCGAACAACGACACAGACATTCGATTAGCCGTTAAAACGATAATCAAAAATCTTTACCCGAACGCGCAAGTGTTCGCGTGGAATGCGCTGTCGCACGATATTTCGGAATGGGCGGGAATGTTTCGCAACGATAAAGATGAACTAACTCACGGCTGGATCATAAAAACAGCGGCGGCAACGGCGCAATGGAAAAACGGCAAACGCGACAAAAAACAGTTGCCGATTGATGTTTGGGGATTTTACGGATTTCGGAGCGGAAACGAAGCGGACAATTCCGACAACGAATTTGCGGAAATCCGTGAGGCGATTTACGAAGCGATTAAAGCTGTTCCGACGTTAAATTTCAGCGGAACGGTTGAAGGACACGATCTTTTACAGTTTCCGGTAATTACGACTTTGGAGAGCGGCGAAGAAACGCTCCATTTTGCACAAGGGCGGTTGGTTGTTCATTTGTGCTGTTGAAAGTTTGAAAAGTGAAAATGTGAAAAAGTGAAAAAGTTGCTTGAGCAGAAATCAACCGGACCTTTTCACTTTTAACCTTTTTCACTTTTTCACATTAAAAATTATGAGACTTGATAATACTCAGTTAGCGATTTCAAAAACTTGCGAAATCTCGTTTAATACGCCGGAAGGCACGGCGGGAAATTATGAGGGCTTGCCGACAATGGATGCTTTTTTCGTTTTGCCTAAAATCGAAAAACTGAGCGATGCCGGACGAGTTGGGAAAAACGCGCCGACGCATCTTTGCAATAATTATTGGGCGCATTTCGAGGCATCCGTCAAAGACGATTTGGACAGCAATGTTCCGGCACGTTTGGCGCGTCGTGGTTTGGGCGGAACGGTTACGTCAACATTGGTCGCAACCGGAGTTTATGACCACGAATTTGCAATTTTGCCGCCGCAAGTCGGCGATATTTTACCGTCGTTTAATTTCATTTCCGTTCTCGGCTCGGCTGATTTTCTGATGTCGGGCGTAATGGTTGACAAGATTAAATTCAGCCAGAAGAACTCTGACCGCGTGCAGTATGAAGCCGCGCTTTTGGGAAGTGGAAAATTTACGAATCCATCGGCAATTACGATGCCTGCGCTGGCGGCAACGCCGTGTATGGATGGTTTTAAAACAATCGTCAAATACAAGGAAGCGGACAACACAAGCGTTGTTAATTTGTCGAACCTTGGCAGAATCGCCGAATGGATGCTCGATCACGACAATAAAATTCGGCGTAACAAACGACGCACAGGCGACACGGTGCAAACCGTAACGAATTATGGAAGCGGAGCGCACGTTCGCAGTCAGCCACGCGGTAAATATGAAACAAAAATTCAACTTATCGTTGATTTCTTGAATTTGTCGGATTGGCTGAAGTCGGTGAAAAACGAGATTTTGAATGATTTGAGTTTCCTAACGCCGGGCGAAAAAATTGCAACGGTATCATCGGTTGATTATTTCAACGAAGTCGAAATTATCGTGCCGAAATTCGGTTTCGATTCACCCGACACCGCCGAAGACGAAGGCGACGCAACAACGCCGATCAACGTCGTCGCATTTGAAGACCCGGTAACGAAAGGCACTTTTAAGATGCGCGTTCGCAACGGGAATGCAACATTGGTTTAGATAGTAGTTAGTTGTTAGTGGTTAGTTGCAAAGAAGAAATCAGCAACTAACTACTAACAACTAGCCACGAACAAACGATTATGGCACGAAAGAAAAAAGAAAAAACGGTCGAGGAATTACGCGCAGAGTTTTTTGCGCGTGAACAGAAAGCCTACGACGAACGAATGGCACAGGCAGAATTGGTGGCGCAAGTTGCTGATAAAACCGCTGAAGTAACGGAAGATTCTGATGACACAGATGAAACTGACGAAACCGAGAAATCGAAAGGAGAATAACTTTGGAACAAGAAATTTTTGAAAATCCGGCTGAAACGCCGACGACAACCGCAATGCCCGAAACGCCAAAAACTTTCGGGCAAAAACTTTATCCGCTCGATTGGAAAGATACGGAAGTAAAACTTGCCAAAGGGCGATTTTCGCATACGTTGTCGCGTCCTTCAGCCGAAATGCTGATCGAGCGCGAAGACGAATTGGAAACTGAAATCCCGATTGCCAAAGACGGCAGTTACGCATTGCCGGACGACACAATCAACGAAGAAATTGACGCGAAATACTACGACAGTCTGCAAATTTCGGCGACGGGTTACGAAGGGCGCGAAATCCCAACACTTCACAAAGCAAAGGCTTTGCAAGGTTTGTATAAATCCGAGATTTATTTCGACGAAGACGCAGATATTTTCGGCGATGAAATTTGCATATTGCAAGAAATCGGCGGAACGGAATTTAATCCAAACTTTACGGTTCGGCATATTTTGCGAAGTCCGGGCGAAAAGCAATTGAGAAAATACCGCTCCAAAGGTGCAACGACACGCATCGTGCCGGGAAAGCGCGGACGGCAAAAGTTGGTAATGCAATCTAATATTCGGCTGGCAATGCAGTTTTACGCCGAACATCTGATTCGGGTTGAAGGCGCAACTCTCGGTGGAGAAAAATTCACAAATGAGCGGCGAGATGAATTTATTGAAGCGGTTGACCCGCTCGCGCAAAAAGCGGTGTTCAACTGCATTTTGAGCGAATTGAACGAGAAACTGTCGGACTAATTACCGCTCTCGCCGAGCATTTTACGGCGCATATTGATTGTTTGAATCAAAACGACGGCGAGGGCTGTCCGGGCGCGGAAACTTGCCGTGAAACTCGCGGCAAACCTTTGAATAGATATTCTTCGCGCCCGGAGACCGAAGTTTGCGCCGGTTGTGTGTTTTTGCCGACAAAGCCGGAAGCGATTGACGAGGAAATCGTGAGGTTTGTATCTATCGCTTTGGAACTTTCCGAAGTTGAAAGAAGCGGCGGAAAATTTGCTTATCCTGATGCTTTATCGGCGTTGGAATGGGCGTGTTTGATAGGCTTGACTCGTGGCAAAGACGGCGCGGAAAGTTTAAAACGCGAACGCGAACGCAAAGAAGAAAGGCTAAAAAAGCGGAAAGAGCAACTTGGCAAATAACAAAAAAGGCATCCGAAAAATCGGATGCCTTTTAGTTTGGAGTCCCGCCTTCAGGCGGCGAATGCCAGCGAAGCGAGGCATTCTTTGTTTATCAAATTTCAAGTATTTACACTAAAAAAACGCTTCGCTTCGCTGGCGTTTTTGCCGCCTGAAGGCGGGACTCCAAACATCTACTTTTCCTTGAATTTGAAAGCGTAATTGAAATCGTTGTTTGCGCCGTCGAGTTCGTATTGAGAATCAAAGTAACCCTCAATATCTTCGGGCGGCGTGAATCTGTAATCACGATATAAAAACGGAACAACGGCGGCATAATGCGCGGCGTGAAACGTCTTCATTTCTTTGACTTCGGTTTGATTTGCAACCGAAAATTTCAAATCAATCGTCCTTTTTGCATTGCCGATGACTTCGCTAATTCTGTCGCCTTCAGGCGGATCGTAAAAATTAACCGATTGCGCGATTTTTTCGGGCGTATTATTCACATCAGATTGATACGGATAAACATCGGCTAATGTAATTGCAAAATTATCAGCTAAAATTTTGCTGTATTCCCTAATTTCGCTTTCGTGAAAATTTCGTGAATACAAAGCAAGAAACGCAACATCGCCATTCCATTTTCGAGACGAGAAGGTGGTTTGTTGTCCGATTTGAATGCCGTCAACAACAATCGGCTTCCAAAATCTGAAAAAGATCAGTTTGAAAGCGTTCATCGGCGCGGGCGCGTTTGATTGCGGATAGATTCTGTCATTTGAGCGAAACTCAAAAAACTCGATCCCCGTGTTAAAAAAGTTTGCGCCGGAATTGTTTGAAACTAAAATCGTTTGATTCACTAAATCCGAGAGCAAACCTTTGTAATCCGAAAACGACGAACCATTGAATTTTGCGACAATCCAGCCGCAAGAAACTGTAAAATGTGCCGTGTTTTTCAACGGATTTTGCGAACCGTTAAAACGCACGATAGATTTTCCGTTGATGACGTTCGTTTGAAATGTCGGATAACTCGACGCGGCGGTTAGATGTCGCAAATGTGCCGATTGGTCAGTAAAACTTAACACATTCGCGCCGTTTGCCAAACTGAGAAGGTTTGCATCGCAATAAAGTTCCAAATTCGTGCGCGGCAAAAGTATCGGAGATTGAATTATTACACTTGCCGCTGCTTCGGTGTAATCGGTAATACCTGCGCCGTAAAATCGAGGAAATTTATAAACCGTTCCGGATGGGCTTGCGCCGTCCACATAAAGGCGGAAATTCCCGCCCGAAAATACCAGCGTTGAAGTATATTGCGCGACTCCGTTTTTCGAGAATCGCATAAAACCGCCGGTGATAATTTCAAAGCGCAATATATCTCCGGCGACAACCGAAAGACTGCCACTATCAACAGTTCCGCTTGAGGTGCGTTCGCGCACACCGCCGATTGCACCGAACCATACGAAATATTGAGAAGACGGAGCGTAAATATTATCTGAATCCTGCAAACCGATCCAATACGGACTATTTGTATAAGCCGTAATTTCAACCGCATCTCCGACTGAATTTAATCGCGCCGAGCAACAAGTGTTCGGGAAATAAGCTAAATCATTATTACCTTTTGTTAAAGAATCATCCGCATTTTGGGTGAAATATGCCGAATTCACCGAAGCCCATCCAGCCGTGTGAGCGCGGACGAGTGCCGAGCCGCTGGTGTTTGGCGCGGTGTATAAACCGGATTGATTAAGCGTGCCTACGCCGTCAAGCGTCCAGACAGGCGAACCGATGCCGCTTTGCGTAAATTGTTGAGTTTGACTTTGTTCGACGACCGCCGCCGATGGTGTAATTGTTGCCATATTTATTTCGCTTCAGCCAGCCCCGCCAGCCATTCGCTTTTTTCAATGCCGAGCGTCCAATTTAAAACCAAAACATTCTGCACCAATTCGAGATTTTCGGCGATTGTTTGGTCATATTGCGTTCCACTTTGAGTTTCAACGCGGCGGCGTTCACCGGACTTTTCAGCAATTAGAATAAAGTTGTATTCGGTCGTGTTGATTTTGAAATGTTCGAGCGTCCAGCCGTCGCCGTCTTTGATGTTGACAAGACTTAAAATCGTGTCGGTCATCGAATCAAAAACGTCTTTATTTGCGTTTTTGAAATTCAGAAAACTTTCGCCGTCAAGTCTGAAAATCTGAGTCAAAAACGGCAACGGAGACGCGCCGCGCTCGAAACTTTCGACATTTGCCCAACCGTGAAACTCTGTCCGCAAATCCGCGAGCGTAAATTCAAAAACGCCCAAATCCACAAAAACCGAAGTCGTGCGACCGAAATAATTTTGATGATTTCTTTCCATAATATTTACCATTCCTGCAATGTAAAAGTTCTTTTTTCAACGTCCGTGCTTTGCGTTTCGCTTCCTTCCGAAACGCCGCCGTCAATTGCTTCTCTGACCAAATAGTTTCGCGCCGTTTCGCCTGTTTTGCGATGCGTTGCCGTGATTACGTCTCCGGCAACAATCGGATAAGTTTTCGCCGCTTTTGCCGAAACTTCTGCCAACAATCCGTTGCCGACTTCGAGTTTGGCGCGTGTTTCCAAAATCTTCCGCGCTTGCCAGCGCGTTGTATTGAACATCGGCACGGTTTTGATGTTTTCGGTCAATTTGCGCGTGATGCCTTCGAGTTCAAGACGAATCGGCGTTGACGGTTTTTCGAGATATTGCAAATCCAAATCCTTGAAATCGGCTTCATACGCCGTAACCGGATTGTTCAGCAAAATATCGCGGCGGCGGAATTTGAAAGTGTCAATATTCGAGTTGTCGAGCGTGAACGTAGAAGTCAAATCTTCAAGCGCGTAAAATCTTAATTTGCCGTTCACGTCTTGCATAATCGAATTTGTTTGAAACAAAATCGTTCTGATTGCGTCGGCAAAATTTGTTGGCGTTTCAAAGAAGACGTGGGCTTCGTAAATCGGTTTTAATTCAGGTTTCGGATAGAGATATTTGCTCGGAATAACTTGTTCGGTTTGGGATGAATGCGACCATTGCATTTTGAAATTTCCCGTAACACCGCCGTCATTCCAATCTGCCCGAATATTGTAAAATTGTCCCGCCGTCGCATTGAAGGTTGCCGTATAAGTTCCAATCGGATGATTTCCGTCGTCTTGCCATTCATCAATTAGCGGTGTAATCAAATTGTCAATCCAAAGCCGTGTGCCGTTATCAACAGTAATTTTTAGCGTCCACGTTCCCGAATACGGAAAGGTAATTTTGCCCTCAAATTTGCCCGAAAAGTTACCCGCCGCCACGCCATACGCCGGAGGTTTTGAGCCGTAATTTATATCGAAATTCGGATGGACGAATTTGGTTACAAACGTATCAAAATTCGTTCCGGTGTAATATTCGGCAGTCAGTCCGAAGCCGTCAAATTCCGTCAAAGTCGTGTAATCAACCGTTTCCGTGCGTGCGTGAGCATTGCGAAACGCAACCCAATTTCCCCAATCAATGCGCGAAAGCCAATATGCGGCGGCGGTTGAATAAATGTTCGGCAGATTCGGCAGACGGGCGTAAGTCAGCAGTAATTCGAGAATTACCCGCGCCGCATTTGTCGAATAAGAAAAATCAGTTTGAACGCCCGAACTGTTAAAATTCGGACATTTTTTTGTTTTGAAAATTCCTTCAAAATCTGTCGGCGGCGTGTTTTCGATGTCGAAAGTTCCGAGTCCTGTCGGAATTTTATAGCCGATTGCCGCCGTGCGCGAGTGCGGCACGTCTTTGTCAAAAAATGAATCTACGATTTGATTGCCGCTGGTCATCGCCGTCGCCAACGCGCCTTTGTGGAAATTCAGATCGGCGGCAGGAATTGGAATGCCTTTCCAGAATGCGCCTTCAATCGCTTCCCATTCGCCCTCACCGAGCGCGTTGTAAGCAGTTATCTGATGAGTTGGCGATGCGCCGGAAACTTTCGACCAACACAGATGCCCTTTCACGGCTTGCCGTCCAAAAGCAACCGATAAATATTTAATATTCGGATTCGTGTTTTTTAAGTGATTTACTGACATCAAATTAAAATTATTTCTTCGTCCTTTCGATTATGCACGGCGCAATTATTCGCAAAATATGTGTGATTATGGCGAACGTGCAGATTAAAAACGTCTATCGTTTTATCCGAATGCCATTTGATTCGGATTAACTTTGAATCAAACCAATTTTCGACAAATGCTCGAATCGTATCGTTAATTTTAAACTTATCGGCGGCGGTAAATGTCGAAAGCGCGGTAAAAAGACGATGTTCAGGCGTTACATTCAAGCTCGCGTGTTCAAAATCGAATGTGAAATATCCCGTAACTTCGTGCCGGAAAACTTTAACAAGTTCATCTTCAATAATTTCGCCTGTTTTTTCGTCAAACGAATAAATTGATTTATCCCGTTTTATGCGCTCTGCCATTTCGCCAATCGGAATCAAACCTTTTGGAGTCCGAATCAAAGTTTCGCCCGTAAAGCAATTTCCGCCGCTGCCGCCGCCCGAATTTCCGCCTTCGCCCGGAAGCAAACTTGTCGGCTCTTCAAAAAATTCCGAACCGCCGAATTCGTGCTGAACGCCGTTTTTCGTGCAATGGCGGCGCGTGTGCATACAAGTCAAAGACGAACTGCCGCTCGTGCATTCGATTCCGTTTTTATATGTCCACGCGCATTTCGGCGACAATCCGCGTGAAGCGATAATATTCCCTAAACTTTCGTAATCTACGATTAAATCGAATTTGAAAAATTCTTCATCAGCTTCGGCATCTGCCAACACACCGGGAAAAATTTGCGGAATATCTTCAAGCAGAGCCGAATTTCTGAGCGATTGATAAGATTTGCCGTAATCGCAAACGGCGTAATCGAGCAGACGCAAATCCGAAGCTAAATTAAAACCGAGTTCCGAGTTGACGTTTTGCCCAACGATTTCGATTCGGTCAATGGATTTCTCAAACGACGAACTCAAATCTCCCACCGAGCGGATGTAATTTTGATATTCAATATCTACTTCGTCAATTCTCCGAATAACGCGACCGCGAGAAAGCCTCAAAATCGTTTCGTCAGCTAAATAAACATCAAGCGTGTCGCGGCGTTTATACGCTTCGTGAATTTCCTGCAAATCTGTTGACCAATCTCTCGGCATTATTTTCGATTGAATTTATTATCGTCTTGAACAATTTTAACGACCTTCTTTTTCCCGTCCGATGTTTCAAGATACGCTGAAACTTCTCCATCAATTGCCACAACTCCGCTTAAATGTAAAGTAAATTGTGGCTCAACAATAATATTTGAACTATTTAGCGAATTCGCTGTCGGCGCGTTTGTAGCCGTCGAACTGCCGAAATTCGGCGATGGCGCAACAAAAGTTCCGCTTGCGTAATTCGGAATTCCTGCACCTTGAAACACATCGAATCCGGCATTTCGTCTGACCGCATCCATTTGATACGGATTCAAAACCGCTTCGCCGGGTGCAAGCAATGACGGCAAAGAATCGCGTCCGGTGAATGCACCTGACAACATTCCGTTTCGGCGTTTGAAATTGCCGAATTGACGCATAAATGCTCTGTCCATAAACACGCCGCCCGCAAACGAAGTTTCGAGTCGTTTATCCGTTTGGATTGCTTGCCGCGCCTCATCGCCCATTTCACGGATTGATTTGATAATCGCGTCCGCTTCAATCAATTTCGCGGCGATTTGCTCTTTGGCGATGCTGCCGTATTTTTTTGATTGAAACTGAATTCCGAAACCGCCCGCGATTTGTGAGCGAATCTCCGATGCCTTCGCCAAAACGCCTTCAGGATCGTTATAAAGTGCGTTTTTGTCTGCCGCAAGTTTCCGAAGTTCGGCAAGCGCGTCCGAGAAACCTTGCGTCAATTTCGGCATATTTTCTTTTTTATCAATTTTGCGTTTCGGATCGCCCATCAGAAAACCGAATAATGCGCCTGCGCCTGCGCCGATTGCCGCGCCGATGGGTCCGCCGAACTGCATTCCGATTGACAAGCCTGTGCCAGCCATTGACAAAACATTTCCAAATCTGCCGCCAACCATTCCGCCGATTGCGCTTGCCGCCATTCCCGCCAGAGCAACGCCGCTCGACAAATTAAATCTGCCGCCGCCCGATTGCGCCGCGTGAGCAGATTCGTGTGCGCCGAGCGCGTTTGAACTGCCCGAAGATGAACCGCGCCCAAACCCGAAAAGATTTTTAATTGAACTGAAAATGCCGCCGCCTGATGACGAACTTCCGCCCGACGAACCGCCGCCGCCAAAGAGTTTTTTGATTGAATCAAAAATACCGCCGAAGATTCCGCCGCCTGAGCCGGACGAACCGGAAGACGAGCCGCCGAAGATTTTCTTTAAAATGAATTGAGCAAGTTTGTTCGACAATTCTTTCAAAATCGTGTCGAGAAGCGAAAGACCGAAGTTTTTGAGTTCATCAAACGCGGTTTTCAAACCTTCTTTGAAGCCGCCGCGCACGGAAGCCGACAAAACGCGACGAATCGAATCGCTCAAGCCGTTATAAATCGCTTCCATTTTTTGCCGCGCTTCTTCAGCGGCTTTGATTTGGTCATTGTAAGAGTCAACTTCCGCCGCTTTGTTGAGTAAAACTTCTTTCTGCGCGGCATCAAGGTTTTTATATGCTTCGGTTTCAAGCAATTTTTGGACTCGTCCGACTTCGGTTAAATTATTTGTTTCGAGCGTTTTGCCGTTAAGTTCCGAAAGCAAGTCCGAGTAAGTTTTATTTGCGTCAATTGTGGCTTTCAACGCTTCGCCGTCTTGCAGTAAGGCGATTGTTGACTCGTTTTGCAGTTTGATAAACTCGCGCAAAGATTCCTGCTGTTCGGGCGATAATTTCAAAAAATTATCACTCGTTTCAAGTTTCGCCAAATCGAATTCTTGCGAAATTGTCGCTTTTTCAACTCCGGTCAATTCGCGTCCGAGCCGGATTTGTTCCTGCATCAAACGGTTTTGTTCGCTCAAGTTAAATTGTTCGCTTAAAGCCGAACTTTCGATGCTCTTTTTGAAATCATCAAGCCGTTTCGCCGCGTCCAATCTGTCGCGGTCGGCGGCGGCTGCTTTGAGTTTTTCGGCAGTTTCCGCGCTAATCAAAAGCGAACGATTCGGATCATTCAAAAGCTGTTCGATTTTTTGAACGTGCGTGAGTTCAACACCGTAATTTTTTACGGCATCTTCATATTCTTTGAGCAGTCGAAGTGCATCTTCGCGTCCGGCTTTTTGTTCGTTCAGCGCGTCAATTTCCGCTGTGATTTGCGGCAAAGTCGAAGGCAAAGCCTGCCCGACGTTCAAACCGAGTTCGGCGCGAAGTTTAATCAAGGTTTCGAGGTTCGATTTCGCCGTTTGGAAATCGGCGATTGAAACAATGAGATTTTGTTTTTCAAATGACGAGCCGAGCAAATCATCAAATTCCTTTTTCGCTTTGGCGGCTTCCTTCCGCATTTCGCCCAGCGCGTCTTTAACGATTTTTTTAGATACTTTGGCGATATTGTCGCGTTTGTTTTGCAAACCGACAATAAAACCTTCGCCAAACCATTCGCCAAGCTGTTGCGTAACTTTCGATGGAGACCGTGCCTTTATTGTCTTGCTGATTGCCGCCGCGCCGAGTTTTGCGAAACTGCTTGTTGCCCATACTAAATCCTCGCGCTTGCTGTTAACTCCGGCAACCATTCCTAACCCAATATTTACACCGCCTTCCCAACCAGCTTTAAAAAACGGTTGCGGGTTGACGATTGAAAGATTATTAACCGCAGTTTGCACGTCGCCTTTGTTTTGATTTATCCCGTTAATCGTGCCTTGTGGTATATTTTGCCCCAGTGTTTGACTGCTTTTATTAATTTGAGGCGTGGCGTTTTGGATATTAGTGTCTATCGTTTGCAATTCCTTTTGAATCGCGGTTTTCAAGCCTGTCGAAACTCTAGGGTCATTGAGTAGAGTTTTCAAGGTCTTTTGTAAATCCTTGAATTTCTCGGCTATTTTCGCGCCTTCCGATGATATTGTTTTTTCGATATTTTTTAATTCGCTCGTTAAATTTTTGCGAAGTTCGGGCGATAGATTCGCGTTTTGCGACAAATCCTGAATCGTCTTTTTCAGATCTTCACCTGATTGTTTAATGACCGGCAAAGCAGCATTTACGCCGCTTGTCCAACTTTCGGTGAATTTCTCCCAAAACGGATTTTCGTTGGCGATATTCTGCGTGTCTTGAACTTGTTGGCTTATAGTTTGGTTGACCTCGCCGAATGAGTTGGAAATTTCCGTTTTTGCTGTTGCTGTTTCACCATTAAACCAATTAGCAAAGATGCCGCTTAAATCCGAATCAACTAGACCGAACGTCAGAGCATTGACAAAAGAATCAACAATAAATAACGCTAATTGAACAATAGAGCCGAAAATTAGCTTTGAAATTCCAATCAACCCGCCAACTATTTCACTTCCAATACTAATAATGCGAGTAACTACGCCTTTAATGATTTGCCAGATAATATTGAGCGCACTGCCTAAGATGGAAATAATCCCGTTGACACCAACGGCGACCATATTTTTGAACGTCTGCCACGCGCCAGCCCAATCGCCGTTGATAAGTTGTGCCGTGAGTTTGATGACGTTGCCGATTTGCGTAACGATGCCGCCGACAATAGTTTTAACGATATTCCACGCGCTCAAAGCGACCGATTTAATTTGTTCGCCGTGGTCTGCCCAAAACTGCCGAATTGTGGCAAGTCCGGCACGAATAACCAACTCCATCCCGACCATCACGCGCCCAACCGCTTCTTTAATCGAATCCCAATTTTCGCGGAAATATTCAGTAATTCCAGCCAAGTTTTCTTGTAAAAAACGACTGATTTCCGTCCAAGTTTCAAATAGAAAAGTGCGGATTTGATTAGACGAATCTGCCACAACCGGCGCAAATTTATTCCAATATTCAGCAAATTTCTGCTGAATAAATCTCACGCCGTCAACAATGTAAGGTGAGATTTGTGCGATAAAATTACTAACGAGTGCCGTTACCTCGTTGACGACCGTTGCCACAACATCACGAATTCCGCCGAAATTCGTTGTCCAAATCCCGTAAATTGTCGCCAAAACCGCGCCAATCAAAATCGGCAAACCCAAAATGGGACTGATTGCCGTCAAGATGCCGCCAACAACCAAAGCAACATACGACGCAACGGGTCCAAAACCGTTTTGCCACGCATCAACCAATCCATAAACCACGCCGACCGCCGCGCCGATGCCGACAACCAACAAACCGAGCGCGGCAACAACTCCGGCAATAATCGGCAAAGCCACCGACAAACCACCAATCGCGGCAATGCCCGAAGCAATTGACGCAAACGCGCCAACGAGTGTGCCGATTGCAGTAATTATTCCGCCAATAATAACCAACGCCGGACCCAGAGCAGCAAGTCCGCCTAAAATTCCGACGATGATGAGTTTGGCTTGCGGCGACATTTGAGTTAGCGATGTCGTCAAACCTTCAATGTTTTGGATAATAAAATCAATCGCCGGTTTTGCATATTCAAATGCCGGAAGAAATAATTCACGGAAAAAACCTTTACCTTTATCCAAAAGCGTCGAAAATCTACCCGACAGAGTTTGCGATAAATCATCCATCGTGCCGCCGAAACGCTCTTTGATAATAGCGCGAACCGCGTTCATTGCTTCTTCGGCACTGCCTACGAATTGTCCGCGACCATCAAATTTTAAGCCTTTTTCGATTAAGTCTTCTTTTCCGATTTTGAAATCTCGCAGACGCTCAAAGGCTTCGCCGAAATCGCCTGACTTTAAACGACCGAATGCTTTGGCAACGTCTTGAATACTCACGTTTGCATCTGCATTAACGGCGGCTAAATCGCCCATATCCGTTAAATAGCCTTTAATTTCTTCGCGTGGAATTTTTGCGGAAAGCAAAGTCGAACCGGCTGATATAACATCTTCGGATTCAAAAGGCGTGGCATCCGCAAACTTTTGTAAATCCTTTATCAGCAAACCCGCTTCCGTTCGTGCATCTGTCAGTGAACCTGTGAAGCCTTTGGAGTTTTTAATCATTCTCCCAAAACTGACTTCTGCTTTTTCGATGTTTGCTTGCGAAGTAATGCCGAGCGTTCCTAACAACAAAATCGCACTTGATAGAACAAGGGTCAAAGTTTGTCCTGCGCCCGAAATTCGTTGACCAAGACTTTGAATTTGTGAGCCGTATTCTTTGAGTTTGGAAATTGCGCCGGAAAAATCAACTCTGGCAAGCGATTGAGTTTTTCGAGCGGTATTTTGCGCTTCGTCGCCAATAGATTTAACGGCGCGGTTCGCTTGATCCGCGCCGTTCTTTGTGCCTTTAGCATCAATATCTACCGAAATTGTTAAATCAGCCATAAAGGAAAAGGCGAGTCGCCCGCCTTTTCGATTTTGACTTTATTAAGATTTGAGTAACATACTATTTCAGACGATATGTAAGAAATAGACGAAAAAAACGAAATGTAAATGTTTTGACACAATCAAATTTAAATTCTAAACATCATCACATTTGAAGCGGCGTAGTTATCGCATTTGCTCGCAAAGTATCTAAAAACAATGAAAATAACCAAGCAAATGAATCGTCTTTTACAGGCGTTGGCGGATTGAAAATTTTTACACGCTCGTGGCAACCTGCTGGAAAGCCTCGCGCAGTAATGGTTATCGTCCATGGGTTTAATTCGCACAGCGGACAATATTTATGGGCGGCGGAACAGTTGACCAAAAATGGTTTGGCGGTTTATGCGCTCGATTTGCGCGGGCGCGGACGTTCCGAAGGCGAAAGATTTTATGTCGAAAAAATTGAAGATTTTACCGATGATGTGGAAACGCTGGTCAAAACGGCGAAAGCTGAAAATCCCGGCTTGCCGATTTATATGCTCGGACACAGCGCGGGCGGTGTAACTGCCTGCGTTTACGCGCTCGACCACCAATCGGAAATTGACGGGCTGATTTGCGAAAGTTTTGCATTTGAACTGCCTGTGCCGGACATTGTTCTGACATTCTTAAAAGGCTTGAGCTACATTACGCCCCACACGCACGTTTTCAGCTTGAAAAATAAGGATTTTTCCCGCGATGCGGCAGTTGTCGAATCAATGAACAACGACATTCTTATCAAAGGCGAATCCCAACCGGCACAAACCGCGAAAACGATGCTTGATGCCAGCGCACGATTAGCTGAAGAGTTTCCAAAAATCACGCTTCCCATCCTGATTTTGCACGGAACGGCGGATAAAGCCACGAAACCAAGCGGCAGCCAGCATTTTTACGAACAGACCGGCTCATCTGACAAAACGCTGAAACTTTACGAAGCACATTTTCACGATTTGCTCAATGATGTTGATAAAGAAGTCGTGATAGCAGACATTCAATCTTGGCTTGACGCACGCATTTCCACCGAACAAAGTTCAGCAGTTTCGGGAGCGTAGAATTAGAGCAGATTTAATATGAGCGTATTGCAACAGAGGTAGAAACGCGAGTGTCAAAAACTCGATTTTACAAGCTCTTTTGCCGCTCCGGTTTCTGCCTTTACATACACTCACTTCAAATTTGCTCTAGTTTTTATGCTCGAATAAAATAAAAGAAACTGTGAACAATGTTAGACGAACTTCTTCACAGTTTCTCGATTTTTTGTGATTTTTGAGGAAACTTTTAACCTTCGGTTTCTTCGATTTCGGTTTCTTCCATTGGCTCGACCATTTCCTTTTCCACAACGATTTTCGCCGGTTTTGTTTCTACTTTCGCAGCACCTTCGGCACGAACCGAAACAGGAACGGAAATCGAAACTTCGCGGTGAAGTTTTACATTAACCGTGTAATCTCCGATTTCCTTTATCGCATCTTTCAAAGTGATTTTGCGGCGGTCAATTTCGTAGCCTTTTGCTTTTAAGGCTTCGGCAATATCCATCGAAGTTACCGAACCGAAAAGCAAGCCTCCGTCGCCGGCTTTGCGCTCGAACGTCAATGAAATATCGTTCATCTGACCGGCTTGAAGGTCGGCAGTTGATTTTTCATTGGCGGCTTTTTTCAAAAGCGCGGCGCGTTCATTTTCGATTTGTTTGATGTTGGCTTTCGTCGCCAATGTTGCAAAACCTTGCGGCAATAAATAATTTCGCGCAAATCCCGCTTTTACTTTAACGACTTCGCCGCGTCCGCCCAAATGTTCTATGTCTTCTCGTAAAAGAACTGTTGTTGTTGCCATTTTTATCTCCTGTGTCGCACAAACTTTAGTTTGTGCTTATCGTGAAACAGACTGAAGTCTGTTCTACATTTAATCCGCGACAAACGGAATCAGAGCCATCGAACGCGCACGTTTGATTGCCTGCGCGATGCGGCGTTGGTCTTTTGCCGACACGCCCGAAATGCGGCGCGGCATAATTTTTCCGCGTTCGGGAATGAATCTTTTCAAAAAATCCGTATCTTTCCAATCAATATAATCGGGGACGGTTTGATTATTCCGGCGGCGTTGAAACCGACGCGGCATTTTTTCGATTCGGGCTTCATCGCCTTGCTCGAGAAAATTAACTTCTTCTTCATTAAAATTATTAGGTTTATCCATTTTTTCGCTCCTTTAAACAATTCGTGTTTATTGATTTTCTTCCAATTCGGCGAAAATTTCTTCGTCGGTTTTTCTGACATTACGCGCGGCATTAGCGCGGCGTGCTTGTCGTGCTTCGCGTTTGGCTTTTAATTTATCAGCCTTTTTGCGGTCTTCATCAACGCGCACGGTAACATAGCGTATCACCATATCATTAACGCGCATCCGGCGTTCGAGTTCGGCAATTGTCTGCCCCGAATCTTCAATTTCAAACAAAACGTAATGTCCTTCCGTTTTCTTTTTAATCGGATAAGCCATTTTGCGTCGTCCGATATTATCGGTTCTGACAACTGTGCCGCCTTCTTTCGCAATCAGTTCTTCGATTGCCGTATTCAATTTTACGATGTCCTCATCAGTCGCGTCCGGCGTGCCGATATACATCACTTCATATACTCTGTTATTTGCCAATGCTTCACTCCTTTCAGTCGCTCAAGGGATGAGGGATAAGGGATAAGGGATGAATAAATCATCTCAAATCTGCCCGCGCCCATCGTCCCTACAAATTTTCAAAAGTTCTAAAGTTTCAGGATTTTAATTCATCCCTTATCCCTTATCCCTCATCCCTTAATTAAATCGCGCCATTGCCTTTTCGATTCCGTCGGTAATTATCGCTGAAATCGCGTCGGCACTTTGCTGTAAAATATTTTCAAGTTCGGAAAATTCTGTCTTCGTAAAATTTTCGAGGACGAAATTTTTCGTGTTTTGCAATTCGTGTTCGGGTTGGATACCGATTCGCAAACGGATAAACTCTTGCGTTTTCAAACAATTTTCGATTGATTTCAAACCGTTATGACCGCCCGAAGAACCTTTACCGCGAAGCCTTAGCGAGCCGAAAGGCAAAGCTAAATCATCAACAATAACGATAAGTTTTTCCGCGCTTCGTTCTTCTTTTTTGAGCAGACAATTTATCGCCTCACCGCTCAGATTCATAAAAGTCTGAGGTTTAACGAGTTCCGCTCTTTGGTTTTCAATCTCGCCGCGACCTATTAAGGCACGGCATTCATCACGTTTGACCTGTGTCTGCATCCGATTCGCCAACAAATCTACGACCATAAAGCCGAGATTGTGCCGCGTTTTTTCATAACGCAAACCCGGATTTCCTAAACCGACGATCAGCCAATTTTCCATCTGATTGGAGCGCAAGTATCTTTGCTTGCAAATCTTAAAATTTTCACACTCGCAAGCAAGGATGCTTGCGCTCCAGTCGTAAAATTATCCTTCCTTTTTGTCCTCGGCGACAACTTCAGGTTCTGCGGCGGCTTCGACTTCTTCTTTAACGATAACAATCGAAGCGACAACCGTTTCCGCGTCTTCTTTAAATTCGATGCCTTTGCCAAGTTTCAAATCCGAAATGTGCAAAGATTCGCCCGCTTTCAAATCCGTAACGTCAACTTCAATCGAATCGGGCGTGTTTGCCGGTTCGCACATAACCTTGATTTCGTGAATCGGCTGTGTCAAAACCGCGCCTGCTTCCTGCAATCCGACAGCTTCGCCGATAATGACAATCGGAACGGTCATTTCGATTTTTTCGCCGAGCGCAATACGCCGCAAATCAGCGTGAACCAGCCGACCTCTGAGCGCATCAATCTGACGATCTTGAAAAATCACGTCATTTACGCCAACTCCGGCAATATCAAGGGAAAAAAGCGTATTAACGCCGCTTTCCGTGCGGATAATCGCCGCCAAATCTTTTAAATCGGCAGATGCCGCAATTGATTCGCCGCCGCCGCCATAGACAACAACCGGAATTTTTCCCGCCACCCGCAAACGCCGCGAATCGTTCTTGCCACGCGATTCTCTTTTCTCTGCTTTAACTATAATTTTGTCTGCCATAATTTTAATTCCAGATTCCAGATTCCAGATTCCAGATTCCAGATTTTTCAATTTGGAATCTGGAATCTGAAATCTGGAATCAAATAAATAACGAGGAAACACTCGTTTCGTCGTGAATTGATTTAATTGCCGAGGCGAGCAGTTTCGCCACGCTTAACACTTCGATTCTGCCCGAATCTTTTAATCCTTGCGCCTTATCGCAGAGCGGAATCGTATTTGTAACAATAATTTTTTTCAAATGCGAGCCTTCGATATTTTCAATCGCTTTGCCCGAAAAAACGCCGTGCGTAAAACACGCATTAATTTCGTTTGCGCCTTTGTTGTGCAAGGCTTCGGCAACTTTGCAAATCGTTCCTGCCGTGTCGCACATATCGTCAATTATCAAACAATTTTTGCCTTCGACATCGCCAACGATATTCATAACTTCAGCAACATTCGCTTTTTCGCGCCGTTTATCAACCAAAGCCAAACTCGTATTCAAACGCTTGGCGTAAGCGCGGGCGCGTTCCGCTCCGCCCGTATCCGGCGTTACGACAATCATATTTTCAATCGGATTTTTCTGAAAATACTCAACGATTATCGGCGCGGCGTAAAGGTGATCAACCGGAATATCAAAGAAACCTTGAATCTGCGAAGCGTGCAAATCCATTGTCAAAATGCGGTCTGCGCCGGCACTCGTGATTAAATTTGCAATCAATTTCGCCGCAATCGGGACACGCGGACGATCTTTTTTGTCGGAACGCGCATAACCGAAATAAGGCAAAACCGCCGTAACTCTGTCTGCCGAAGCCCGCGAAAATGTGTCGAGCATTATCAGGAGTTCCATCAAATGCTTATCAGTCGGCGGACAAGTCGGCTGAACGATAAAAATATCTCCGCCGCGGGCATTTTCTTCGATTTGGAAATTAAATTCGCCATCGGAAAATCTGCCGGTGCTTGCCTTTCCCATATCGCAACTCAGATGTTGGCAAATTTCCTTTGCCAAATCCTGATGCGCGTTTCCGCTAAAAATTTTGACGTTTCCCGTTACGCTCATTTCGATTTCGGATTTCGGATTTCGGATTTCGGATTGGAAAAAACCAAACTAAAATTGAAAACCAAAAATCTTGAAAATAAAAAGACGAGTAAAAAGAATTTACTCGTCCGATTAAAAAATATGGCTGGGGCGGAAGGACTCGAACCTGCGAATGCCGGATCCAAAACCCGGTGCCTTACCACTTGGCGACGCCCCAGTATAAAAATTTTTAGAAACTAATCGGAAACAACCTTTGCCTGATATTCATCACGCGAAACGGTTGCTGCGGCAAACTGTCGCCAGTTTTTTTCAACTTCAAGGGCTTTTTGTGTCGCTTGCCGCGTTTCATTTTTGTCAAATATGCCGAAAACGCTTGCGCCGCTTCCGCTCATCGAAACTTTAATCGCGCCGAGTTCAAGAAGTTTTTCTTTAACTCGTCTGATTTCCGGCTCGATGGCAAAGACGCTCGGCTCAAAATCGTTTTTCAAATCGTTTTGCTGAGGAATGAAGTTTTCGGCTTCATTTCGGCAAA
>JANNYB010000063.1:0-94249 GCA_031409875.1 Acidobacteriota bacterium | reverse complement strand
ATTTTTTTTTAGCAATTATCTCCCCGAAAATGTCAGCGTGATTGATAACTAAACCCATTAGAAAAAAAGACAGAACGGGAAGCGGTAGCGACTCGCTCGAATTTCCGGCGAGTCGCTACCGCTTCCCGTTCTGACTTTTTTTCTAATGCGTATAGTTATCAATCACGCTGACATTTTCGGGGAGATAATTGCTAAAAACAAATTCTTCCTCTTTTAGTTCTTCAATCATTTTGGCGGCGACAATGTTCGTAACCGGACGCGAATAGAAATAGCCTTGTCCGTAACTGCAATTTACCTGACGCAGAAATTCCAACTGCTCGGCGGTTTCTACGCCTTCGGCAACGACATCCATTCCGAGATGAAAAGCAAGCGTGATAATTGTCTGAATAATTTCGCTGTGTTCGCCTTCCGCGCCGATGAGATTGACGAATGAACGGTCAACTTTGAGCGTGTCAATCGGGAAACGATGCAGATAACTCAACGAAGAATAACCCGTGCCGAAATCGTCAATCGAGAGCCGCACGCCCATTTCGCGCAATTTCATCACTTTTGTAATTGTTTCCTCAGCATTTTTCATAATTACGCTTTCGGTGATTTCGAGTTTTAGACAAGACGGCGGAAGTTTTGTTTCCTTCAAAATCCGCGCGATTTGCTCAACTAAATCTTTTTGCTCAAGTTGGCGGGCGGAAAGATTGACATTAACGATTAAAGACTGCGCCAAAGAGAATTTATCCTGCCATTGTTTCATTTGTCCGCAGGCTTCGCGCAAAACCCAATTGCCGATTGGCAGAATCAATCCGGTTTCTTCGGCAACCGGAATAAAATCGTTGGGCGGAACAAGCCCGCGTGTCGGATGATTCCAACGAATCAACGCCTCGAAGCCGACGATTTTTTCCGTGTGGAGCGAAACTATCGGCTGATAATTAAGCGTAAATTCGTCCTGTTCAATGGCGCGGCGCAAATCCATTTCGGTTTGCAAAAGCGAAATCGCGCCCGAATGGATTTTAGAATCAAAAATCTCAAACCGCGCTTTTCCCTTGACTTTTGCCCGATACATCGCAATATCGGCATCGCGCACAAGGTCATCCGGCTGGTCATATTCGGGCGAAGCGAGAGCCACGCCGATGCTTGCGCTCGTGTAAATTTGCTGTCCGCCAATCTCGCACGGCGTTTGGAGTTTAGTTAAAATGCGTTCGGCAATTTGGCTGACTCTTTCTCTGGAAGTAATATTTTCCAGCACTAAAACAAATTCATCGCCGCCGAGACGCGCCACCATATCGCTCGGTCGGACGAGGTCGCAGAGCTTTTCGGTGATGATTAAAAGAAGTTCGTCTCCGGCTTGATGACCGAGACTGTCATTGATGGTTTTAAATCGGTCTAAATCAATAAACAGCACGGCAAAACCGTAACCCTGATTATATTTGATGCGCTTGATTGAACGTGCCAAACGCTCGACTAATTTTTTACGGTTGGGCAAGCCGGTCAAAGCATCGTGAACCGCATCGTGCGCGAGTTTTTCTTCGGCGCGTTTGCGTTCGGTGATGTCTGACATCGAACCGGCAATCCGAACCGCCTTGCCATCGCTGTTTCTGACCGCCATTGCGCGACTCGAAACCCAACGATATTCGCCATCGGTGTGCATTATGCGGTGTTCATTCTGAAAATTCGTTGTTTCGCCTTTGAGATGCGTCTTGAAATCTCCCACAACAGTAGCACGGTCATCGGGATGAACTTTTTCGAGCCAGAGTTCTTTGTCCGGCATTTGCTCTTTGTCAGACTCCATACCGAGAATTTCCATCCAACGCGGCGAACAAAAAACACCGCCCGTTACCAAATCCCAGTCCCACAAACCATCGTTCGCGCCCTGTGCCGCCAATGCGTAGCGTGTTTCGCTTTCCCGCAGTTGCTCATAAACTTCCTGCATTTCCTGTGATGAAACCATTAGTGAACGCTCGATTAGATAGCGTTCTTGGTCGGCTTCCGTATAGGTGCGATTGATGCGTTCCAAAAAACCCTGCCATTGCTCAGGTTTGGGACAAGCCTGTTCATCAAGTCGGCATTTTTTAAGTTGTCGGTTAAGTAGAGAATGGAGCATAAAAATTAGTCCTCGCTGATTGTGGTCAAAGTCATTGTTTGATTGTGCAAATCACAATGTCCGGCGGCGTAGGGAGAAATCTCGCCGTAAGAATAAAAACCGATTTGTTTTGCGCCCGACGGCAGACAATCCATCACGGCTTCGAGTTCTTCTTCGGCACGTTCGCCCAAAATCAAACGCCGTCCGACACAACTGATAGCCAGCGAAAGAACATTCTTCGCCGACAAATTCGGTTTTGTCATCAGAGCCGCTTCCGATGCGCCGTCAATCAGACGGTCGAAATTGGCACGCATCAATCGGACGAGCGAGCCTTCCGGCACATCACCCGCAAAAGTCATTGATTGTTCCGCTTCGCTGACGCTCAAAATGGTTCTGACAATTTGTTTTTCGTCCGTTTTATCGCCGCGCAAGGCAAGCGGAAAAAGCAAAGCCGAGGCGGGAAGTTCGGCGGCGCGTTCGCCGAGATAATTTTTGTATAATTGCAAGGCAGGCTTGCCGTCGAGTTCAAACAGATGATTGTTGGCGGCTTTTGTAACTTTGCGTTCGGGTCCGAAAATGTCCCAACCGCCTTTCGAGCCGTGTCCGATTCTGATTTTGTCGCCGTAAAATCCAATGGCAGTAACGCAATCGCGCTCCAATGTGTCGCCGCGCAAAACCCACGTTCGCTGAAAACGGTCGCCATCTGCCGCAAGACCGCCCGTAACCGTAACCGAATCCGGCAAAACCGAATTGATTCCGGCAACCAATTGGCTGCCGTTGACATTCAATCCGTTTGACAAAACAATCACGCCGCGCAAATCTTTGCGATTCAATTCACGGGCGATCTTTTCGCCTGCGCCAAACGATTTCGCTTCCGAATAAATCGGTGCTGACGCGGTTTCGAGCGAAGTTTCGTCAAATCTGACAACTGCGCCGATCAAACTCTCATCATTTACCGCTCGTCCAAGAATCTCGCCCGCCGTTGAACAGCCGATTATTTTCGAGTTTGGAAATTGCCCGACCAATTCGTGAATCGGTTCGGGCGCATCATAAAATGAAGCCGCGCCGAACATTACAACTAACGTCTGCGGTGAATCCCACTCGGCGGGCAATGAATCAGCCCAACCGATATGGCGATTATAGAAAAAAGTTTTGGCTTGCATATAAATTGAACACTTCGGACAAAGTTTCGCGTTTTTGCGAGTCAATCTGACCGTGAACTTGGCATTTTGCTCATTTGCGGGAAAACTTCGATAATTACGCCCTGAAAATCCAAAAGAACGGAACTATGTCGGAATTAAAGCAAAATATTCGGTCATTCTGACTGATTCAGCCAAAAAACAACCGTCATTTCTGTAAAAGAAACAATTTGCGTGCCGAAAAGTTGAGCTAAAATAAATTTAGTAAGATTTTTCTAAAGGCAGGTGTCAGGCAAGGCTCTCGATGAAGAGCTAAATAAATTATGGCGCAATAAAACAAATATTGTCAATAATTTAATTTAACCGTTTCGCATTTTTCCGAATCACGCTTTAATTTTTGCAAATTGCCTAAAATAATCGTTTCCTAAATATCAAGGCAAAGCCCGCAAGCGTCAAACAGACCGCGTTTTTGCTTGATTTTTCGGATAAACTTTTGCAGATAGATTTGTTAAGATAAAGGCATAAGATTTGCTTTTTAAGTTTTAACGAAAAGCATTGGCACGGAAGTCGAATCGGCAAATAATATTCGGCAGCGCGGTTTTTATTGGTAAAATGTTTTGAGATGAAAAATCTGTTTCGTATAAAATTAACACAGGAGAAATTTATGCAAGCGACAATCGAGAAAATAAATATGGAGTTTCAGCAACTTTCGGTAGAAGATTTGCGACAGGTTCGGCAGATGCTTGATTCGATTTTGGAAAAGAAAGAAGCAAAACCGACAATGACCGAAGAAGAGTTTTTGAAGGAACTCGAAGCCGAAGGATTTATCGGTAAAGTTCCGCCGCCAATAACTGATTTTTCGCGTTATGAAAATTACGAACGCGTAACGGTTACGGGCGAACCGATTTCGGAAATGATAATTCGGGAGCGACGTTAAATGGCAACTTATTTTTGCGATACCAGCGCGTTGGTTAAACGCTATGTTACGGAAACAGGTTCGGCTTGGCTGACTGCGACGATTGCTCCGAAAATCGGCAATTATGTTTTCATCGCCCGCATTACTTTTGTCGAAGTTCTTTCCGCTATCTCGCGTAAAGAACGTGGCGGGCATATTTCCGCCGCAGACGTAACGAAGGCAAAAAAGCAATTTGAAACGGATTATTCGAGCGAATTTGTCAATGTCGAAATTTCCGAAACCTTAATTCTCGAAGCCGGAAAATTAGCCGAAAAATACGCTTTGCGCGGCTACGATGCAGTTCAATTAGCGGCGGCATTAGAAACCAACGCGAAACGCGCCGCCAGAAAATTGCCGCTTCTGACTTTGCTTTCCGCCGATGAAGATTTGAACACGGCGGCAATCAGCGAAGGTTTAACGGTTGATAATCCGAATAATCATCCATAATTTCGGACGAGATTAATTTGAAAAATGCCTTTATTTGAGATAACAAAACCGATGACCGCAACATTAATTGTCGAATGCGCTTCGGAAGAAGAAGCGGCGGATTGGGCTGGAAAAATTGTTGCAGGTGTTGAGGACAAAGATGGAAACGCGATTGAATCAGATAAAATAATTTTGTTTGAAGCCGATACAGTAGTTTCGGAAATCAAAATTAAAAGATTGCCGGACGATGAATTTGCGGCGGAATAAAATTTTCAGCCTGTTTCAACAGGCTTTCCGCGTTTCACGGCAATTAACCGCGTCCGTTCACGGCGCGGACAGATGCGGAAAGTGAAATCAAAGGGCGTTTTAACGTCCTTTTGAAGCGCGGCTTTAGCCATTTTGTAAACTAAAGCGATTTGAAAAGGACGTTAAAGGTCTTTGAAAAAATAATCCGACAAAACGTAGAACAGGCTGTTAGCCTGTTAAAACAGACTAACAGTCTGTTTTACGCTTTTTCATCAAAAGTTTTTGTCGGATTTAATTTTCAAAGACCATAAACGCCCTTAAAAAAATCAGTCGGCGAATAACCGCGCCATAAATAGTGCGGCTAACTGCCGCAAAATGCGGAAAGCCCGATAAATCAGGCTCAAATTATAAAACCGCGTAAGACGAGTTACCGGCATCTTAAGTTGTTGCTTATATTTAGGAGTAATTTATGAATTTAGCGAAAATTATTATCGTTTTTACTTTTCTTTTAGCTTTTGCCGTTTGCGTTACTGCTCAAAGCATTCAATTTCCGAATGAGTTAAAAGGTTATGAGTTTTTCGGGAACGGTAAGTTAAAAGATTTGAAACTTGGCTCGTCAAAAAAGAAAGATATAGAAAAAGTTTTCGGAGAATCGTGCGAAAAGCAGTGCAATTATGACGAAAACTTTAAAATAAAATTTGAATACTTGGCGGCATTAGATGATTGTATGACAACCGAAGATATTCGTAATAGAGCTATGTGTCCACAAAATGAATTTGTCGGCACAATATCTTCCGTAACTCTTGAACCAAAACGAGAACACATTTTAAAAGACATTCCAACATCAAAATTTAACAAAGTTTCGGGTGGTAGTTCAATAGAAAAAGGTAGCGGAGTTAGTGTTTCTTACACATCATTTACCGATAACTGTGGTCTCAAATATTCTATATTGTCTGGAAATACAATTTATTCCCAATATCCTCCGTTTGTTGAAGGAAAGTTATATTCAATAAAATACATTTTTACTGATGACTTCATACGAAAAGTTTTTACGGTTGAATATATGACAAGAAAAAAAGAATTAAATCAATAATTTATGCAATTTTCATTTGATACGAATCTTAAACAAAATTGCGCTAATTAATAAAATTATGAATCGAGCAAAAATTTTTATCACGTTAATTTTTCTTTTGGTTTTTGTGCTTCAAGTTTCAGCGCAAAATAATCAATATCCAAATGAATTGGCGGGTTATAAGTTTTTTGGAAATGGAAAACTTAAAGATTTGCAACTTACAATTTCCTCAAAAGATGACGTAAAGAAAATTTTTGGAGAAGCGTGTAAAAAGAAATGCGATTATGATGCAGATTGGTTAATTAGTTTTAAATATTACGAAGATATTTGGATAAGAGAAAGCCGTAATGAGAAAGACGAGAAACTGACGTATTTTCTTGATTCCAAGTATTTGGGAAAACTTCGTTCAATCGAGATTCGTCCGAAAAAGCAAAAATCATTTTCCGATGTTGCTTTTTCAAACTCATTTCAAAAAACCTTAGTAAGTTCAACTTCAGTTTTTGATTCAAACAAAAGCAGATTGACAGGTGATGAAGCATTTCAAGATTCGAGCGGATTAACCTACGAAATTTTGAACGAAACAATGAGCTACGACATCAAAAATAAAAAAACGAAATCATATAAAAAAGGTGATTTGGTTTTGATTCGTTATGACATTTCAGAAGAATTGATAAATACTTTATTCATTTTACAGAAGTAATTTATGCAATTTTCATTTGATACAATTTAAACAAAATCGCCGCAAATGTTGAGCGACAAGAGCGTTTGATATTTGATAATGGAGTATCACTTTCGCAACAGACTTGGTTCGCTAACCGATTTGTTTTTCGGCAGTCCGACTTTTGCTAGAACTTCATTTGCTTTGGCGAGTTTTTCGGGAAATAAATTTTTCCCGCGCAGTTTTTCCAACGATTTATCAATTCGCACAATCGGCGTTTTACTTTTGTTTAGTTGTTCTATTTTCATATAATTTTGTTCTCCGTTTCACTAAAAATGCTTCGTAACCTTTTCCTTTTTCAAATTCATACCAAATATTTTCACAAACTTAAATAAAATCGCCTAAAAGCTCGAAGCAACTCTGTTCAATCTGCTAACTCGTTCAAAATAACTTCTTTTAATTGCTCTAAAATGCTAATGATTTTGGCTAATTCCTCTTTTTTAGTTGCGTCAAAAGTTTCGCTGACACAATATGTTTTTTCGTGTAAGGCGCAAAAATTCCAAAACTTTCCTTGTAGCCAAGAACCATAAACCGTTTTGTTATTATTGTTTATTGATTGGGCGATGAGCATTCCGGTTAGCATTTGACCTTCGGCATCGGGGGCGTTTTTGGCTTTTTTGAATTCTTGCAGAAAGAAAAAAGGATTTTGCGGTTTGCCGATTCCTTTGGGTGTTGCCAGGAGCATATCGCAAACGACTGAAAGTTTATATTCACCAATAACCGCATCCATTGAACGCTCATAAAAAGTCTTGATTTTATCAGGGATTTCCAAATCGGCAACATCAAATAAACCCGCCAAAAACTTCATTTTCAATTCTTCTTCGTTCCAAAAGTCGCCTTCTTTGACCAAGGCTTGACGGCGCAATTCCAATTTTTCTGCTTTGGCAAAATCAGGTTCAAAACTGAGGATTTTATCAAGTTGTTCGCAACTGTCCACCCGTCTGTCCAACTGAAAAGCGTCCAAAATATCTTCGGTGTCAAATTTTAACTTTTTAAGATTCTCCATAATTGCACTATTTTTGATGAACTTTTGCGAATAACTTTGTTAAGATTGTAGCATAAAAGCTATGCAATTTTCATTTGATACAAAATTAAACAAAATCGCCGCCAAGGTTGAAGCTAACGAGCGTTTGACGTTTGCGGATGGAATGTCGCTTTATAACACCGACGATTTGAATGCGCTTGGGAAATTGGCGGATTCGGTGCGGCGGCGGAAGCACGGGAAGACGACTTATTATAATGTCAATCGGCATTTTAATCATACAAATATCTGTGTCGCGGATTGTAAGTTTTGCGGGTTTTATCGTCGCGCACGGCAAGATGATGCTTATACGCATTCGATTGCGGAAGCGTTGGAGATTGCGGGAAATGCCGTCAAAGAAGGCGCGACCGAACTGCATATTGTCGGCGGTTTGAACTCGAAATTGCCGTTTGAATATTATACGGATTTGTTTTCGTCTTTGAAACGCGAATTTCCCGCTTTGCATTTGAAGGCGTTGACGATGGTTGAACTCGATTTCTTTGCGCGATTTTATAAAATGTCGGACGAAGACGTGATCGGTAAATTGAAAGCGGCGGGAATGGATTCGTGTCCGGGCGGCGGCGCGGAGATTTTTGCCGAACCGACTCGTTCGCGCATCTGCGACCACAAATGCGACGGAAATCGTTGGCTCGAACTCGCCGGGAAAGTTCACAAAGCCGGCTTAAAGACAAATGCGACAATGCTTTACGGACACCTCGAAACGATTGAAGATAGAGTTGACCATTTTATAAAACTGCGCGAACAGCAAGACAAAACCGGCGGTTTTCAATGTTTTATTCCGCTCGCGTTTTATCCGAACGGAACTGCGCTTTCGAGTTTGCCGGGACCTGATGCGATTGATAATTTGAAAACGATTGCGGTTTCGCGTTTAATGCTCGACAATTTCGACCACATCAAAGCGTATTGGGTAATGCTCGGAAAAGCGACGACGCAAACCGCGCTCCATTTTGGCGCAAACGATGTTGACGGCACAATTACCGACGGCGGCGAACTGACGCACGCCTATTCAGTCGAAGAAGGCGGCGAACAAAAAATGACCAAAGCCGAACTTATCACAATGATCGAAAACGCCGGATTTGAAGCAGTTGAACGCGATACGGTTTATAATCGTGTCGAAAAAGCTACGGTTTAAGGAGAAGTTTTATGGCAAGAAAAAAAGAATGGCGCGAAGGTGAGATGATTCTAACTTTTAAGCTGAAAAAAATAGGCGAAAGCTATACCGATTTGATGGAGGAATGGCTTTCAGTTTCTAATCCGAAATTTAATACAGTTGAACAAGGTATTTTTGAAAGTCTTTTGCACAAAGCTCTTAAAGTTTCTGCTTGGAGCGAAGAAAATCTGAAAATGAAATACATCAGTCCGATTTTGGAACTTGGAAAAGTTTTGGATAGCGATAATTTTGTTTCATTTTTCGATAAATCGTTGGCAAGCGAAGTTCAAGGTTATAAACTTTCGGTCAAGGTTGATTTTACTATTGGCTCAGGTCTTTTGGATTATATGGAAACGCCGTATTTTCACTTTCAAGAATACAAACCGCAAAAAAATCCGACCGGTGATCCGATGGCGCAACTCTTGGAAGCATTTCTAATCGCTCAAGTAAAAAACACAGCGAGTGGAAAAGTTGTTCCGCTTTACGGTGCTGAAATTATCGGTAAAAATTGGACTTTTATCACGATGGAAGCTAATGAATACTGCGTTTCAAAATCATTTGACAGCACGGACAAAGAAGATTTGTTGAAAATAATCGCCATTCTCCGCAAGTTTCGGGAAATTCTGGAAACTAAATTATTGAACGTATAATCATAAAATAATTGGTTGAATCAGAATCGAAAGTGCAAGGTTTTAGTTTATGAACAAGAAAATCAAAAAATACAGCGAAGCAGAGATTATTACAACTTTTGGATTGGAAAAAGTAAAATCCTCAAACCTTTTTATTGATTCGTGGTTAACAAAAGAAATTAGCTTCAATGACTCTGAGCAAACAATCTTTGACGAGGTTTTTCAGCTTGCGATTGATAATATCGAAGGTTGGAGCGAAGAAGATTTGAAAATGAACTTCATCGCTTTTGTGTTACGACTCGGACATCTGTTTCCCGATAAACAAATTCGCACTTTTTTTGATAAAACCATCGAGGCTACAGTTGACGGACATTTTTTGCGAATAAAAACCGATTTTATGGTTGCCAAAGGCGTTTTGGATTTACCGCAAAAACCTTATTTTCACTTCCAAGAATACAAACGCCAAATTGACCCAACCGGAAATCCAATGGCGCAACTGTTGGAAGCAATGCTCATCGCGCAGGAAATCAACGAAAATAAACGTCCGATTTATGGCTGTTGCGTGATTGGTAAATTTTGGGATTTTGTCGTCTTGGAACACAAAACCTATTATGTTTCAAAGTCTTTCGATTGCACGGAACGCGATGAACTGTTGCAAATAATTGCTACGCTTCGTAAGTTTCGAGAGATTTTGGCAACTACATTGTTGGATGACTAAATTGTTGAAAAATCTAAGTTTGAAGCGGTTGAGCGCGATACGGTTTATAATCGGGTGGAAAAGGTAACGGTTTGAATATGAAAATTTTGTCAGACATATTTATTCCGCCGATCGTTCCTGACCGAACAAAATCCGTGCGTTTGCAGTTTGAATTTGACGACGCGGAAAAGGAATTAACTGCCGATGAGTTTTGGGATTTCTGCGTCCAAAACGATAAGTTGCAAATGGAACTTATCAGAAAGAACGAGATAAAAATTACATTTCCGAGAGGTTGGCAATACAGCCGAAACTCTGTGGAAATTATGGGACAGTTATACGAATGGCAAAAAAATTATCGAACGGGCGAAGTTTTTAATTATTTAGTTGGATATTTGCTTCCCAACGGATTGATTCTTTCGCCGAGTTTTTCGTGGACGGAAGAAAAACGCTTTGATAATTTGAGCAAAGCGCAAAAGGAAAAACTGATTCATCTTTGCCCCGATTTTGTTATTGAAATGACTTCGCCGTCGGACAGTTTGAGCGCAACGCAGGGAAAAATGCTCGAATATCTCGAAAACGGAGCGCAACTCGGCTGGCTGATTCACTCGAAAACAAAGCAAGTTTTTATCTATCGCCCGAATCGGGAAGTTGAAGTGTTGGAAAATCCCGACAAAGTTTTAGGCGAAGATATTCTGCAAAGTTTTGAACTCGATTTAACGGAAATTTGGTGAATAACGCACGAAAAAATTTAATTCGTATTTTGCAAAATGCTCACGCGGGCGAGATTGCGGCGGCTTTTGCTTATCGCGGGCATTGGAAATCGCTCAAAGCATCGGCGGAAAAGGAACGCATTAAATTAATTGAAGCGGAAGAATGGGCGCATCGTGAAAATGTGCGGAAATGGTTGGAACATTTGGGCGCAAAGCCGCGAAAGTTACGAGAAAAAATCTTTTGGACGATTGGCAAAACTTTGGGTTTGACGTGTTATATTTCGGGCTGGTTTTTTCCGATGTATTTTGCCGGAAGATTAGAAAGTCAAAATGTTCAGGAATATGTTGATGCGGCGGAGTTTGCGAAGGAATTGGAAATGCCCGAATGCGCCGAAGAAATGATGGAAATGTCGCGTGTCGAAGGCGAACACGAATTATTTTTTAGTCAAACGGTCGCAAATCATCGGTTGTTACCGCTGACGCGCAAGTTTTTTAGTTGGAGCTAAAGTTTTGAGTTCCAACTTCAGTTGGCGCAACCGTCAGCGAAGCGAAACGGTTGCTCTGCGCTGAATTGCCTGAACGAAAATCTACCCAAAAGAGAATGAATTGCGAAAAACAGTTAGCCGGAAAAAGTCCAACACGCTTTAGCTTGTTGAGATGCCGGCACATTCAACAAGCTAAAGCGTGTTGGACTTTTTAATCAAATATTTTCGCAAACCAATTCCTGTTTGGTATAAAATAGAAAAACCGCAAAGCTATCGCTCGCGGTTTTGCCAACTAAAGTTGGAACTCAGAACGAAACCAATCGGTAAATTTCTTTATTCCGTCTTCGATTTTTGTTGTCGGATTGTAATTTAAAAGTTCACGCGCTTTTGAAATGTCGGCAAAAGTTATCGGAACATCGCCAGGTTGCATTTCGCGTCTGTCAATGATTGCGCGTTTGCCGATATTTTTTTCGATTAACTCGATTAAATATTTCAATTCGACGGTTTGCGATTCGCCTAAATTAAAAACTTCAAAATCCGTTTTATCGTAATCAATTGCGGCGCGAACGCCTTGGATAATATCGTCAATAAATGTGTAATCACGGCGCGTTGTTCCGTCGCCGAAAACGGGAATCGGTTTTTCGTTCCAAATTAGATTTGAAAATTTGTGAATCGCCAAATCGGGTCGCTGACGTGCGCCGTAAACCGTGAAAAATCTCAAACAAATCGTGCGAATATCGTAAAGATGCGAATATGTATAGCACAGATGTTCGCCCGCCGCTTTCGTTGCTGCGTAGGGCGAAATCGTTTGCCAAATTTTATCTTCTTCGGAGAATGGAATTTTGGAATTTATCCCGTAAACGCTGGACGATGAGCCGAAAACGAATTGTTTCACGCCAAATTTTCGTGCCAGTTCGAGCAAGTTCAAAGTGCCGTTAATATTCGTTTCCGCGTAAAGTTTCGGCTGTTCCAAAGACGGACGAACTCCGGCGCGAGCGGCGAGATGAACGATTGCGTCAAAGTTATTTTCAGCAAAGACTTTCTCCAAATTTCCCGCGTCGCAAATATCAACTTCAGCCAAAGTAAAGTTCGGATTTTCCAAAAAAAGCGCAATATTGGCACGTTTGATTGCGGGCGCGTAGAAATCGTTGAAATTATCGAGTGCGACGACGTTCCAAATTTTTTCATCAAGCAATTTTTCGACCAAGTGCGAGCCGATAAATCCTGCGCCGCCCGTAACTAAAATGTTTCGCATATTTTTTGAAATATAAAGCTAAAACGAATACGCAAGTTATCATATTTAGGCTTTTCAGGCAATGGTTAAGCCGATAAAAAAAAGACTTTTTTTTCATTGTCATTAGTGGTAATATGCTTAATTGAAAAAGTTTAACAACGGAGTTTATAAAATGATTTTTAACTTTACCTTCAATAAAAAGATTATTCTCAAATCTTTGAGTTTTTTAATTATTCTTTTCACCGCCTTTCAAATTGTCAGCGCACAAACAATGGATCGAATCGAGCGCGGGCGAATGAAAGATATGCTCAAAGACGTAAAAAACAAAATCAAAGACAATTATTACGACCAGAATTTTCACGGCATAGACCTTGAAGCAAGATTTAAAAAAGCCGATGAACGGCTCGATCAAGTAACCACAGTCGGTCAGTCATTTGCGGTTATCGCGCAGGTTTTGATGGGATTTAACGATTCTCATCTTTTTTTCATTCCGCCTTCGACAAATCTGAAAGTCGAATATCCGTGGAAAATGCAGATGATCGGCGACCGCTGTTTTGTAATGTCTATCAAACCGAAAAGCGAAACCGAAACCGCCGGTTTGAAAGTCGGCGATCAGATACTTTCGATTGAAGGCTTTCGTCCGAATCGGAAAGATATTTGGAACATTTTATATTACTACAATGTTTTGAGCATCAGAGACAAAATAAAACTTAAGGTTATTTCGCCCGACAGCGAACAACCGCGCGACATCGAAGTCAAATCCGAGTTGAAAAAACAGCCGAGCGTGATAACTTTTCAGTCTTATTATCGTTTGTTTGATAATTTTTATGATGAAGAAAACGATAAAATACGATTTAAGACAATCGGCGATGTTGTCGTTTGGAAATTTCCTTCATTTTCGGTTGATTGGAATCAATCGAGTTCTTGGATAGACACAATTAAAAAAGGAAATTCGGTTGTTTTTGACTTGCGCGGAAACGGCGGCGGCTATGTCAAAACTCTGGAAACTATAGCCGGTAATTTTTTCGACAGAGATATTCACATCGCCGAATTAAAAGGGCGGAAAAAAATGGATCCGCAAAAAGCAAAATCCAAAGGAGCGCAAGGTTTCAGCGGCAAAATAATTGTTTTGGTTGACAGCCAATCGGGTTCGGCTGCTGAAATCTTTGCGCGTGTCATTCAACTTGAAAAACGTGGAATCGTTCTCGGCGATACGTCTGCCGGAGCGGTGATGCAGTCAATGACGTATCAAACCGATATGGGCGCGGGAAATACGGTCGTATCTTATGCTATAAGTATTACAAATGCAGATGTTATAATGTCAGACGGAAAAAGCCTCGAACATATCGGCGTAATTCCCGACGAAACAGTTTTGCCGAGCGGCAGCGATTTAGCCAATCAAAAAGATCCTGTTTTGGCAAAAGCAGTCGAAATGCTCGGCGGAAAAATTTCGTCGGAAGATGCAGGGAAACTTTTTAGATATTATTACTGGAAAAAAGATTAGAAATTAATTCAAAAATCTTTGTTTGGCATAAAAACGGTGAATGATTTCTTCCAGAAAACCTTCGTAGGTAAAAGTTGTTAAATCATAGTCGGGCTTGAGTTTATACATCAAAGGAAGCGCAACGCGCCACGCCATCCAGAGGCGTTGGCGTTCGCTTAAATCCCAACGACGGCGCAAAAAACTTTCAACGATTTCGATTTCGGTTTCGTTCAAAAGACTGACATCGGCTTGAATTTCGGTGAGCGGATTAACGCGCTGAAGTGCGGCATCGCTGATCGGATTGGCGAAAGTTTCCGTAAATGTCGGAGCTTCGTCAAAGCGTTCGCGGACAACGACCGTTCCCGCAAATAAATCGCCGATTCGCTGATCGCGGCTGTTGAAAAAAATCGTCATTAACCCGACCGAATAAATCGGAATAACAAAACCCGGAATTGCGTCGAAAATTCGCAAAAGATTTCGCGCAATCGCTTCCCAGAGCGTAATCGGGCGACCGTCTTCGCGGATAACTCGGAGTTTCAAAAGCCGTTTGCCCGGCGTTTGCCCGTTCCAAAGCCATTCAAAAAAAATAAAATAACTCGAAAAAATCAAAAAAACCGCCAAAATCATCAGCGCGATTGTCCATTTCGGCATTTCGGAAAGCACGCTTTCGGCAGTCGCGGTTTCGAGCGGATTGCCGACGCTTGCCAGCCACATAAAAAACCACGCCGTAACAATAATCGTCAAATATTGAATAAAATGATCAATCGCCACCGCCAAAAAACGGTTGCCGATTGAAGCCAACGAAAAAGCCAGCGGCACTCGTTCGGGCGTTTCGATGATTAAAGTTTCTTCGGTTTCGATGATTTGCGACATTTTTGTTAAGTTACCATATTATTTGAAAGATATTTAACCGGAATCATAATTTGCGGCGTAAATCTTTCTGAGGTTTTTACTTCAAATCCGTTTGAAATGAAATCGTTCCACGAAACGCTCCATTTTTCGCAAATAATATAATCAATGTAATAGACATAAAAGTAAATTCTATCAGGAGGATTAGATTTCAATTTTTCTATAATTTCCACATCAATTCCAATGCAAGGAATTTCTTGTTTGGTGAATTGTTTTGCATTTATCAGAATGTGTCCGCCGCTTTCGCCTTCTTCTTTATTTGAATTTCTTACATTATTTTCGCTTAGTTCGGCTAACAAAGATTTTCTTTCGGCTTTGATTTGATGCGCTTTTTCAGAAAGCCATGTTGGTAATTCTGCACGGCGAGCAAAAGATTTTCCGTCTTTACTCAGTTCATACCAATCCTTGCGATCAATTCCGTTTATTTGAATTGCTAATGGATTACCATTATTTCCCAACATCGAAGGTTTTTCGCCGCCTCTACTGTTTCTTTGCATTTCGATTTCACCTCAAAAAATAATTGGAAATAATTCTAACACGAATCAATAGTGGAAAGTTAGAAAAAATAAGGCAAATGTCCGTAATATCTGCATAATCTTTCTTTGTTCACGCGCCGACCTACACCTATTTTTTTCGTGAAATTTTTTGTTTCAATTTGGCGATTTTTTCGCGCAGACGGTGGAACGAAATTCGTTTAAAACGATTTTCTTTTAATGCTTCGCCAATCATTTCTTGCGCTTCTTCGGTTTCGGCGTGGTTAGCGATTGGTTTCGGTTGTTCGCGGCTCGCGCCTTTTTCCAAACTTAGCTTAACAAAAACGGGGAAATGATCCGAACCGCACGAATTTTTGATGCGCTGTAAATCAATCAGACGAAAATGATGCGAATGAAAAATATGATCGAGCGGCAAACGAAAAAGTTTGTAATTGGCGTGAAAAGTGTTGTAAAATCCGCGCCCGACTCGCGGATCAAGCAAACCGCTGATGCGTTTGAAAAGTTTAGTCGAAGAAGACCACGCCGCATCGTTCATATCGCCCGCGACGATGCACGGCAAATTCGATTCGCGGACAGCTTTGCCAACCAAAAGCAATTCGCCGTCGCGTTCGGTCGAACGTCCGCGTTCTTCCGGCACCGGCGGACGCGGATGAACGCCGTGAAGCGCGACATCATCGCCGGACGCAAGTTTTATCTGCGTATGAATCGAAGGAATATCGTCTTGAATTAAAAATTGAATCTCCGTATCGTGTAGCGGAAGGCGCGAAAAAAGCATCATTCCGTAATGATTTTCGAGCGTGTGCGCGGCTGAAAAAGAATAATTTTCTTTCAAAGGCGCGAGCTTTTCCGCCCACCAATCATTCGGTTCGGCAAGCAAAACAATGTCGGGATTGACATTTTTGACAAGTTCTAAAACTCGCTCAAACTGCCGATTTTCCATCAAAACATTGAAAATCAAAAGACTCAAATTCGTATCGTCCTCGTCCGGTTCTCGCGCCGATTGAACTTCTTTGCGATGAAAAATCGTAAAAGGAAAAATCGCTTGAATCTGATAAAAAGTGCAAACGATTAAAATAAAACCGAAAATAAAATCGAAAATACTTGCCGCATCAAATCCAATCGCCAACAAAACAAGCGCAATTATCAGCAAAATCAATATTTGCAAACGCGGAAAATCGCCCAAACGCACAAACCAATTCGCACTTTTGATAAAAGGCTTAAAGGTCAGAACGATTCCAAAAATCCCGATGATAATTGCCAACCATTTCATTTAGTTTTACGCAAAGTTTCTTTTTTCCAACATTTTACGAGTTTTTTCGATTTCTTCGACTAAAACTTTTTCATTCGGCAGAACGGTTTTATATTCTTTCGCCAAAACCTCATTCGGCAGATTTTCCAAAGTATAATGCGCCAAAGCGTCGTCTTTTTCAGCACATAAAATCAAGCCGATTGAAGGATTTTCATCTTCGATTCGCCAATGTTCGTTGGCATAATTTGTATAAAGCAACATTTGCCCGATGTCCGCGTGGTCAAGTTCGCCGATTTTCAAATCAATTATTACCAAACATCTAAGGCGGCGATTGTATAAAACCAAATCCACGCGATACCATTTATTTCCGACACGAAGCCGTTTTTGTCGTGCTACAAAAGTAAAATCTGCGCCCATTTCGAGCAGAAAATCTTGCAAATGTTTGATAATCGCTTCTTCCAAATCAAGTTCGGAATATTCGTCTTTGAGATTCAAAAACTCCAAAACAAACGGGTCTTTGATTTCTTCATCAGGCGAAACATAGTCATCTTTTTCAGCTTTTTCGCCTTTTCGGAGCATCGCGGCTTTGTTTTTTGAAAGCAAAGTCCGCTTGTAAAACTGCGAATTTTTCTGCCGTTTGAGCTGCCGCACCGACCAACCGCCGCGCAATGCTTCGATTTCATAAAATTCGCGCTCGTTTTCATCGCGGCACGCAAGAAGCAAAACATAATGCGACCACGGCAAGGGAAGATGGTTGGCGATTTCTAGCAAATTGGAGGATTTTTCAGACGCTGTCTGAAATTTTTCGCTTGAAGATTGTCCAGACACTGTCTGGACAATCTTTTCATAAGCCAAATAAAAAGCCCGCATCTGAAAAAGATTACTCCGACCAAATCCGCGCCCGAATCTTTTCGTTAAATCTATTGCCAAAAGGTCAATGATTTCCTGACCGTAATATTCCGCACGTTCCGCGCCTTTCTGCTCAACTTTGACAATGCGCCGACCGATTTCCCAATACGTTGCCGTCATTAGAGCATTGACAGAACGAGCCGTCAATCGCCGCGATTGTTCGAGCAGTTCGCTCAAATCGGACAAAATCGAATTGTAATTGTCTTGAGGTTTTGCTATTTCAACTTTTTTCTTTGCCATAATTTTAGTTTCCTCTGACTTTCAGAAACTTACGTTTTCCAACTTGCAATAAAATTTCGTCTTTTAAATCAATTTCCGCGCTCGTATTTGAAACTTTTTCGCCGTTTAGTTTTACGCCGCCTTGTTCGATTAAGCGTTTGGCTTCTTTTTTTGAAGCAACAAGATTTGTTTGTATCATTAAGTCCACTAAACTGTATTTGCTAAAAGGAAGATAACTTTCTGCAATATCATCAGGGATTTCTTTTTTGACGAAACGGGCGATGAAATCTGCTTCGGCTTTTTCTGCATCTTCCGGTGAATGAAAATCTTTGATGATAAGTTTCGCCAAATTTACTTTTAGATTGCGCGGATTTTCTTCGCCGGATTTCATTTTTACGATTTCCGTCGGCGTGATGTCGGTCATTAATTCGTAATAACGCCACATCAAATCGTCGGAAATTGACATTATTTTGCCGAACATTTCGTTTGGATTTTCGTCAATTCCGATGTAATTGTTCAGCGATTTCGACATTTTATTCACGCCGTCCAAACCTTCGAGCAGCGGCGTTGTCAGAACGATTTGCGGTTGTTGGGCATATTCACGTTGCAAATCTCTGCCAACCATCAAGTTAAATTTTTGGTCAGTTCCGCCAAGTTCGACATCGGCGTTAAGTGCAACCGAATCGTAACCTTGCACGAGCGGATAGAGAAGTTCGTGCAGAGAAATCGGCTTTTCTTCGCGCAGACGTTTTTCAAAATCGTCGCGTTCTAAAATTTGTTTGACCGTTACACGCGAACAAAGTTTGACAAAATCTGCCGCCGAAAATTTGTCCATCCATTCGGAATTGAAACGAATTTCGGTTTTTTCGGGATCGAGAAGTTTAAAAATCTGCGTTTTATAAGTTTCAGCGTTTTTATCAATTTCCTCACGCGAGAGCGGCGGACGAGTCGAATTTTTGCCCGACGGATCGCCGATCATTCCGGTAAAATCACCAATCAAAAAAATCGCCGTGTGTCCAAGTTCTTGAAACGCTTTTAATTTTCGGATAACAACCGTGTGTCCGATGTGAATGTCAGGCGCAGTCGGATCTGCACCGAGTTTGACGCGCAGAGGCTTTCCGGTTTTCGCGCTCATTTCGAGTTTTTTGCGTAAATCGTCTTCGCGGATTAAATCAACCGCGCCTTTTTTTAAGTATGAAATTTGTTCTTCAATCGTCATATGTTTAGATATTGTAGAAAAAATCGGACTGATTTTCTAATTGCGCCGGTCAGCAATGTTTATTTTAACCGCGAAAGGACGCGAAAGATTTTTTCGTCTGTTTCGTCTTCGCTTTTTTTTATCGAAACTTTTTCAGCCATCGGCAGTTTTTTACGGCTTTTTGTCTAGGGCTTATTCAAAGTAGAAATGTTCTAAGTCGAATTTCAAGTTATCAGTTATCAGCTATTCGCTATCAGCTATTCCGAAGGTAAAATTGGTAACTTTTCGGAATAACTGATAGCTGATCGCTGATAACTAAATTTTCTGAAAAGGCTACTTTGAACAAGCCCTAGCTTTTTGTCAAAATTGCAAGAAAGCTAATTGAAATAGAAGCGAAATACGCTAAAATTGAAGTCTTCTTTTTTCGCATATTTCGCATATTTCGCGGTTAAAATTTTTATCTTAACTTTTGACTGAGGCATTTTTTTGTTTATAAAAAAATGTTGTAATCTCTGCTTCACTCTGTTATCATCGTGGCGTAAAAAAATAATTCAAATCCGCAGGAGCTAGACAAATGATTCAGAAGTATCCCAAAATTTTTTTGTGTAAGCGTCAAGTTTTCAACCGGTTTTTCTTTATCCTATTTTTAATGTTCGCTTGGACACAAAACTTCCAAGCCCAACCCGAATTATCGGCAGACGAACTTCGGCAATTGAAACAGCACAAATATCTTTCCGACGGCTTAAAATACCGTCTGCCACACGACAAATTACCGATGCCCGATGCGGTAATCCAAAACCGTCCAACGCTGGCTGACGGCGATTTGGACGCGACATTTAATGCTTCCGTAACCGAAAGTTTCGGCTATGTCAACGAAACGGTCGTCCAACCGGACGGCAAAATCATCGCTGTCGGACTTTTCCAACGCGCCAACGGTGCGCGAACAAACGGTATCGCCCGCTTCAACGCCGATGGCACTTTGGACACGAGTTTTAATACGGGAACGGGCGCAACTTTCCCCATCCGCGCCGTTGCTTTGCAAACGGACGGCAAAATTATCATTGCCGGTGCTTTTACGGTTTTTAACGGTCAAACCGTGCCGCGAATCGTGCGGCTCAATGCGGACGGGAGCATTGATTCGACATTTACCTCTGCCATCAATTTCAATGACCAAATCAACGACGTGGTTATTCAACCCGACGGCAAGATTTTGGTTGGCGGACATTTTTCTACATCTTCCTCAAGACTCGTCAGATTAAATGCTAATGGAACTTTGGACATAATTTTTAGCGGATTTGGGGCAGTTGTTCGTAAGATTATTTATACCGCAAACGATAAAATTTTAGTCGGCGGCGATCCGGGAAGGCCAAGTCGGGCAATAAGGCGGATAAATGCTGATGGCACAGATGACACTTCTTTTAATCCGGGAACTGGACCGAATAGCTCGGTTTATGAAATTGTCGTCCAACCGGACGACAAAATTTTACTCGGCGGAATTTTCGACTTTTTCAATGGAACAGCAACCGACGCAATTGTTCGCATCAACGGTAATGGCTCACTTGATACCGCATTTGATTATCTACCTTCGAATATTTTCGGTTTGGAAGTGAACGCATTAACCCTGCAATCGGACGGGAAGATTTTGGCGAATTATTATTATAATGACGCTACCGGCAACCGTAGCATTGTCGCTCGTTTCAATGCCAATGCTTCTGCCGACAGCACTTTTAATAATGGCGACACGGAAGATGTTCCGGTTATTGATATAAATTTGCTTGCCAACGGAAAGATTCTGATTGGCGGTTTGTTTGTCGCTTTCAATAATCAAACTCATATTCGTCTGGCACAATTAAACTCGGACGGAACGCTCGATAATTCGTTTAATGCTTCGGCTTCGACCTTTGGTTCGGTTAATGCCATCAAACGTCAAACGGACGGTAAAATTCTCATCGGCGGCGATTTCGAGTTTGTCAACGGCGTTAGAAAAAGTTCTCTGGCGCGGCTTAATGCGGACGGAACGCTTGATAATACATTTACTTCGACTCATCGAATTATCGGCGATGTTTTTACCTTGTTCATTCAACCGGACGGCAAAATTTTCGTTGGCGGTAGCTTTGTTTTTAATACTGTTTCCGCCTACGGAATTGTTCGCTATAACCCGGACGGTAGTTTGGACTCGACCTTTAATTTCAGTTCTACGGATATTTTTCTGTTTTTTGTTTATGCTTCGGAACTGCAATCGGACGGTAAAATCTTACTTGGCGGACAAATTACTCCTACATCGCTTACTCCGCAAACTGTTTTAAGATTAAATTCAAACGGAAGTATTGATTCGACATTTTCAACACTTCCATTAAATTCCTCCGGCAGAACACGCGCCATCACAATTCAACCTGATGGAAGAATCATCATTGGCGGAACTTTTAACGCGGTGAACTCGAACACGCGACACGGCATCGCCAGGCTCAATGCCAACGGCACACTCGACACGGGTTTTACCGCATCAAGTATACTTGTTCAGTTCTTTTCGTTCACGCAACAAACGGACGGCAAAGTTGTTGCCGCCGGAAATATTCTCCGACGATTTGCGGCGGCTGACGGTGCGATAGATGCCACCTTCAACCCCGGAACCGGCGTGAACAGCTTGATTCGCGGCGTTGAAGTTCAACCTGATGGAAAAATTCTGATTGGCGGAGCTTTTATCACCTACAACGGCGCATCTGCCGTCCGAATTGCCCGAATCAATTCTACTGGCTCGCTCGACACGACATTTTCAACCGGCGCAGGTCCATCGGGAGCGGTTCTTTCAATCGCTCTGCAACCCGATGGCAAAGTCTTGGCAGGCGGACAGTTTTTAGATTTTAATAGCACGGAAAAACTCAGTCTTGTGCGGCTTCAAAATACTGCCGCGCCGCGCCGTGCGCCGTTTGATTTTGACGGCGATAATAAAACCGACATTTCAATCTTTCGACCTGCGCCGGGCGAATGGTGGTATTTGCGTTCATCGGACGGCGGCAATCGGGCGTTTCAATTTGGCGCGGGAACGGACAAAATCGTTCCGGCAGATTATACGGGCGATGGCAAAACGGATGTTGCTTTTTGGCGACCTTCGACCGGAAATTGGTTTATTTTACGAAGCGAAGATTCTTCGTTTTTCGCCTTTCCGTTTGGAACTTCGGGCGATGTTCCCGTTCCGGCGGATTACGATGGCGACGGCAAATCTGATGCGGCTGTTTTCCGCGAATCAAGTTTGACGTGGTTTATCTCGAAATCAACGGGCGGCACGGACATTATCGGTTTCGGCGCAACGGGCGATAAACCTGCCGTCGCAGATTACGACGGCGATGGCAAAGCCGACATTGCGATTTATCGTCCAAATGGCGCAAACGGCGCGGAATGGTGGATTCGCCGCAGTTCAAACGGAAGCGTCTTTGCCACACAATTCGGCGCGGCAACCGACAAACCCGTGCAAGGCGATTATACGGGCGATGGGAAAACGGACATTGCTTTTTGGCGACCGTCGAATGGAAATTGGTTTATCCTCAGAAGCGAAGACTTTTCGTTCTATGCGTTTCCGTTCGGCACATCGGGCGATGTTCCGGTTGCCGGAGATTACGACGGCGACGGCAGATTTGACGCGGGCGTTTTCCGCCCGACGGATTTGAATTGGTATGTCCAACGCTCGACGGCAGGAACGCTGATTCAACAATTCGGCATCGTGGGCGATTTGCCTATTCCAAACGCTTTCGTGCCTTGAAACGGCTGGTGGTTTAACTTTATATTTGTATGGTTAGGTTAAAAAAGTAAGACTATTATTCGTTATTCGTTGCCCATTTTTCACTTTTAAATCAGGAATTCTTTGTTTTATAACGAATGGCTGGTAGCGAATAACGAACAATTTTCCGTCCGCTTAACCTTTTTGTCAATACATATTATCTGGGAGCGTTTTATGTTAAAAGCATTCTGTTATTCGATTTTTATTTGTGTTACTCTGTGCAATCTTTCAAACGTCTGCGGACAAAATTCTGATTTGTTAACCTCGTGTCCGTCACCGAGTTTCAACAACGGCAGGTCAATTCCGCTAACCAACACTTCGAGCGCGATGGCTGTCGCCGATTTCAATAATGACGGCAAGCGCGACTTCGCCGTCGGAACGGCGGCGAGTTTTGGCACTGCCCGCGTCGAAGTCCAACTCGGCAACGGAAACGGCAGTTTCACGCCGATTGACTCAATAGCGACTCTCAGTTTTATTACTCATATCACGGTTGCCGATTTTAACGGCGACGGAAATTTGGATTTACTCGTTTCGCATCGTTGGACAATAGACTCAAACGGCGTGTCATTATTGGTCGGCAACGGTCAGGGGCAATTTACGAACATTCGAACAATTCCGTTTGTAGGCGAGCCGTGGGCAAGCGTAGCGGAAGATTTTAACGGCGATGACCGAATGGACTTTGCCGTTACTGATGGATTGCAAAACAAAGTGTGGATTTATTTCGGCGACAATACGGGTAATTTTTCGCTTTCTGCCAGTTTTCAAGTCGGAAACAGTCCTTACTCGATGAATAAAGCAGATTTTAACGGCGATGGTAAAACCGATTTAATTGTCGCCAATAGCAACTCGCCGTTCGTGTCCATTTTGCTGGCGGCAAACGGAAGTTTTAATGCGCCCGTTTCGATTTCGATTGCAAATAATACAAATGCCGCATATATTTCCGTCGGAGATTTAAATGGCGACAATAAAATTGATGCGGTTGTAGATTCGGTGGGAAGTAATTTCTCCGGTGCTTCCGTTTTAATCGGCAACGGAATGGGCGGTTTTACGCTTTCCCCGTTCTTATCTTTCAGCCGCGGCGCAGGCAGACTCTGGCTGGCGGATGTCAGCAACGATAACAAACTGGACATCATCGCTACGGCGAGCGGTTTTGACATCGCCAATACAATACGTTTGGGAAACGGCGACGGAACTTTCGGCAGCGAAATAGTTTTTGCCGTTGCCGGTTATACATTTTCGATAGAAGTTGATGACTTTAACAGCGACGGACAGATGGATTTGGCACAGAGCGGCGGGGGATTCGCGGAAGTTCAAATATTTTTCGGGTCGGGAAACGGACGTTTCGGACCCGCAACCGCCTTCGTCGGAGGTCAGCCGAATTCTACCGCGCCCGCCGATTACAATGGTGACGGCAACACGGATATTGCCGTCAGCAACTATGATTTAATGAATGTCCAGGTGATGTCGAACAACGGGAATGGAAATTTTTCGATAACTTCGACTATTGCGCTTCCCGAACGTCCGTGGTCGGTTTTCAGCGCAGATTTTAATAGCGACGGAAGCCCCGATATAGCAACCATCAACTGGCACACAAATACCGGACAGGGAAGATTGTCCGTGATGTTGAACAATGGTAACGGTTTTGCCCCAGCCGTCAATTACTTCGCCGGTTCGCGCAGATTTTTAAGGTCGGTTGCCGTTGGCGACCTTACCGGCGACGGCATTCTGGACATAGCTGTCGCCGTTGTAGATGACCGCGGCTGGCTCAGTATTTTCAGAGGAAATAGCAACGGAACTTTTGTTTTCTCGCACCATCTCGCCGTTGGACAAGATATAAATGCTTATCCGCCGTGGGGAGTTGCCATCGGCGACCTTAATAATGACGGGATAAAAGATTTAGCAGCAACCGCCGCCGGAAATGTATTTGTTTATCTCGGCACGGGTGGCGGCAACTTTAGCCCGCCGGTTTTATATCCTGCCGGGAATCCGGTAGCGGAATTGGTTCTTGCCGATTTTAATGAAGACGGCATTCTCGATGCCGCCGTTACAAATAATGATGCCAATGAATCTTCCCCGAATTTTGTTCCGAGAGTCGCTATTCTTTTAGGTAACGGAACAGGCGGATTTCTCGCACCGACAATTTATCCGACCGGACGCGGCACGGCATCAATCGCCGTTGCCGATTTTAACAACGACCAAAACATAGATTTAGTCGTCGGCAACAGTTACCGTTCGGCATTTCCCGACAATCGCGTAGGAATTCTTTACGGAAGCGGCACAGGCACGTTTTCTGCTCCCGAAAGATTTATTTCAGGCATAAATGCTTTTGACGTAAATGTTGCAGATTTTAATGGAGACGGAAAACCGGACATTACAACCGCCAATTACTGGAACGAAGACGTTTCCGTGCTGTATAACACTTGCTTGCCTTCACCGCCAACGGATTTCCCTGTTTTATCAATTAGTTCGGACGTTTCGGTAACGGAACTGAACACCGGAACGACTAATGCGGTTTATACCGTCAGTTTGTCCGCGCCGAGTTCCAGACCGGTGCGGGTTGAATTTTATACGGCTGCCGGGACGGCTTTTGCCCCAAACGATTACGCGCCTGCCAAAGGAAAACTCGTTTTTCAACCCGGCGAAACAAGCAAAACAATTACAGTATCGGCTAAAGGCGATACGAGAGACGAATCGGACGAAAACTTTATTACTTACTTGGTAAATCCGCTCAATGCTTCGCTCGGCGACCGAATGGCTTTGACGACAATTATTGATGATGATATTGCCGGAAACGTCCAATTCGGCAATGCCGCCTATAACGTCGCTGAAAACGGCGGAACTGTAACCGTTACAATCACCCGTGCAAATGGCGCGGCAAGCGACGTGCTGGTGCAATATGCGACCGCCAACGGAACGGCGACTGCCGGACAAGATTATTCTTCCGTTACGGGAAGCGTTGTCTTCGATGCTGACGAAACAAGCAAAACATTTACGGTTTCCATAATTAACGACGCACTTGACGAAGAACCGTTTGAAACCGTAAATCTGTCAATTATCGGCGTTGACGGCGGCGCAACTATCGGCTCTCCGGCAAACACCGTCATCAATATCGAAGACGACGACCCGCCGCCCGTGATGAACATTAGCGGTCTGAACATTACCGAAGGCAATCAAAACAACGTCGTCGCACAAGTCAACCTCAATCTTCTCGTGCCGAGCGGCAGAAACGTAACGGTCAATTATGCAACGGCAAACGGCACGGCTGTTTCTCCGACTGACTTTTTGGCGGCTTCGGGGCAAATAACCTTCGCTCCCGGCGAAACGAGTAAAACGATTCCCGTAACCATTATCGGCGATACGATTTTCGAGCCTGACGAAACATTTCAGGTGCAAATTTCCAATGCCGTAAATGCTGTAATCGGCAATGCCACCGCAACCGTTACCATCGTCAACGATGATGCTGTGAGAAATTCCATCGCCGATTTTGACGGCGACGGCAAGACGGATATTTCCATCTTCCGCCCGTCTGTCGGTGAATGGTGGTATTTGCGCTCGTCCGATGGCGGAAACCGCGCTTTTCAATTCGGTAATTCCGCTGACAAAATCACGCCCGCCGATTTTACGGGCGACGGCAAAACCGATATTGCTTTTTTCCGTCCGGCGACAGGTGAATGGTATATTTTGCGGTCGGAAGATTTTTCGTTCTATGCGTTTCCGTTCGGCACTTCGGGCGATGTCCCCGTTCCGGCGGATTATGATGGCGATGGCAAAGCTGATGCCGCCGTGTTTCGTGAATCGAGTTTGACGTGGTTTATCTCGAAATCAACGGGCGGCACGGACATCATCGGTTTTGGCACGACAGGCGATAAACCGACAGTCGGCGATTATGATGGCGACGGCAAAGCCGACATTGCGATTTATCGTCCAATTGGCGCAAACGGCGCGGAATGGTGGATTCGCCGCAGTTCAAACGGAAGCGTTTTTGCCACACAATTCGGCACGGCAACCGACAAACCCGTGCAAGGCGACTACACGGGCGATGGCAAGGCTGATGTCGCTTTCTGGCGACCATCAAACGGAAATTGGTTTATTTTGCGAAGCGAAGATTTCAGTTTCTTTGCCTTTCCGTTCGGCACATCGGGCGATGTTCCGGTTGCCGGAGATTACGATGGCGATGGAAAATTTGATGCCGGAGTTTTCCGACCGACAAATCAAACTTGGTTTATCCAACGCTCAACGGCAGGAACGCTGATTCAAACCTTCGGCATTGCCGGAGACATTCCGACTCCGAATGCTTTTGTGCCGTAAATTTCTGTGCGGACGGCAAGACCGATTTGGCGGTTTATCGCAACGGCGTTTGGTATGTTCTGAAAACACAATCCGCGATGACCGAAATCACGACTTTCGGAATCGGCGGCGACAATCCGATTCCGTCTGCGTATGTTAGATGAAGGATGAATAAGAATGCCCCATTTTATTCATCCTTATCCTTCATAACTTCCGATACATTATCAGCGCATTTGTCAAACCGTTTTCCTTGTGTTGAAATGCTTCGGGAATTTCGCCGATGATTTCAAATCCGAGCGCGAGCCATAATCGGACGGCAATTTCATTGGATTTGACGACAAAATTAAACTGCATCGCTTGGTAGCCTAATTTTCGCGCTTCGACGAGCGAAAATTCCGCCATTTTTCTGCCGATGCCTTTGCCTTTCGCTTTTGATGAAACCATGAATCCGGCGTTGCAGATGTGCGAACCTAAATCGGGCTGGTTGGATTTTATGAAAAATGTGCCGACGATTTTAGACGGTGAGCCGGTCGCTACTGCTTCCGGTTCTGACAAGATGGCGACATATTTCTCTTTATCTTCGGCAAACCAATAAGCGAGCATTTTTTCGCGTGATGAATCAGGCGCGAAAATGTATGTGTCGCCGGTTGAAATTATGGCTTTGATAATTTCCCAAACTGCCGATTTGTCCGATTCGATTGCTTTTCTAATTTCTAACATTAGAGTTTTATTATTCCTAAAAACTCTAAAATCAGCAAAATGATAGTGAGAATTGATAAACAAATTGGTAATATTTCCGACCAATGATGGCGAATAAAATCTTCTATTTTGAGCAATTTAAAGATATATTTTGTTCGATTATTGTTCACAGTTTATTGAACGCAACTTTTCTAAAACTCTTGCAACTCAATTCTTTTCAGCACAAAACTCCAAATGTTACGTTGATTTTTTTCCTCGAAAACATATTCGGCATCACGAACTTTCCAATAGCCGAGAAATTTCCAAAGATTCACGCCCAATTTACAAAAAAGCGGAACGGCTATTTCGGTTTTAATCGCATTGTGCAAGGCTTTGTTCCAAATATCAAGTTTTTGATCGCCGCGTTTGCCTGCGCCTGTATAAAAAATCGTGTTCGCAGTTTCGCCGTGAAAATCGGGATAGCACGGATTGATTTTGCCGAAATCGGTGAGCAGGGAAATCAGTCGTCCGTTTTTTTGATAAATTCCGTGGCGCGAACGATGAATTTCCGAAACCGCGTCCCACGAAAAAATCTTGCCGATGTCGTTCGTTGTAAAAAACTGTTCATATATTTGTCCATTTTGACTGTTTATGGTTGACACAATAATTTTTGATAATTACAATTCTTACACTTATTCTAAATTGTTGGAAATTATTTTATCAATTTATCCCCTAAATTTCAGAATCTTGAAACGCGCTTTTCCGTAGGGAAAAACGAAAATTATTCGTGATTATATGTATTTTTATTCATTCCGGCTTGATACATTATCGGCAAATTAAAAAATTAAAAAAATCCCATAGGAGATATTAAAGCGTGAAAAAAATTTTAGGAATTACAGCATTGTTTGTCTTGGCGGCTTCGGTAATATTTATTTTTATCGGCAACACAGCCCAAGCAGGCAAAAACATTTTCGAGAACGGCACACAAGACGAATTGGAAAGAGCAAAAACCATCAGTCTTGACATCTTGCGCGGGCAATCGTCGCAGAGAGCAATCGGAAATGTTGACGAGTTTCAGGTTTCAAAAGTTGAAATTGACGAACTCAGAATGGCGCACACAAAAGTTCGCCAAACTTACGGCGGCGTTCCCGTTTGGGAAGGCGAAGCGATTGTTCATCTGAAATCAGACGGTTCGCTTTCGACGATTACCGACAACTTGAAAGAAAATATTGCGGTTGTTTCGACACAGCCGAGTTTTTCGCAGAAAGCGGCGATAAATCATGCAGTCAGACAAGATGCCAGCCGTGCGAAAATGACCGACAATCCGACGGTTGAATTGTTTATTTATCGCGGCGAAGTTCAAGACCATCTGGTTTATCGCGTCGAAATTCCGCGCATTGACGGTTCGGATGAAACGTCTGCTCCGGTTATTTTCATTGATGCTCAAACGGGCGTTAAAGTGTTTGAATACAATAACTTGAAAACCGGAACGGGAAGTTCGCTTTACAGCGGAACGGTTAATATTTCGACAACAACTTCAGCCGGAACATTTTATATGGAAGACACCACACGCAGAATGGGAACTTTCAATATGAATTCGACCGGCAACGAAACAACCGGCACGGGCGGCACGCAATCGCGTTTTACGGACACGGATGATAATTGGAATACGACGATTCAACGCGCAGGTGTTGACGCGCATTACGGCGCGGCGCAAACTTTCGATTATTACCAAATAGTTCACGGACGCAACGGCATCAACGGAAATTACGGTCCCGGAACGACAACTTCGGCTGTCGGCGGCATCGCAATGGTTGTTTCGCGGGTTCACTTCGGCACGAGCGGCGCATACAATAACGCTTTTTGGTATAACAATCAAATGAGTTACGGCGACGGCAACGGCTCGACATTTTCGCCTCTGACAACGATTGACGTTGCCGGACACGAAATGACGCACGGCGTTACCGAATATACGGCGAATTTAACTTACGCCAATGAATCGGGAGCTTTGAATGAAGCCACGTCCGACATTTTCGGCGCGATGGTTGAATTAAGAGCCGACGGCGGCACGGTTACGGCTGACACTTGGAAAATCGGCGAAGATTGCTACACACCCGGAACTCCGGGCGACGCGCTTCGTTCGATGAGTAGTCCGTTCACCTACGGCGACCCCGATCATTACAGCATTCGCTACACGGGAACGGCGGACAGCGGCGGCGTTCACACCAATTCGGGAATTGCCAATCACGCTTTCTTTTTGATGGCGGCAGGCGGCACAAATCGTGTCAGCAGTATTGCTGTTACAGGCATCGGTGCCAGCGCATCGGAAAGAATCTGGTATCGTGCGTTGACGACTTATATGACGGCAAGCACGAATTTTGCGGGCGCAAGAACGGCAACTTTGAATGCCGCGACTGACCTTTTCGGTGCGACCAGCACGCAATATACCGGAGTTGCAACGGCTTGGTGCGCGGTTGGCGTTGGCGCGTGTCCGACGACCGGAACACCGACACCGACACCGACACCGGGCGGCGGCACAGAACTTTTCGTCAATGGCGGATTTGAAACAAGTGTTTCGCCGTGGGTTGGTTCGGGCAACGGTTATTTCTACATTGCCAACGGAAGTTCACCGCAAGCCGGAACAGGTTACATTTATTTCGGCACGGCAAACAACCGTTCGGGACAATCGTATCAAACCGTTTCGATTCCGACGACGGCAACCGGAACATTGACCTTCTGGCTCAATGTAACCTCAGCCGAAACGACGACGACCACGCAATACGATAAATTGTTTGTCGAAGTCCGCAACACTTCGGGAACGCTTTTGGCAACTCCGGCAACATACAGCAATTTGAATAAGACGGCAGCTTCGACAACTTATTCACAAAAATCGCTGAATTTGGCGGCATACAAAGGTCAAACCGTGCGGATTCAGTTCCGTTCAACAACGGATAGTTCGTTAATTTCGACCTTCCGCGTTGATTCGGCTTCGCTGAAATAATTCGGCAAAGCAAACTTAAAAGAAGAAAGGAGCGATGAATGTTGCTCCTTTCTTCTTTCCACAGTTAAAGAAAATCCTTATTCAATCGCCGTAAAATCAACATTTCCGACATTGTCCGAAACGCTGATAACTTGCGTTGGATTGGCGAACGTAAAGCGTTTTGACGCAACGCTGATAACGGTTGTGCCAATCGGAACATCATCGAAACTGTAATAGCCAAACGCGCTTGTCCGCGCTGTGTGCGTCGTGCCGTTTGCGTCAGTCAAGGAAACGATAACATTGCGGATGCCGTTGCCGTTTGTTGCCGCGACGCGCCCGCCGACTGAAACATTTGCCGCCAACACTACCGGAGCAACCATAAACAAGTAAGCGTTGATGCCGCCGATAACCGGACTGGATTCCGGCGCGAAACTGTCGAAGCGTTTCCTGCCGTCATTGATTAGCGGGTTTGTCGAAGTTGCATCCGTGCCGTCTGAGGCGAAGAAGTAGAGAATGTGGATGCCATGCTGTAATGTCGCAGGTGTTGCCGTTGCCGTCACGGTCGTGGCAGTGCTTCCGGTATTGGTTGCCTTTGTCCAAGTGCCGTTCGCGGTGTCCATCTGGAAATAGATATTCTGCGGCGGCGGCGCGGTCGGCGAATAAGTCGAAGTTGCCGTCAGCGTGAACGTCGGATTGTTAAACGTCGTCGTGTTTCCGGCAAGCGGCATAACGGTCGTATTCAGCGGAATCGTATTGGTCGGCGCAGGCGTAATCACCGTTACATCACCACTGTTTCCATTAGCGACATAGACCTTATTCGTTACCGGATTGACGGCTACGTTGTATAGACCTGTGCCAGCCGTAACAGTTGTGGTCGAGTTATTCGTCCCGTCAATTACCGTTACGTTGCCGCCGTTGAAATTGGCAGCATAAATCTTATTCGTTGTCGGATTGACTGCTATATGATTTGGATTTGCGCCAGCCGCAACGGTTGTTGTCGAATTATCTGTGCCGTCAATTACTGTTACGTTGTTACTACCGCTATTAGCGACATAGATTTTATTCGTTACCGAATTGACTGCTACTTCAATGGGGAAGAAACCAGCCGCAACCGTCATCGTCGAGTTGTTCGTTCCATCAATTACCGTTACGTTGAAGCTGTTTTGATTAGTAACATAGATTTTATTCGTTACCGGATTGACCGCGACGCTACCGGGATTATCGCCAACCGTAACGGTGGTGGTCGAATTGTTCGTCCCGTCAATCACCGTTAAGTTGTCGCTGGTTGAATTAGTAACATAGATTTTATTCGTTACCGGATTGACCGCGACGGCATTGGGAGCATCGCCAGCCGTGACAGTTGTTGTCGAATTATTTGTCCCATCAATGACCGTTACGTTATCACTAGTGTTATTAGGGACATAGATTTTATTCGTTACCGGATTGACTCCAACGGCGTAGGGCGTGCCGCCAGCCGGGACCGGCGTTGTCGAGTTATTCGTCCCGTCAATCACCGTTACGGTGCCGAATGTCCCGGCGACATAGATTTTATTCGTTATCGGATTGACCGCCACATCATTAACTAATCCGCCAGCCGCGACGTTTGTGGTCGAGTTGTTCGTTCCGTCAATCACCGTTACGTTGCCGTTAAGTCCGCTACCGACATAGATTTTATTCGTTACCGGATTGACTGCCACGACAAGTGGAAACACGCCAGCCGTAGCAACGGTCGCCGTTGAATTATCATCGCCGCTAATCACCGTTACATTCGCGCTGGTTTGATTAGTAACATAGATTTTATTGGTTACCGGATTGACCGCCACGTCATTGGGATTTGAGCCAGCTGCGACGGTTGTCGTTGAGTTGTTCGTGCCATCAATGACTGTTACATTGTTGCTGACGGCACCTCGATTAGCGACATAAATCTTGTTCGTTACCGGATTGACCGCCACGGCAGAGGGCAAATCGCCAGCCGCGACGGTTGCGGTCGAGTTGTTTGTGCCGTCAATGACCGTTACATTGTCGCTGCCTTGATTGGCGACATAGATTTTATCGGTTACCGGATTGACTGCCACGGCAAAGGGATTTGTGCCAGCCGCGATGGTTGCGGTCGAGTTATTCGTCCCATCAATGACCGTTACATTCGCGCTGAATTCATTGGCGACATAGATTTCATTGGTTACCGGATTGACCGCGATGGCAGTAGGACGTAAGCCAGCCGCGACGGTGGTTGTCGAATTATTCGTTCCGTCAATGACTGTTACGGTTGAGCTGAGTGAATTAGCGACATAAATTTTATTCGTCACCGGATTGACCGCCGCGGCAAGGGGAGCTGTGCCAACCGCAACGGTTGTCGTTGAGTTGTCAGTTCCATCAATGACCGTTACATTATTGCCGCTATTGACGACATAGATTTTATTGGTTATCGGATTAACGGCGACTTTAAGGGGATTGAAACCAACCGCGACGGTGGCGGTCGAGTTGTTTGTGCCGTCAATGACCGTTACGTCGTTGCTGGTTCGATTAGCGGTATAGATTTTATTTGTTACCGGATTGACCGCCACGTCTTCGGGATTTGTGCCAACCGCGACGGTCGTAGTGGAGTTGTTTGTGCCGTCAATTACTGTTGCATTGTTGCTGTTTCGATTAGCGACATAGATTTTATTCGTTACCGGATTGACCGCCACGGCAAAGGGAGTTGTGCCAACCGCGACATTGCCGAGGCTGGTGTCGGCTTTGACTAATTGCCGTCCGCCTGTCTGACAAAAAATCATCAACAACAGCGACGCACCCAAAAACGCGCCGATTGTCCGCCGGTTGATGCCGCGCCGCCGGTTGCCGAAAGTATTTAACGAGGCTTTACTTGAAGCCTTTTGAAAAGACATTTGTTGTTTCATTCTCTCTCCTTTAATTTCTCCCGCACGAACAATTTATTTGTTCCGCGTCAAATAGACCTTGCAATAAACGCTCTTGTTTGCATAAATCCGTGCCTGAGAGAGAGCGTTGAAAATTCATTTTCTTTGCAAGCGTTCAGAGTTCAAACTTTAGTTTGTTTCCGCCGCGCTTCGCTGGCGGATGCACGCTAAAGCGTGAACTCTGAACCTTTAAATCACGCCATTGTGGTAATGACTACTTCGTCTGACCATGTGCCGACGACGGCATCATTCAATAGGTAAATCATTCGATAGCGGCGCACTTCGGGTTGTCCGGCGACGAGGTTTGGGCGCGTGTCTTCAAATGGTGATTTGAAGTCTTTGTCTAAAAATATAAAGACGGTTTCCGTGCCGCGTTTGCTTTCGATGACTACGCCGTCGAACTTGCCTTTTATCCAATCGAGAATGACGCTGAGGACTTTCGGTAGTGCTTTGAAGGTCGGTTTCGCGTCTAACAGATTTCGTGCGGGCGTAATAGTTCCGACAATTTGCAACTGTTCGCCGATGGCGGCGGTAAAGCCCGGATGCGCCTTCATTCGTTGGAGATTGGCGCGGATTCTGGGCATGACACCCGGCGCGACCAACACGGCAGGCGGCGCAATCGGCGTAACAACCGGCACCGGCAAAGCGTTTCCGCCTTCCGGCACACCGTTCAGCGTCTGCTTTTTATAAGCGGTTTGCGCCTTTGCCTCAGCCGCGCCCGACTGCGTTGCCGTGATGACGTAAATCATCATTCGCACGTCGTCGAGAAAGGCTTCTTCCTCGACGTTGTTAAAGCCGAGACTGTCAGCCAAAGGCGGAAACTTCAAAATCATATTCTCGCCCCAAGATTTGCGGGCATCTTCACTCGTCGGTATTGTTTCTTCAGCCATAATTTGTTTATCTCCTTATATTTAGCGTTTGAATAGAACTTAAAAACGGTTTGACAGAGCGTTCTAAAGTTCCGGTAGAACGCTCCGGCATATTGATAGAATGTTCTGCTGAGTCAGTAGAGCGTTCTAGCGGTTTGGTAGAGCGTTCCAGCGGTTCACTAGAGCGTTCTACTGCTTCGTTAGAACACTCTGACGGTTCAGTAGAATGTTCTAGCGACTTGGTCGAATGTTCTAACGCACCGCTAGAATGTTCTACTGCTTCGATAGAACTCTCGGTTGCGCCGCAAGAAGACTCTTGGGCAATAAATTGTAGATTATTTGTCGCCGAATAAGTAAATATTGGCATCAGGGAAGAAATATGCGCGGTAGAACCGGCGAGTTTCATTTGACTATCTCCGTCTTGTATCAGCTAACGGAAGTTGGCGGTTAGTAATTGCTATCGCTCGCTTGCTAATCGGAAACTCGAGTTAGAAAACCAAAGTTCGAGAATTACAAATAATTCTGTAATTCGTTATTAAAAAACAAGTTGTTATTTATCCAAATAAAAGTGAACGTAAGATATAACACTTCTCAGGAAATTGCAAGAAGACTTTCAATGACCTCGTAATGGCTCAATAAAAAGTTAGAGAAAGATTATCTATCCACGAAAAACACGAAAGACACGAAAAAGTTTAAGGTTTTAGCACCTTTTCGTGTTTTTCGTGGATAGAAAAAAATATTTATTGAGCCATTACAGGCAGAAACGCGACCGCGAGGAAGTTTGCAAACATTGTGATTTTGCAAACTTCCTCGCGGTCGCGTTTCTGCCTTTAAGACTAAAGATTTTACGGCACGAAAGCCGCCGGCAACGGTTTGTCGCCCGTGATGCCGAATTGTTGAATTAGTGTTCCGGCGGTTGAGCGGTTGGCAAACCACGTTTGATTTGTCGGGCGGAAAACGGCGAAATCGTATTTGCCGTCGCCGTCGTAATCTCCGGCAGTCGGAATGTCGCCGATTGTGCCGAAAGGCGCGGAATAGAATGATGAATCTTCGCTTCGGAGGACGAACCATTCGCCGTTGCGAAAAAGTGCGACATCGGTTTTGCCGTCGCCGGTGTAATCGCCTGCGACGGGTTTGTCGGTGGCGTTACCGAATTGGAAAGCGATTAAACCGCTTGCGCTTCTCGAAATCCACCATTCGCCTTGTGTTGGGCGGTAAATTGCGATGTCGGCTTGTCCGTCGCCGTCGAAATCTGACGCTACCGGAACGTCGCCCGCGATGCCGAATTGCTGAATTAATGTGCCGCCGGAAGATTTATTGACGAACCAAGTTTGATTTGAAGGACGAAAAACTCCTGCGTCGGCGCGTGCGTCGCCGTCAAAATCTGCGGCTTGCGGAATGTCGCCGACTGTGCCGAAAGGGAACGAATAAAACGATGAATCTTCAGAGCGCAAAACAAACCAATTGCCGTTTGACGGACGAAAAACGGCGATGTCGGTTTTGCCGTCGCCCGTGAAATCGGCGGGAACTAATTTATCGTTTGCGTTGCCGAATGCAAACGCCGCGTTGCCGCCGTTTGAAGATTTTGAATACCACCATTCACCAGATGCCGGACGGAAAATAGAAATATCAGTGCGCGAATCGCCGTCAAAATCGAAAGGCGATTTGGCGAGATTTGTCAGACAACTTCCGCTTGCATTAACAAAACTTCCTATCTGCGTGCGCGAAAATGAACAGAACGAAAGCGGCGTGTTAAACGAAAGTTGTTCGTTCATCAAACTATTGTCGCAAGATTGCGCCGCGTTGACGTGAAATGCGCCCAAATTATGTCCGAGTTCGTGCGCCGTAATCAAAAATTTCGCGGGCGACCAATCAACATAACCGCTCAAACCGTAGGCGTTATTCACATCGCAAATTTCGCCGATAAGCGCGTAACCGCTCGAAAGCGCGTAACTCTTTCCCGTGAAAAGATGCGCTGCATCACGCGGAATGTTGGCGTGATTGGAATTCCAAAAAAATTGAAAAGAACTCAAAAGCGTCGGCGCATTAACGCCGGTAAATGGGTCTGGAGTCGTCCAAAAATGTGAATAAACAATGCGAATCGTCAAGCGTAATTCAGCATCATAAACGCCTTCAGCCATATTCAAAATGCCCGCAATTTCAGCGTTTGCCTGATTTGCGCCGCCGAGCGCGGTAACATATTGAAAATCGGCTTCGGTCGCAATTTCGATAACGCGCAAAGTTTGCGGACTGTTGACGGCATTTGCCGAAATCATTTCTTTTCCGCGTTCGATTTTCGTGCCGACACTCGAATCGCAATCGAAATTTTCAACGCGCAGTAAATCCTCGGCGCGATAAACGATTAAGTCGGTTTCATCGGCAAAACGCGAATATTTTTTGGCTTGCTCGATGTAAAATCTTTCGCCGTTCGTATCAAAAAAACCTTCAATTTTCGCGCCGTCAATCGTCAGACGCACACGCGAATTTTCTTCGCCGGAAATTTTTCCTTTGAATGTTTTGACGGCGGCTTTTTCCAATTGGTGCGTGCCGTTTGCGTCAGTTTCTTCGGCAAAATAGCGCGACGAACGCAAATCATTGAGCGTTAAATCGAATTCAAAATTTTTATCGGGCGTTTGTATAGAAAGTTTTTCAACGCTTTGATTATTTGTAAAATTTATTTGATGGCGTTTGACTAAATCGAATTTTTTGAAAGATTCGCGCAAATCGCTCTGCACATTTTGTGCAAAAACAAATTGGGCAAAAAACATTAGAAACACAAATGACACAGCAAATTCAAGTTTTAAGGGATGTTTGGACATTGAATACTCCGAAGTCTATTATTATTGCAGGAAGTCTAAAGAATGTAAAACAATCTTTGTCTAACTTTAAAACATTTTTAACAAGAGGTGTTTTCCACAAATTAAAGCCGAAAATTACGATGTTTTTCAAAAAAAATAATTTATCCGAATGTTAAAAAAAATAACCGCGAAAATTTGGCGCAAATTGCCTTGGTATTTGCGGGCAAAAATCATTCGTCTGACGCAGGCGAAATTTACCGTTTCGGTGGCGGCGGTGATTACGAATGCCGATGGCAAAATTTTGCTTCTCGACCACGTTTATCGTCCCGCGTCGGGTTGGGGAATTCCGGGCGGCTTTGTGGGCGTTGGCGAACAGCCGGAAGCGGCTCTGCGGCGCGAATTGCGCGAAGAAACCGGTTTAGCACTCGAAAACGTGCGGCTTTTTCGCACTAGAATTATCAAACGCCACGTCGAATTTATCTTTGAAGCAAACGCCAACGGCGAAGTAAAAATCTTAAGCAGCGAAATTTTTCGCGCCGAATGGCTCGATTTCAACGAAATACCTGAAGAAATGTCGGGAATCCAAAAGATTATAATTAAAGAAGTTTTGGGAAAATAGCAAAAAAAAACTTGTGTGCAATTTTAAATAAAAAATAGAATTTTTGCTAAATTTTTGAAAATAAATAGGATTCCTTAAATGTCGCAGAGCGACAATCTGAGTTTAGCCGTGTCTTTCAAGCATTAGTTTCTACACAACTCCAAATTGACTTGAATACTTGTGATTTTGTCGCTGAAAGCGACCAACATTATAGCCTAGCGAGAATCGCTAGGTCAGTTTGACCACATTTTCCGTCGCTGAAGGTGACGAACAAAAAGCACGGTGATTGTTGCTCGCCTTCAGCGAGCGTGCATATTACCGAAAACTTCCTAGCGATTCTCGCTAGGCTATAATGTCAGTCGCTTTCAGCGACAAATCCCGAAGATTTCAGGTGTTTCCAACTTGTGTAGAAACTAATGCTTTCAAGGCACGGAACGTAAAAATCAAGTCTTTTGTCGCGTCAGCGACAACTGACGTAATGCTAATTTCAGTTATCGCTACGCGACACGAAATCAACTAAACTCTGTCCGTGCAATAAATTACACGGCTAAATTCAAGTAATCGCTACGCGATATTTAAGGAACATTAATTGCTGATAAGGTTAAAAAAGTAATTTGGCGAATTCAAAACTTGAAAATCTTATCGTATAATCTAAAAACTTAAGTTAAAGGAGAAACAAAAAAAATGGTTGATTTAGTTCCTTCGCAGGAAACGGTGATGAAAATTTTGGAAAGCACACACGCTTATCGTCGCGGACATTTTATTTATCCGAGCGGAAAACACGCTTCGCATTATTTTCAAATGCCGCTTGCTTTTCGATATTATGACAACGCGCGAATTTTATCGGTCGGTTTGAGCCGTCTGTTTCGTATGGAAAAGACGATTTCGAGCCGTCTGCCGAAAATTTCGGTAATTAGTCCGAGTCCGGGCGGAATTATGGTGGCGTTCGGCGTGCGCGAAGCTCTCGGCGCAGAGCAAATTTATTGGGCGGAAATGGAAGAAGGCAAACGTCAATTCCGTCAATATATGAGCGACGGCGAAGTTCATCCGGCGATTATCGTTGACGATATTTTGCGTTCGGGACGCGCGATCAAGGAAACGATTTCGCTTGTCCGCGAGTTGGGAACGGAAGTTGTCGGCATCGGCACAATCGTCGGTTTTGAAGACGCGCCGCAGGAATTTGAAGGAATTCCCGTAAAATCGTTGGCGAAATTCGACGTAAATTTCTACGACACCGAAGAAGAATGGCGCGGTTCGAGAAGCGCAACCGAAGCGGAAGTCGAAACCGTCAGATTTTAATTTAAACGGAAACATTGCCCGCGAATACACGCGAAAATTAAAACAAGATTTTTATTTTTTTAGCGTATTTCGCGTGTTTCGCGGGCAAAAAAAAATCAAACGCCACTTGGCTTACTTGGCATCTAACGAAAGCGCAGAAATTATGAAAAAATCAAAACAAATTGCCGTCGTTTTTTTGGTTGTTCTGTCGTTTTTTTCTTCGATGGCGGCGGCTTGTTGTTGTTCGCATCATCAAGTTGCAGTCGAAACCGAAGTTCCTTCGTGTCATCAAAAATCGCACGAAAATAAAGGCGAAAAGGTTTCGGCGGAAAACAATCAAGACAAATCTTTCAATGTTCCGTGCGAATGTTTCAGAGAATCCGCGCCGAAAACTTTCGCTAAATCGGAAAATATCAAAATCGAAAAACAAACGGCGAACACTGTTTCGATTGTTTCGATAAAATTTGAATTGACGGCGAAAATCGTTTTTGTCGAAAACTTCAATTTTGCAAAGCCTTTTTATCTTTCCGATTCATTCTACCGACAAAAATCTCCACGCGCCCCGCCGATTATTTAAGGCAAAAATCAATTCATATGTTGGTTGCGTAGCAACAGACTGAATTTAGCCGTGTGTTTTAACGCACGGTTTGATGTCGAATTATTTCGCGTCGCGTCAGCGACGATTGATAATTTCGCCGCTTCAGTCGCCGCTGACGCGACGTTTCGGCGTTTCGATTTTGTTCCGTGCGTTAAAACACACGGCTAAATTCAAATATCGCTACGCGACAAAAAGTTTTACAAATCAGGAGATTTTACCAATGAAAAAATTCATTTTATTAACAATTATCGCGCTCATTTTTAGCGCAAACGCTTTCGCTCACGAATCATTTAAACTCGTTTCGAGCGAAAAGAAAACCATCAAATTAGCCGAATTAGTTCAAATCGGCAAACAAAGAACGCTCGGCAAAAAGGAAAATCAAAACTTAACTTTTACCGAAAAAGAAATTCGTCTGGTCATCTCGACCGGACCCGAAGACGATATGCTTTCGTATCGGATTCAAGGTCTGCGAAACCCGAATTTAGTAATTCCGGCAGGCGCGATTTTACGAATTTTATTCGTCAATTCCGATGTTGATATGCGCCACGACGTTCGTTTCGGTCACGTCGAAGGCGAATGGGCAATCGCGCCCGACATTTCTGCAACAGCCGGAAGCGAAAAACTCGAAAAGAAACCGGAAGACGAAGTTTTCCAAGCCGAAGAAATCGTCATCGAAGCCAAAGAAAACGGTGCATTTAAATATTTTTGCTCCGTGCGCGGACACGCTAAAGGCGGAATGTGGAGCAATATTTTCGTCGGCGTAAAAGCGGACGAAAAAGCCAAAACCGCCGAAAAACAAACGCACGTTCACAGCGCAGACGAAGACAAAGAAGAAACCAAACCCAAACCGACGGAAACCAAAAAGCCCGCCGACGAAATGAAAGATATGTCCGATATGAAAATGTCGGATATGAAACACGATCACAAGGAAATGTCCGCCGTAACCGACATCAATGTTCCGATGTCGCAGGAAAGTTCCGGCACGGCTTGGATTCCGCAATCTACGCCGATGTATGCGCGGATGAAAATGTTCGCTGACGGTTCAATGTTGATGTGGCACGGCAATATGTTTCTGCGTTATACGAACGTCGGTTCAAACCGCGATTTGTCGGTTGCGGCACGCGGCGACAATGCCCGAATTGACGCGCCTTCGATGTTTATGTTGATGTATTCAAAGCCTTTAACTGCAAAATCGCAAATCGGTTTTCGGGCAATGATCAGCCTCGATCCGATTATTCAGCGCGGTTTCGGTTATCCGCTTTTGTATCAATCGGGCGAACTTTTTCGCGGGCGACAAATCCACGACCGCCAACATCCGCACGATTTTTTCAGCGAACTTTCGGTTTCTTATTCATACAAAATCAACGAAAAACAATCGTTTTATATTTACGCAGGTTTGCCGGGCGAACCTGCGCTCGGACCGCCGACTTTTATGCACCGACTTTCGGCGATGAACAATCCTGACGCGCCGCTTTCGCATCATTGGCAAGATTCGACGCACATCACTTACGGCGTTTTGACGGCAGGTTATAATTTCGGCAAATTCAAATTTGAAGCCAGCGCGTTCAAAGGCGAAGAACCGAACGAAAATCGCTGGGATTTCGACACGCCGCGACTCGATTCGTTCAGCGGCAGATTTTCGTTTAATCCGAATAAAAATTGGGCTTTTCAGATTTCTCACGGTTATTTGAAAAACCCCGAACCGAGCGAACCTGATTTAAAAATCTTGCGCCGCACGACTGCTTCGGCGATTTATAACAAAGATTTCGGCGCAGGCAGAAATTGGGCAAATTCGTTCGTTTGGGGACAAAATTACGGCAACGGCGAACGCACGAATGCGTTTTTGTTTGAATCGAATTACCAATTCATAAAGAATTCGATTTTCGGACGCTTCGAGCGTGTGCAAAAAAGCGGACACGAATTAGTTTTAGACCACGATGACGAAGATAAAATCTACAACATCGGCGCGGCTTCGCTCGGATATGTGCGCGAGGTTTTTCAGAGCAAAGATTTAAACGTCGGACTCGGCGGACAAGTTACGTTTTATCAAAATCCGTCGTCGCTCGTGCCATATTACGGCGGCACGAATCACCAAGGTTTTCAGGTTTTTCTGCGCTTTCGCTCGCCTTTGATGTAATTTTTTTTATTTATCCACAGATGAACACAGATGAACACAGATAATTTTTTCTTGATTTTATCTGTGTCTATCTGTGTTCATCTGTGGATAAATTTTCTTACTTTTTATCTCCCAATCTGTCCCAAAAGTTCGCGCACGGCTGTATCGAGTTGCGAATCTTTTCCGATCAAAGTTTCACCGATTGGGCGCGTAACGGGAACATCAACTTGGCGCGGATTTAGTTCCATATTTTTGCCGTCGTTGCCCGTAATCATTTGGCGCGGCAATCGGACGGTCGTGCCGTCGAAGGTTGTGGCGTTCCAAGTAAAAATAATCCAACCGCTAGTCGGTTCGCCGACGACTTTGCCGAGTTTTAATGAACGATAACCTTCCGTCAAATCTTCGGCATCGGACAAAGAATGCTGATTTGTTACCAAAATCGTCGGACGTTCGAGCGAGCGTTGACCGAGATTTGAACGTCCTGGAACTGTCCAAAGTCCGCGTTCCTTCATATTCAAATAACCGCGCCGCGACAAAACATCAATCACATACGGATTGATAAAACCGCCGTTATTATTGCGAATATCAACAACCACGCCTTCTTTATTCTGATTCTGCACGTCCAAATCTACATAAAATTGCGCCAAACTTCCCGAACCCATATCTTGCAAATGAACGTAACCCAATTTTCCGCCGCTGATGCGTTCGACATACGCGCGATTTGCTTCAACCCATTGGCGATAAAGCAGATTTTTTTCGCTGCCGGTGCTTGTCGGTTTGACGATGATTTCGCGTTTGTTTGCGCCGTCCGCGAGAGCCGAAATTTCGAGTTCGACGCGGCGATTTACTTTGTTTTCAAGAAGCGAATCAAGATTTGTTTTGCCGTCAATTTTTACGCCGTCAACGCTCAACAGATAATCGCCGACGTTGATGTTTTCGGCAACATCTGCCGGACTAAGCGTAATGATTTCAGTAATTTTCAAACGGCTATTCGTTTCAAATTCGTTGCGGTCAAATCGCAAACCGAGTTTGCCGATTGGTGTTGCCGTAAAACCGCTCGCGCCCGTAACGCCGAGATGCGAAGCGTTTAATTCGCCAACCATCAAAGACATCAAACGGCGCAATTCGTCCATATTTTTTGTGCCAGAAATGAAAGGTTCGTAAGTTGTTTTCACCACATTCCAATCAACACCGTGAAACTTTTCATCATAAAAATGATCGCGCAAATATCGCCAACCTTGCTCGAAAATTTCGGTTTTTTCCTTTGCAAAATCGGTCGTGATTTCGATATTCAAAGCCAACGGACGCACTTCGCGTTTGTCTAAACTGACGATGTTCACTCGTCCGTTTTCGATGTAATAAACTTCTTTTGAATCGGGCGAAAATTGCGCGTCTGATTTGAAATTCGGTGTCGAAGTTATCTGTTTTGCCGATTGATCGGTGGCGAGTTCATCGAGCGGCATCGTGTAAAGATTAAATTGACCTTCAGCCGTGGCAAGAAGCAAAATGGTTTTTCCGTCAGGGCTGATTGTTTGTCCGGCAACGCTCAAGCCCGTCTGCAAAATGCTCAAACGGCGGCGGATATTTTCAAAAATGATTTCACCTTTTTTGTCGTCTTCCGTCTTTTTTTCTTCTGCCACAGGCGAAGCGGACGGACTCGGATTCGGTTGCGGTTTTTGTTGCGGATTTTCCTGTTTAAAGAGGTCGCGGAATTGGTCTTCACGGAATCTCGGCGTGCGAAGTTTCAAATCAATCCGCACGAGCGATCCGTCTTCGGTGCGCTGATTCGAGTCGAATAAAATAAACGATCCGTCGGGACTCCAAGTTAAACTTCCGCTGTTTGAATTGGCGATAAAACTCACGGGTTTTGCTTCGCCGCCATTCACCGAAACAATAGCAATATTCGTGTAAGAACGATTTGCGGGCGAAGTTGTCAAAAACGCAAGCCATTTGTTATCGGGCGACCAAGCGATTGTGTCTTTGCCGATGAGCGGCGGCAAATCGGTGTAAAATTTGCAAAGTTCGCGTTCTTGTTTTGAATTTATGTCGTAAATCATCAAGAGCCGAGCATTGCGGATGAAAGCGATAAATTTTCCGTCCGGCGAAAAAACGGGCGAATAATCGTTGCCGTTTTTGGTTAATTGCGTTTCGGTTTCGGTCGCAAAATCATACTGAAAAAGCTGTAATTTATCTTCGCGTTCCGACGAATAGACGAGTTTTTTGCTGTCAGTTGACCAAACAGCGAAAGATTCGGGCGCGGCAGTATTCGTGATGCGAACCGCATCGCCGCCGTCTTTTGATGAAGCCGCAAAAACTTCGCCGCGAGCGACAACCGCAACTTTTTTGCCGTCGGGCGAAAGCGCGAGTTCGCGGATTTGCGTTGATAAATTAACTCGTTCCGTCAAAGGCGAAGCGGGCAAACCGCGCAAATTTATCGCCAATTCCTTCGCCGCGCCGCCATCGGTATTTAATGTCCAGATTTTAAAATTTCGTTCAAAAACAATTTGTTTTCCGTCCAAAGAAATATTCGCCCAAAGCACGCGCCCGTTTGTAAAATTCGTCAGCGGCGATTCCTTTCCGCGCAAAGGTTTTGTGTAAAGATTTTGCGTTCCGTTGCGGTCTGAAACATAAAAAATCTTCGCGCCGTCCGCGCTCCACATCGTCCAGAGTTGTTTCGCGCCGCGTGTCGTGATTTGTTCGTAAGTTTCGCCGCTTTTCAGCCAAATTTCGCTTTCGTCAATATGACTTCTTCCGTTGCGCCACCATTGCGTATTGCCAAAACCTCGCGCCGAAAACGCAAACGAATTTCCATCGGGCGCGGGCGAAGCAAAAAACTCGCTCGTATAACGATCTGACGAAACTTGCATCGGCGTTCCGCCATTTGCTGACACGCGAAAAATGTCGCTCATTCCGGCAATGTCTTTTGAAGATGACGAAAAATAAAGCCAATTTCCATCACGCGACCAAGCATCGAGATTATCGGCGGAATCATCAAACGTGATGCGCGTTAAATCGTTTGTTTCCAAACTTAAAACATAAATATCGCCGTTTCCGGTGCGATTTGAAATAAACGCCAAACTCTTGCCGTCGGGCGAAAAATTTGGGCGCGATTCGGTTGCCGGATGCGAAACTAAAAGGGATGCCGTGCCGCCCGCAGACGGAACAGTCCAAATATCGCCGCCCGAAACGAACGCAATTTCTTTACGGTCAGCCGAAAACGTCGGTTCGGTTAAATACGCAGACGATTTTTGTTGTGCGAAAATGCTAAAACTCGAACAAACCAAAACGAAAAGAACGCGGACAAAACAAGTATTTTGAAACATTTGAAATCCTTAAACTGAAATTAAAATCGGAAAGCATAATGCTTACGCAGATTACCGTAAAATTGTTTAAGAAACGAAACGAAATAATTGAAATTTGATAATTGAAATTTGATAATTGCGCTCGACTTTACGAGGCGATTTATCAATTATTTTGTTTCGTTAAATTTCTCAAGCACGAAAGTTTTTGTGTTTGCATTTAACCTTGCAGACAGTTACGATTAAACCTAGCAATTTTATTATAAAAGGAATAAATATTTATGAAATTACCCGGTGGATTCGATATGAATTCGATGATGAAACAAGCCCAGAAAATGCAGGAAGAAATGGGCAAACAGATGAAAACGACGGTCGTTGACGCTTCGGCGGGCGGCGGCGCAGTTTCGGTTAAAATGCGTGGCGATTTTGAAGTTTTGGAACTTACGATTTCGCCCGATCTCGTCAAAGACGGCGACACGGAAATGATTCAAGATTTGACGCTCGCGGCAATCAACGAAGCCCGTCGCAAAGTCGAAGAAAAACTCAAAGGACAACTCGGCGGAATGCTTCCTCCCGGACTTATGTAATTCCAAATTTCAGATTCCAGATTCCAGATTTCAGACCGAAAATTTGGAATCTGGAATCTGGAATCTGGAATTTGGAATAACAAATGCTCGAATATTCAGAACCTGTCGCTAAATTGATTGATGAATTCAAACGTCTGCCCGGAGTCGGGCATAAATCGGCGCAGAGATTGGCGTTTTTTATTTTGCGCCGACCTGCCGAAGACGTTGAAAAATTTATTGAATCTTTGCGCGAAGTTAAAGAAAAAATCGTTTTTTGCGATGTTTGCAATAATTTGACGGACATCAATCCGTGTATGTATTGCACGTCGCCAACGCGCGACCGTTCGATGATTTGCATTGTCGAAGAACCTTACAATCTCGTTGCCGTCGAAAAAACGCGCTCGTATAAAGGCTTATATCACATTTTGCACGGCGCACTTTCGCCGATTCGCGGCGTTGGTCCCGATGAATTGATGCTGCCGAATCTGCTTCCGCGTCTTTTGCCGCAAAATAATGAAGGCGTTGAAGTTGCCGAAGTTATTGTCGCCACCAATCCGACAACCGAAGGCGAAGCGACGGCAAATTATATTGCGAGATTGCTAAAACCTTTAGGCGTAAAAGTTACACGAATCGCAATGGGAATGCCCGTCGGCTCGGATTTGGAATTTGTTGACGAAGTTACAATGGACAAAGCGATGTCAAATCGGCACGAAATTTAGTTTAGTAGGCAGTAGGCAGTAGCAGTTGGCAGTAAATAATTTAGATGTAAACTGCCAACTGCTACTGCCTACTTTTTTACATAATGACTAGCGACGTAAAAATTCTTAAGCTCGGCGATATGATTTTCGGGCGTGGCGGAAGTTTCCCGCGCCGCGTTATCGTTTTTATTTTCAGCATTGCTTTGAAATTGTTTTTTCGGCGGATTGAAACGGTCAATTCTGTTAATACGCCGACGGATGAACCCGTGCTTTTCGTGATGAATCATCCGAACGGATTGATTGATCCGTCTCTCGTTTTTGTCGCCCTGCCGCGCAAAATTTCCTTTTTGGCAAAATCAACACTTTTTAAAATGCCCGTTATCGGTTGGCTCGTGCGGACGGTCGAAGCGTTGCCGGTTTATCGCCAATCGGACGCGGGCGAGGACGTTTCAAAAAATAAGGAAACTTTCACATTAGCGCGTGAATTGTTGAAACGCGGCGGCGCGATTGCGATTTTTCCCGAAGGAATTTCGCATAATGAAACGAAACTTCAACCGTTGAAAACGGGCGCGGCGCGAATTGCCATCGGCGCGGTTTCGGTTGGTAAAAATCCGGCTTCGCTTGGACTGAAAATCGTTCCGGTCGGACTTTTTTATACGAGCAAAACGATGTTTCGCAGTGAAGCTCTGCTTTATTTCGGCGAAGCGTTTCAAGTTTTCCCCGTTGAACTCGAAGGCGACGAACCGCCGCACAAAGCCGCGAAAGAATTGACCGCGAAAATTGATTCCGCCTTGCGCGAAGTTACGCTAAACGCCGAATCGAATACCGAACTCGAAACCGCCACGCAAGCCGAAGAATTGTTTTCGAGCGTTTATGAAGGAATAAATTTCAAGCGTTCTTTGGCGGACAGATTCACGTTTATAAAAACTTACATCAACGAAAAAATTGATGCGCGATACACACCGAAAAAGCGCGACGAAAAACTCGAAAAACGCATTTCAAACTACGAACGCAAACTCCGCGAACTCGACATCGAACCCGAAAATCTTTCGTTCGTGGAACATTCTTTTTGGTATGTTTTCCGGCATTTTCTCGTGCGCGTTTGGGTAATGCTGATTTTTGCGCCGATTTCGATTTTCGGAATAATCTTACATTTTCCTGCCTATCAACTCGGCAAATTTATTGCCAACCGCAACAAAAAACACGGCGCAGACGATGTAGTTTCAACCGTAAAAATTCTCGCCGCAATGCTTTTTATGCCTTTGACGTGGATAATTTTTGCGGTGTTGTTGTATTTTTATTTCGGTTGGATTGTCGCGCTCTGTTCAATTCCCGTAGCAATTCTCAGCGGTTACGCGGCGATGCGTTCGCTCGAAGAAATCGAAGATTTAAACGGCTGGTTTCGCGCCATCAAACTTTTTTATCTGAAACGCGATAAGTTTATGCAATTACTAATCGAACGTCGTTCGCTGCACGAAGAATTGGAAAAGTAGAATAAAGTCAATACTTCAGTAAAAATTCGCGCGGGTTTTGCGGGAAAATTCTTAGTATGCAGGGAAGTTTTTTTATTGCAGCAATTCCCGAATTATCGCAACGCCGCGCTTTATCTGCGTTTCGTCAAATGCCGTGTAGCCGAGAACGAAGCCGCCGCGTGATATTTTTGTTGCGGAATACGAAGAAATCGGCGCAAGTTTCAAGCCTTTTTCGTTGGCTTTTTCGGCAATTATTTGATCGTCAACGCCTTCGGGAAGCCAGCCGACGAGGTGCATTCCGGCATCTGCTTTTTTTACTTCGAGCAAGCCCGAAAGTTGTTTTTCGCATTCGGAAACTAAAATTTGCTGACGCTGTTCGTAAAGTGTTCGCATTCGCCGAACGTGCCGCGCAAAATGTCCTTCCGCAATAAATTCCGCCAAAATCGCTTGTTCGATTGATGATGAATGAACGTCGTTAAGCGCACGCGCCATCGTGAAAACATCAACTAATTCGGGCGGAACAACCGCGCAACCGATTCGCAAACTCGGAAAAATCGTCTTGCTGAAAGTTCCGACATAAATCACGCGACCGGCTTTATCCAAACCTTGCAAAGACGCAAGCGGACGACCGGCGTAACGAAATTCGCTGTTGTAATCGTCTTCAATAATCCACGCATTTTTCGCTTTCGCCCAATCGAGCAACGCCAAACGGCGCGGCAAACTCATCGTGTAACCAAGCGGATATTGATGCGACGGCGTAACATAAACGAGCTTCGCATTTTCGCCGGATTTAGGAATTTTCGCCAAATTAAAACCTTCATTATCAACGTCAACCGGAATGATTTTCGCGCCGGTTGCCGCAAACGAATTTCGCGCTTCGAGATAACACGGATTTTCAATCAAAATCGCATCATTTTTGGACAAAAATATCCGTGCCGTCAAATCTAAAGCCTGTTGTGCGCCCGAAGTAATGATGATTTGTTCTGCCGTGCAGTTCACGCCGCGAGCCGATTTTAAGTGATTTGCAACGGCTTCTCGAAGCGGTAAAAAACCTTGCGGATCGCCGTAACCGAGCATCGAACGCAAAGGATTTTTGTGAAGTTTCGCCGCAATTCGCGCCCAAATTTCAAACGGAAAATGTTCGACTGCCGTCAAACCGTTTTGAAACGGCTGAAATTTTACGTTCATTTGTGCGCGAAGATTTTTATTCGTTTTTGAAACCAATTTTTCACCAAACGGCGACAAATTTAGCGGCATATTTTGCTTAGTTTCACGCTTTTTCAGGTTTAATTTTTCCGTCTGCAATAAATCGTCAGGAAATTTCGCCGCAACAAAAGTTCCGCTACCCGTTTTACCTTCGAGATAACCTTCGGCAAAAAGTTGTTCGTAAGCATTTACAACCGTGATGCGCGAAACGCCGAGTTGTTTTGCCAAATCTCGAGTCGAAGGCAGACGGACTTTTGAAGCAAATTCACCGCTCAAAATTGCTGTTCGGATTGATTCGTAAATCTGCCGATAAAGCGGCGAATCTTTATTTTTATCATCAAGCATTATAAACGGAATTTTTTTGTTCGATTTTGTCTTCATTTGGTAAATTGGTTATATGTAAAATGCTAATATTGGATATTTACTTAATTCCAATTGAGGTTTAGTATAATTCAGAAAGTAAGAAATAGAAAATTTGAAAAAAAGCAGCGTTATGAACAAACTTATTATTCTCGGAAGTGCAAGAAAAGACGGCGACACTAAAAAGGTCGTAGATGAATTAGTGAGAATTTCTAAATGGGACTTCATTGATTTGAATAATTACAACTTCAGTTTTTACGATTATGAGCATAAAAATTTGGATGATGATTATTTAAGTTTAATGCAAAGCATCATCAAAAAATACGATGTCTTAATATTTGCAACTCCAGTTTATTGGTATGCAATGAGCGGAATTATGAAAGTTTTTTTTGACCGGATAACCGATCTGCTTGATATTGAAAAAGACTTGGGCAGAAAATTACGAAACAAAAGTATGGCGGCTTTGAGTTGTTCGGTTGGAGATAATTTAGGAGATGATTTTTGGCTACCTTTTAGCAAAACTGCCGAGTATTTAGGAATGAGTTATTTGGGAAATATTCACACAATCGCAAATAATGACGAAACCGAAAGTCTGAAAAAATTTGTTGAAACGATAAATGCCGCATAAACAGTCGAAAAAGGGAAAATAGAAATGGAAGATTTGAAAATTACTGCATCGCCAAACTCGTCTGAAAATGATTTCGATTTTTTTGTCGGAAACTGGAAAGTTCACAATCGAAAACTAAATAAACGGCTCGCCGATTGCGATGAATGGACGGAATTTGAAGCAACGAGCGAATGCCGAAAAATTCTCGAAGGCTTTGGCAATATTGATAATTTTCTGACGGAATTTGACGGTAAACCATTTGAAGGAATGACTTTGAGGCTTTTTAATCCGCTCACGAAACTTTGGAGTATTTATTGGGCAGACAGTAATGTTGTTGTTTTAGACGTTGGACAAATCGGCTCGTTTGACGGTAAAATCGGCGAGTTTTTTGCGAGAGATACGTTTAACGAAAACCCAATTATCGTTAAATTTAATTGGGATAAAACCAATCCGAACGAACCAATTTGGAGTCAGGCTTTTTCGACGGATGAAGGCAAAACTTGGGAATGGAATTGGTATATGTATTTCACGAAACAGGAGAATAATTTATGAAAAAATCAGACATCAATCAACCGCCGTGCTATTTCGATAAATACATCGAACTTGTTGAAGACATCGAAATTTCCGCCGCATTTAAGCAATCAATCAACGACCTCGACAATCTCGATTTGGCAAAATTCAAGCAAATCGGCGATGCGGTTTACGCGGAAGGAAAATGGACAGTCAAAGATATTTTGCAGCATTTAATTGATTCAGAACGAGTTTTGGCGTATCGCTCGCTGTGCATCGGACGCAACGACCCGACCGAACTTCCGAGTTTTGACGAAGAGATTTTTGCTGCAACTGTCAGCACGAAAAACAGGACTTTGGAAGAAATTATCGCAGAATTAAAAATTGTCCGAGCTTCTACCGAGCTTTTATTTGAATCGTTTGACGATGCCGCGATGCACAGATTTATGACGATTTACGACAATCAAATGTGCGTATTGGCATACGGATTCGCTATTATTGCTCATCAAATTCATCACCTGAAAATCATCGAAGAAAGATATTTTCCGCTCGCAAACTAATGATAGAAATTGCTGAAACAGACGACGAAATTAGAAAGTGTTTTCCCGTAATGGCAGAATTGCGTCCGCATTTTATAACCGAAGATAAGTTTTTAGCGCAAGTTAAAAAACAATCGGAAAATTATAATTTTCGACTTGTGTATCTCGAAGAAAAGGATGTCAAAGCCGTTGCCGGAATTCGTGCCGGTGAATGGCTCGGAGGCGGAAAATATTTGGAAATCGAAGACCTTGTGGCGACTGAAAATGAACGGTCGAAAGGTTTGGGCGGCGAACTTTTCGATTGGATTATTGAATATGCAAAACGCGAAAATTGCGCTCAAATTAAACTTGTTTCGCACGTCAAACGCTATGGCGCACACAAATTTTATTTGAATAAAGGAATGATTATCGAAGCACATTATTTTTCGCTTGTGTTATAAAAATTATGGACAACGAACTTACACCAACCAACCGCACGAAGTTAAAACGAATTCCGAAACGCGCAAATTTTGAACGCGACACGATTTATCAAATTTTAGACGAAGCGTTTATTTGCCACGTTGGTTTTACCGTCGAAAATCAAACTTTTGTAATTCCGACGGCGTATGCGCGTGATGGAGAAAATTTGCTGATTCACGGTTCGGCGGCGAGCCGAATGATGCGTAATTTGAGCAACGGAATTGACGTTTGCGTAACCGTAACTCTAATTGATGGTTTGGTTTTGGCGCGTTCGGCGTTTCATCATTCGATGAATTATCGTTCGGTCGTGATTTTCGGAACGGCGAAAATTGTTGAAAACGAAACCGAAAAATTTGAAGCGTTACGGCTTTTTACGGAACACATCGTAAAAAATCGCTGGAACGAAATCCGTGAGCCGAATGCCAAAGAATTAAAAGGCACAACCGTTTTACGTTTGCCAATTACCGAAGCGTCAGCCAAAATTCGCACCGGAAATCCGATTGACGACGAAGCAGATTACGACTTAAATGTTTGGGCTGGCGTGATTCCGTTAAAAATCGAAGCGCAAAAACCGATTGACGACGAGCGTTTGAAAAAAGGAATTTACGCGCCTGAATATGCTTTGAAATATAAACGATAGAATTTTGAATATTTTTACGCGGCTTTTATCAGAAAATTTAGCGTCTGAGTTTGCTCTGTGATAAATTATGTTTTGAGGTAAAAATTATGGCAAGTCTTGAAGTCCCGACCGAAAATCTTTTGAGTGCAGTTATTCGCTTACCCGCGAAGGATTTTGAGCGATTTTTAAAAAATGCTAAACAAATTAGAGACCGTGAAGCGCGTTTGATTGCCAAAATCAAAGAACTTGATTTGTCGCCGGAAAAAGAAAAAATCTATCGCAAACTTTTGAAAAAATTTCGCGCCGAATGTATTTCGCCCGAAGAATACGATGCTTTGACCGAGTTGACTGATGAATTGGAAGAAATCGGGTTACAACGTCTGAAATGCGCGATAGAAATTGCCAAAATCCGCAATTCGCCAATCGAAGAGGTTTATCAAGACCTCAAAATCAAGCCGAAAAATTATGGCTAAAAGCCCGACCAAAGCGCAAAGAAGAGAAGTTTTCGGACGGGCAGAAGGATTTTGCGAATATTGCTTTTCGCCCGAAAATTATTCGAGTTCAACTTTTGAAATTGAACATATTTTACCGATTTCCAAAGACGGCAAAACTGTTTTGGAAAATCTTGCGTTGGCGTGTTCGAGTTGCAATAAATTCAAATCGCATCGAATTGAAGCGGTTGATATAGAAACGAATCGGAAAGTTTCGTTGTTTAACCCGCGTCAAGACATTTGGGCGGAACATTTCAAATGGAGCGCGGATTTTATACAAATCATTGGTTTGAGCGCAACCGGACGTGCTACCGTTCAAGCATTGAAACTGAATCGTAAAAATCTGCAAAATTTACGAAAACTTCTTCGCAAAAACGGCGAACATCCGCCGAAGTAAAATTTTTATATGAATCCGCTAGTCAAAAAACTTGAAGAAAGATTACTTCCTGAATTTGAAGAAATTGCTGGAAAAATCCGCCGAGAAGTTCCAAATATTGGCGTTAAAGTATTAAGTTTCTCGGGTGGTTTAGGTATTTATTTAGGTCATCATTTCAGTATAAATTGCTGGCTAAAAGATGATTATTACAATGATAATGACAATTTAGACTTGCAAGTTAGTATCGAACAAATAACAACAATTCCAAGAATTAGTGCCGACGTTTTTTGGGGTTCTCCGAGTTATTACGCCGAAGCTGAATTTTACAAATGGTATGGCTCATTTGAAGAAAACGGCTTGATTGTTACAGACGAGGTTTTGGAAGATTTATACAAAGATTTGCCAAGACTTTACGAAGCATTATTTGAAGCGTTGAAGCGGCGAAAACCGGCGGATGAGTGATAAAATAAATCTTCGATGAAAAAATACGTCATAAAACGCGATGAAAATTCTTTGCCGGAAAGATTAACGCGCTATCAACAGGAATTAAATGCTGAACAATTTCGCGTGGTTACGGCAAAACCGCAGGCGAGTTTGGTAGTTGCAGGCGCGGGAACGGGCAAGACGCGGACGATAACTTATCGCGTCGCTTATTTGATTGAGCAAGGCGTTTCGCCGCAACGAATACTGCTGGCAACATTTACGAATCGGGCGGCGCGTGAGATGTTGCGGCGTGTGGAAAGTTTGACGGGTTCAAACAATGTTCACCGGATTTGGGGCGGAACTTTTCATCGGATTGCGAATTTGATTTTGCGGAAACACGCGGTTTCTATTGGTTATTCTTCAAATTATTCGATTCTTGACAGCGAAGACGCGAAGGAATTTATTAACGTCTGCATTGACGAAGCCGGAATTGATACGACGGCGAAACGGTTTCCGAAAGCCGAAGTTGTGCAAGATATAATTTCTTACGCGAACAATACCGACGCGCCGATTGAAGAAGTTATCGTCAAAAAATATCCGTATTTTGAGATGTTGACGCAACAAATAAAGCGCGTTGATTTGCTTTTTCAAGAGCGCAAACTTGAGCGCAACGTGATGGATTACGACGATTTACTTTTAAATTGGAAAAAACTTTTAGTTTCAAAACCTGAAATTTCCAATCTTTACGCCGAACAATTTCAGCATATTTTAGTTGACGAATATCAGGATACGAACAAACTCCAAGCCGAAATTATTGATTTATTGGCAGTCAAACATCGAAACGTGATGGTTGTCGGCGACGACGCGCAATCAATTTTTGCGTGGCGCGGCGCGGAATTTACGAACATTTACGAATTTCCGAAGCGTTATCCCGAAGCCGAAGTTTATAAATTAGAAACGAATTATCGTTCAACGCCGGAGATTTTAGGACTTGCAAATGTTTCGATTGCGAACAACCGCAAACAGTTTCCGAAAATGCTGCAAGCGGTGAAAAAATCGCGTGAATTCAAACCTGCGCTGATTCCGTGTGCAAACGTCGAACAGCAATCGGCGTTTATTGCTTCGCGGATTTTGGAGTTGAGAGATGAAGGCGTTTCGCTCGAAGAAATCGCGGTTTTGTATCGTTCGCATTATCATTCGCTCGAATTGCAACTCGAATTAACGCGCCGAAATATTCCGTATCGCGTTCAATCCGGTGTGAGATTTTTTGAGCAAGCGCACATCAAAGACGTGATTTCTTACTTAAGAATCATCGTCAATCCGCGTGATGAATTGGCGTGGAAAAGAATTTTGAAAATGATTCCGAGCGTTGGAAATGCAACGGCGAATAAGATTTATGAAGCAATGGTTTTGTCAGAACCGACTCAGAGAAACGAACTGACGGCAAATATTTCAACAAACAAACTGCAACTATCCACCAACGGTTCTGATAAATTGACCGTAACGCTTCCGGCTTCGCTCAATCGTCTGCAAGGAAAATCTGCTTGGCAAGATTTCGTGAAACTGCTTGAATTATTAACAACGGACGAAAATCGCAACAATCCGGCGAAGCAAATCGAACTGATTTTAGCCAACGGTTACGAACAACATCTGCTCGAAACTTTTGAAAATTCCGAAGCGCGTTTGGAAGATTTGAAACAGCTTGCGCTTTATGCCGGCAAATACGATTCGACCGAAAGTTTTTTGTCGGAATTAGCTTTAATTTCGACCGAAAGATTTAAAGAACCGACCGGAATTATTGCCGAAGACGTAATTCAAGGCGGCGAAGAAGACGAACTTTTAACGCTTACATCTGTTCATCAAGCAAAAGGCGCGGAATGGAAAGCTGTCTTTATGATTTGGGCGGCAGAAGGAAAATTTCCAAGTCCGCGAAGTTTGAAAGAAATTGATTCGGAAGAAGAAGAACGCCGCCTTTGGTATGTCGCGCTAACTCGTGCCAAAGACGAGCTTTATCTGACTTATCCGCTGATGATGATTGATTATTCGCGCCAAACTGTTCTGCAAAAACCGTCGCGCTTTATTATGGAAATTCCGCCCGCGCTGTTTGAAATTTGGAGTTTAGAAGAAGAAACGCCAAAGTTTGATGCGCCGATTAGTTTGCCGCAAGACGATATTGAATATTTGAATTAAATTTTACCGCCAATTCGTCGCTGAAAGCGACCAACATTATAGCCTAGCGAGAATCGCTAGGTATTCGATAAACAAACGTCCCGACGCTGAAAGTGTCGCACAAATTGCGCCTGATTGTTGCTCACTTTCAGCGAGCGATTGAATTGTTTGCCGTGTTCCTAGCGATTCTCGCTAGGCTATAATGTTTGTCGCCGTTGGCGACCATCAAAACCTTACATTCACATCGTAGATTCTGTTGATAATTGCTTTCAGCCTCGTTCACGAGGATTACCGCGTTTCGCGGTAATTAGCCACGTTGCACAAGCCGCGTGGTCAATGTTGGATTGATAAAATTGAGCGCGTTTCAACGTGCTTACTTTTTACACGGTTTAAGCCAAAAGCAAAAGGACGTTAAAACGCCATTTCAGTTTGATTCGATTTCGCCAACCGCGCCGACTAACTCGAAAAAAAAGTTGTTGCAAGAATCGGAAACGAGTGTATAATAATTCCGCATACTAAGATTATTGACGCGAATGATTCCAGATAACACACGAAATTAGGTGTATTGACGCGAATCATTCCCGCCAATTAACGAAAAACGATGATTGGGCGGAATGATTCGCGTCAATCAATAGTTGGGCATCTTTCCTTTGATTAACGGTTGAGAATTTCGACAATTATAGTTTTCAATTGTCTTTGGAGATTACAGATGACTACAACAGCCGAAAATTTAATTTCCGTCTTTGATACTTTGCCAGAAACGGAGAAAGGTGAAAATATTTATTCAATATAAAGGAGAATTTATTATGAGAGAAGGAACTATTGTTCTTAGTGGTAGCGAAAGGCAGTGGATTACAACGATATTGGGGGGAACTACAACAACAACTTTTGTTTATAGAATTTTCAACGTGGGTCCTGAAGAGATTCAAGTGATAGCATCAGGTCTTGACTCTACTAAAGGGAAGATAAAAAAAGGAGAATCTTTTGATATTCTAGTAATGGCAGTTACCCTTGAAGTTAAAATTGTTTCTGGTCAGGGTAATGCAACTGTTGTTTATGATGTGTTATAGAATATAAGGGATTTACCTAAAAAGTGTTTAAGTCTGCCTAAAAGCCTGTTGAAAAGTGGGCTTTTTAGGCAAATTCATGAAACAACTCTTTTGAAATCAACGCAATGCCCAACAATTCAATGGACGTGAGGGCGAAACAGCGACCTTGTTATCGAAGGTTTTTGGTTTCTGCCAAGTTGCGTGGTGGCGGTTTCGCCCCACGTCATCTCAAGCGTTAGGAAATTGCAGATTGCTTACCGATTGGTGCAGATGTTTTACCGGCGAGTGCAGACGACTTACCGATGAGTGAAGTTTATTTACCGATTGGTGCAGACGAGTTACCGACGAGGTAATTTCATTTACCGATGGGTGCAGATGATTTACCGATGAGTGCAGACTGCTTACCGATGAGTTAAGCGAAGCTACCGATGAGTGCAGATGATTTACCGATGAGTTGAGCGCGATTACCGATAGTTTTATCAAGGAGAAACTTAAATATGACCGATAGAGAACAGAACATTTTGGATATGTTTATCAGCACGGCGGCATTTGATACGGCAAACTTCAATGATTATAAAACTTTGCCCGAAGCCGTTGCCAATTTTGTGATTGTGCGGGCGGCAATTACCGCGTTGGAAAATTATTCTGCCGCACAACTTTCCGGTGCCAGCGGTCGCGCTGTGGAGCAAAAATCTACAATTCGCGCCGCGATTCGCCGCAAGATGAAAAGATATTCGCGCACGGCACGGGCTTTGAATATTGATGACGCGGGTTTTCGCCGTCTTTTTCGTGTTCCCGATAACGATAGCGACCAACTTTTATTGGCAACTGCCCGCGAATTTGTCGTCGAAGCGCGACGGTTTGCCGCCGAATTTGCCGGTCTCGGAATTCCTGCAACTTTGGCGGATGAATTGGAAGCCGACATCAACGCAATGGAAGCGGCAATGACCGCCAAGGCAAGCGGCAAGATTGAAAGCGTCGGCGCAACCGCCGGAATTGACGAACAAATCGAAGACGGGATGAACGCCGAAAAAATCCTCGATTCGATTATGCACAACGTCTATTTCGACAATCCCGTGAAACTCGCCCAATGGCAGAGCGCACGCCACATCAAAAAAGCCCCGAAAAGACAGGAAGAACCGATACCACCGACAAATTAGCTTAAAACAACGTATCAATTAAACTTTGCCGCAAAACATAAATAGAGCAATTTTTAAGTTTTCTGGTGTTTGGAGTTCCAGCTTTAGCTGGTTCTTCACGCTTTCAGCGTGTTTCCGCCAGCGAAGCGCGGCGGAAAGCCAACTGAAGTTGGAACTCCGAACTCCGAACGAATACTAGATAATTTTAAAATTGCTCTAATAAATCGCGTAAAAAAGTTAAGATAGAATAACTTTTCAAGGGGGATTTATGAAAAAAATTATCAGCGAAGGCGCGAATGTTGTTTTAATTATACTCGGAATTTTCTCGGCGGCGTTCGGGATTAAAGGTTTTTTGTTGTCGAGTCATTTTATTGATGGCGGTGTAACTGGCGTTTCGATGCTCGTGGCGGCGGTTGGCGGTTTGCCTCTTTCGATTCTTTTAGTGGTTATCAATTTGCCGTTTATCGTTCTCGGTTACAAACAAATTGGACAGAAATTTGCTCTCAAAAGTGCGTTGGCGATTGCGGGTTTGGCAATTGTTTTAGCAACTGTAAAATTTCCCGATGTTACGCCTGATTTGCTTTTGACTGCTGTGTTTGGCGGATTTTTTATCGGTGCGGGAATTGGTTTAGCGATTCGTGGCGGCGCGGTTTTGGACGGCACGGAAATCGCCGCGCTTTTAATTAGCAAAAAATCGAGCATCTTAAAAGTTGCGGATGTGATTCTGATTCTCAACATCGGAATCTTTGTTACAGCGGCGTTTTTTCTCGGCATTGAAGTTGCGCTTTATTCAATTTTGACATATTTTGCCGCGTCGAAAACGATTGATTTTCTGCTCTACGGCATCGAAGAATATCACGCCGTTATTATTGTTTCCGATTGCTATGAACTAATCAGAATCTCGCTGGTCGAAAATCTTGGGCGAAGCGTAACGATTTACAAAGGACAAGGCGGCGTGAGCGAAACCGAACGCGACATTTTATACGTTGTCGTTACGCGGCTCGAAATCGGCGAAATAAAACGCGCTGTGAAAGAGATTGACCGCAACGCTTTCATCATTGTTCACAATATCGCAGATGTCGAAGGCGGCTTAATCAAAAAGAACGAGTTTCATTAAATTATCGGTGTTCGTCAATAAAATCAGACGGATCAAGCCAGCCTTTTCTTTCGGCTGAATAACCGCCGCCCGCTGCGTTCCAATCGGGACAATTTTCTTCGCGCAGTTCAAAATGTAAATGGCAGAGATATTTGCCGTCGGCGTTTCCGACTTCGCCGATTTGTTCGCGTTTTTTTACTTCGCCGCTGGTTTTTAAGATTTTTTGCAGATGTCCGTAAAGCGATTGAACTTTTGTGCCGTCGGGCAGATTATGTTCGATGATGACAACATTTCCCCAACCTGTTCCGGCGTTTTCGGCATAAATAATCGTGCCGTTTGCCGATGCAAAAACTGCTTCGCCGCAATCTGTATTGCCGCCCGAATTTTTGTTCCAATCTTCGCCGAGATGATTGTTTTCGCCGAAATCTTGGGCGTTATACCAATCATCTTTTTTGTCTTTCGCTTGTGTTGAAGTTTCAGTTTTACCAATGGGATAAGCAAAACTATCGGCAATAGTTTTCGGTGTCGGCGTTGGCGCGGTTTCTTTTTTATTTGTTTGTGCTTCGGACGAATTACAATTAATCTGCCCGAAAAAAAAGGCGGCAATGACGAAAAATTTTATAAAACTCATAAATTCTGATAATGCGTTTTTGTAACTTTGCTGATGATAAGAATATACTTTCTAAGAAGAAAAAGACATATTATCCACAGATGAACACAGATAAGCAGGTGAGTAAAAAGTAATGAGGCATTGTGAAAAGTTTGGAGTTCCAGCTTTAGCTGGCTCTTGCGCCAGCGAAGCGCGGCGCAAACCAACTAAAGTTGGAACTCCGAACGCGAAACAAAATCCAGCAGAATTTTTGCTCACCTGCTTAAAATTAAAAATAAATCTGTATTCATCTGTGAACAAATTCTTTGGGAAAATTTATGACGATGAAAATTGATTGGATGCGCGGCTGTGCGGTTGCGCTGGTTACGCCGTTTCACAAGGACGGTTCGGTTGATGATAAATGTTTTCGCAGTTTAGTTGAACGGCAAATTAATAATGGCGTGAAAATCGTGATTCCGTGCGGCACAACGGGCGAATCGGCGACGATGTCGGAAGCGGAAAAACTGCACGTTATCAAAATGACGGTCGAAGTCGCGCATAAACTTAAAGCCAAAGTCATCGCCGGAACAGGCAGCAACAACACGGCGGCGACGATTGATTTTACGCGAAAAGTTAGAGAACTAGGCGCAGACGGCGCGTTGATTGTTGCGCCTTATTACAATCGTCCGACGCAAGACGGAATGCTCGCGCACTTCGGCGAGATTGCGAAATCGGTCAAAAAGTTTCCGATAATGCTCTACAATGTGCCTTCGCGCACGGCTTCAAATATCTCGGCGGAAACGACTCTGAAATTAGCTGAAACTTACGAAAATATTGTTGCGACAAAAGAAGCGTCGGGCAATTTTTCACAAATTATGCAGATTTGCGATAAACGCCCAAAAAATTTCAAAGTTTTTTCCGGTGATGATGCCACGACTTTGCCTTTAATCGCAATTGGCGCAGACGGATTAGTTTCGGTTTGCGCGAATGAATTTCCCGATTTAACTTCAAAAATGGTCGAAAAAGCCTTGGATGGCGCGTGGACTGCGGCGCGAAAAATTCATTACAAAATCTTGCCGTTAATGGAAGCAAATTTTATCGAAGCCTCGCCCGCGCCGTGCAAATTCGTGATGAAGGAATTGGGTTTGTTGGAAGAAAATTTACGCTTGCCGCTCGTTCCCGCAACCGACGCGGCAAAAAAGAAGTTGCGCGAAATTTTAGCTGATTTATAGGTAATTATGGGTGTTGTGAATTTGGAATTACACGGGTTACTTGGCGTGCTTATATTTTTGGCAACGGTTATCTTAATGATTTTGATTTGCCTAACTGCTTTTTTCTACTACAAGTTTGGAAAAGATAAATCGAAAAAAATAATGGAAGAGAATTGGGCGAAATATTTTTTCCGTTCGAGCATAATATTTTTGCTGTTCGATGGAATATTTTTTGTCCTAATAATTACTCAAGGAGATAAAACCATTACAAAAGGTGAAGGAATTCTGTTTGATGAACGAATGATTTATATTTGGATTCCATTTCACATTGTCGGGTATTTCTTTGTTGCAATTTTACTTCGATTCATTGGATTAAGAAAAGAGAAAATTAACAAATTTTTAGATAAATTGCGGTAGTCAATATCTCATGGAATTTTGAAAAATTGTAAATAAAAAAATCCGCGAAACCGTCTGAAGCCAAAGGAGAATGAAAAGGCTTGTGGCGGATTTCGCGGATAAAGCGGCGCAGATTGCTCGGTTTCTCGCGCCAAGGAAAATCAATGTTCAGAGTTACGCATTTATGCGTGAAGTCCGCCAGCGAAGCGCGGCAGACCAATCGCCTGAAGGCGATACTCTGAACTATCTAATCTGTGTTTCATAAACAGTTTTGATTTTTAATTGTTGGTTTTTGTTGAGCCGGATGTGTTTGCCGCGTTCGACGACGACTGCGCCGACACCGAAAGCTGCGCCGACACCTGCGCCGACTGCTGCGCCAACCGGACCGCCGACGACTGCGCCGACAACCAAGCCTGTTCCCGTTGATGCGCCGACTTTAACTGCGTCGGACTTCAACGAACTTTTACCTTTGACCGTGCCTTCGGTGTCAACATTTTTTACGTTGTCGCCTTTTGAAGGCAAAATTTCGGTCAAAATCGCGTTGAAATTGCTCCAACGATTTTCCGCCAAAATGATTCTGTCAAATGTCAGAACGACTTCGGCGCGGCGTTTTATTCTGCCGGGTTTTTGGATTTTTGCGATTTTTCCTTCGACAATCGCGCCCGTTAATTCGACGGGCGAAATAATTCGTGCCGTAAATTTATCGCCGACTTTGCTACGTTCGGTCGTAATTTCATCAAGCAGTTCGATGGTAAAATCCGTGTTCGTCGGAATCAGAATTATCGCGTCGTTGTTTGAAAGATAACTCGTGTTTTCCGTCGTCGTATTTATTTGATTGTTATTGTTTTCGGAAACTTGATTATTGTTTTCGGTTGTCGAAGTTTCCTTTGTTGGTGTTGAATTCGTTGAATTTGTATCGGTTTGGTTGTTCGTTGTCGTGGCAACCGCGCCGCGTTTTTTCAAATCGCTCGGAATCGTTGCGTCAAACGCTTTTTTGTCGAATCCGGTGGTGTAACCCGTTTCAAAACCTTGCTGGTATCCGTCGCGGTAATCTTCCAAATTGCCGTAGTCTTTGTTAAAAGCACGGTCGGCTTTGGTATATTCGCTGTGTTTCGAAAAGTTTTTCGCTTGATTATCCAACGAATCACGATAACCCGACATATAACCGTCAGAATAGCCGGTTCGGTAGCCGCGTTGTAATGCGATTTTTGTGTCTTGGGAGTGTGCGCTTTGGATTGCGAAACTCAGGAAAGTTGCGGAAACAAGGGAAAGATTTACGAAAAGAGCTAAAAGATTTCTGGTTAGCTTCATTGGTCCTCCTAAATATCAAAAAACTGGAAATAGTTTGTCCGCTATGATTTATACATTATTTCTTAAACAATTACAAGAGATTTTTTCAAAATAATTATCTTTTTTTTGAAAAGAGTTTTTCGCACTTTCAAATTAACTTGCTAAATGGTTGATTCTGTTATAGATTTGTTTCACATTACCCAAAATTAAAGCATTAAAATAAAACCTGATATGCGTTCAATTTTGTCCAAACGAAAACTCAAACTGCCGTCAATTTTGTTAATACTCGTTATTCTGCAAGTTACGCACGGACAAGCACAGTATCGTTTTGACTCGTGGACTGCCGATAACGGCTTGCCGCAGAATTCGGTTTATGCCATAGCAAACACGCCCGACGGTTATTTGTGGATGACCACGCTTGACGGACTTGTAAGGTTTGACGGCGTGCGCTTTACGGTTTTTAATAAAAGCAATTCCGAAAATTTAACGACCAATCGCTTTATAAATATGTTTGCCGACGCAGACGGCACACTTTGGCTCGGCACGGAAGAAAGCGGGTTGATTCGTTACCGCAACGGGCGGTTTCGCGCTTTTACGACCGCAGACGGTTTGCCGTCAAATCAGATTACTCAAGTTCAGAGAGATTTGGATAACAGCCTTTTAATTTTTACTGAAGGCAGTTTGGCGCGTTTGCGCGACGGGAATTTTTCGGTTGAAAATCAAGACGATTTTAGAAATTATAAAATTTACGTTTCGCCTTCCGGCGTTCACTGGGAAATGGATAAGAACGGTTTGCGCTCGGTCAGTAAAGACGGGCGCGAGGCGCACTATGATTTGCCGTTTGCCGCCGAACAAATTTCTCCCGATCAGACGTTTAATTATTTTGCTTTTGTGCCGCTGCTCGAAGACGGCGACGGCGCGTTGTGGCTGGCGGCGGCGGGCGCGTTATTTAAATTAAAGGACGGCGCAATGACAACCGTTTCCGCGAAAGACGGAATGCCGCGCAGCCGTGTGCTTAGTTTGGTCAAAGACCGTGCGGGCGCGATTTGGCTCGGCACGGAAAAAGACGGCTTGTGTCGTTTTGGCGAAAACCGTTTTGCCTGTTTCGGCACGGGCGAAGGACTTTCGAGCAATTACATAAGGACTTTATTGGTTGACCGTGAAGGAACACTTTGGGCGGGAACGAACGAGCGCGGCATCAACCGCATTACGCCGCGCGTCGTCGCTTCCGTATCAACTGCCGAAGGTTTGGCGGGAAAAAATGTTTATCCGATTTTGGAAGACCACGCGGGCGGCGTTTGGATTGGTTCGTTTAGCGGTTTGTCTTATTACAAAGACGGGAAAATCAAGAATTACGCCAAACGCGACGGGTTGCTTTATGATGTCGTGCAGTCGCTTTTTTTAGACGGCGACGGGCGTTTATGGATTGGCAGCATCGGCGGTATCGAGATTTTGGAAAACGGAAAGTTCACGGATATTACCGAAAAACTCGGCATCAAAATCGGCGATATTGAGTTTTGGGACATTCACCAAGACCGCGCGGGCGCGATGTGGTTTGCGACGCGCAAAGGTTTGATTCGATACTCAAACGGCACGGCGAAAGTTTTGACGACCGCCGACGGTTTGCCCGGCGATGATGTCAAAGTTATCCACGAAGCGCGGGACGGCTCGCTGTGGTTTGGTTGTTCCGGCGGTTTGGCGCGTTTCTTGTCAGAACCGTCTGCGGTAGCGGACGGTTTAACTCGACCGACTCGAAATGCAAATTTAGATGTCGCATCGCCAAATTTCAACCGCCCGCTACCGCAGACGGTTCTGACAGAGCAGGACGGACTCGCGGGAAATAATGTGCGGACGATTTACGAAGACGCGGATGGAACGCTCTGGATTGGGACTTACGATAGCGGTCTTTCACGTTTGAAAGACGGAAAATTTACAAACTTTTCGACTAAAAACGGTTTGTTCAGCGACGGCGTATTTCAGATTTTGCCCGATGAGCGCGGAAATTTTTGGATGTCGTCGAATCAGGGAATTTATCGCGTCAGCCGCGCGGCATTGAAAGATTTTGCGGACGGTAAGATTTCGGCGATTGTTTCGACCGTGTTCGGCAAATCCGATGGAATGTTGAATATCGAATGCAACGGCGGACGTTCTCCGGCAGGAATTAAAATGCGCGACGGGCGGCTTTGGTTTCCGACGCAAGACGGTGTAGCGATTATCAACCCGGAAGCCGTGCCGTCAAATCCGCTTGCGCCGCCGGTGGTTATCGAATCGGTGAAAATTGACGGCGTTTTGTCAGAACCGTTTGCGGTAGCGAATGGTTTAACGTCATCATCCAAAAGCGGCGTTGAAACGGGCAATCTTCAACCGCCCGCTACCGCAGGCGGTTCTGACATTGAACTCGCGCCGAATCAGCGAAACTTGGAAATCGCTTACACGGGATTGAGTTTTATCAAGCCGGAGCAAGTTCGTTTTCGCTATCGGCTCGAAGGTTTGAGCGAAGATTGGACGGAAGCAGGAACGCGGCGTGAGGCTTATTTTCCGTATCTGCCGCCGGGAAATTATACTTTTCGCGTCGTTGCCGCCAACAGCGATAACGTCTGGAACGAACAGGGCGCGGCAATTACAATCGTCGTCAAACCGGCGTTTTATCAAACGTGGTGGTTTTTGGTTTTATGCAGTTTGGCGATTGGATTGCTCGCATTTTGGCTTTATCAAAGTCGTTTGAACGAAATTCGCCGCCGACAATTCGCGCAGGAAGAATTTTCGCGCCGCCTGATTAACGCGCACGAATCGGAACGGCGGAGAATTGCCGCCGAACTGCACGACAGTTTAGGGCAGAGTTTGGCGATGATAAAAAACAGCGCGGTTTTCGGTTCGCAATCAATCGAAGATTTGCCGGCGGCAAAAGAATATCTCACGGAAATCTCGGAGCAGTCGGCGCACGCCATCGCCGAAGTCCGCGAGATTTCATATAATTTGCGTCCTTACTTGCTCGACCGTTTAGGTTTCACGAAAGCAGTTAATTCTTTGCTCAACAAAGTTGCCGACATTTCCGCGCTGAAAATTGTTTCGGAAATCGAAGATGTTGACGGAATTTTTGAAACGGAAGCCGAAATCAGCATTTATCGAATTATTCAGGAATGTTTGAATAATATTATGAAACACGCCGAAGCATCGGAAATAAAAGTTTCGATTCGCAAAAACGAACGCGGCATTTCAATCAAAATTCAAGACGACGGCAAAGGTTTCGATGTAAAAACGACCGGCGAAACAAAACAGCGCGACGGTTTCGGGCTTTTTGGAATGAGCGAACGAGTGCGGATTCTGGGCGGCACGATTTCAGTTGAATCAGCAATAGAAAAAGGCACGACGATATTGATAAATTTATGGAAACACAAATAAAAATCGTGATGGCAGACGATCATCCGATTGTGCGGCAAGGTTTGCGGCGGATGATCGAAGCGGATAAAAATATGTCAATCGTCGCCGAAGCCGGTGATGGGCAAACCGCGCTTGAACTAATCGAAAATCATCAGCCGCAAGTTGCCGTGCTTGATATTGATATGCCGAAAATGGACGGTTTTAAGGTTGTCCGCGAATTGCAGCGCAAAAAAATAAATATCGAAATCGTGTTTTTGACAATGCACCACGAAGAAGAACTTTTTCAAGCGGCGATGGATTTAAATGTCAAAGGCTACGTTCTCAAAGACAGCGCGGTCAGCGATATTGTCGCGGCAATCAAATCAGTTGTAAAAAATCGTCCGTTTCTGAGTCCGGCTTTGTCCGCGCTTTTATTAAATCGCCGCCGCCGCACCGAAGAATTAGAAAATGAAAAACCCGGACTTCATCTGCTCACGCCGACCGAAAAGCGCATTTTGAAACTCGTCGCCGAAGACAAAACTTCAAAAGAAATCGGCGAAGAATTGTTCGTCAGCTATCGCACGGTCGAATCTCACCGCGCCAATATTTCGCGCAAACTCAATCTGCACGGCTCGCTCGCACTCGTCAGGTTTGCCGCAATCCACAAATCGGAAATCTAAGTCAGAATTGTCTGCGGTAGCGGGCGGCTGAAAATCACCATTTCAAACTTTAAACACAATTTCCAATCATCAACTCAAACCATCCGCTACCGCAGACGGTTCTGACAAATTAGGTGTTCACACCTAGACCGAATTGCGTATCAACACGGATTTTCAAGCCATAAAAAATCGTTCAAAATAGCTTTCAAATGAATTTCAGTTTGACGGGAAATACGGCAATGAAAGTTTTGATTGTGGACGACAACGAACAGGCGCGATGGATGATTAAACATTATCTGCGCGAACTTTCGGACGAAATCCGCGAATGCGAAGACGGCGCGGAAGCATTGTCAGCCTACGCCGAATTTCTGCCAGATTGGGTTTTGATGGATTGGGAAATGAAACAGGTGGGCGGACTTGCCGCCACGCAAAATATTATCGAACAATTTCCCGACGCTAAAATTTTAATCGTGACGAATTACGACGAAAATGATTTGCGCCAAACGGCGAAAGAAGCGGGCGCAGTCGGTTTTATTTTGAAAGACGATTTGTTGATGCTGCGGTCGTTTTTGAAAGGACATTAAACAACAAAGGAGAATTAAATCAACGCCGGTTCACAACAAACCGGCATCGCTTCAGCGAGTTTAACCAAAGCTGTTCTCAGCTTTAATCAATAAGGAGAATATTATGAAAAATCTACGAAGTTTATTTATCGGTTTAGTCGGGCTGCTGTTTGTTTTGCAGGTCGGTTTAGTTTCCCAAGCGTCGGCGCAGGATTATAACCGCGCCGCGGAGCGTGAACGGTTGGCAGCGGTAATGAATCCGAACGCCAACATAGAAGACTTTCGCACGGAAATGTTTAATTACCTGACCGAGATGGAAAACGTCCTGCAAAAATTCGAGAAGTTTCCGGTGGTCAGCAAGCAATTTGACAAAGACGGTCTCGACCCGATTGCCGCTTTGCGAAATGCCAAAGCCAATCTCGCCGACATTTCGGGCGAAGCCTTAGTAAAAATGCGTGCAATCTACGCCAAATTACCAAGTTGGCGGGAAGCTCCGCGCACGCTCGACGCAATAGTTGAAAGACTTGAACAGAATCGCCAAAAAGTTAAAAATTCGGACGGTAATACTTCTAATGCCGTTACTCCTGATAATTGTGCGGACGGAATCAACGCAGACGTGAGCAATACCGACATCGCCGCCGCTCAGAGTGCTTCACTTGCGGCTCACGCGATAGCGGACGCAGTTCCGCCGATTGCCAATATTCCCGCCGTTGCCGCGTATGTTATTACTGATGCCATTGTCATAAGTCTGGAAACCTTAAAAGCTATCAAAGACGACTGCACCGGTTTGGACGCAACGGCTGTCCAAACCATTGTTGACGGCGCGAAAACGGACATTATCAATAACGACAACTCGAATAAAACGATGATTGTCAACAATGACAACACGAACAAAGACACGATTCTCAACAATATTTCGAGCAGCACGACTTCCATCAACAATAATGTTACCAACTCGAAAAACGACATCATCACCAACGACAACTCGAACAAAACGATGTTGACGACGACGATTACCAACGCGCAAACCTCGATCAATAACACGACTAACTCCAGTTCGACGGCAGTTACAACGGCGATTACAAACTCTACAAACACTATCGTTAATAACGACAACAGCAATAAAACGATGATTGTCAACAACGATAACGCCAACGCGCTGACGCTCAATAATAATTTGACGAACGCCAAAAATACGATTATCGCCAACGACAACACCAACACGACCAACATCGTCAATAATGACAACGTGAACAAGACGATGATTATCAATAACGACAACGCCAACACGACGACACTAATTAATAGCGGTAATTCCAACACGATGGCATTAAGCGATTTGATTCTGCGTTCGCAAATCGAAGCCGATTTAGCGACGGAAAGCAACGGCGTAAAAGTCGCGTGGTATATGACACCGACGGCTTTCGGCGGCAAACTCGATCTCGTTCAGCAAATCGTAACTCAAACGCTGGCAAATATTTTGGCGGCAGGCGGCAGCATCGGTAACGCGCAGTCGTTTTTGACGCAGGCAAACGCGGACAAAGCCGCCGGAAATTTCAAATCGGCTTATGACAATTACCGCAAAGCCTACAAAGCGGCGGCGAAATAAAATTAATAAGTAGAAACGCGACCGTCAGAAAGCGTTTAACAATCAGAAACGCGCCCGTCAGGTAAGCGTGCCACACTCTCGAAAGCAAATGGCACGCTTAACCTGACGGGCGCGTTTCTCCTTCAAGGTTCTTGCAAAGTCGGGAAAAAGGGATTTGACCTCTCACTTATCACCTCTCACTTATCACTTATTCCGAAAAGTAAAGGCGATTACTCCCGAAGTAAGTGATAAGTGAGAGGTGATAAGTGATATTTGCGCGTGCATAAAAAAACTCTGAATAATTTTCAGCTATTTTGCAAGAACTCTAGTTTTTGCTTTTAATAATCGCCGTCATTTTTTATTCGCGGGAAATTTTGTTATTCTTATCGAACATTTTTCTGTTAAGTTTCATCAAAAATACAGTTTTCTCAAACACATTGGAGCAAATTATGAAATTATTTTTAATGTTTTTCGCAATTATCTTTGCCGCGGCGTTGTCGAATACTTCGGCGCAAACGAAAAAAGTTTTTCCGTATCAATATAAAACGGAAGATTTGCCGAACGGTTTGCGCGTTGTTACCGTGCCGACTGATTTTCCGAATCTCGTTTCGCTTTATATCGTTGTCGGTTCAGGTTCGCGCAACGAAATCGAAGCGGGAAAAAGCGGTTATGCACATTTTTTTGAACATTTGATGTTTCGCGGAAGTGAAAATTTTCCTGCCGGACGCTTTGACGAAATTATGCAAAAAGCCGGCGCATCGTCAAATGCTTACACGGACGATGATCGAACCGTCTATCACGAAACTTTTGCGAAAGAAGATTTGGACGAAATTATGCGGCTCGAAGCTGATCGGTTTCAACGTCTGAAATTTACAGAAGAACAATATAAAACCGAATCCGGCGCGGTCTTAGGTGAATATAACAAAAATTCGGCGAGTCCGATTTTTAAAATGTCGGAAGTTTTGCGCGAAACTGCTTTCCGCGATCATACATACAGTCATACAACGATGGGTTATTTGGCTGATATTAAAGATTATCCGAATCAATATGAATACGCTTGGACGTTTTTCAAACGCTTTTATCGCCCTGAAAATACGACGATTATTGTGGTTGGCGACATTAAAGAGCCGCAAGTTTCGGCAATGGTCAAAAAATATTTCAGCGATTGGAAACGCGGCGATTATCAGGTAAAAATCACGGCTGAAAAACCGCAAGATGCGGCGCGAAGCAAACATATCGAATGGAATTCGCCAACTTTGCCTTATATTTCGGTGGCTTATCGCGCTCCGGCTTTTTCGGAAACTGAAAAAGACAAAGCCGCGCTTGATTTGTTAGCCGGAATCGTTTTTGGCGATAATTCCGATCTTTATCAAAAATTAGTTTTGCAAGAACAAAAAGCGGTTTGGGTTGCGCCCAGTTTTGAAGATAAAGTTGATCCTGAACTTTTCAGCGTTTGGTCGCAGGTTAAAGACGAAAAAGATGTAACTTACGTCCGCGACGAGATTATCAAAACTTACAAAAAATATACGAAAGAATTGATTGACCAAAAGCAATTAGATCAAACTCGTTCACGTTTACGCTATGGTTTTGTGATGGGAATGAACTCGAACGATGCAATCGCCGGAACGCTTGCCAGATTCGTTGCGCTGCGCCGTTCGGCTGACACCGTTGACAAAATTTTCGCGCTTTACGATTCAATCACGCCCGAAGATATTCGGATGATTGCGGAGAAATATTTCAAAGACAGCAATCAAACCGTAATTACTTTGGCAAGTAAAAAATAGGAGAAAGCATTATGAATCTCGAAACCGTTATCCAAGAAAAAGTTCACGCTTTGCCAACATATAAACAGGCGAAAGTTTTGGAGTTTGTTGAAGATTTGGAAAAATTTGAAACAAATGGCGATGAAGCACAAAATAATAAATCGGTTGAAACTGAAAAAAAAGCTAAACGATTCTCAATAATAGGAATCGGAAATAGCGGAAAAGGCGACATTGCCAGTCGTGCCGAAGAAATATTGATGGAGGGAATTACCAAACGAAGTGGCTGGACTCTTAAAGAACCAATCGTTGATTGATACAGGCTTTTTGTTTGCTGTTTTAGATGAATCGGACAAAGACCATAAAGAATGTTCGATAGTTTTTGCAAACGAGGAGAATATGTTTTTGCCGGAAGTTGTCTTGCCGGAATTGTCGTATTTAGTTATCGGCAATCTCGGTTATCGCGTGTTGTTTCAATTATTTGATTATTTGCTTGATAGGCAAATTCCTCTGATTTCGCTAACATCGGCAGATTTAGAGCGAACTAAAGAGATTTTGCAAAAATACGAAGACAGCAAACTTGATTTTGTTGATGCGGCAATTATGGCAATCGCCGAAAGGTTAAAGATTGAGAGGATTTTGACGGTTGACCGCCGTGATTTTGGGATTTTTCGTCCGCGTCATTGCGCGGCTTTTGAGATTCTTCCTTGAGGAAATATATGATTAGACATTTTTATAAAACTTTTATTGTTTCGCTTTTGATTTTTGCAATTGCGATGCCGATTTTTGCACAGAAAAATATGAAAATTGCCAGCGTTTTGCAGGAGAGTAAATCGCCGATTGTTACGTTTCGGATACAGTTTTTTACTGGCGCGGCGGACGACCCGAAAGGGAAAGAAGGTTTGTCGAGTTTGACGGCTTCGATGTTGGCAAACGGTGGAAGCAAAACTTTGACTTACGAACAGATTGTCGAGCAGTTCTATCCGATGGCAGCAGGTTTCGGCGTGCAAACTGATAAAGAAATGACGACTTTTGTCGGGCAGATTCACAATGACAAACGCGCCGAATATTACGGTTTGATTCGTCAAATGTTGCTCGAACCCGGATTTCGTGATGAAGATTTTACGCGCATTAAACAAAACGCGATTGATTTTCTGAAAACGAGTTTGCGCCAAGGCAATGATGAAGAACTCGGCAAAGAACGGCTTTATAATTTGATTTATGCGGGAACGAGTTACGAACATAATTCGGTCGGAACGATTTCTTCGCTTGAGAAATTGACGATTCAAGACGTGAAAGATTTTTACGCGGCGAATTATACCCAAGCCAATCTTGTAATAGGACTATCGGGCGGATTCGATGCGAAATTTACGGCGCAGATGGACAAAGATTTTGCGAAGCTGGCAAAAGGCAAAAAAGTTTTGCGGAAACTTCCTGCGCCGACTCTTTTGGACGGAATGAAGATTGACATTGTTCAGCGCGAAACACGGGCGACGGCAATTTCGCTTGGGTTTCCGATTGAAGTTAATCGCAGACACAAAGACTTTCCTGCGCTGGCATTGGTCGCTTCGTATTTCGGGCAACATCGTTCGTCGAGCAGTTATCTTTACGGCAGAATCCGTGAAGTTCGCGGTTTGAATTACGGCGATTATGCTTACATCGAATATTTTCCGCGTGGAATGTTTCAGTTTGAGCCGGACGCGAATCTGGCGCGGCAATCGCAGATTTTTCAAATCTGGATTCGTCCCGTTGAACCGCAAAACGCAAATTTCACGTTTCGCGCCGCGCTTTTTGAATATGACAAATTAATCAAAAACGGTATTGATCAAAAAACTTTTGATGAAACACGCGCGTTTTTGATGAAATACGTCAATATTTTAACACAAACGAAAGATGCCGAACTCGGTTACGCACTCGATTCGCGCTATTACGGCATTGATAATTACAATCAATATATGAAAACTGCGCTGTCGAAATTAACTTTGGCAGACGTGAACGCGGCGATCAAAAAACATCTGACAAGCAGCAAAATGCGTGTCGTAATGATTACGAAAGACGCGGAAGGCTTGAAAAAAGAAATCGCCGAAAATAAACCCGGCACAATTAGTTACGCTTCGACAAAACCGGCGGATGTTTTGGCGGAAGACAAAATAATTTCTGTTTTCCCGATAAATGTTAAATCGTCTGACATCACAATTACGCCGGTTGATAAAGTTTTTCAGTAAAGTTTTGAATAAAAAGTCCGACACGCTTTAGCTTGTTGCTGAAACTTAGCTTGAATGTGGATAAAATTTATCAACAAGCTAAAGCGTGTTGGACTTTTATTTTGATTTCCAATTTTCAAATTTTGTGTTCAGTCTTTCATTGTGATACAAAATAGTTTTTATCAATACATATAATTTTCAAACAAAGAGGAATAAAAAATGATTAGACGTAATAAAGTTACGGTTGTTGGTGCAGGAAATGTCGGCGCAACTGCCGCGCATTGGATTGCCGCGAAGGAATTGGCGGACGTGGTTTTGGTTGATATTGTCGAAGGAACTCCGCAAGGAAAATCTTTAGACTTGGCGCAAGCCGCGCCGATTGATGGTTTTGATGTCAAACTCGTCGGCGCAAATTCGTATGAAGAAACCGCTGATTCGGACATCGTAATTATCACTGCCGGACTTCCGCGAAAGCCCGGAATGAGCCGCGATGATTTGCTCAAAACAAACTCGGATATTGTCGGCAACGTAACTGAACAAGTTGCGAAATATTCGCCTAACTCGTTTATTATCATCGTTTCAAATCCGCTTGACGCAATGGCGCAAGTCGCGTTCAAGCGTTCAGGATTTCCGAAAAATCGCGTGATGGGAATGGCTGGAGTTTTAGATTCAGCTCGGATGCGTTGCTTTTTGGCAGAAGCGTTGGACGTTTCGGTTGAAGACGTTACGGCGTTCGTTCTCGGCGGACACGGCGACACGATGGTTCCATTGCCGCGTTATTCGACCTGCGCGGGAATTCCGATAACTGAACTTTTGCCAAAAGAAAAAATTGACGAAATTCTCAAACGCACGGCAAACGGCGGCGCAGAAATCGTCGGATTGCTCAAAACAGGTTCGGCATTTTACGCGCCTTCGCTCGGTGCAGTCGAAATGGCGGCTTCGATTTTGAAAGACAAAAAACGCATTCTGCCGTGCGCCGTCTATCTCGAAGGCGAATATGGAATCAATAATCTATTCGTCGGCGTTCCCGTCAAACTCGGCAAAAACGGTGTCGAACAAATCATCGAGATTTCATTAACCAACGAAGAACGCGCCGCGCTCCAAAAATCAGCCGGAGCAGTTCAGGAATTGATTGATGTGCTTGGGATTTAAGACAGGTCAGAACAGGAAGCGGTAGCGACTGTTTTAGTTACTCGCTTTACGCAAAATACGAAGTTTTTGCTTTGTCGCTGAAAGCGACCAACATTATAGCCTAGCGAGAATCGCTAGGTGATTTGCGGCAAACATTTCGCTCGCTGAAGGCGAGCAACAATTGCCGCATTTTTTGTTCGTCGCCTTCAGCGACGGAATTCGTTATCAACGCTGACCTAGCGATTCTCGCTAGGCTATAATGTCAGTCGCTTTCAGCGATAAAAACCAAAACTGCGTAACGTGAGTTAGTTACACAGAAAAGTTTAGTTACACCGAAACAGTCGCTACCGCTTCCTGTTCTGACATTTTTTGCGTTTGGAGGTATTGAAAAAATACAATCGTTGGCAGAAAATAAAAAAAATGCCGGAACAAATCGAAAATTTAAAAACCGAATCGGAAAACGATGTCAAAGACTTCTCCGGCTTTGAAAATTTTGCCGCGATTAGCCGCAACGCTGCGAATTTTTCCGATTTGCTTTCGCTGATGGTTCATCGTCTTGCCGCCGAGCGTCTGCGCGAAAATCCGCGTTTGATTGAGAAAGCGAAAGTTAATTTACAAAGATGGTTAAGTCAAACTCCGGCGGTCGGCGCGTGGCTCGAATGGAAGAAAATTCTGGAAACCGAAAGCCTCGAAAATATCTTAAAAATCATTACCGCCGAAACGGATGAAGGGCAAAGATTGCGCTCGTCGTCGCCGTTCGCCGGATTGATAACACAGCAAGAATGGCGGAGGACAATTAAAATTTGTGCGAAAGCAAAACCTTTTTGATTTAACCGGAGAAGTGCGAAAAATTACCGGAAACTTGCCGCTTATTGTCGGCTCGCAGGCGGTTTTCGCCGTAACCGATTACCCGCCGGAGATTGCGCGTCTTTCGGTCGAATGCGATTTTCTGTTACTCGGCGAAAGTTTTGGTTTTCGTGATGAAGTTACGGAAAATCTTGGCATCTTCAGTCGGTTTCGAGCGGAAAGAGGATTTCACGCCGACGTTTTGGGACGCGCCACAGTTGTTTTGCCGACAGGCTGGGAAGATAGGCTGGTCGAGCGGTGTTTTGAGTCCCGCATTTATGCGGAAAACCGCCGCGCTTCGCTGGCGGTCAGCCGTCTAAAGACGGGACTCAAAACAAAAGTTGGACGCAAAATTTGAAAAAGAAAAAGATTTACGCGAAATTACAGTTCAAATCCGCGAATTTGAGCGAAAAATAAAATGAATTTACAAGAAAAAATCGAACAATTATTAGCCAAATCCGAATTTTCATCAGACGACCGCGCCGATTTTGAAGAATTTAAAACGGCACTAAGACGCGGCGAAATTCGCGCCGCCGAAAAAGATGCGGACGGAAATTGGAGCGCGAACGCTTGGGTGAAGCAGGGAATTTTGCTCGGTTTCAAGATGGGTAAAATGATCGAAATGTCGAAAGATACGGAAACTTTTCGGTTTTTTGACAAGGAAACTTATCCGCTTCGTCCGATGACTTTGGAAGATAAAATCCGCATCGTGCCGGGCGGTTCGACGATTCGAGACGGCTCGTTTGTTGCCGAAAATGTCGTGCTGATGCCGCCGTGTTACGTCAATGTCGGCGCATACATTGACGAAGGCACGATGATTGATTCGCACGCGCTCGTTGGAAGTTGCGCTCAAATCGGCAAGCGCGTTCACATCTCGGCGGCGGCGCAAATCGGCGGAGTTTTAGAACCGATAAACGCAAATCCGGTCGTTATCGAAGACGATTGTTTAATCGGCGGCAACACAGGCGTTTACGAAGGCGTGATTGTCCGCGAAAAAGTCGTCTTGGCTTCGGGCGTGATTCTGACGCGCTCAACGCCGGTTTTCGATTTAGTCAAAGGCGAAGTTCTAAAATCAACGCCCGAAAAAACACTCGAAATTCCCGCCGGCGCAGTCGTCGTGCAAGGTTCGCGCCAAATCACAAGCGGTTTCGGCAAAGAAAACGGTTTATCAATTTACGCGCCGATTATCGTCAAATACCGCGACGAAAAAACCGATGCTTCGACAAAATTAGAAGATTATTTGCGGTAATTTTTCAACTACATAGAAAGATAGAACACATAGATTTTTGATTTTTGTTATGTGTTCTATCTTTCTATACGGTTAATTTTCTGTCGGTTAATTGCAAAATACCGTTATTGAATTCAACTAAAATCTCACAATGTTTCAGTTTTGAATTTTGCAGTAAAAATTCTGCAAGCGGCGCGGTCAGAAGTGTTTCGATGGTGCGTTGCAAAGGTCTTGCGCCGAAACGTGAGTCGAAACCTTTTTTCGATAAATGTTCGATAACTTCCTGTGTCCAAACGAGTTTGATGGTTTTTTCCGCCAAACCTTCGCGTTTTGCAACGGCTGAAATTTCCTTTTCAGTAATTTTATAAAGCGAAATTTTATCGAGCGGTTTAAACCCGACAACGCTGTCTAAACGATTAAAAAATTCGGGGCGAAAAAACGCTTTGATTTCCTTTTCGTTTGAAATATTTTCGCTTTCGCTGAAACCGATTTCGCCGCGTGCAAAGCGTTCCGCGCCGAGATTTGAAGTCATAATCACGACCGTCGAAGTAAAATTCGTAACGCGCCCGAATCTGTCGGTTAAGCGTCCTTCGTCAAAAAGTCCGAGTAAAACATCGAAAACTTGCGCGTCGGCTTTTTCGATTTCGTCGAAAAGCACGACGGAAAAAGGTTTTTCGCGCACCTGTTGAATCAAATCCGAAGGCGAACCATCAGATTTTGTCAGAAGCCGCGAAGCCGAGCCGCCCAAACTGTATTCGCTCATATCGAGCCGCACGATTTTTTCTTTCTTCGCATCGTCCGCGCCGAAAAAGAAACGCGCCAAAGATTTCGCCAATTCGGTTTTTCCAACGCCCGTCGGACCCGTGAAAAGGAAAACTCCGAGCGGACGATTCGTGTCGTTCAATCCGGCTTTGAAAGTCGTTACGATTCCGGCAACTTGTTCACAGGCTTGAGTTTGCCCGATAACCTCGCTTTCAAAATTTGCTAAAACGTCAGCAAAATCCAGAGTGATTTCGTCGCGCAAAAACAATTCGGGCAAGCCTGTTAATTTGATAAATTCTTCGATAATGTTTTCGGCTAAAACTTCCTTTTGACGCGCTTTTGCAGCTTTTTCAAACACTGCGTTCAAAAACTGCGTCTGTTTCGACGGAAATTTTTGATACGGCATAAAGCGTGAAAACAAACGATAAATTAAATTAATCACGCTTGCCGAATATTCGATTTTCAGATTTCTTGCGTTTGTTTCGGCAATTCGCGTTAAAATTGTCAAAGCCTTTTCCGTCGTAAATTCAGGCAACCGAACGATTTGAAACAGATTTGCAAACGCCGGCAAAAGTCTGCGGCAAGCGTCTAATTCTTCCAAAGTTGATTCGGCAACAATCCGAATTTCATTTCGCTGAAGGTAAGGCACGAGAAACGCCGCCAGACTTTCTTCCGCCGCACGTCCGCCGTAGCGCACCAAATCGAGCAAATTTTCGACGCACAAAACGCCGTCAATATCCGAAAGCTCGGCAATAATATTTTCGAGCCGTTCTTCCCATTGCCCAAGATATTTCATTCCAGAAATAAGCCGTCCGCCGTTTGTTTGCCAAAAACGATTTTTCGGTTTTATTTCTTCAAATTCATCGTCAAAATCTTCATCCGCTTTGGTGAATAAATCTTTTTCGATCTGCTTGACGGCTTCGGTCAAAACGGTCGTTTTTCCGATTCCGTTTGCGCCCAAAATGATGACGCTGGCGCGTTCATTTGTCAGACGCTTGATTAAATCCGATATTTCGTTTTCGCGCTCGTAAGCCTTATAACTTTTCCGTGTCAACTCTTTTGCGCCAAGCGGTTCGGCAATCGCAATTAAATTCGGAGTTTCTTTAACATATTGATTTTCAACATCTTTACGTCGCGCTTGAAATGTGATTTCTTCTAAAATTATGGCTTTTGGCGGTAATTTTTTTGTCAAAGCCAACGGTGTCGAACCGCGCAGAGTTTCCTGCACTTTCAGATTGACCAAAGCCTTCAATTCGCTTTCGCGGTTAAACGAAAATTCGATGTCGAGAAGCGGCAAAACGGCGGAAAAATTGCCGTTTTCGTTTTTCCAATGAACACACGCAACGCGCAAAGGCACGGTTTCCTCACTCGTGAAAATACGCTTTTTCGGTTCGCGTTTGCGTTGTTTAATTTTCGCTTCTTCACGCGATTTTATCTCGTATTCGGGGCGAATTTCGACACGGAACTCCGTCAGACTTACATTTTCAAATTCCTCACTTTCGCGCCACCATTCGTTCTCGAAAAGCCATTGCAAATATTCCTTAACTTCCGAAATTGCCGCGTCTTTCCGCTCGGCAAAAGCCGTCGGCGGAAAAAAATAATCGCTCCCGACAGCTTGCGCCGAAAACGTGCCGTTAAAATTTTCCCAAACTAAAATCGGTATCCGAAAAACTGCCATTTTTTTTATTATCCACAGATGAACACAGATGAATACAGATATTAAATCAGGAGTTCATCTGTGTTTATCTGTGTTCATCTGTGGATAAATTTTTCTTTTACTTTTATCACTTACTTTAATTTAACTCCGGCGGCAATGCCAAACCGCTCAAAACAAAAGTTCTGAGTTCACGAAAACTCAAAATTTCGCGCGTTATCAAACCGCTGCGGAAATCGAGCGCGATTTTTCTTTCGTTGTAAATTCGCACGACTTTAAACTCTTTCTTTTCAGACGATTCGCCGACGAAAATTTCAATCGGCGTAAAACCGCCGCGTTTTGAAACGAAAACGTGATTGCCGCTTTCGGCTTTGGCAAGATCGAAACCGAAAACGCCTTCGATTTCTAAACATTGCTCGAAATAATCGGTTTCTGCATTTTTCGAGTTGATTTCCGAGACTTTCAAACCCAATTCCTGACCGAAAAATCGTTTATAATTTTCAATCATTGCCGGAATTGTTTCCTTACCGAAATAAACATCGGCACAGCGAAAAGTCATCACGCATTTTTCAGTCAAAGGTTTTGATAAATTATCCGCAATCGTCTGTAAAAATGCAGTTTCGCGCCAAATGTCTTGCACATAATCGGCGGCGGTTTCGCCAAATCTAAGGTTTTCTTCCGCCAATTCTTTCAAACGCAAAGACAAATTTGAATCGCTCAAAAACTCCGCAAAATCAATGCCCGAATCTCGCAAAGAAACAAGCTGACGCGACTCTGACTTTACCTTTTTACTTTTGCTTTTTGCTTTTTCATCGTTCCAATTATCAGCCCGTTCAATCATTCGTTCGATTCGTTTGATGTATTCCATCACGAGAAAATATCGCGCTTGATTTTCATCATTCGGAACGATTTCGCCGTGTGGTTTCAGATGTTCTATTTCATCTTCAAGGCGATTTAAAACGTCTTCGATTTTATCGAGTTCCGTCTGAATCTCAGAAAAATCGTGCGTCATCCAAATCGAATTTTCTGGCGCAAGCGGTTTAATTTCTTCGACTTGCGTAACGAATTTTTCCGCTTCGCGTGAGATTTTGATAATCGTCGGCGCAGTAGTTTTGAGCGAAGCCAGCCGCGCTCCAATCGGCTGAATCAGATTTTTCTCGATGGCGCGTTTTAGCGCACGCGCACCGAGTTCGGGTTTATAACCTTCGTCAACAATTTTTTGCACGGCGGAAGGTTCGAGTTCGAGACGACAATTTCGACGCGCAAAACCTTCGCGGGCAAAAACTTTTTGCAGTTGAATCCGCGCAATGCGTTCGACATCTTCGCGGCTGAGATTTTCAAATGGAATAATTTTATCCAAACGGTTAAAAAATTCAGGGCGGAAAAATTTCTCCGCCGCTTGCCTGTAAATGCTTGCGTTTGAATCGTTTGTCTCGCGGAAACCGAGTTTGACGTTTGCTTCGCGTGTGCCGAGATTCGAGGTCAAAATAATTATCGCATTTGAAAAATCCGCCGTTCGTCCGTGCGCGTCCGTTAGGCGACCTTCGCCCAAAACTTGCAGCAAAAGATTGAAAACATCAGCATTTGCTTTTTCGATTTCGTCCAATAAAACAACGGAAAAAGGCTCGCGCCGAATCGCTGCCGTTAATAAACCTTCGGGCTGGTCAAAAGTTCCGATAAGCCGCGCCACATCAAACGGCGAAACGAATTCATTCATATCAAACCGCAAAAATTTCTCCGCGCTTCCGTAAAGATACGCCGCGATTTGCTTTGCCGCTTCGGTTTTGCCGATGCCGGTCGAACCCAAAAATAAAAACGAAGCCAGCGGACGGCTTGTGTCGTTCAAACGCGATTTTGCAATCGAAATTACATCAGCCGCCGCGTTGACCGCCGCTTTTTGACCGATTACGCCTTCGGAAATATGGCGGATAATCTCGCTTTTTTCGAGTTTGGTTCGGTCATCCAAAAACGCGACGCGCATTCCGCTTTTCGCTTCAAATTCGCGCAAAACATCGGCGCGTGAAATTATTGCGTCTTGAAACTTTACCGCAATTTGGCGCAGAAAAATCGCCGCTTTGCCCGGAAAATACGCTTCGCGGTTATAACGTCTCTGCAAATCCAACACGCACGGCAAAGCATCTAAGTCAAATTTACAGTTAGATTTAAGTTCCAAATCGCGCCGCACGGAAAGCGAGATTTTCAAGGTTTCGTTTTCATCGGTTTCATCAAGCCGAAAAACGTGAAACATTTCGGCAAACGAACGGTCTTTTTCTTTGACAACGCGCCACGTTTCCGGCGTAACTTCGCCGACAACGCGCACCTCGCGGCGTTCGATATAAGGTTTCAAAACCTGCGCGACATTCAAATTTGAACTCGCTGAAACGCCCGCGAGAAAAAGTCCCAAAAGATCATCAAAATAAAGCAGATGTTTGCGGTTTTTCGCTTCATCCAAAATCGCCGTCAGACGATTTTCCCATTGCCCGACAAACGACATTCCCGAAATCAGACGTTGTGGCGAAATCAGCCAAACAAGACGTTCGACAGTCTGCGAATTTTTGCGATTTTTCGCGTGATTGAAAACATATTCGTGCAAAAGATTCGTTTTTCCCGTTTGCGGTTTTCCGATAATCACGATGGCGCATTTGTCTTTTGCATCGAGCAGTTTTGTTAAATTTTCAACTTCTTCGCCGCGTCCGACAGCGCGTTCCAATTCATCGGGATAAAGCCAATCCAAACAACGCCCGACGCGCCGAAGCTCGTTTGCGCCGACTACTTTTTCATCGCCGCCGAGCATTGCAAAAAGATTATCTTCTTTCTTTTCATACTTTTGCGGCAAATTCAAATTTAAATCAAGCGTCGTTACAAACGCTTTTGACTGAAAAGAAAGGTCTGCCGGATTTTGCGAATTTTTGCCGTTTTTTCTTTCTAAATTTTTGAAATGTTCGGTCAAAACATCTTCGGCGCGTTTTTGGAAATCTTCGCCGCGTTCCAATTCAAACCAAATTTCCGGCACATTCGGCGTGTGTGCAATTCGTTTGCCGAAAGCGTCGAATTCTACGAAAACGTATTTGCAATCAAACGTCTGCGAACTCAAAAACAGCCGAAAATTTAAAGTTTTTGACGAAAGCAATGGCGAAAAAAGATGCCACGCAAGATCATTATGTCTAGCTTCTTTGCCGAGATTTTCATAATTTTCGCGCAAAGTCTGTGCCAATTTGTTCAAAGCGCGTTGCAAACTCGCGCCTTGCTCAACCGGCTGAGGCGCAAAAAGCGGACGCACGAAAACTGTCGGCGTTGGCTGATTCGGTTGTTTTTGTTCCGTTGCTAAAACGGGAATTGAAACTAACATTTTGATTTTATTTAACCGCGAAAAATGCGAAAAAACCGCTAAATAAGCGTAAAAAATCTTTCGCGGTTATTCGCGCTTTTCGCGGTTAAATTATTCGATTAAACTTTCCGACGTTTTCATTAAATTTTCTTCCACCGCTTTCGTAAAAACTTCTTGTAAATCAACATTTTCAAGCGAAAAAGTTTTATTCAAAAGCAAATCTTTCATCTGATTTTGCGGTAAATCATAAATGCGCCGTTCAATTTGAGATTTCACCGAATCGCGCTTTTCCAAATCTTCAGGAAGTGCAAATTTTTCAAACACCGCATCGGTTAAACCGACAAGCACGTGGTCGGCTTTTGCGCCTGAAACAAAACGATGAATGCCGCTTTCCGCGCCCAAACGCGGAAGTGTGAGAACGCCTTCGATTTCGAGTAACATTCCGACAACATCATTCGGCAAATTATTGGAAAATTTGTCAAAATCGGTAATTTCCTTGCGCCAAATTTCGCGGTCAAAAAGCGTTTGCGGTTCAGGCTTTTGGTCTTTTTGTTTTACCGAAGTAAAAATTAAAACTCGTTTTATTTTGCCGTCAAAGTCTTGCAAATAGTGGAGATATAATCGCAACGTCCGAAACATTGCTGATGTATTTTCGCTGAAAATCGTGAGTTTTATTTCGTCCGGTTTTTGATATTGCAAACTTAAAAGTTCGAGCAGATATTTTTCCAAATACTTTTCTTTTTCTCCGATTTCAACGGAATAATTTGATTTCTCCGACAAAGATTTGCCGTAAATTTCAAGCAAAATTTCGTCTTCTTGAATATTTACATTTTCGCCGAATTCTTTTACATTTTCGAGAAATCTTACAATTTTCGGTTTGCGTTCGATTCGCAATTTGTCTTCATCAGAAAGCCATTTTCCGCGAAGCAAAACGGCTTCGATTCGCGCGATTTGATAAATTTCGTCGCCGAGTTCGGTTAATTTATAACTTGCGAGAAATTTCTGCATTTTGCGGCGAAGTTTGGCGATTCTTTCGGCGTGAATTGCTAAAATTTGATTAACGGAAGAATGCTTTTTCGACTCGTTTTCCGCAATGAATTCGAGCGAAATTTTACCGTTTTGCAAATTACATTTAACCGTTAATTTTTCATCAAACGGACGCAAATTTAATTCTTCCGAAAGCGGCGCAAGCAGTTCGCGCTCGATTGTGCGTTTGAGCGGACGCGCTCCGTAGCGAATGTCATAACCTCTCTCGGCTAAATGGTTTAGCACTTCTTCACCGATTTCCAAATTAACCGGACGAAACCGCAAACCGTCGCGTTTTTTGAGTTTTTCAATTTCTAATTCAGCAATGTGTAAAACGGTTTTTTCGTCCAGCGGTGCAAACGGAACGATGCGGTCAAGGCGGTTGTAAATTTCGGGGCGCAGAAATTCGCGCACGGACGAATCGAAATGTTTTTTCGCCGCTTGGCGTTCACGCGAATTATTCAAAAAGCCGGATTTTCCGCGCTGAAATTCGCTTGCACCGAGATTGGAAGTCATCACGATAATCGAATTCGTAAAATCCGCCACGCGCCCGACTGAATCGGTCAAACGACCTTCGCCCAAAATCTGCAAAAGCAAGTCGAAAAACGATGCGTCAGCCTTTTCAAATTCGTCTAAAAGCACGACGGAAAAAGGCTGTTCGCGCACTTTTGCGGTTAGAATTCCTTCGGCTTCGCCCGTGCCGCCGATGAGTCTTTGCACGGCAAGTGCGTTAGAAAATTCGCTCATATCAAAACGAATCAGACGCGCCGCATCGGAAAAGAAAAATTCGGCGAGAGCTTTGGTCAATTCGGTTTTTCCGACTCCGGTCTGACCGATAAAAAGCAGCGAAGCAATCGGTTTTCGCGGTCGCGTAAGTTTTGCTTTAACCGTTGCGATTAAATTGGTTACAAGATTTACGGCTTCCGTTTGACCAATAACTTTTTCGGTGAAAAACTTTTCTGTTTCGGCTAAATCAAGCAGAAGTTCATCATTCAAAAGTATTTCCGGCAAGCCGGTTTCGTTTGAAAATTCACGAAAAACTTTTTGCGTCGAAAGCGTTTCACCGACTTCCAAATCGGCAAAAACATTGCGTAAAAATCGGACGGGTTTCCCCGGAAAAGCGGAATATGTCGAAAATCTTCGGTGCAGAGAATCAATCGTTTTTATCGCTTCGATTCTGAAGTTTGCCGAAAATTCTTCGGCAACGGATTCGAGAATTTGCAGACTCGTTTTTTTGTCAGGTTCGGCAAGGCGAATTTGCTGAAACGCGCTCAAGAGATGCGGATCGCGGCGTTCGAGAACGGAAATTTGTTCAGGCGTGCATTCGCAAATCGCCAACAATTCGCCACGCGCAATTTTCGGGCGCAAAAATGATGCGACTCCTTGCGTCGAATTTTCGCTTTTGCCGACTTCGAGAAGTTCGATTAAATTACCTAAATGCAAGAATACATTACGTTTTTTCGCTTCGATAATTAATTTTGAAGCGCGTTCCTGCCACATTCCGAAACCTGTCTGTCCGGCAATCAAACGCGCTCCGCTCGTTGCCCAAAATTCGTTTTTATCGAGGTTGAATTCTTCGCGTCGGCGCACCAATTCGTGAAAAATCGCGGTTTTCCCAACGCCCGCCGCGCCGACTAATAAAATGCTCGATTTTTGTTTTGCTTTGAGAATTTCCGCGATAATTTCGGTTTGTTTTTCAGTTTCGTAAGCGCGTTTGAGATTGATTTTCGTCAAATCCGTGCCGACTTCTTCCAAGACAGATTTTTCCTGCGTTTCGTCTTTTTCTTCGGCAATCGCACGTTGTTTTGCCGTCGGCAAAGTTAGCGCAATTTCTTCATTTTCAACAGTTACGCTTTCGATACGTTCAAGCCAACGAAGATATTGCAAAGATTTCATCCAACCGTCGCGGCTCAGAGCAGAATGAATTTCGCGCTCGATTTTCGCTTCAAAATCTTTTACTTTTTTCGATAAAACGACAATTTTAAGTGCCGGAACAAACGCGTTCAAATATCCGTCTTCGCGCTCGGAAACAAGTGCGTGAAATTTCAGATTAATATTTTCACGCCACGCGGCGGATTTTTTCGGCGGCGCAATTTCAACGATAAACTCTTTAAGTTCAATATTTTCCGGCGCAATTCGCGTATGCAAACAGTTTGCGTAAGAATCCTTCAAAACTTGCTCGGCATTGAGGCGGACGTTAAACGCGGCTTCGTCATTTTTGGTGTGAAAGCGCGAAATTTCGTGAAATCCGACGGCTTCAGCCAAAAAAGTTTCGTCTTCAAAGTTTTGCGTCAAAATTGTGAGCGGAAAAAACAGAGTCGGCATAGTTTTGAGATTTTACCAAACCCGCGCAAGAAATGAAAAAGCACCTAACAATGTTAAGTGCTTGAAAATTTGGTGGAGATGAGGAGGGTCGAACTCCTGACCTCGTCATTGCGAACGACGCGCTCTGCCAAACTGAGCTACATCCCCGATTTAATTTCAAATTTCAGATTTCAGATTTCAGATTCTTAAAAAATAAAATTATCGCAAGAAATTGAAAGCGTCAAGCAATAAAATCGCAAATTACTGAACAGTTGCGGCTAAAAGCGAGCCTTTCGGATCGGAAGCGTAGGCTTCACCGTCTTCAAATTTACCGATAATTCCGTGAAAAACAATTTCGTCCTTATCCAAAACGACAACGACATCGCCGGGACTGTATTGCTTTGCGTCAATCGGAAATTTAATAACCGTCGCGTTGCCGTTTTCGTGTGAAACGACATCATATTCAAATGTGTCAGCGTTAAAACTGAGCGTTTGGCAAAAAGATACTTCCATAATTTTACATTCCGAATTCCAGATTCCAAATTCCAGATTCTTTTCGGAATTGTAAATTTTAGCTTTTTAGAAGCGTAAAGTCCAAGCCGATAGCGTCGTGGTCAGAAAGCGGAACGCTATTTTCATTTTTTAAATTGCCGATTGTGTTTGGTTTGCCGACAATTTCGATTGATTTTCCGGCAAACCAATCGAGTCTTCCCGAAACTTTTCCGCCAACACGACGTGCCGCCCAAAAGATAAACGGAAAACACCACGCCGGCACCCAATCGGCTAAATTCGTGTTTTTTTCGATGCTTTCGATGTCGTAATGCAGCGTTCCCGCGCCTGATTCGTTAAAATTTTTATATTCAAATCCGCGCTGTTCTAATTCGCCGAAAAGTCCTTTTTCAAAATGTCGGTCGGGATGCGGAAGATGATTTTTGACGACATTTTTTACGCCCATCAACACGCGCCAAAAATATCCGGCGATAGCGTGATTTGCGGTTTGCGCGTTGTAAGTCGTTGTGTTCCAATCGCCGCCGAGAATTACGGGAAGTTTCGGCAATTTGTCGAGCGCGTCGAGAATGATTTTCATTTGCAAATGCCGATGTTTGCGCGAAGAATGCGCGTCGAGATGAATAGTTACGGCGCGAAAATCGCCTGCGGGATGTTCGATGTCGGCAATCAAAGCACGCAAATATCCGAGCCGTTTTTCCTTGCCCCACATTTTATCTTTGCCGTTCGGAAGCGCAACCGCGTGGACGTTTTTCATCGGAAATTTTGAAAACATCGCCAATCCGTGAATTGATTTCGTGTTCTCGCCGACCATCTCCGATTCAACGCCACTGCCTTTTTGCAAAGCGATATAAACGGGCGCAAAAGCGTAATTTAACTTCAATTCCCGCGCTAAATCTTGCGCGATAAAACGATTTTCGCTCCGTGCCATTCCATAATCGAGTTCGGTGAGCAAATATAAATCTTTATTTTTCAAACCATCGTGATTTTTCAGCGCGTCAACAATTCCATCGTAAATATTTCCGCGCTCGATGTTCCAAGCGATTGTCGAAATCGTGTCAGAACCGTCTGCGGTAGCGGGCGGTTGAAGATTATTTTTTGAAGGTTTCGAGGGCAAACTTAAACCATCCGCTACCGCAGACGGTTCTGACAAATCTTCACGCACAACGGCATTTAAAATCCGCTCGACGGTCGGTTTAATTTTTTGATAAACGGTTGATTTTTCAGTTTCTTCGATTGAGTTGAACTTTAAAAGTTCGGGGAAATATTGATTCAAATCGTGGTCTAAAATTTCGGGTGAGTTTTTGTCAGCAGTCATAAAGATTTAAGGATAAATGATGAAATGTAAAAAGAAAAGGCATCGAAACAATGAATTTCGATGCCTTTCTTTTTTTTGCAATATAGCGGCGAATTATTTCAAATAACCCGGAATTGCCGGATAATCTCCGCTTGCGCCCCATTTGAAGGCGATTAAACCGCCGTTCGTTTGTTTAACATACCACGTCGAATCGCTTGGGCGGAACAGCGCGAAATCACTGCGCCCGTCGCCGTCATAATCGCCCGCGACGGTTTTATCGCCGTTTAGCCCGAACAGAGTAATTTCAGCGGTTGAATCCGAACTTTTTTGGACAAACCACGCGCCTGCATCACCGCGATAAACAGCGATGTCGGTTTTGCCGTCGCCGTCAAAATCCGCCGGAGTTACTGCATCGGAAGAAACGCCGAACGGAATCGAATTCGTGCCGGAATTTCCCGAATACATCAGATACCATCTGCCGTCAGACGGACGATAAACGGTCGGGTCAACTTTGCCATCGCCGTCAAAATCGCGCGGCAACGGACGGTCGCCCGAAGTTCCCCACGAAACTTGGCGCGTTTGATTATTGGAACTTTGCAGAATATTCCACGTTCCGGTTTTCGGTCGCCAGACGGCAATGTCGGCTTGCGCGTCGCCGTCATAATGACCGGCAACGGGAATGTCGCCTTTGCCGCCGAGCTTCAAGGTTTGCGGATTTCCGCCGCTGCTTCGGCGAATATACCAATTTCCTTCCGACGGACGATAAACCGCCAAATCGGTCTTGCCGTCGCCGTCAAAATCGGCGGGCGCGAGCGTGTCCGAAGCCAAGCCCCAATTTTCCGCACGCATCGTGTTTGTCTGACTTTGCCAGATATACCATCTGCCTTCCGTCGGACGGAAAACGGCAAAATCGGTTCGCCCGTCGCCATCAAAATCGTTGAAAATATTATTTGAAACGACGCTCGATGTGCCGACGAAATCAACGGTCAGATTTTCTTCCTGATGCGAAATGACGCGGCTTTGCGGCTCGAATGTAAAGTCTTGACGCGAAGGCGTGGCAACATAGCTTTGCCCGACTAAGGTTTTGTCAAAAATATAATCGCCGCTCGAATTTGTTTGCGCCGTTTGCGTTACGCTCGACTGCGTATCGAGTAATGAAACCGTAACATTCGGAATCGGCTGATTTTGCGAATTGACGATTTTTCCGCCGAGCGGTGCAGATGCAGCAAGCACGGGCAAAATCTGTAAATTAAAAGTCGTTGCTTGTCCGTCCGGGTTGCGAATCTGAATTGTGTGCGTTCCGGCAGTTGCGCCGACAGTGTTCAGATTGAGCGTTACCTGCGTCGGAGAATTAAAAGTTACGCTGTTAATCGCCAGCGGCACGAGCAACGGCGAAGCAGTTACGGCTGCCGCAATATGACAAGTTCCGGTGCCGGTTGTCGAACACGAAGCGTTGCAGATAAAACCTGCCGGATTATCGTAAAATTCCGTGCCGGCAACCGAAACGCCGGTAACGACAACATTCACGCTTGCCTGTCCCGCGCCGGTGCTTGAAGGCGCAGGTGTCGGACTTGCGGGCGGCGCGGGCGCAAGCAGTTGGACGGCTCGCATTTGCCACGAATTAGCGGCATCGGAATATTCGCCGACGTGCCACATTGATTGATTGTCGCACGGATCAGCACTCATTTTTGAATAATCGCCCCAACGCTGTTTCGTGTTCGCGCTTTCGAGATTGTAAGTCGTTGTGCTGGTTTGAGTCAGAGTCGGAGCTTGCGTTGTGCCAAGCACGTCGGTTCTGAATCTGCCAGCCGCATAAAGCGATGGAAAACGCGCCAAACCTGCCGAACTTGCGCCGATTGCCGCGTGTCCCTGACCCGAAACCGCAATGCTCGGAATCCAGAAACTGTTCGGATTGGCGGCGGCTGAATCGAAAAGCGTGCCTTGCTGATTTATCGAAGGCGTTCCGGTCAGATTCGTGATTTCATACCAACGCGAACCGTTGCGATTGCCCGCTGTGTCGGCAACACCGGTAGTATTTACTTCAATATTATGCGAAGTCCAAAGTCTGGAAACGCCTGTTACATTATCTCTGGTAATTTGTGCCTGAAAAAGCCGGTCGTCCAAATCATCTAAAGTTCTGCTGGACAAAACGCCTTGATATGGAACTCCGACACCCGTAAATCCGCCGAGCGGATAAGTTGTCGTTAATGGTGCGGTGCTAACGTTGATATTTGCCGAAATTGTCGGAACTCCGCCCGGCGTGCTGACGCGACGCATTTGCAGCAAGCTGAATGCGGCATTATCTGTCCCGATAAAATAACCTTCGGTAAAGCTCGCGTCATCGTTGCTCACGCCTTGCGGAGTTAATGGACCTGCACCTGCACCTGTCGCCAAACCATTGAAAACCGTCACTGTCAAAGTGTTAGCCAATAAATTTGCTTTGTTGACGACATAACCGCGAGTGCTGGCAAATGAACCGACGCCACTAGTGAAAATATTGCCGCCAATATACAGAGCGTTGGCATCAACGCCCAAAGTTTCGTAATCGAGAAACTGCGTAGCGGTCGTAATTTGAAAAAATGTAAAACTCGCCGTATTCGTTATCGTCGGACCGCTGCTGACGGCAATCATTACCCGATTCAATGTATTGGAAACATTGATCATCGTCAGAAACCAGCGTCCGCTCAGACGGTCGTATTCAACACGCGGATCGGAAATTCCGGCACCGTTTCTGACCGAATTCCAAAATGTCGTATCAACCACGTCCAAACCGCCGACGGCACCGGTTAATTTGTCATAAACTTTAACGCGCCCGTTGGCGTGCATCAAGACCTGCGTCGGACCGACATCGCCGATGCTGTCCGGCGGAATTGCGCCGATGCCATCGGTGTTTCTGCCCGGTCCGGCAATGCTTGTGCCGACGGTCTGCGGCAAAAGATTATTGACGAGCAAATCATCGTTTCGGCTAATCGGAAAACGCGATTGATTTGCGCCTTCAAACGGCTGGATTTTGTTCGGGCGATATTCTTCGTGTTCGACTTCCGTTTCGACTTTATTCGGGTCAAACACTTCTTTCGGCGTGTTGCGTTCACGCTCCATTATCTGCTCGACCGTTTCGGTAATGCCCGCGTCGCCGCGAAAAGTTTCACCTTTTATCTGGTCGTCGCGCACTTTATTTTTTATCGAATTCGGCAATTTGCCAAGATTAAGCGGAATATTTCTGCTCGCAGACGGCTTCGTTTTTTCCTCTTTCGTGGATTTCTTATTCGTGTTTTTAACTTTCGTTTGCGCCCAAGCTGCCGCCGGAAACCCGAAAATCATAACGTAACACAAAACAAACCCGATAACTTTTACGATAAAATTCTTTCCAACGATTTTTCTTTCCAAAAACATACAACTTCTCCTACTATTTAAAAATTTGATAGAAACTTCTCGCCGATTTTTTCGGGATGAATACTTTAAGGGCGTGAACAGTAATATTTTCTACCTAAAACGCGCCGATGTCAACAATTTTTTTCATACAAAAAGCGGAATAAACTTAAGTTCATTCCGCTTTTCTTAGCTTTCAAAAAAAATGAGTTTTTCAATCGTCATAACGCTCTTTCGCGGGCGCGACGGCGAGAAAATCGTTGGCGATTCTTTCGCTGTAAGTTTGCAAAAGTTCTTCGAGGCGTTCTTTTTTCTTTGAATAAAAAATCAGCCCGACGTGGTTCGGTTTTGTAACGCGATAGACGATTTCCTCGTCCGTGTAATGCGATGTGTCGGGCATTTCTTCATTTGCCAAACAAAGCGCGATTCCGGCATAATCTTTGCGGATTTTCGGCGGTTTGTATGGATTTTCCGGCGTTTCGGTTTCGAGCCTTGCCCATTCGCGCCAAAGACTGAAACCGCTCGCGTGTTCGTGGACGTTAGCGATGTATGCGCCGCCGACGCGACACGCAACTTCGAGCAAATAAAATTCGCCAGTTTCCGCAGATTGTAAAAATTCGGCGTGGGCAACACCGCGTTTGTATTCAAAACCTTCGAGAAGTTTTTTGTTTAATTTCTCTAACTCTTTGCGTTCCTTAGATTTATAGTCAACCGTAAAAGTTGTAAAAACGCCGCCTTGATGCGTTACGGTGAACGGCGGCGTGCCGTATTCGCTCACGCCCGAAAGCACGATTTTGCCGTCAACAACGACCGAATCAACGTGAAAAACTTTGCCTGCAATAAATTTTTCAACCAAAAATTGCGACGGATGATCGCGCCAAGTGTTGCGCGAATCGAGTCCGCTCAAAACTTCCCAAACCTGTTCCGACGTTTCGCATTTTCTAATTCCGAAAGCCGAAACTTCCGTGCGCGGTTTGACAATCCACGGCGCAGGAGTTGTTTGGAGATAATTATTTACGGCTTCGGCATTAAACGTGCCGACAAATTCGGGACACGGCAATCCGACCTCGCAAGCTAAAATTCGCATCCGCAATTTATCGCGGAAACGAAGTCCGTAACTGCCGGAAATTCCTTCCATTTGCAGATGCTCACGCGCTTTGGCGGCGGTCAAAACGTCGAATTCGTCTAATCCGACAACGCGGTCAATCGGCAAATCTCCGGCGATATTCGTAATTGCCCGAATATAATCTTCGGCAGTCGCTCCTTTTTCAACTGTTTTGACATCATTGAGCGCAGTCCAAGACCACGGATAATCAAGCAGTTCCTTGCGCGTTACGAGCGTAACGTGCCAACCCGCGTTTTGACATTCTTCTAAAAACTCGTTTCCTTTGTGTTCGCTGGCAATCACGACAATATGTTTTCGCATAATTTTGATTTTGTTTTGTGCTAAAAGAATGGCACAATTTAAGCGTCAAGACAACAAAATTCCTTTGCTTTGACACTAACAAATTGAAGCGATAACTTGCAAATTCGGCTGGGAATTGGAGAAATAATTGATGGATATTGTAGATTTTCTTTCAAAATTAATAATTTATATGGTCGTCTGGATTTTTGCGGTTTCGGCGCACGAAGCCGCACACGCTTGGACTTCGATGAAATTCGGCGACGACACGGCGTATCGTTTAGGTCGCGTAACGCTCAATCCGATTCCGCACATTGACCCGATTGGCACACTTTTGTTGCCGATTATCGGTTTTTTGGTCGGTTATATGAACACCGCAGGCAACATTCCGCTGATTGCGTGGGGCAAACCGACTCCGGTAAATCCGCTCAAATGGCGCAAAAAAGATTTGGCGAATGTTTGCGTTTCGCTTGCCGGAATTGCGGTTAATTTGATACTTGCGACTTCGGTCAGCATTATCTTGAAAGTTTTGATTGCGTTTAATGTTTTTACACGCGAAAACATCGCCGTCGGCATTACCGCGCCGCTTTGGACTCTGCTCGTAATGACGATAATTATGAACGTCGGTTTGGCGGTTTTCAATTTGTTGCCTTTTCCGCCGCTCGATGGCAGTAAGGCTTTGCAATCGTTTCTGCCGCGTTCGTTTGAACCGATTATCGAACTGCTCGAAACTTACGGATTTTTGATTTTAATAGTTTTGATTCAGCTTGGAATTGTCAGTTTTCTGACCAGTCCGATTACTAATTTTATTTTGTATTTACTTTTTTAATTTAAAATATCAGAAGAATTTGACCGCGAAACACGCGAAATACGCGAAAAATAAGAATAAATAATTTCGCGTATTTTGCGTGTTTCGCGGTCAATAAAACAAATCTGATTTTAGCTTTATACAATGAAAAAACGAATCTTCAGCGGCGCACAGCCGACGGGAAATCTGCACATCGGAAATTATTTGGGCGCGTTGAAAAATTGGGTTGCGCTTCAAGACGAATATGAGAGTTTTTATTGCATCGTCAATCTTCACGCGATTACGTTGCCGCAAAACCCTGAAATTTTGAAGCAGAAAACTTTGGATTTGGCGCGGATTTATCTCGCGGCAGGCGTTAATCCAGACGTTTCGACGATCTTTATTCAATCGGACGTTTCCGAACACGCGGAACTTTCGTGGGTTCTTTCAACCATTGCAAAAATGGGCGAACTCGAACGAATGACGCAGTTTAAAGACAAAGGCAAAGGCAACGCCGAACGTGCCGGAGTCGGGCTTTTTACTTATCCGATTTTGATGGCGGCGGATATTTTGCTTTATCAAACCGATCTAGTTCCGGTCGGCAAAGATCAGAAACAGCATCTCGAATTGTCGCGTGATTTGGCGGAAAGATTTAACCGCGATTTTGGTGAAACTTTTGTCGTGCCTGAGCCTTTCATTCCGCCCGTCGGCGCAAATATTTTATCGCTTCAAGACGCGTCGAAAAAGATGTCGAAATCGGATGAAAATTTAAACGGTTCGATATTTTTGCTTGATGATGCCGACACGATTTTGAAGAAATTCAAGAAAGCCGTTACCGATTCGGGAACGGATATAAAATTTGACGAATCGCGCCCCGCAATCAACAATTTGCTGACGATTTATCAATTAATGACAAATAAAACGCCGGAAGAATGCGAGGCAAATTTCGCAGGCAAAGGCTATGGACATTTCAAAACCGAACTTGCCGAAGCCGTGATCGAATTCTTAAAACCGTTTCAAGAAAAAGTTAAAGATTTCGATGACGAAACGCTCAGACAAATTTTAAAAACTGGCGCGGAAAAAGCGCGAACCGTAGCGCGTGAAACTCTGCGCGACGTTTACACGAAAACGGGCATTTCCTGTTAGAACGGGGAGCGGTAGCGACTCGGTGAAAATTTACTGTTCAGAATTTAGCAGTTTAACAGGTCGCTACCGCTCGCTGTTCTGACTTTTCGGATAATAAATTAGTTCGACGATATTGCCGTCAATGCCTTTAGTGTAAAACGACGAAGTGCCGTCGCGGTGCGGTTTTATCGGGCGATTTTCTTTTTTTGCGGCGGCTTCAAGTTCTTCCATAGTTTCGACTTTCAAGCCGATATGCGGCGGATGTTTCGATTCGGGCGGCAAAAGCGCAATGCCAAAACCTCGCGCATCGCGCATCATTGCCCAATCTTCATAAACCGTTTCGACCGTAAAACCGAGCCGTTTATATTCTTCGACCGACGCGCTCAAATCAGCGCATTTCACCGCCCAATGATCAACCGTTCCCATAAAACGCAAATTTTCAGATTCTTCCGCCATAATCATAAATTTTAGCAAGTTTTTTCTTGTCGGAACAGTAAAGCCTCAATAAAAAGTTACAGAAAGATTTTTTGCCCACGAAACACACGAAAGACACGAAAAAATATAATGTTTGATTTATTTTTCGTTATTTTTGTATCTTTCGCAGGCAAAAAAACTTTTTATTGAGGCATTACCGAAGCATAAAAAAAATCTTGACAGCAAAATAAAAGTCTGCCAACTTGATTCTCAACTGACAGTATATTGAAATTTTTGAAAAGATGGGTTTTTCATCCCGGAAACAACTTTTCTGTTTAGATTTAAGAAGAAATGTATGTTGGACAGTTTTAACAATTCAACCCTAAAAACAAAATTGAATCTTTCGCGCAAGTTTCAAAGCAGTAGATTTGGGCGACAAAA
>JANNYB010000062.1:0-88176 GCA_031409875.1 Acidobacteriota bacterium | reverse complement strand
TCGGCTAAGACTTCCGGCTCAAGTCCAAATAATGACTTGATTCGATTTTTAGGAAACATTTTTAGGTTATCAAGACTCATAACCTTAATAAATTTTCAATGAACTTGATTTTCTAGAGAAGTTTATCGGAACATCTAATTAAAGAAAGTGAATTTGACGGCGGATATTATTATTATCTCATTCTAAACTCAAAATCCGGCGAATGCCTGCACAAAACCCAACTTCCGTTCGCCGCCGGATACGGTTTGGATTCCTCGCAAACATTAGTCGGCTTGATGAACGAATATATTACAGTAAAGTAAAAAACCTGCGCCGTTCGTAGAAATCTGCACGGCTCTGCACGATGTTTATGGGATTTATGAAAAACCGACTTTAGAATTTGAAAGATTTTTTATGTTATATTTAGAAATATGCCTGCAAGAGATTTACTTCATAATTGCGTGAAAAATGCGCTTATCAAAGACGGTTGGAAAGTTACTGACGATCCGTTTCGTATGAAATATAAAGGGCGCAAACTTTATGTAGATTTGGGAGCGGAACGGATTTTGGCGGCTGAAAAAGGCAGTCGTAAAATTGCCGTAGAAATAAAAAGTTTTGTCGGTGCTTCAGAAATGAATGATTTGGAAAATGCGCTCGGACAGTTTATTTTTTATCGGGCAATTTTGTCGGAAAATGAACCTGACCGCGAACTTTTTTTGGCAGTTCCCGATGAAATTTTTCAATCAATTTTTCAAAATGAATTTCACGAACTGCTGACCAAACACAAATTAGCCAAAGTTTTTGGCGTAAATGAAGAAAAGGAGGAAATTGTCGGATGGATAAATTAGAAACAATGCGCGGCAAAATCGAAGAAATTTTGTCTAAATATACCGAACCGCCTTTTGCCGAAGAAGGCATCGAAACCGAAGTCGTTTTCGACCGCCAACACGACCGTTATCTGTTAGTCGAAGTCGGTTGGGAAAACGGAATTCGCGTTCATCAAACCGTTGCTCATCTCGACATCCTCAACGGCAAAATCTGGATTCAACTCGACAAAACATCACATGGAATTGCCACCGATTTGCTCGAAAACGGCTTTTCAAAAACCGAAATCGTGCTTGGCTTTCGCTCTGAAACTTTGCGTAAAATGAGCGAATTTGCTTTTGCTTAAATGTCGAAGAAGTCTGCCCGGATTTGCGTGATGCCTACGGAATTTATGAAGAATCAGCGTTTTAGCAGTTACGAAAATGATTTCACTTGAAATATTTAATAGCTTGATAGAAATTGAAACAAGTAGTTGGGCTGTTTGGGATGAAGAAACTTCAAACAGTCTGACCTTTTTTCTTTCAAAACTGGAACTCTTTCACAGTAGGGTAGTTTTTGTCGGATTAAATCGGTCAAACGTCGCAAAAAACTTATCAAAAGTTTCGCCTTTATCTAACTTTCACACAAAAGGTCATATTGGCGACAAACGGCTTAAGCGATTTGTTCAAGACGCTAATCTTTCAAATTTAATCGGCGGATTTATGACCGATATTTCCGAACAAATTGAAACGAATTCAAATTTAGTGAAAGTCGAAGAACAAGATGCCATCAAAAAATTTGCTGAAAAAGTTCGTTCGATTGACGACACATTAACAAGACACATTATTTGTTTTGGAAACAAAGTATTTGATATTTTTATCCGTGCTTTAGGAATTTCAAAACCCCGAATACAGGAAAATCGAGAGAATAAAATCAAAGAGACAGCGGTTAAGGGTAATTATGAAACTTGGCACTTGTATCGAGTTTGGCATTACAGTAATTACGGAGATTTTATTCACAAATCAGAAAAAGAATTACCCGTCCAACTAAAATACATAGACGATAAAGCAGGAGTGTTATGACTCCAAAATTCTTTCCGACACAAACAGATTTCCGGCGATGGCTTGAGGAAAATCACGAAACTGAAACCGAAATTATTGTCGGTTATTATAATGTTAAATCGGGCAAATCGTGGATGACTTGGAGCGAATCGGTTGATCAGGCTTTGTGTTTTGGGTGGATTGATGGCGTGCGGCGGAAGATTGATGAGGAAAGTTATTCAAATCGTTTTACGCCGCGTCGGGCGAGTTCGAATTGGAGCGCGGTGAATATTGAAAAGGTTCGGGTTTTGAGGGAAAAAGGTTTGATGATGCCTGCGGGAATTGCGGCTTTTGCGAAACGTAAGGATGAAAAATCGGCGATTTACGCTTATGAAAATGAGTTGAAAAAGTTTTCGGATGAATTTGAAACGCAGTTTAAAGCGAACGAAAGCGCGTGGAATTTCTTTGAAAAACAGGCGAATTGGTATCGCAAACAAATGATTAATTGGGTAATGACTGCCAAGCAAGAAAAGACGCGGGACGGCAGATTTGAAACATTATTGGCGGCTTGCGGCGAAGGTAAAAGACTGTAAGTGTTTATATGAACTGAATTTAATATTTGATGGATTGCCGTCTGTCTTTAGCTGACGGATTTAAGTTGAAAAGCCAGAAGGCTTTAGCCAAAAATCTGTAAAATAAATAAAATCCTTATCGCTTTAGCGTAAATATTAGGCTAAAGCCAAGCGGAATTTTTATTTTTTTGGAATTCGGCTAAAGCCTTGTTCATTGATTTTGCCGTCCGTCAGCTAAAGACTGACGGCAATTCATCAAGAAATTTCAAACAATTCCACATTCAAAAACTTTCATAATTAAAATTCATCGCGCCTTCAACGATGATTTTGCCTTTGATGATGCTTTGGGCGAGAAGAATTTTCGTCAAAACTCGTGCGTCGTCGCGGCGGACGAAATCAATCAAACCTTTGGTGCGCGAAAAATCCGACGTGGCAAGACTGCTTAATTCCTTGCCGTAAGTCGTGGCGGAAATTGGAATGTTGGTCATAAAAATCAGTTCGCCTTGTTTAAACGCGAAATTTCGGCGGTTATATTTGGCGATAAGTGATTTTGCGGTTAGCAAATCGTTGGTCATTTCAATCAAATTTGTCAAAAGCGGAAACGCCTTTTCGGGTGCGACTATCGCATAACCGGAAGCGAGTTTGAGAATATCGGCGGCGGCTTCGTTGCTGTCGGGAACATCGGGGACGAGTTTCTTTGCATCTTCCAACATTTTGAGCGCGGCTTCGTGGTCGTCTTCGGTTTTTTTGTTCTCTAAATTTATCGCCAAATCAACTAATATTTTGATTTTTGAACTGCTTGAATCGGCTTTGGCGAGAATTTTTTGCACTTCGTCGGTTTTGTTTTCTTTGAGCGCGGCGGCGGAGAGTTTTTCGTCAATATATTTCAGAATGTCGTCGCGCTGTTTGCTGTCTGCAGCGTTGCGAAACATTTCGCGGGCTTTGTCGCCTTGTCCGGCGGCGATTATTTTGTCGGCGGCGGCGCGGTAAAGCTCGTATTTTTGATAAGCGATAAACTTTTCCGCTTCTTCAATCAACTTTTCCGGCTTGGCGTTCGTGTCCGACATTAAAGCCATATAATCAGCGTAGTCTTGCTGATCTTCGGGAATCAATTTTTTCAACTGAGCGGCTTTTTCGGGAACGAATTTTGCCAAAATTGCCACAAATGAAGTTAATTGCCAACTATTTTCACCTTTTGAATTTTGCAGAAAATAGTCCGCAAGTTTATTTGCAAGGTCTTTGATTTGTTTTTCGTCAGGCTTGAGCGTTTTGGTTTTTTCGTCCGCTTTTGCGGGCTGTTCGCGCGATGCTTCACGCAAAATTCCGCCAACTACATATATGATTTCATTGTTGTCTTTGAAATCCGTGTCCATAATCTTTTTGAAAATTTCATCAAGTAGTTCCTTAGCGAGTTTTTCATCTTTCTGATAAATTTTCTGAACCAAACCGAGTGCCGCTTGCGAAACGCCTTTCTTCAGGCTTTCACGAATCAGTTTCGCGGCTTTTTGCGGATCTTCTTCGGCGGCTTTGGCGGCAAATTTTTGTTCGAGTTCGAGTTCGCGCTGAATTTTGTAGCGGTTTTTCTCGTCCGACATTTTCTGCGTTTGCGTTTTTTGTTGATTAATCGTCGTCGTTTGCGGCAGAGCTTTTTGATTGAGCGCGGCTTGCAAATCGGGCGGGCGCGTTTCCTGCAAGAGCGTCAAAGCCCAATCAGCATCGTAAGCGGCGATAATCAGCAAAACCGTATGACGCGGCGAAAAATCGAGCCAATAATCATAATCAGAATAATAATCTTTCGGCTTTTCCTTCGGAACAGTATTGCCCGCGTTCAATTCTTCGACGGCGTTTCGGAAAAGCACACGGGCGCGTTTTTGGTCGGTTTCCCAAATCAAATCGCCCGCCAGCGCGAAAACCAAAGCCCGATTTTCCCAAAGTTTCAGACTGCTTGCGTCCGAAACCGCCGATTCCGCTAAACCCAGCGCATTGGCTTCGAGTTCGAGCCGAGCTTTGTCTTTTTGCGGCGTAGGCGAAGGCGTTGAACTTGAATTGGTTTGAGCCGAAGCGGTGATGAAAAAAGCGAAAACGAAAATTAAGACAAATCGTAAATAGCGCATAGTTGCTCTCCTTAAAATGGACAAATTGTAACATAAAATTGCAAAATAAAACTAAAATCCTTATGCTGCAAATTATTAGAACAAACTCGGATGACAAAGATTTTCGTGAACTCTTTGGTTTTCTTGACCGTGAACTTGCGATTCGGGATGGCGCGGAACATTCGTTTTACGCGCAATTTAATAAGATTGATAAAATTCGTGAAGTCGTCGTGGCATACGAAAATAATCAAGTTGTCGGTTGCGGTGCGTTTAAGGAATATTTGCCGCAAGTTGCCGAAATAAAGCGAATGTATGTTCGAGAAAACTTGCGCGGGCGCGGATTTGCCGGAAAAATTTTGGCGGAACTCGAAACTTGGGCGAAAGAATTAAATTTTGCTGAATGTGTATTGGAAACAGGTTTGAAACAACCCGAAGCCATCGCGCTGTATCAAAAAAGCGGTTACGAAATTATTTCGAATTACGGTCAATATGAAGGAATCGAAAACAGCGTTTGTATGAAAAAATTGCTTGGTTCTATTTAAAAAGCTAAAAGCTGTTAGCCAATAGCTTTTAGCTTTTTTCTGTTCGTAATAAACTAATTTTATGCAAGATTTTAGAAATCTCAAAGTTTGGCAGAAAGCGCACGAATTGACGTTGTTGATTTATAAATTAACTTTGGATTTTCCGCGTGAAGAGCTTTTCGGGTTGCGAAATTCTTTGCGAAAAACGAGCGTTGACGTTCCGGCTTATATTGCCGAAGGTTGCGGGAAGCCAAACGATTCGGAGTTTTCAAGAAGTCTTTATATTGCGCTTAGTTTTGCAAATCGTTTGGAATATTACGCGCTTTTGGCGTTTGACCTTGAGATGTTTTCAAAAACTGATTATGAAATAATTCTTACGGAGATTATCGAAGTCAAAAAGATGCTTCACGGTTTCAATCAAAAATTGCGATAAACGAATTTTCAGCAAGATTATTTTTTCAAAGCGTTTTATAATTTATTTATGTTCAAACCGACAGATATTGCGATTCCGATTTTTGCGCTGATGATTGCGGTCGAAACATATCTGTCCGTTCGTTACGAAGAAAATTACGATTCCAAAGATGTTTGGACAAATATTGCGCTTGGGTTTGGAAGTGCGGCTTTCGGTTTAGTTTTTGGGCTGATTCAAGTCTTTTTTTACGGTTATATTTACGAAAATATTGCGCCGTATAAAATGCCTTTGGATACTTGGTGGGCGTGGACGATTTTGCTTTTTGCGGATGATTTTCTTTATTATTGGTTTCATCGAATCAGCCACGAAGTCCGCTTTTTTTGGAATTTTCACGTCGTTCATCATTCGTCAAATCAATATAATTTGTCGGTTGCCGTGCGCCAAAGTTGGTTTTCGGGCATTGCTCATTGGATATTTTATTTGCCGCTGGCATATCTCGGATTTCCGCTTTGGTCGTTCGTTTTTATGCACGGAATAAATTTGCTTTATCAATTTTGGATTCACACTAAAGTTATCAAAAAAATGCCTGCGTGGTTTGAATATATTTTCAACACGCCGTCGCATCATCGCGTTCATCACGGCGTAAATGATGAATATTTAGACAAAAATTACGCCGGAATTTTTATCTTTTTTGATCGAATGTTTGGCTCATTCATTGAGGAAAAAGCAGAAGTTCGCTACGGAATTATCAAACCGATTGACAGCTATAATTGGCTTTGGATTAATTCGCACGGCTGGGCGGAAACTTGGGACGTGATGAAAACGAAGAAAACTTTTGTCGGCAAATTGCGCTGTCTTTTCGGTGCGCCGGCGATGGATTTTGATTAAAATATTTTACTGAAACCTTACATTAAACGCGGCGACTTGCTTGAAAAGTTTGTTCGCTAATATAATTAGATTGATGAAGATTGATGCAAATAAAATTGAAAAACGCTTATCAGCGTTGGAAACAGAAGTCGCCGAATTGAAAAATAACGGACAAAATCGGAGTTTGCCTTGGTGGGAAAAAATTGTCGGCGTTTTTGAAAATGATGAAGATTTCGATAAGGCAATGCAGTTCGGACGCGAATATCGTGAGTCTTTGCGTCCGCCAATAATTGAGGATACAAAAAGCTAAATGTATATTCTCGACACCGATCATCTGACCTTACTTGAGCGTCGAAGTAAAGAAGCTGATAAAATTCTTGAACATTTGCGTCAAACGAGCGAAACTACTTTTTACACCACAATCACGACTTACGAAGAACAAACGCGAGGATGGTTTAGTCATTTGGCACAGGCAAAAAATATTGAAGCGCAAATCAGAGCGTATCAAAAACTCACTCGACATTTGAATATTTTTTGTATGATGCCGATTGTGGATTTTGATGAAAGTGCCGGAAACATCTTTCAGAAACTTCAACAATCAAGGCTTCGGATAGGAACAATGGATTTGAAAATCGGGGCGATTGCATTATCAAAAAATGCAATATTGCTGACGAGAAATTTTTCAGACTTTTCACAAATTGAAGGTTTGAAAATCGAAAATTGGTCAATTTGAAATATTGTATTTATGAATGAAAGAAAAATCAGAATTTTAGTCGCTAAACCAGGACTTGACGGACACGACCGCGGCGCGAAAGTTGTAGCGCGTGCTTTGCGCGATGCGGGAATGGAAGTTATCTACACCGGACTTCGCCAAACGCCCGAAATGATTGCGTCTGCCGCGTTGCAAGAAGACGTTGACGCAGTTGGAATTTCGATTTTGAGCGGCGCACATAACACGCTTTGCCCGCGAATTATCAATCTTTTGCGCGAAAGCGGAATGGATGATTGCCTTGTTTTCGTCGGCGGAATTATTCCGCAGGAAGATATTGCCGGACTCAAAGAAAAAGGCGTTTTTGAAGTCTTTTTGCCCGGAACTTCGACTGAAGATGTCGTTAAAATCTTACGCGAAAATGTCCGTTCGCAAAATTAATGTTTATGGCACACCTTTTGCAACTTCAATTTGTAAGTTTTAAAGTGTATCGAATGATTACACAAATATATTCAATTACAAAAAGGAGTTTTTATGAAAAAGTTTTTAGGTTTATTTTTTGCATTAGCAATGATTTTGGGTGTGGCTTTTGTTTCAGATTCGTTGAGCGTGATGGCGCAAAGAAACGGAAATGTTACGGTTAAAAAGAAAAATCGAAGTCTTGCTTCAAAAACTTATCGCGGCGGCAAATATGTTTATCGCAAATCGGCAAACGGCACTCGCTATGTTTATCGAAAAACGTCGAAAGGCACGGTTTATGTCGGAAAACAAACATATAAAGGCGGCAAATGGACTTATAACAAATCGAAAAAAATTGTGAAGAAGATTTTCTAACCCGATTCTTATAGATTTATATTTGGGAAAAGCCGCTGTTTTTTGTATAAAGACATCGGTTTTTCTTCGGTAGCGACTTGGCTTTTTTAGTTAAAGCAGAGTCGCTTTTGATTTTTATTCTGACTTTTTTTGAACTTCCTTACTGTTTTTTCGTAAAAATGTTCGTTGCCTTTTACACAACCGCAACTATTTGGAGTAATATTTCAAATAGAGTTTTTTAATTTTGGAGAAATAATTAAATGTTTAGAAAAGCAGTTCAAAAAATTACAATTTTTACGCTTCTTGCATCGGTCGTCATATTTTCGGGATGCAAAGCAGGACTTTTTGGCGGCGAAACCGCAAATTTGCCGCAAAACCAGCAAGCACCGCAACCGCAAGCTCCGGTTGTCGTTGACGGTGTGCGGACATCTTACGCCGACATCGTGCAAAAATCTTCGCCGGCAGTCGTGCGTATTGCCGCCGAGCGCAAGGCGCAACAAAATCCGCAAGGTCAATTTCCCTTCGGCGATTTGTTCCGCGAATTTTTGCCGAATATGCCGCAACAGCAACAGCGTCCGCGAGTCGAACGCGGCGTTGGTTCGGGCGTAATCGTCAATGCCGACGGCACGGTTTTGACAAATTATCACGTCGTCGAAGGCGCGGAAAAACTCACGGTTCAGATGGAAAATAATAAAACTTATTCGGCAAAAATTGTCGGTTCCGATGAGCCTTCCGATTTGGCTGTTCTGAAAATCGAAGGCGCAGAAGGCAATTTTCCGTTTTTGAATTTGGGCGATTCAAATCAAGTTCGCGTTGGCGATATTGTGCTGGCAATCGGTAATCCGCTCGGCATCGGGCAAACCGTTACAGCCGGAATTATTTCCGCCAAAGGCAGACAAACAGGCTTGAGCGATGGAACTTCTTTCCAAGATTTTCTGCAAACCGACGCGCCGATTAATCGCGGAAATTCGGGCGGCGCATTGGTTAATGTTCAAGGCGAACTCATCGGCATCAATTCGCAAATTATTTCGGATTCGGGCGGCGGCGGCAACATCGGCATCGGTTTTTCGATTCCGTCGAATATGGCGAAATCCGTGATGGATCAGCTCATTACAAACGGCAAAGTCAAACGCGGAATGCTCGGTGTCGGCATTCAAGACGTTACGGAAGAAGTTGCTAAAAGTCTTGAATTGAAAGAAGCCAAAGGCGTAATCGTCAACAGTCTCAAACCGGGCGGGGCGGCTGAAAAAGGCGGCATCAAGCAAGGCGATATTATCACTGCAATCAATGGCGAAGCGACCGATGACAGCAATGTTTTACGCAACAAAGTTGCCGGAACTGCGCCGGGAACTGCAATTAAAGTTACGGTTTGGCGCAGTGGGAAAACCGAAGAATTGAGCATTACGCTTGATGAATTCAGTGTTGAAAACATCAAAAAAGACAGTAAGGATAACAAAGAAAATCCGAGCGGCGAAAACAAAGAAGAAAACAAGAAAAATCAAAACGGCAAACTCGGTTTAACGCTGACCACGCTTTCGCCTGATATTGCGCGTCAACTCAAACTTCCGGCGGAAACACAAGGTTTAGTCGTTGAAGAGATTGATGAAAACGGCGCGGCGGCTGAACAAGGAATTATGCGCGGCGATGTCGTTACACAAATCAACGGTCAACCTGTTAAAACCAACGACGAAGCAAGTTCCGCGCTTGAAAAATCAGGCGCAAAACCAATACTTTTGCTCATCAATCGGCAAGGTCAAACGCGCTATTTTACAATAACGCCAAAGTAGAAAAAAATCTAAAAATCAGGATTTTTAACCACGAAATAACACGAAAACTCACGAAACTATTAACTTTTTTCTTGAGTTTTCGTGTTATTTCGTGGTTATGTTTTTTGAACATCACAATTTAAGAAATTATCTTGCACGGTCTTTTTTGATTAAATTTCAAAATTGTGTTAAAAATTCGTCTATGCTTAACAAAATTTATCTTTTAGCATTGGCAGTTTTTATTTTCGGAATGTGTTTTCTGACGTATATGGCTTCGGATTGGTTGACGAGTGTTTCAAAACCCGATTTCGTCGTTCAGGAATTTCAAAGTTGGTTTCGATACGGAAGAATTTATCTGCTGATAACTTCGGTGCTTTTGCTGGCTTTGGCAAATGTGATTCTTTGGAAAACCGAAAAATCTTGGGCTTTTTGGACGACATTGCTTTACTTTTCGGCTTTCATAATTCTCCAAACTTTTTGGCTCGACCGCGCTTTTGCCGATTATAAAGTTGCAAAACTTTTGGAAAACAGCGCATTTACATACAGCCCGATTATTGGTGTTCTGGGCGTAATCGTATTCGCCGCTTTTGTTCTGATAAATCAAGTTTTGGTCAAGCGAATGATTGCTAAAATGTCTTCAAAAGAAGATGCGATTCAAGAATTGCCCGAAGATATTGATGTTGAGGTCGCCGAAAAAGAATCTGAAAATTAAAAAGAAAAGGCTTTCAATCAAACCGATTGAAAGCCTTTTTTAGTTTCGGGACGACAGGATTTGAAAAGATTTTAAAAATCCAATTTATTATTATTTCTTTCCAGTATGAAAATAGTTGATTGCGAATACTGCGGCGAAAAATCAATAAAATCTATTGGCAGATACAATGAATCAGTTAAAAGAGGCTGGAGATTTTTTTGTTCCATCAAATGTCGTTATGCTTTGCAAGAAAAAGGTAAAAACTTTTCTTGCGCTTGGTGTTCCAAACTTATATCAAAAACGCCCGCCGAGATAAGAAAAACCAAAAATAACGTCTTCTGCTCGAAAACTTGCTCTGCTTCTTATAATAATCGCCATAAAAAGAGCGGAACAAAACGCTCAAAATTAGAATACTATTTAGAGCAGGAACTGAAATTAAACTTTCCGGCTCTTAAATTTTTATGTAATTCAAATGAAACAATCGGCTTAGAGTTGGATTTTTATTTTCCGGATTTGAAATTAGCAATTGAATTAAACGGATTTTTGCACTTCAAACCAATTTACGGTGCTGAGAAATTAGCTCGCATTCAAAAAAATGATAGAGAGAAAATACTCAAATGCACTCAATCAGAAATTACATTATTCGTTATTGACGTTTCAAACGAATTTCATTTAACACAACAATTATAAAGAGAAACATTGGAAATTGATTAAAGAATTAGTCTCTTGAGTGTGAAAATTATTGATTAAAATATGGTCGGGACGACATGATTTGAACATGCGACCTCTTCCACCCCAAGGAAGCGCGCTACCAGGCTGCGCCACGTCCCGACAAGACGAAGTTAAAGATTAGAAATTGCCGCGCAATTTGTCAAACTCAATATTTCCTTTGAAAATTTTGGCGGTCTTCGGCAGATTTTCGCGTCAACATTTCGCGCAGTTCCAAAAGTTGCGAAGCCAAATTATGAATCGCCTCGCGTCGTTCGTCGTCGAGTTCAAGCGGTTGGCTTGGTTTAAATTCTTCGATGTCGCTCAAATTTTCTTCAAAATCCGCTTCCGGCTCTTTAACAATCGGCACAGGAACTTCGCGGATAAAGGTTTCTTCCTTTGCGGGTTGTGCCGGAACGATTTTCAGACGGCTCGATTCGCGCAAATCCAGTTGTAATTTTTTTCGCGCACCGGCAATCGTGTATTCGTCCTCGTAAAGAAGTTCTTTGATGCGAAGCGCAATTTCAACATCGCGCCGCCGATAACTCCTTTGTCCCGAACGATTTTTCTGCGGTGAAAGCTGTGGAAACTCGGTTTCCCAATAGCGCAAAACGTGCGCTTGCACGTCCACGATGTCGCAAACTTCGCCGATTTTAAAGAATATTTTTTCCGGTATGGCAACTGCCGCGTATCCCATTTTTGACCTCTTTTATGTTAAAGTTTTAATTAAATTCCGCCGCCGTTATTGTATGAATTTAAGTGGTTTATGTCAATGTATTTTTTATGAAGTCCGAATTTGAATTTATCTCGAATCTTAAAAATAAATATTCGCTCTCAAAAATCGGCGACGATTGCGCTGTTTTACCGAAAGATTCGCGCACCGATTTAGTCATTACAACTGATTTATTAGTCGAAGATATTGATTTCCGCTTGGAATGGACAAAGCCCGAATTTCTCGGTCATAAATCGCTTGCCGTTTCGCTTTCCGATGTCGCCGCGATGGGCGCAAAGCCTATCTGGTCAATGGTTTCGCTTGGCGTTCCCGAAGAGATTTGGAAGACGGATTTTGTCGAAAAATTTTATGACGGTTATATGCGTTTGGCGCGAAAATTTGATGTCGAACTCATCGGTGGCGATGTTTCAAAAACGCCGGATAAAATTGTTATTGATTCGATTGCGGCGGGCGAAGTCAAAAAAGGAAAAGCCATTTTGCGTTCGGGAGCGCAAGTTAATGATTTGATTTATGTTACGGGCAAATTAGGCGGCGCAGCAATCGGTTTGAAATTGCTTGAAAACGGCGAAAAAACTAAACATAAAAATCTGCTTTTGCGCCAGCTTGCGCCAAATCCGCAGACTGAAATCGGAAAAATTATCGGCGCAAAAAATTTGGCAACTTCGATGATAGATTTGAGCGACGGAATTTCGTCGGATTTGGCGCACATTTGTCATGAAAGCAAAATCGGTGCAAAAATTTTTGCTGATAAAATTCCGATTGACGAAGATTTTTTAACGCAAAGTCGCAAAGTCGCAAAGTCGCAAAGTGAAGCCAATCTCTCCCTTTCTCCCTTTCTCCTTTTCTCCTTTTCTGAAGTTCTGAACGGCGGCGAAGATTTTGAACTGCTTTTTACAGTTAATCCGAAAAATATTTTTAAGCTCGAAAAAGAGTTGCAAAACTATCAAATTTCCTGCATCGGAGAAATAACTGCAAATGTAGCAATGATTGAACTTATTACCGACGAAAAATTAGAAATTTTAACCGCAAAAGGCTTTCAACATTTTCAGTAAATTTCGTCTTCACGAAAAAAATAATTACAAAAATTACAAAAAAGGCTTGACAAGGTGTTTTTTTTCGTGCTAAAACTTTTCACGGTTCGACAAATTGTGCGAACGACAGAATTTTTTATAGGAGATAATTTTTAATGGTTCATATTTGGACACAGACAATTGAGCAAACGATAGACTCGCCCGCCGGACGTGAGATGCGGTATAGCAGAAGTCTGTCAGCCGATTTGTGTGCGAATTTTGAAAATACGAATTATCAACCGAAAACCGTCGGCTTAGACCGACTCGGTAATAAGAATTGATTTAGCGGGAGCGGCAGTTTCCGCTCCCGAAACGTAAAAATTTAGCGAGTTTTTTTTAAGACTCGAAATTGTTTTTGGAGCGGTAACGCGAAAGTTCTCAGGTAGAACGGACGAAGTTACCGCTCCTTTTTGTTTTTTGACAACTGAATAACCGAAAAAGTTCGGAGATTTTAGGTTTTGAGCGCGAAGATGCGGCGAAACTTAAAATCGTCCGAACAAAATCGAAAAAGGCAGAGAGTTTGGAAAGATTTTTTTCTTTAGTTTAACTTTGGCGAGTTCCGAAGAAAAAAATCTTGTTGACTCATTCGAGGCATAATTGCGTCCGAAGTCTGTCTAATCTTCTCTGCCTTTTTCATTTTTACACAGAATTTTATATTTTTCACGCATCGGTCGCCGTTGGTAAGGTTAAGCTAGGGTTCTTGCAAAGTCAGAAAAAAAACATTTTTAACACAGATGCACACAGATTGGCACAGATAAAAGCAGAGATATTGCTTTGAATTATCAAAAATCATCCGGTTTTTATCTGTGTGCATCTGTGTTAAAGAAAACTCGTCCAATGTTTTGCGACTTTGCAATCGCCCTAAAGGTTAAGCTGTCTGTAAAACAGTTGCGTTTTCGCTATGAAAGTTCAAATCTTTCCCGATGCAAAAAAATAGTGAGCAGTAAGCAGTGAGCGGTGAGCAGTTTTTTTTCTGCTTACCGCTCACCGCTCACCGCTCACATTTTCAAGTGAGCGAAACTCAAACGGCTGAGTGTCGGTCTTCCAAACCGAATGTTGCGGGTTCGATTCCCGTCGCTCACTCCAGATATTTTAGATTTTTGATTGCCGATTTTTGATTTTTCTTACAATCGCAAATCAAAAATCTAAAATCTAAAATTACAAAGGTGCGTAGTTTTAATTGGCAAAATCTCGGTCTCCAAAATCGAAGTTCTCAGTTCAAATCTGAGCGTGCCTGCCAGTTTTAAGGGATGAGGGCAGAGGGATGAGGGATGAATTTAAATCACCGCTTATTCATCCCTCATCCCTCTGCCCTCATCCCTCAATTTGGGGGCGTGGCGCAATGGAATTAGCGCAATTCATTACGAATGAATAGGTTGGAGGTTCGAGTCCTCTCGCCCTCTCCAAATGTTTCCGGCTTCGTAGTTCAATGGATTTAGAACACAAGTCTTCTAAACTTGAAGTTGCAGGTTCGAGTCCTGCCGAAGTCACCATTCGGCAGGCAAAAGTAAAAAGTAAAAAGTAAAAAATATCACACTTTCTTAAATTTTGCTTTTTACCTTTTGCCTTTTTACTTGTTTTCTTTCGGGTTCGTCCAACTGACAGGACGTATGATTTTGGATCATAAAATAGAGGTTTGAATCCTTTACCCGAAGCCAATTTTTAATTTCTGGGCGTTCCGCAGATGACTATACGGGCTTGTTTTGGGAACAAGTTTTCGCAGGTTTGAATCCTGCCGCTCAGACCAATTTTTTCACGCCGACGTAGCCAAACGGCAAAGGCACTCGTTTTAGAAACTAGTTATTGCGAGTTCGACTCTCGCCGTCGGTATTTTTATTTGCGATTTGCGATTTGCGATTGTTTTTTAGGCTCGCGCGGCGCAAATGGAAGACGCACGAAGCTCAAATCTTTGTTGTTGCAAGTTCAAATCTTGCCGCGAGTATTTTTTTCAATCGCAAATTGCAAATCGAAAATCGCAAATTTCAAGCGCGTGTAGCCCAATTCGGCAAGAGGCGGCTGACTTAAAATCAGCAGGTTGGAAGTTCAAATCTTCTCACGCGCATTACACGAGGACGAATGCAAAGAGTCGCGCCGTTAGTTTTTCAAGCTAACTCTAGCGGGTTCAAGTCCCGCCGTCCTTGCCATTCTGATTGCGGATTTGGGATTTGGGATTGCGGATTTTTTTCCAATCCGCAATCCCAAATCCGCAATCCCACATCAAAATGCGAGTATAGCCAAGCGGACAAAGGCGGCGGTCTGCAAAACCGTTAATCATCGGTTCAAATCCGATTACTCGCTCCAATTTTTCAACTTCGGAAACGTGATGAAACGGTAGCCATAACGGTTTGCTAAACCGTCGAGTGAAAGCTCGTGCAAGTTCAAATCTTGCCGTTTCCGCCAGTTCGATTGCGGATTTGGGATTGCGGATTTGGGATTTTTATTTCAATCCGCAATCCCAAATCTCAAATCCAAAATCAATATGTGGATTGTAGCTTAACCGGAAAAGCGTCGCACTGTGAATGCGAAGAATGCGAGTTCAAAACTCGTCAATCCACCCAAGATATTTGCGATTTTCGATTTGCAATTTGCGATTGAGAAAAATCCAAACGGGGACGTAGCATAGCGGCAAATGCGCTTGATTGTCTATCAAGTTATCGCGGGTTCGAGTCCCGTCGTCCTCGCCAATTTCAGTTCACGGTTGGATGGCTTAGATAGATGAGCATCGGTCTGAAGAGCCGAAAAGGTTGGTGCAATACCAACTCCAACCACCACTTTAAGGGATGAGGGCAAAGGGATGAGGGATGAAAAGGAGATTAAAATTCATCCCTCATCCCTTAGACTCCGGCGGAGTAGTTTAAATGGATAAAATGTCGGTCTCATAAACCGAAGACTACAGGTTCAAATCCTGTCTCCGCAACCATTTCAATTTCGGATTTAGGATTTGGGATTGCGGATTGAATTGAAAAAATCCGCAATCCCAAATCGCAAATCCCAAATTTACCCGGCGTTGTAGCTTAACGGAACAAAAGCGTCTGTCTTGTAAACAGTTTGATGCGAGTTCAAATCTCGCCTTCGCCTCCAACCATTTGGAAGTAAAAAGTAAAAAGTAAAAAGGCAAAACTATTGAATTCTGAAGTTTGAGTTTCTTAAATTTTTTACTTTTTACTTTTTACTTTTTACTTTCAGAAATCCTACCAAAACAAACGCGGACGTTTAGAACGTGAGGACAAAAGAATGCTGAAAAATCCTTTCTTTTGTTTGCAACGAACACTTTTGTCTTTTGTCCGTCGAAGCGTTCTAAATGCGTCCGCGTTTGCCTACCTTTTCGGGTAAGATTATTTTTTGCGGCGGCGAACTCTGTCGGACGAAATCCATTCGTCGTATTCTGCGTCGAAGCCGTCGTAATGAACGAGATGCGCTCCGCCTTTGACTTGCAAAACCTTTGCTTTATACCATTTTTTCTCGTATTCGGCTTCGATGAGTGAACCGGCGGCAAACGATTTCGGCTTAAATTGACGGATTTGATTCGGCTTTTTCCATTCGTCTTCATCGTATTCATAGCCGAAAAAATGCACCTTAAATTCGTTGTTTTCCGATTCGGTAATGATTGCCCGATACCAATCGCCTTGATCGAAAACTTCGACTCTTTCGCCGACTCTGGAAGCGGTTTTCGGGACGTTTTCGGCGATGACAATTTGTTTGCTCAAATTTCCCGTGAAAGAAAATTCGGCAAGTTGTTCTTCGGCAAAAAGCATATCGTCAAACGAATTTTCGGCGAGTTCGCCCAAGTTTATTTTGCCATCGGCGTTGTCGTCAATAAACGAATCGCCGCGAAAGGCGTAAATCAAACTTTCGGTAAAAGTCCAATTCCCCGTCGAAAAAGAATTGAAATGCGACGAAGCTAAAACGGCGTAGGAAACATCGGAGTTTCTCGATTTTACAGCTTCCGCCATTGCGCCCGAATAGCAATTATCGAGCATAATCAGCGCGTTCGAGCCTTTGAAAACTTTATCAATCGTGTCTGGGATTGATTTGATATTCCAAGTATTATTGTCGTCAGCATCGTAAGCCGCGAGATAGGTTTCCGTATAATCTTCGGATTTATAACCGTGTCCGGCATAATAAACGAAAATCCAATCGCCGGCTTTCGGTTTCGTCAAAAAATTCTCGAATGAATTTTGCACTCGTTCGGTAGTTGCCGCGCTGTCTTTGAGATAAATTATCTGATTTTCCGGCACACCGCGTGTCCGCCAAACATCGAGCAAAACTTCATCGCGCCGATTTTCTTGCGGAAAAGATGCGAAAGTTTCTTTGTCTTTCCATTCCAAAAGTCCGACAAAAAACACCCAAGTCCGCTTCGGATTCCAAGCGTCTAAACTTTCATTTTGCGCCGCTTTCACCGAAGCATCTTGAATTTGCGCCGAAGCGCACGAAATAGAAAAAAGTATAAATGCGATAACGAGCAATTTTTTCATAAATTGAAATATTCCTTTCTGAATTATAATGTAAAATCTCAAAAAATCATTTAACCTTCACAGGCTTGAGTTTTGACGCAAAAGCAAGCGCGATTTGCCGCAATAATTGGAGCGCGGGCATCTTGCCCGCCCGCGCGTTCGAGGCTTTGCGAGAACAGGCGCGAAAACGCCACACATTAAATCAACTTTCGAGTAATCTGAGGTGTTCGCGCCTCTTCTCGTTTCACTCGAAGGCGCGGCGGGCAAGATGCCCGCGCTCCAATTTTTACAGGTCGGTAGCTAAGTCCGGTTACAGCACTCGCCTTTTAAGCGAGGTATCGCGGGTTCAAATCCCGCCCGACCTACCAAGTTGATTTGGGATTTTGGATTTGGGATTTTGGATTTTTTTTAATCTTAAATCCGAAATCCGAAATCCGAAATTATAATGACAGATAACTCAATTGGTAGAGTGTCGCTCTGTTAAAGCGAAAGTTGCGGGTTCAAATCCCGCTCTGTCAGCCAATTCGATTGCGGGTTTGGGATTGCGGAGTTCTTCTTAAATCCGCAATCCCAAATCCTAAATCCCAAATCCAGATGGCGAATGCTCGATGGAACTCATTACGAATGTCGTGGTCGTTGGTTCAAATCCAACCGTTTTGGAGTGATTCAAAACGTAGCTCAGTTTGGTAGAGCGCGAATGTTTCATCAACAACTTGTCGCCGTTATTTTACGTTTAGAGTAACGCATTTATGCGTGTATAAACGACCGCGCAGCGCGGCGTTTTCACGGCTGAAGCCGTTACTCTGAACTTGAAGCGAATGCCGAATATGACTACATCCAAAAACTAAACCGAAGTCATATTCAAAAACTTGTCGCTTCTTTTTTAAGTTTGCAGAAAGTTTGCAGGAGTTGCAGGAAGTTCCAGAGTTTCGCTCTGACTATCTGTAACTTTCCGTCAACTGTCTGCAAACTTCCTGTCAACTTTTTTAGGAGGAATTATGGCAAATAAAAATTTATTTCAAACGGTTCGCGGATTATTTACACCGAAAGCCGACACGATTAACGAAGCCGGCGGAAAGGCTTATAAACTTTCGCCGAAACACGCGCTGGCACAGTTTGCGGCAACTGGCTGTTTTTCGCAGACTTTTTACACGGACGCGGGCGAAGAGCTTGAAAAAGTTCTCGAATTAACGCGAGAACTTGATGCCGAATTCATTGCAAAAACTGCGATTTATGCGCGTGAAAAAGGCTTTATGAAAGATATGCCTGCGCTGCTTGTTGCCGTGCTTTCGACCAAAAATAAGCAGTTATTTGAACAAACTTTTCCGCGTGTAATTGATAACGGAAAGATGCTCAGAAACTTTGTGCAAATTATGCGAAGCGGCGCGGTTGGTAGAAAATCGCTCGGTTCTCTGCCGAAACGTCTGGTGCGTGAATGGTTTGAAACGCGGCAAGCGGAAACTATTTTCAAACAATCTGTCGGACAATCTCCAAGTTTCGCAGACGTTTTGAAAATGGTTCACCCGAAGCCGAAAGATGCCGAAAAAGAAGCACTTTACGGTTGGTTTATCGGTCGTGAAATTGATGCCGACAAACTTCCTGAAATCGTCCGACAATTTGAAAAATTCAAAAACGGCGATGCTTTGGAAGTTCCGAACATTCCGTTTCAAATGTTGACCGCATTGCCGCTTTCAACGAAAAATTGGATTGCGATTGCGCGAAATGCCGGATGGCAAATGACGCGGATGAATCTCAATACTTTCCAACGTCAAGGCGTTTTTTATATGTCCGAAATGGTGGACACTATTGCAAATCGTCTGCGCGATTCGAGCGCGATTAAACGTGCGAAAGTCTTTCCGTATCAATTACTTATGGCTTATAAAATGGCTGAGGCAAACGCAGAAATTCCGCGTCAAATCACGGAAGCATTGCAAGACGCGATGGAAATTGCGACTGAAAATGTCCCACAAATTGCAGGTAAGATTTACGTTTTGCCTGACGTTTCGGGTTCGATGAGTTCGGCAATTACGGGTTATCGCAAAGGCGCGACGACTTCGGTTCGGTGCATTGATGTTGCGGGTTTGGTAGCTTCGGCGATTTTGCGTAAAAATCCGACGGCGGAAGTTTTGCCGTTTGAAAATAATGTCGTCAAACTCGCGCTTAATCCGCGTGATTCGGTGATGACGAACGCGCAAAAACTCGCATCAATCGGCGGTGGCGGAACAAATTGCTCTGCGCCGTTGGCACAATTGAACAACGCCAAAGCCAAAGGCGATTTGGTCATCTACGTTTCCGACAACGAATCGTGGCTCGACAATAAAAGCACTTGGAACAACGGCACGGAAACAATGAACCAATGGAACGAGTTCAAATCGCGCAACAAAAACGCCAAACTCGTCTGCATTGACATCCAACCAACCGCCCACACACAAGCCCAAGAACGCGCCGACATCCTAAACATCGGCGGATTCAACGACCAAGTTTTTACACTGGTTACAGAATTCGCCAACGGAAATTTGACGGCAGAACATTGGGTTGGTGTGATTGAAAAGGTTGAAGTGTAGAATAATGGTGAACGATGAATGATAAATTTGTCGTTCTCCACACATGAGAAAAAAGCTATGAAATTATTTAATACAACTCTAAATGGTAGAATTTACTTTCGATTAAGAGAAACTAATGAAATCAAATTTTATTTAGAATCGTTTCCTGGCGTTTTTATTGTAAACCCGTTAATTTATTCTAAAATATCTAAGACTATTGAAACCAATTTTTTCTCCTCAAATGAAAATAATCTCATTTTAACGACGAACGGACTTATTTGGGGAACTGAAAAAACAGATTTTGATTTGTCAGAATTTCCTATTGATGATTTTCACAAACTACCAGAAAACCAAAGAAACATTACTACAGCTATTATGATGTTTGCCACGAAATTTATTTCTGCGATGAGAATAGTTAGCAGACAAGTTTCTATTCCAACAAGTATTACTTCTGCATATATGGAAGAATTTGAAGAAGGATTGCCTTCAATTAACTATCCAATAATCAATAATAAATTTGAATCATTTTTAGATAACTTTATATGGCAAACTTCAGTAATCTGGGAACAGTTAGTTGAAACGGACAAAAATACCATCAATCCGAAATTTCCAATCTATGAAAAACTTATTGTTGATGCAATTCAAGCAATCAAAACCGATGACTTCAAAAGAGCATTGTTATATTCAGCAATTGCAATGGAAACAATAGCAACTACCAAACTAGATTCTGTCTTTGAGTCAAAACTAACGAATTTAGATTCTTCACTAAGATTAATTAACATAACTGTCAACAAGTCAAAAAAGGTTGTTAAAGACCCTATTTATTCTTTTATTCGTGCAAAATGTAAATTCAATGAATTATTACACGAATTATCTTTATACTTAACTGGTAAGTCCTTACGAATTGAAAATCCAAAACTGTTTGAAAAAGCGTCAAAACTATATCGAACAAGAAATAAAATTGCTCATCTTGGCGAACCAATAGACAATGAAGGAAAGAACGACATATTCCAAGAATGCTATCAAGATTCGGTGTTAGCAATACAAATTTGTCAGGAACTTCTAAATTGGTTTGGCGAAACAAATAATTTTCCTATTATTCGTTTTGGATTTGTAAAAACATATCCCGTAACAATAAATGAATAAAATTGCTAAACCCGCCAACCAAACTTGTTACTTCGTGTTTCTTTCGTGAAACTTCGTGGACAAACTCTTATGAACGGAATAACTTACATCAAAAACTTCGTCGTAAATTCGCTTGATTTATTTGTAGATGAAACTGTTAATGAAACTATGTTAAAATCTCAATAATGAGCGAAGATGTTTCCGAATCAACAGTTAAGCGTTTGTTATTGGGCGATTCGGGGCATCACCTTCCTTCGGTCAGAAAATCGAAAGGCAGATCGTTTGAAGTTAGTCGAACCGATAAAACGAGACCGACACTTTTTCCGAAAGGCGATGATTTAGGTCATTTGCATTGGCGTTTGCACGAAGCCGAAAGAGAATTTATCGGACCACGACAAGGCGATTTTAACGGAACGGATGAAGAACTTTTTGAAGCATATCGTTTGGCATATCAAGATTTAGACGATATTTTAGTTGATGTAAAATCGCCTAACGGAACGCATAATCTTGGCGAAAATGTTACGCCAAAACAAGCGGTTGATTTAATCGAAATTTGGCTCAAAGAGCAAGGATTATTGGAAACGGAGAATCAAGATGAGTAACTTAAAATCATTAAAAACACTTTTAGAATCCAATCATTTACTTTCTTTCAAAAACTTAAATGAAGAAATAATTGACGAAATGCTCGACCGTCGTGATAGCGAAGATTTTGAAAATGATTGGCTTCGTGTTTTTCGTGAAATTGAGTTGCGAGAGAAACTTAAATCGTTAAGTAATAATGATTTGGCTGAATTGAGTTCAATTCGAGAAATTGCTTACAAAAAAACTTTTTCCGCCACCCAACATTCCGAACTTGCCGCATATGTTGCCGATGATTTTGAACTAATTGGCAAATCTTTGTTTTTAGATTTTAATGATGAATGGTTAAATTCATTATTTCTATGTTATTTGCAAGGTATTTTTCCACACTCAAAACTCAGCCCCAAACCAAACGGATTAGAACTTATTCTCGAAATATTTTCTATTCAAAAACTAGCGGCTTAAATGTCAATGTTACAATTCTGCTTATGGAAAACCAACTTTTACAACGAATTACGATAAATCCTAAAATCTGTCACGGAAAGCCGACTATCCGAAATAAACGATATTTGGTTGAAAATATTTTGGAATTGATGGCTTCGGGAATGACCAACGAAGAGATTTTGGCAGATTATGAAGACCTCGAAAAAGAAGATTTATTTGCTTGTCTGTTATTTGCGGCAAAGCTCGCTAATGTCGGTTCGGTTACGGAACTCGTTGCGATATGAAGTTTATTGTTGACGCACAATTACCCAAATCTTTGGCGTATTCTCTGCGCGAAAAAGGTTTTGATGTTGTTCACACCAGCGAATTGCCAAACGGCAACGACACCACAGATGCCGAAATAAATCAGTTTTCAATAGCCGAATCAAGAATCGTAATCTCCAAAGATGCTGATTTTTACGAAAGTTTTACCGCTAAAAAAGAGCCTTACAAACTGCTTCACGTTAAAACGGGAAATATAAAAAATGCACAGTTGATCGAATTATTCGATAGAAATTTGGAGTTAATTATCAAAGAATTAAACGAAAGTTCAGTCGTTCAAATTACTCAAAACCATATCATCAAAATTCAATAATTTCAGCTTTTGGCGAATGCTGTCGGGATTACATGGTTTAGCGAGTTCAAATCTCGCCCGCTTCGTAAGAATAGACGCGGCGGAAATCTCGACAATTTTGTCGCCAAACTTACAATCAAAACAATTTTTAATTTCGGGCGAATGCCGAAATGACTACATCTTGTCTTTCAAACAAAACGTCATTTCAATTTTTGTCGCCCTTTTTTCGGGACGAATGCCGCAGTGATTACATCCGACACCAAACTGATGGAGTAGCTTAAATGAGTAAAGCGTCGGTGCCAGCCGAAGATGTCGGTTCGAATCCGACTTTTGTATCACTTCAAAACTTGTCGTCCTATTTCATTTATAAAATAAGGAGATTTTTATGGGAATGTTCGATACGCTTAGATGTGAATATCCGTTGCCTGATAAAATTGTGCAAGCGGATTCATTTCAAACAAAAAGCCTTGAATGCTTGTTGGATGATTACACAATTACCAAAAATGGAAAGTTGATTCTGCACCGGCAGCGACATTATGAGGCTTCGGTTAAGAAAATTACGATTGATTTTCACGGCGACCTTCGTTTTTACACCTCAAAGGGAGCGCGTGAAGAAAATGATTATGAATGGTTTGAATATATCGCTCGTTTCACCGATGGCAAATTGCAATGGATAAAACGGGTTGAATCAAAAAATTAAGGAGAAAATTATGCCATATAACAAACTAAATATTTCGGGCGCAAAAGCCGATGTTCTCGCTTGGGTGCATCACGATTTGTCGCTTGATGAACAAAATATGTTGCGTAATGTGTCGCGTTTGCCGTGTATTTTCAAGCACGTCGCGCTGATGCCGGACGCACATCTCGGAATCGGCTCAATGGTCGGTTCGGTCGTCGCAACTAAAGACGCAGTAATTCCGGCAACTGTCGGAGTTGATATTGGTTGCGGAATGATGGCGGTTAAAACGCCTTTTAAAAGTTCCATTCTTGACGGTAAATTGAAAGAACTTCGCCACGAAATCGAACGCGCCATTCCGGTCGGATTTAACGCGCATAAAGAATCCGATTGGCACGGTTCGCGTTGGAAAGGTTGGGAAACTTTTGAGGATTTACACAAAGGCATTCAAGATCGCAAAGTTAAAGCGATGAAACAACTCGGAACGCTCGGCGGAGGAAATCATTTTCTAGAAGTTTGCCTTGATACCGAAGACAATGTTTGGCTGATGCTTCATTCCGGTTCTCGTAATATCGGAAAGGAAATCGCCGAGCGTCATATTGCGACGGCGAAGACTTTGCATCGTTTGAACGAACTTCCCGATCCGAATCTTGCTTACTTTATTCAAGGAACTAAAGAGTTTCAAGATTATTGGCGCGATTTGGGTTGGGCGCAAAGTTATGCGTTGATGAACCGCGAAGTGATGATGAAACGACTTTTGAAATCATTCAACCGAATGTTTAATAAACAAAAAGAGTTTCGCCCAGAAATCGCGGTCAATTGTCATCACAATTACGTTGCCGAAGAAGTGCATTTCGGCGAAAAAGTCTTCATCACGCGCAAAGGCGCAATCAACGCCGAAGCAGGTCGCTACGGAATTATTCCCGGCTCGATGGGCGCGAAATCGTTTATCATCAAAGGTTTAGGAAATCCGCAGTCGTATAATTCCTGCTCACACGGCGCAGGTCGCAAAATGTCGCGCACGGCGGCAAAAAAACGCTTCACCCGCGAGGATTTGGAGCGTATGACCAAAGGAGTCGAATGCCGCAAAGACTCCGGCGTAATTGACGAAATTCCCGGCGCATACAAAAACATCGAAGAGGTGATGCGTAACCAATCCGATCTGGTCGAAATCGTCGCGGAATTGAAGCAAGTCGTTTGTGTGAAAGGGTAAATGGAATAATGAGTGATAATTAAAATCACTCATTATTCCAAATTTTAGAGGTATGAAAATTATGAAAAATGGAGACTTTAACAACCTAAAACAACCTTACAATAATGAGCGTAAAGGCTTGTTTGACCGTAGATTTGAATCAGCCATTGGTGCAGATGTTCCAAGTGCTGGAAAATTAGTAGAAGAGATTTTTAATGATTTAGATGTAAATTTATTTGGAGTTGGTTGGTGGACAACTTTACCAACTCAAGAACGAATTTTAATCAGCGATTATTTGTATCAATGCGTAAATGGAATTGAAGATAATTTAGTGGAAGCGAAATTGCACTTCTTAGAATGGATTGATGCAAGAGAAAGAAATGATGACAAAATTGCTGACGTAATTTTCAGAAATAAATTTGGTGAACTTCAAATCAAAATGCCACCTTCAAAAAATGCACAAGATGATTTGTTAAACAAATTAGAAGGAATGCACATTTGTGGTTTCTTCCGTGCAATCGGTTCTTCTTTAGATTGTCTTGGAGCTACTATAGTTGGAGTGTTAGCTTTGCCAACTTCCTTGCGTCGAAGTGATATTACCAAAGCGGAAAAAGCATTAAATAAAATTCAATCCTTGGGAGATAAAGGTTCTCAAATACAGCTAAACTTTAAAGACTTATTTGAAAGCGTAAAAAAATCAGTAGGAACAGAAGATTGGTTAGAGTGGGCTGACCAATATAGAAATATGTATGTGCATCGCGGAAGAAGAACTACATTTCACCAAATTATACCTCGTGAAAATCCAATTTATGATTCAAAAGGAAATTGGATTCCGAGAGCAAAAGCAACAACTCATTTAGCAAAATATCCCGATAGGTCAAATGCCGAAGCAATGATTAAAGGAAAAGAAATACAACTAAATGAAGATGCTGAAATTACTCTAACAGGGATTTTTAACAGTGTTCGTAATTTAAATGAAAATTTATGTGAAAAATTATTAGAAATTTGGAAAGAACGTCGAAATACCCCTTCATTGCTTGAACAACCTCAAATTCAATGGGACGACAAAATTAGACCTTGTAAATTTTTAGGCTATGACCAAACTGCTGAACCACTAAATGCAGATATGTTAATTGGAAATCCAATCACTTCTCACCGAATGCTTGCTTCTTCTGTTGATGACGCGCATCGTAGTTTGTGGAACAACTCAAAATGGAAATAACCAACGCATCGTTAGTCCAGCGGTTTAAGATTTCGGCTTGCCATGTCGAAGACAGCGGTTCAAATCCGCTACGATGCTCCAAAATAATCTCGAAATAGAAACTCAATTATGTTAAATTAAATGTGAGGTGAGATTATGTCTAAGAAAAATGGAAACGGAATAAATCTTGAGGAAAAAATTCCGACGGGCAAAGAACTTTTGAAAATGTTTCCTACGCCGAAGAAATTAACTAAACAGGAAAAAGAATTGTTGGAAGCGACGCAAGCAGCGATGAAGGCTTTGGATGAGAGAATAAAAAAATATGGTTATCCACCCGATTTTCGACACTAGCTCGATTATCAAACATCGAGATAAGATTGAAAAATATTTCAAAATCAACTACTTTGTTTCGCTTGTTTTTCTTGAATTGGTCGCAACTTCAATCAGTCAGGACGAATTGAAACTCTATTCGACTTGGCGCGAAAAATTGAAGAAATCCAACCGAATTTTGTCGCCAACCGAAAACGATATTTGGGAAACTGCTAAAGCAATTCGCCGAATGTATATCAACAAAGTCGCGCCGCAAACAAAGCTCGTAACCTTGCGAACCGACGCGCTTATCGCACGGCTTTCCGTGAAGCAAAAAGATTCGTTTATCGTAACCGATGACGTTGACGATTTTCAGATAATCAAACGTGAAATGACGGAACTGAAAATCATTTCGGCGGAAGACTTTTTTGCTTAAAATGTCAGAACCGCCTGCGGTAGCGGGCGGTTGAAGATCAACATTTGAATATTGAATTAAAACTTAAAGTCATTGAGTTAAACCGCCCGCTACCGCAGGCGGTTCTGACAAATCAATCCCAATCTCGCATACCGTAGTCGTCGGAATCATAATCGCCGTCTTTGTCTATGTCGAAATGATCGCCTTTTTGCGCTTTTAAGTGATCAATTTCGTATTGTGCGCCGCCGATATTAATCAGCGCGACGAGTTGAATTTTGTTGCATTCCATTTCTTCATCAACCATTACTTTAAATGCAGCTTTTTTGTCAGACATCAGATGCGCGTTGCCGTATTTTTTGCCGGTGTCTTTGTATTTTTTGATGTGGTGCGTTTCGTGAATTAAGACGCTCGCCAACCATTCGAGCGACGCATCGAACGTGCGTTTGGCGATTTCGATGGTCATAATATCTTCGTTGTAATTTGCGCCGCTTGCCCGTGTCGAACGGATTTTGCCGATGTATGTTTGCATTATTGCAAATTCGTCGGGCGATTTTTCCTTCAACAAAAGAATCGCGCTTTGAATTTTATTGACAAACTCAGTTTCGTTGATATATTGTCCGTTCGGTTCGATTGTAAAACCTTCAAATTTCAAATTTTTCGACTGAACCGCACCGTTTTTGCCCTTTGCGCCGGCGGCTGTTTGGGCTGAAATATTGTTGAATGAAACTAAAAATATAAATGCTGTAATCAGTAATAATTTTTTCATATATTTTTTAAACGCTCTTTCGCGTATTTACAAATGTTATGAACATAAAAATTTTAGAATTTTGCGTAAGGTAATGAGAACAATGCGCGGTAGCGACTTGGCAAATTCGACACAGAGCAAGTCGCTACTGCTCCTTGTTCTCATAAAAAGCCGCGCCGTCTGCCGGATGGAGCGGATTTGATGCAATTAATTCGCTCCTAAATTACAAAAAACCGCTCCAATCGAAGCGGTTTTAATTGCAAACTTTGATTTTCAATTATTGAACACAAACTTTGTAGGGACTGACATAATTGCTGTTTGAAGAAAATGTCGTCATTCCTTCAAAACAAGTATTAGTCGAAGCAAAGCCGTTAAAATTAATTAATTCGCCCGATGCTGTTTCAGTTATTGTAAATTGCAACTGCTGAAACGGTTGATTTGTGCTTTGAATTTGTGTCCAAATACCTGTGTAACCTGACGGCAAATTTGAAATCGTGTTGCCCGAATCCAAAGTCATCGTGAAATTTTGCTGTGAACCCGGAAAAAGTTCGCATTCAAAAAACGATGTCAGATTCGTTCCCGTGCAATTTGAAATCAGCACATTTGCCGATGTGATTTGATTTGTCGCGTATCCGATTGCCGGAAAAACCGATGCGATATTATTTGTCGGGTTTGCTTCGTTTGCGGAAGTCGAAACTCCTGTTGCCTTGATTTCGAGCGTTTTGGTCGAAACCGGATAAGCAAAATTAAACGTGAAATTACGCTGTGCATTCGGATTCAAATTCCCTGCCGAACATTGCAGACGGCGCGAAACAAGCTGACAACCGTTGCCGATTCCCGAAACCGTTCCCAAGATAAAAACTTGCGGACTCGTGTTAGTTTGCGGAAAATCAACTGTAACCGTAACGCCATTGGCTTTTGAGCCGCCGATGTTGCGGACATTAACCGTGTATTGATACGGCGAACGAACAACTGCTGTCGCCGGACCCGAAACCTGAACACGAATGTCCGGCGGCGCAGGCGGAAGCGCAAAAGCAGTTCCAAGACCGCACACAAAAAAGACAAACAAAAACGATAAACCTATATTTTTCATACTCTTAAATTTTTTCATACTTTCCTCACCTAATATTTTTTATTTACAAACCGGCTTGTGTCTGAGAGAACGTAGGGCGGAAAATTTTCTTGCAAAATATTTGAAAAAAAATTACAAATTTCTTAATTTACAAAAAATTCATATACAAATTAGACGAAAATCAGTTAATATAGTGGCAGTTCATAAATACTTGCACAAGATATTGCGATAACGTCCGAATTGTTTTGATTTCATCTAATAAACACAACACTTTAAGGAGGTGATTCCATTGATAACAGGTAGAGTTTTGCTCTTAAATTTTTCTTACGAACCGCTCGGCACGATTGGCGTGGCACGGGCGATTTGTATGTGGTTTTCGGGCAAATTAACAATTGAAGAAAACGACGGCGATAATGTTTTACATTCGCCTTCAACGACATTTCCGGTGCCGTCGGTTGTGCGTTTGCGAAACTATGTTCACGTCAAACGCCGCCGCCAAGAAACGACAATGAAACGTGCGCGAATTTACATCCGCGACCGCTATCGTTGCCAATATTGCGCCGAACACAAACACGCTAAAGACCTAACGCTTGACCACATTTTGCCACGCGCCCAAGGCGGCGAATCTACGCCGCATAACCTTGTTGCCGCGTGCGTAAAATGCAATCAGCGCAAAGGAAACCGCACGCCCGAACAAGCCAGAATGCCGCTTCTGACTTCGCAAAAACTGCTTCGTTTGGGCTTAGACCACGTTCTGCTTTGCCACTACGCCGAATCGCGCCCCGAATGGAAAAAATATCTGTTTATGGACGAAGATTTGGTAAGTGAAATCAGACTTGCCGCTTAAGAATTTGCGATTTGGAATTTGCGATTTGCGATTGTTTGACGACAAACGCGAATCTCGAATTTGAGTCGCAAATTCTTTTTATAAAATTCCCCACAATCGCAAATGAACAACAACTTTTACGAACAGGCTTGGCTTTATGATTTGGTTCATCAAAAACCGGCTGATGGTGAACAAATCACGTTTTACGAACGCGCCATCGAAAAATTCGGTCAGCCGGTTTTGGAATTGGCGAGCGGCACGGGAAATTATCTTGTAACGCTTTCGGAAAATGATTTTGATATTTCGGGAACTGAAAAATTCGAGGAAAAATCGAATATTTCGCGTGAAAAAGCGGAAACTCGAAATGTCGAAACCAATCTTTACAGCGCGGATATGCGCGATTTTGATTTGAATCAGAAATTTCAACTCATTTTTATTGCCGGAAATGCGCTTCAACATCTCAAAACAAATTCGGAAGTTGCTTCGTGTTTGGCTTCCGTCAAACGACATCTTTTGCCGAACGGAAAGTTTATTATTGAAATTTTTAATCCATCGGTTCAATTGCTAAATCGCAATCCGAATGAACGATTTTTTGTCGGCGAATATCGCACTGACGAAGGCTGGGTTGTGATAAATACAACCGTAAATTACGATTCGGCAACGCAAATAAATCATATTGATTGGCATTACAAAAACCAATATCATAAAGAAGAGCAAACAGTTTCGTTCACAATGCGCCAGTTTTTTCCGCAAGAATTAGACGCGATTTTTCAATATAACGGTTTCAAAATCGAAGCCAAATACGGCGATTTTGACGAATCGAATTTTACGAACAATTCGAGCAAACAAATCATTATTGCTTCGCATTAATTGGAGCGCGGGCATCTTGCCCGCCCGTTCGAGCGAAGCAAGAATGGCAAACGCCGCAAATAAAATCAAGTTTATTTAATGTGCGACGTTTCGCGCCTGTTCTCGCAAAGCCTCAAACGCGCTGGCGGGCAAGATGCCCGCGCTCCAATTTTTCGGTTATTCGGCTGTTTTTTTCGGCTATTTCATTCCGTTATTTTTTGAACATATGAAATACACAAACGAAAACGAAATAATTTCGCTCGTTGAATCGTTTGAGCGCGGCACGATTTCGCGTGAAGATTGGCGACACGCGGAGCATTTAACAGTTGCGCTTTTTTATCTTTCAAACCACGATGAAACAACAGCTTACGCTCGAATGCGTAGCGGAATTTTTAATCTTCTAAAATCTTTCGGCGTTGATTTGACGAATGAAATGCCATATCACGAAACTTTAACCGTATTTTGGCTGAAAACGGTTAATGAATTTCTAAAATCGAAAAATGATGTTCCAATTTTAGAAACCGCAAACGAATTAACAATGAAATTCGACAAAGATTATCCGCTCCGATTTTACAGCCGCGAGTTTCTCTTTTCAGACGAAGCGCGGGCAAATTTTGTCGAAGCGGATTTGCCGATAAATTAAACTTTTTAATTTCTGAAAGAACCGCAATAAACCGTGCCGAAAATGCTGAAATCTCGCAAACTTTTGATTTTATGTTCGCCTTCGAAACCGCCGTCGGCATTTTCGGACGCTTGCGGCTCCATCACGGCGACATTCGTTTTGCCGTTTATGGTTTCCATATCGTAGATAATATTAACGTGTTTCTTTTTCGTCGCGGTTTCCGTATAACCGACATAAACCGGACCCTTTTCCAACATTTTCTTCAATTTAGAAGCCGTAAAACTTCCTGCCGCCAGCGGTTTTTCCTGCTTCATTCGCCATTGCGGATCGTTGATAATTTTAAGTATCACTTTTTTATCAATCGTGCCGTCGTCGTTGCAATCGTAAAGCGCGAGAATATCTTGCTGATCGCGCAAAACCGATTGCGTCGCATACATCCACCAACGCAAACACGCCGCCCAACACGCCGACGGGTCAAGTTGTCCTTCTGCCGGAAAAAGTTTGTATAAATAATAATTGTCCATATAAATATTGCTCCTTTATCGTATAAATATTCGGCTTTTTTCGCCTTACATCTACTAATGCGTTTGATTTGCAAAAAAACTATCATTAATCTGAAAAAAATTTTCGATTTTCTTAAAATGTGCTAAATTTAGAGTAGAAAACTAATTAAAACAATGTCAGTTCCGGCTGAAAATCATGATGTTACCGAACTTCTCCAAAAATGGAGCGGCGGCGATTCTGCCGCTTTGGAAGAACTTACGCCTGTGATTTATGCCGAACTTTATCGAATTGCCAAAAATTATATGCGCCGCGAACGTGAAGGTCATACTTTGCAAACTTCCGCGCTCGTTAATGAAGCATATATTCGGCTGATTGATTGGAAAACCGCGAAATGGGAAAATCGCGCCCATTTTTTCGGTGTTTCGGCGCAATTAATGCGAAGAATTTTAGTTGATTTTGCGCGAAAACGTCCGAAAGTTGATGAAGCTGTTGTAAATCACGTTTCGCTTGAAGAAGCATTTGTCGTTTCAAACGAAAAAGATGCTGATTTGGTTGCGCTTGATGAAGCCTTAAATGAACTTGCCAAATTTGATGAACGCAAAGCAAAAATCGTTGAACTCAAATTTTTCGGCGGTTTATCAGTTGAAGAAACTGCCGAAGTTTTAAAAATCGCGCCGATAACCGTAATGCGCGAATGGCAAAAAGCCAAAGCGTGGCTTTATCGTGAACTGAGTGTTTAATTTCAGATTTCAGATTCCAAATTCCAAATTGAAGAGTTAAATCTGAAATCTGAAATCTGAAATCTGAAATCTGAAATTTGGAATCTGGAATCTGAAATCTGAAATGACTCCCGACAGATGGAAACAAATTGACGAACTTTTCGATGCGGTTTTGGATTTGCCCGAAGCCGAGCGCGAAGCGTTTTTGTTTGCGCGGACAAACGGCGATGAAGATTTACGAAAAGAAGTTTTGAGCCTTCTCACTGCCAATAAAGAAACCGAAAGTTTTCTCAACAAATCGGCGATGAATATTGCCGCCCAAAATCTTGCAAATGAAGAAACTGCTGTATTTAGCGCAAATCTAATCAATAAATCAATCGGCAATTACGTTATCGAAAAACTTCTCGGCGCAGGTGGAATGGGCGAAGTTTATCTGGCGAAAGACGAAAAATTGCGCCGCCAAGTTGCGCTGAAAATTCTGCCTTCCGAATATACGACCGATGACGAGCGCGTGAAAAGATTTCAGATGGAATCGCGGGCGATTTCGGCTCTGAATCATCCGAATATCGTCACGATTTACGATGTCGGAACTTTTGAAGGCATCAATTATATCGCCACCGAATATGTCGAAGGTCAAACTTTGCGCGAACTTATCGGCAACAATGTAAAATTAAAAGATACGCTCGGCATTATCATTCAAGCCTGCGAAGCACTCGTCGCCGCACATTCTCGCGGAATTATTCACCGCGACATCAAACCCGAAAATATAATGCTTCGCCCCGACGGTTATGTAAAAATTCTTGATTTCGGTTTGGCAAAATTAACCGAACTCGATTTGCGAACGCTGAAAAATTTTACGGCAACCGCCAAAGGCGTGATTATCGGAACGCCCGCATATATGTCGCCCGAACAAGTTTCTGATGAAAATGTTGACCATCGCACTGATTTATGGAGCATCGGCGTTGTTTTATACGAAATGCTAACGGGAATAAATCCGTTCAAAAAAGAAAATCGGCAAGCAACTTTTCAAGCGATTTTAGCCGCAGAACCGCCGCTGGCAAGTTCAATAAATTCCGACATTTCGCCCGAACTCGACCAAATTCTCTTCAAAGCATTGGAAAAAGATGCGGATTTAAGTTATCAAACAGCTTCGGATTTTCGCGCCGATTTGAAACGTGCAAAACGCGAAATTGATTCTTCGCCATCGCTTCGGAGCGGTTCTTTATCGCAAAAACGCGAAGCCGCAAGAACGAAAAAATTGAATTGGATTTTGAGTTTCGGCGTTTTGCTTTTAGCAATTGGCGCAGGCGCAATTTATTTTTGGAAATTTGCGGAAAATAAACCGCAAACTTCTGTCTGGAATAACGCAGTTTCGACACAATTAACCGATTATTCAGGAGAAGAAAGTTATCCGAATATTTCGCCCGACGGTAAAGTTTTGCTTTACACACGCGACAACAAAGGAAATTTTGATATTTATTGGCAAAGAATCGGCGGCTCAAATGCCCAAAATTTGACCGCAGATTCGCCCGCCGAAGACAAACAACCCGCGTTTTCGCCAAACGGCGATCTGATTGCTTTTCGTTCTTCGCGCAGTGGCGGCGGCATTTTCGTAATGGGCGCAACCGGCGAATCGGTCAGACGTTTAAGCGATTTCGGTTTCACGCCAACTTGGTCGCCCGACGGCAAAGAAATCGCTTTCAGCACCGCAGATTTTTCCGATCCGCTTGCCGGAAGTCGTCCGGGTGATCTTTGGGTTGTCAATCTTAACGGCGAAAAACGTCAAATAAAATCGAATCGTCCTGTGCTTCAACCGAACTTTTCTCCCGACGGAAAACGGCTCGTTTTTTATTCGAGAGATGAAAAAAATCAACGCGATTTGTGGACAATTTCGTCTGACGGCGGCGATGCCGTGCAGTTGACCACAGATTCGGCTTTTGATTGGAGTCCGGTTTGGTCGCACGATGGAAATTTCATATATTTTTGCAGTAACCGCAACGGCGCGGCGAGTCTTTGGCGCATCGAAGTTGACCAAAAAAGTGGCAAACCTGTCGGCGAACCCGAACCGCTTTCTTCGACTCCGGCGCAAAGCTGGCTTTTGACGCTTTCAAAAGACGGAAAAAATCTGATTTACGTTCGCCGTTCACGCATCGAAAACATTCATCGCGCCGAATTCGATCCCGTGAAAATGCAAATTGTCGGTAAACCCGAAGCCGTAACCGAAGGCACGAAACGAACACGCACACCGACATTTTCGCCGGATGGAAATTCAATTATTTTTTACGTTACAGGCGAAACTCAGGAAGATATTATTTCGGTCAAGCAAGGCGAAACTAAATGGAATTTTCTGACCAACGACGTAGCCCGCGACCGCACACCGAGATTTTCGCCCGACGGCAATCAAATAGTTTTTTATTCCAATTCAAACGGACATTATGAAGCCTATTTGATGAACGCCGACGGCACTAATCGCCGCCAAATTACTACAACTGAAGGAAAAGGCGTGAATTATCCGGTATTTTCACCCGACGGCAAACGTCTGGCATATTCGATTATCGAAAATCAATCTTACATCATCAATCTCGAAACCGCTTTCGCCGCGCAAACGCCGTTTCAATTTCCGCCGCTCAATGAAAAAGGGGATTATTTTGTCGCTTGGTCTTGGTCGCCCGACGGCAAAAAAATTGCCGGTTGGAGCGGAAATGCTCTAAACATCGAATCTGCGGAATTGTTTATTTATTCAATCGAAACAAATTCTTACGAGAAAATTTCCGACAGTTTCAATCGCCCGACGTGGTTTGCCGACAACATTCATCTTCTCGGCACAATTGACGAAAAACTTTCCGTCATCAACACACAAACTAAACAAACCCGCGAAATCTTGTCGCTTGCGCCGCAATTTATCAATTCGCCAGCGATTTCAAACGACAATCGCCGCATCGCCTTCAGCACCGGCACAATCGAAGCCGATATTCAGATGCTTTCGTTAAAATAAGTTATGTTCAGAGTTCAAACTTCAGTTTGCCGCAAACACAAGCGAAGCGATTTCCGCATAGTGCTTTGTAATTAAAGTTAGTTGATAATTACAAATTACAGATTAATAATTACAAATAAGTTCAAATTTAGAGTTTACTTTCTTTTATGACAATTTTGACCAAAATCATAATGTTTATAATTTGTAATTTGTAATATTCTATAAATTTATACCATTTTCGGTTAGAAAATATGCATTAGTGCGAATCAAGCGTGTCAGAACGGGGAGCGGTAGCGACTCGCTCAAACTTCGCCCACTCACTACCGTTCGGGGTTCTGACATTGCACACTTTCTAACTGGAAACGGTATTAGATTACAAAACACTAGTGAAAAGACTGAGTTCAGAAATTGTAACGATTTACCGCGCCACGCTTCGCGGGCGCGGCGCAAACTAAAGTTTGGACTCTAAACGCTTGAATTTAAGATTCGGCTTTTCTGATAATCGCCTGCAAGATTTCCTTTTCCGCGTCGTTAAGTTCAAATTCGGCAGATTCGTATAAATCCGAAAGATTCGCCAAAGCACCGGCGCGGACGCTTTCATCATTTATTTGCGTGATTATTTCCAAGTTTTCAGTGCAGATTTCCCGCGCTTTGTCTTTTTCGCCGAGTTCGACAAATCTGGTTGCAATATCGTTAAAACCTTCTGAACGCAAACCGAAACGATCAACTAATCCGGCGTGAAAATATGCTTCGTTCAAGTTTTTTACAGATTCTTCATTGGCTTCGAGTTCTTTTTTCGCGTCTGAAATGCCAATAAATGCGAGCATTTTGTAACCTTCATCGGCGATTGCTTTGACGGCTTGCGTTGAAAAATCGTCCTTACTTTGCGCCGCAAAAACTTCGGCAACTTGCCTTAATGCGGACATTTGCGTCTGTTCTTCGGGAATCTCCGTGGCGATTTCGATGGCGCGTTCTTCTTTGCCGTAACGGGCGAAAAGTATCGCGCAAGCCGTCCAAAGCCGATAACGCATTCGACTATCGCGGATTTCCAAATCTTTCTGAGATTTCATAATCGCGTAGGCTTCTTCCAAAGATTCGAGCGCGTCAGCCGCTTCGTCTTTGGCGTGAAAATGCTGAGAAAATCCTAACATTGCCGTAACCATCTGCGTTTTATCGCTCACAAGATCGAGCGTTCTGTCCGCCAAATCCAAACTTCCGGCGTAAAGAAATCCGAGCGAAATGTCCGCAAAAAACGCATCACGACCAACATTGTCCAAATTTTCGGTAATCGTTTTCGCACGGTCAAAAGTTTCGATGGCTTTGCCGTTTTCTTTGGCGGCTAAAAAACCGTTACCGATTTCGACAAAAGCGCGGATTTGTTCTTCGACAAATTCGATATTTTCGGCTTCTTTTTTGGCGGAATCCAATAATTTTACGGCTTTCGGCTTATCGTCATTTTTAAGATAAAACTGCGCGATATTTTGCAAAGCCGTAGATTTTGTGTAAGGAAATTCGATTTCTTCGAGCGTTTCGAGCGCGTCCGTTTCATCGCCGCGCACGGCTTCGCGGAATGCAACTTCGGCAAAAACTTCGTCCGGGTGTTCGAGGTTTTCGGCAATCTCGAAAGCCTTTTCCAAATCGCCTTTTGCGGCTTTTACCAACGCGACTTTTTCACGCGCACGAAGCTGATTGCCGTAATCTTCCACAGCTTCAATCAACTGAAACGCATATTCATCATCAGAAATCGCCGCACATTTTTCGGCAACCTGCGTTAAAAGCAAATCGCGCGAAAACGGGTCTTCAATCGTGTTTGCAAGTGCGGCAGACAAATCAACATTACCGCGTGCCAAAAATCGCGGCACAATTTCCTTCAAAGCCTCGGCGTGTCCGTCCGCGCTTTTGATAGTTTCCGCCAAATAAGCGGCACAATTTAATAGATTTTCGCCCGCATCGTCGCGGGAAATTTGATGTTCACCCATTTTTGTTTAGAAAGTGAGAAAACGAGAAAAGGAGAAATTCCATAGTTTTAATCTCACTTTCTCACTTTCTCACTTTCTCACTTTCTCGTTTTAAAAAACCAATCTCACCGATTCCGGCATCCAATCATCCAAATTCTTCGCAATCGCATCTGCACCGACTTCGCGCATTACGGCTTCGGAAACTGTATTTGTTACCGCTAAAGTTTTCAAGTCAGCCGCTTTTGCCGCCAAAATTCCCGGCGGTGAATCTTCGATGACCAAACATTCGTCGTGCGTGATCGGCAGATGTTTATGCGCGGTGTGCGCCGCGTCAACGTATCGAAAACCGAGACGATAACATTCGGGATTCGGTTTCGGCAATTTTACGTCTTCAGCAGCAACGATTACCGAAAAACATTCTCTTAAGTTCGCGCGTTCCAAAACATATTCGATTTCTTCACGCCACGCCATCGAAACAATGCCGAGCGTAAATTCCTTTGCCATTTTGCGAATAAAATTTTCCGCGCCTTCAAAAAGCGGCAAATTATCCGCTACTTTATCGCGCCAAAGTTTCGATTTTGCCAGCGTCAATTCCAAAATCTTATTAGCTTCAACTGTTTTTCCGGCACGTTCAAACGCCGCCGCAACAAAGGTTATATCGTCCATTCCGAGACACGAATAATAATCTTCTTCCGTCAAATCAATGCCTTCGCCTTTCAAAATTTCCTGATACGCCCGCATCTGAATCGGCTCGTCATCAATTATTACGCCGTTAAAATCGAATAATATTGCTTTTATCATTTATAGATTTCCCTTCTCGACAGATTTTAAATCAATTAACAGATTATAAGTTACAATTTACAATTTGCGAACCGTTATGTTCAATTACATCTATCAGTTATCATCTATCATCTATATAAGTAGATGGACAGAATAATTTTTAATTTGAAACCACAAAATAACACAAAAATCCACAAAAGATGTCCACTCTTTTTGTATCTTTTTGTGTTATTTTGTGGTTAAGATTCATAAAATACTTCTGTCCGCCTACTTAGTAGTTGAAAATGTTCACCACTACTAAATAGATGATAACTGATAACTGATAGATTTAATTACGAATTCAGAAAGTTTTCGGCAAAAATATTACCGCGCCCCAAAATTCCCTTCTTGTCGAAAGCGCGTTTTAGTTCAGCCATTTCGTTTAAATATCGTTCGCCGTATTGCACATAGAGATATTTCGATTTATGTTTGCCGATGCCGTGTTCGGCGGAAATCGTGCCGCCGAGCATAATACTTTGGGCAATAAATCTGCCGTAAAGATGTCGCGCTTTTTGTGCTTCTTCGTCCGATGTCGGAATCATATTCGCGTGCAAATGACAATCGCCGATATGTCCGAAAATTACATATTCTAAGCCCGAAGCGTCCAATTTTTCTTTGTAAAACTTCAAAAAAGATTCAAATTTATCATCCGGCACAGCCATATCCGTGCCGACTTTTTTCTGTTTGTATTTTACGATTCTTTCATTGACCGAAACCGGCAGCGCGTGGCGAAATTCGCGCATTTTTTCGCGGTCTTGTTCCGTTGTGGTGAACCACGAACGCTCTAAATCGGCGTTGTTTTTTTCAAGTAATTCATTCCAAGATTCTAAAAGCGTATCTTCGCTTTCGGCGGTTGTTTCCTGCTCGAAAAATATCGCGCCTTTTGCAGTTTCGGGAACTTCGGGAAATTTTTCCGAGATAAATTTCAAGGCTTTTTCGTCAAAATATTCAATCAAACTTGCGTCTATTTGATTTTTGATTTTTGATTTTTGATTTTTGATTTTTTCTTGTCTTGTATTGAATGAGATTTTTCTGGCTTCGTTGACGAAATCGAGTAGATTTGTTTCGTGTTCAAAGAAAATTATGCCGCTAAAAAAAGATTCAGGTTTAGGCAAAATTCTGAGTTTGGCTTGCGTAATTATGCCGAGCGTGCCTTCGCTGCCGATGAATAAATCAATCGCGTCAACGGTGTAACCCGTGAAATATCCGCTGGTATTTTTGCGAACATCAGGTTGTTGATACGTCGGCAAATTGGCTTTAAATACTGTTCCGTTGGCGGTTTCAAGTTCGATAAAACCGTCTTTCGAGAAATTTTCGCCGCGTTTTAAGTTTAAGATTTCACCGTTTGCCAACACGATTTCCAATTCTTCGACAAATTCGCGTGTCGCGCCGTATTTAAAACTTCTCGCGCCTGAAGCGTTGGTCGCAATCGTGCCGCCGATTTGACAACTCCATTCGGTCGGATCGGGCGGATAAAAAAGATTTTCCGCTTCGACGGCTTTTTGGAAATCATTCAAAATCACGCCGCTTTCAACCACCGCAAAATTTTCTGATTTGTTAATTTCTTTGATTTTATTGAGTTGTTCGAGCGAAATCACATAACCGCCGAAAGGAATTGCGCCGCCGACAGTTCCCGTCCGTGCGCCGGAAACGGTAACTTTTATATTTTTTTCGTAGGCTTCTTTTAAGATTTCGGAAATTTCTTCCGCCGTTTCGGGAATAAAAAGTTTCTCGGCAAATCCGCCTTGCAGATTGCTTGCGTCAATCAAATAATTTTGTAATTCGTCCGTTGCAGTTTTAACTTGCATAACCGTTAATTCTACATAAATCAAAAAATCGGAACAAGGAGCGATAGCGACTTGGCAAATTCTGCGCTGCTTACTGCTCGTTGTTCCAATTAAAAGTTATCTCGAATCGTAACGGATTCGCCCCATAACTTTTTTATTGTCGCAAGCAATCGTAAATGACGCATCGAGATAGGTAAGATTAGAGTAAAGGTCGTCGTAAATAATACTGTTTATCGAAAAGCTGTGATTTCCCTGCGAACACCACATTTTGTCGAATGAAACGGCATACATCGTCGGCGATTGCGAACCGAATTCTTGGGCGTTTGAATAATTTCCGCTCGATAAACGCTGTCCGTGCGGTGCTTTAAATGCCAGACTCGCCGAACTGTATGAACCGCCTTGCAGATTGATTCTGACAACGCCCGAATCGCGCATATTGTTTGATTGTTTCTCAACCGAACTCGTAAAAATCGCATCGTTTGTCGTAATAACTTTTTTCTCCAAACCGCTGTAACTAACAATGTTATAAGCCAAATACATACTATAAGATTGCTTTGCCGGCATTGTTACAACAGGTTTCGGTGTCGGTGTCGGATACCTTGAAGGCGTGGTTGTGGTCGTGGTTGTGGTCGGATAATTTGACGAACTTACGGTTTGAAAATGATTCAAATTTGCCGAATTTGTCGGATAATTTGGATTTTCGGCAACAGCAACTTTTGATTTTTGAAACGCCGCATCTGATTTAATGTGATATTCATTTGCTTTTTTCTGTGCGTCAGGATAATCCGAACTCGTCGTCGGAACTGATGCCGCTAAACCTAAAGCGCGTTCATATTGTAAGCCGACGGCATTCCAATCCGCCGGAGTTTTTGCTTTTTCTTCTTTAGTTTCGGCTTCTTCCGCTTGATCTAAGGCTTCCTGAAAAACCGGACCCGGTTTTGCGCTTTCTTTTTTCACCGCCACCGCGCTCGAAACTTGCTTTTCAGTTTTATAATTTGCCGCCGCATAAATCATAAATCCGCTAACAAAAAACAACGCCAAAATTCCGCCGATAATTCCGGCGGCAAGTTTAAAATCGTTACTTGAATCGGATTTTTTCGCGTTATTTTCCGCAAACAAAGCTGGCGCGGCTTTTAATGGAACAGGTTGAAAAAGCGTTTGCCGTTGATTCGGCATTACTTGCACGGTCGGCGCAATTGTTATTTGTGAAAATTGCGCTTGCGGCAATGGCGCAGGTTGATAAAAAACAGGTTGAATCGGGGTTTGCGGTATCAAAGGTTTTCGATTATAACCCGCAATCGAAGCCAACATCTGCAAAGACGCAAACGCTTCATTTGCCGAATTATAGCGTTGGCGAAAATCATATCGGACAAGTTTTGACAGAAAGTTGCCGAAATCCGCGTTAATTCTCGTTTTATGTTGCCAGACGAATTCGCCCGTTGTCGGATTTTGCGGCAATTTCAAAGGATTCAAACCTGTCAAAGCCTCGATTGTTACTAATCCGGCAGAATAAAGATCGCTCGCAAAACGCGGTTTTCCGGCAGTTTGTTCGGGCGGCATATAACCCGTCGAACCAATTGTAATTGTTGATTGAAATGTCGGATTTTGATTGTGCGGATTAACTCCGACTTGTTTGACCGCGCCGAAATCAATCAAAAAAATGCTGCCGTCCGATGCGCGGCGAATCAAATTTGTCGGTTTTATATCGCGGTGAATGACGTTTCGGCTGTGAACAAAAGTCAGCGTTTCCAAAATCTGCGTAATCAATTCGACGGCTTCTTTTTCGTTGTAATTTCCTTTTGCGGCAAAATTTTGTGCCAATGTTGCGCCTTCGACTAATTCCTGCACCAGAAAAAATTCGCCGTTTTCTTCAAAATGTGCAATCAGCGAAGTGATTTTTGGATGCCCGCCGAGATGATAAAGTGTTTCGGCTTCTTGATGAAAGAGACGATTCGCAATCTGAAACGATTTTTCATCGGGAAATTCGGCGTGAAGTTTCTTCAAAACACAACGCGGACGATTCGGCAGACGCAAATCTTCGGCAAGAAACGTCAAACCGAATCCGCCACTGCCGAGCGCGGAAATTATCCGAAAATGTCCTCCGATTATCTGTTGTTCAGTCATAAAAATTAAAATGGAAGCCGATTAAGAAAACTGTCCGACGCGCCCGCCAGATGAAAATAAGAACCTTGCGAGCGTTTAATTCTGACAGGTTTGTATGAATATTCCGAAACTGCCGTGAGTGTTATCAACGCGCCCAACATCAACAGAAATCCGAAGCCGACCGCGCCGAAATTAAACGATAAAATCACCAAAAATGCCGAAATAACGCCGCCGCAAATCAAAAAATTTCTCGCGTTTTCACGGCTTTTGATATGTTCGTAACAAAGCGGCACATTAATCGTCGCCCGTTCGCTCAAACACAGCGACAAAATCAAATAAATTATCGGGCTAATCAAAGCAATATAAAGCGCGGGATGATGCCAGCGGTATTTTTGCGCGACAAACGCGCCGCCGTTATAAACCGTCAAATCTTCGCCGCATTTGACGCAAATTTCCGGCAAATTTCCGTTTTTATGCAACGCAATTTCGCTTCCGAGTTTTCGATATGCGACTTCTTGCGGCTGAAAAACTTGCGGAGTTTGATATTGATTAAACTGCGGCGGACGCTGACCTTGCGGAAATTGCGGCAAGTCGTAATTGTATGCTTGCGGCGACGGCGGCGCGTAATTGTTTTGATGGAATTGTCCGTTATGTTGTTGCGGATACTGCTTTTGCGGTTCGTATCCAACAACCGTCGGCGGCAAAGATTGCGGTTCGCGGTGCTGTTTTTGCGGCACTTGGCGAATGCTCGTTCCACCGGCGGGAATGGAAATATTCGTATCATTTTGAACCGTTGAAACTTCTTTTAATGAGAAATTACAACGCTTGCAAAACTGAAACGTCGCAAAATTGATTAAATTGCAGTTGGGACATTTTATTGTTGACATAATTATCGGCAGACGTGAGTTTAATAGCGTTTAACGTCGTTTATTATTTTAACATTTTGCCAAAAACAGTGTCAATTATTTTCTATAATTCTGCGAATTCAAGTTATATGCAAAGCGATTTCAATAAATGAAAAAATTGCCCGCGAAATACGCGAAATACGCGAAAAAAATACAAAAACAATCAGTATTTTTATTTCGCGTGTTTCGCGTATTTCGCGGGCAAAAATCTTTTCAGAGGCAATGAGCGGTAACGAATAAACAAATTGTGCCAAATCGCTACCGCACATTGTTGCAAATTATTCGAGCGAAACAAAATCGAGTTTATCAATCGAATCGCTAACAACTACGACCTGTGGCGCGAAGGTGAAACGCTTTGCCGAAACGCTCAAAACAATCGTTGCACCGGCTTCGATTTCTTCAAAATTGTAGTAACCGAAAGCGTTTGTCCGCGTGGTTCGTGTCTGCCCGTTTTGGTCAAGCAAACTAACAATCGCACCGCGCACGCCGTTACCCGCAAGATTTGAAACTCTGCCGGCAACCGAAACACTTGCGGCGGTCGGCGCGGCGACTTGATTAACAACGACGTTTTGTCCGGCAACGGTAACCGTTCCGGTTCTGGCAATCGAATTATTCCCCGCAACATTAAAGGTCGCAGAGCCGCTTCCCGTTCCCAAAAATTCATCGTGGAAATTCGAGGTCATCGAAATCCAGTAATTCTGCCGCGAAGCCGTCCAAACGCAACCTGCTTGAGTCGTAACATTGACCGTTCCCGTTCCGCCGGTGTATGCGATATTCTGCGTCGTCGGCGAAATGGTGTAAGTGCAGTTTCCGGTCGAGCAAGCTCCGGTGAAAACTCCCGCACGAATCAGATAATTTCGATTTAATGATTGTAAAGAAAAGTTACTGCCGTCTGACGAAAAATAAGAACGTCCATTTTGCGGAGCGGAAGTATCAACGCCAACCGGAAAAAATCCGGCATTCACGATGCTGTAACCGACAACAAAATCGCCCGAAGTAATCGTAATCGGTTCGACATTGTAAGTTACAGGCGTTCCGAGTGCGCTTGCCGTTGCCGCGATTGTTCGAAAAGTCGTATTATTCACGCCGCCACTCGTATTGCTTCCCGACAAAATCGTAACCGGACGATTTACCGGAAAACCGCCGAAATTCGGATAAACAATCGTAACCGAACTCAAAGTCGCGGGATAAGACGCAGGTGTCAGACGATTGACAAAATAGCTCGTAATATCTCCGATGCTTGATGCCGATTCAGCCGAATCGTCATCAATTTGGAGCGTGGTTGCCGCACTCGGACAAACCGCAAAATTTGAACTCGTTTGCGCCGCCGTGCAGCCACCTTCATTGACGGCAATCACACCGCCCGTCGCGCCCGCGGGAACAGTGGCGGTGATTTGCGTATTGCTGTTGACGGTGAACGCCGCGCTCGTGCCGTTAAAAGTTACCGAAGTTGCGCCTGTAAAACCTGTTCCGGTAATAACAACCGATGAACCGACAATTCCTGCCTTCGGGCTGAAATCAGTAATTACCGGACAAGTGTCGCCCGGCGTAACTGCAAAATTCACACCTGAAATGTCGAAAAAGATATTTCCGACGGCTTCGATTTTAACGCGAGCCGTCGAAGTAACAATCCCGTTCGGAACGGTAATGCTTTCACTTCCGTCATTGGCGGTGCTGTTTAGCAAAACCGTCGGGAAAGTGTTGCCACCGTCGGTTGAAAGCGAGATTTTGACGTTTGCGGCAAGCGGAGTTGTGCTGTTCACGTTCCACGTTACGATTTGCGCCGTGCCGCCCGTCCAAGTTCCAACCGGGTCAACAACTGTGAACGGTCCGGTCGCGCCGTCAACCGTAACCGTCATCGCCGCATCATTTACGCCGCCCGCAGCGTCGCGCACGGTGGAACGAAAATTAAGCGTGCGTCCGATGCGCGGCAATTCTTCCGCCGTCTGCCTTCCGCCAACCGTGTCCGGCGGATCGTTGGCATTGTTCAAAATAAATTCCAAACTCGGAAAAGTGCGCGACGGATTGGTTGAAGTCTGCACGGCGCGGAAAATCGGGCGCGTAGTCGCCACCGTGTCGAGCGCGTCGTTGAAAGTTGGGGCTGTTCCGTCTTGAAAATACAAAGTTCCGCCCGCTTGATATTGTTCCCAAGCGTAGGTCAAATTATTAACATCGCCCAAATCCGCATCGCTTCCGGTTGCGGTCAAAGTGAACGGCGTAAGTCTGGGAATCGTAAAATTCGCGCCCGCGTTGATAGTCGGCGCGGTATTTCCGGTGGCAGATGTTGTAACGCAACTGTTGCCACTGCCGTTGATAACGTGGTCGGTCATTTGAAAATGACTGCGCGAATGAAATCGCAAATCGCTTACGCCTACGACATTATCGTTACTGCAAATGCTGAAGTAAGACATAATCGTATTGCCACTGCCGGCTTCGTAAGAATTTACGCCGTTCGTGCTTCGGTTTCCGCCGCCACAACCGTTTAATGTGCCGTTAAATGTATGGTCTGCGCCGAATTGATGTCCAATTTCGTGAGCCAGAACTTTGAGCGAGCCGGAATTGCCGATTGGTGCGCCGAGCGATGTTACGCCGCCGCCTTTGAGCGCACCGAAGCCGCCTTGTGTGGAATTGCTGCAAATCACACCAAGATACGCAACGCCGCCGCCGCCGTTTCTCGCAAATAAATGTCCGAGATTGTAATTTGCCACGCCGACTTGATCGCGTAGAACATTTCTCACTTGGTCGAGCATCACTCCCGAATTGCTCACTCCGATTGAATCATCATACGGATCGGTGTTTGCCGTATAAATCGCGTCGGTATCGTTGACCATTATCATTCGAATTGACAATTCGCGTTCATAAATCGCGTTTGTCGCCGTGAGCCAAGTGTTAATCGAAGCGACTGTCGAAGGAACAGTTCCGCCGCCGAGTTGTGCGTCCGAAGTGTATTCAAAAGTTGTCGAAATAGCGATGCGGTATGTTCGCAGAGTCGGACCGACGGAGGTTTGCGGCGCAACCGATTCGTCGGTGCTGACGTTGATTTTATGTTTTTCCTCGACAAAACAAGTTTTCCCGTCGGCGTGTTCGTGTCCATCGCTTTTGTAGCTGGCATAAAGCGAATCGTCGTTCGCGTCTGCGGGCAAAATGTTGATGATTTCTTCGGGTGAAATTATTGTGGCGTGAAAACCGCGAGGCGTGAAATCGAAACGTCCGGTTGTGGCGGCTGAATCAAGTCCGAGAATTCGATAGCTTTTAATATCGGGAAATCGTGCCGCCAAACCTTCTTCCAAAACCGGAGCTTCCTGCACGCGAAAACGCGAAAACGTGCCGTCCGGCATTGGAAATTGCAAAACTAATTCGCTGTCTTTCAAAGGCGTGCGCGATTCGTGCGGCGCGTTGCGAAGCAAATTCGCAAGGCTTTGTTTATCGAGTCTTACGGTTTGAAATTCATCGGGCAAACCTTCGGCTCGGTTGGCAACCGCGTTTCTTTCAGCGATCTGCCAGACGTTTGGGGATTGTTTTTCTTTGTTTGTTTCGGTGCGCTCGGCAAATGAAATTTGATGCCAAAAAATTGACGCGCCGACAAGTCCGAAGACGACCAAAGCCGCGCCGAATATCAAACGACTTGATTTAAAGTTTTTAGAAATTTTCGACATTGCGGCGAAAATTCCCACAGAAGTTTTCTTTTTCATTTTTCTCTCCTAGCTGTTCAATTTTATTTATTATGAAGCTGATTTTGGTTGTTGAAGAAAGAACGGAATAGGGATAAACGAAATTTTTTGCGTTATCGGCAAAAAATTTCATCTGTTTTCAACAATCAGCTGAAGTCTTTGAAATTTTTAATTTGAAATTGTTTAGAATTTTGATTTACAGACAATTATTTGTTGCTGTAGATCAATTTTGCCAAATTGATCTAACCATTTGTTAGCAACCGAATTTTAAACTTTTTTTAGAATTATTTCAACTAAAAAATAATTATGATTATTTTTAGTTGTGATGTTTTTTTTGATTAATCCCCAAATCCGGCTTCAACTTTGAGATTAGATCATTACTGAGCGGCATAGAAATTGATATGGCACACCGATTACTCAAATTATCAGTATTTTTCCGTGTTTTCCGTGTGTTTCGTGGACAGAAAATAAATTCTATCCACGGAAAACACGGAAAACACGGAAAACCACCAAATATCAGTCGAGCGCGTTGCTCAATCAATTTCCGTGCCGCTCAGTAATGAGATTAGATATAAATCGTTTGAGCAAATATCGCCGACGTTAAAATAAAAAGTAAAAGTAATATCCAAAATAATTTTTTCATTTTTGAATAATTTCTTCTCGCCGAATTTTACGTTTGCAATTCAAATTCGGTTTGCAATTTTCAAAGATTCACGCAAACAATCTTCAGCTATTTCATCAATCAAACCGATGCTTAAGGCTTCGTTTGCATCAATTCGTTTTGCCGTCAAAAAAATTTCTAATGCCTTTGCTTCGCCAATCAAACGCGGCAATCTCTGCGTTCCGCTCCAGCCCGTCATAATTCCCAAACCAACGCCCGGATGACAAAATTGCGCGTTTGGCGAGGCAATTCTTTTATCGCAAGACAATGCCAAATCCAACGCGCCACCGAAACAAAATCCGTTTATCGCGGCGATGGTTAATTTGTCGGAATCAGCAATTCTATTCATTAATGTTTGTCCACGCAGTGCAAATTCGTTCGCCGTATTTTCATTGATTTGCGCTATCTCGCGCAAATCCGCGCCCGATGCGAAAACATCATCTTTACCTGTGAAAATTATCTTTTCAATTGATTTATTTTGCGCCGTTTCGTCTAAAATTTTATACAATTCATCCAACACGAAAATTGAAAGCGGGCTGCGGATTTCAGGGCGATTAAAACGAATTATTAAGTTTTCATCGTAAAATTCGAGTTCGATAGCGTTAGACATTTTCATTTCTGCAATCAATAATAAATGTATGTTTAGAATTAACAAAGCGCATCCGTGGCACGGCATTCCGATTGGCGAAAATGCACCGCAAGAAGTAACGGTTTTTATCGAAATTGTTCCGCGAGATACGGTAAAATATGAAGTTGACAAAGAAACGGGTTATCTGAAAATTGATCGTCCGCAACAATATTCAAACGTCGTTCCGGCAAATTACGGCTTTATTCCGCAAACTTATTGCGGCGAAAGAATTGCAACTCTTGCCCGCGAACAAAGCGACGGCATCGAAATCAGCGATGGCGACAACGATCCGCTGGATATTTTAGTTTTGACGGAACATTATATTCCGCGCGGCGACATTATTTTGAAAGCGCGTCCGATTGGCGGATTTTGTCTGATTGACGGCGGCGAAGCGGACGATAAAATCATTGCCGTTCTCAAAGGCGACAAGGTTTTTGAGCAATACGAAGAAATTTCGGAGCTTCCGAAAGGTATTTTAGAACGATTTGAGCATTATTTTTTGACTTACAAATCTTTGCCCGACGAAAAAAATAAATGTGAAATCGCTTTTTCCTACGGGCGCGAAAATTCTTACAAAGTCATCGAATCGGCAATCGCCGATTACCGTGATTTGCTCAAAAACCTGAAATAATTTTGTATGACAATTTGGAACATAATTATTTTGGCGGCGATGATTCAAGGTTTTTTCCTTGCATTATTTCTTATTGCCAACAAAATTGGAAACCGAATTGCGAATGGTTTTTTGGCAGTTTTGGTTTTGTTCTATTCGCTCGACCTCGGTTTGGAAACGCTCTATGCTTCGCCGCAAGTGTTTGAATATCCTCATCTTATCGGTTTGATTGACGCTTTGTTTTTTCTTTATGGTCCGTTGTTATATTTTTACGCGCTCTTTCTGACTTCGCCGCAAAAAATTTCCGCAAAGCAAACTTTTCTGCATTTTTTGCCATTCGTTGTTTTGCTGATGGCGTATTTTCCGTTGCTCTTTTTGCAAAGCGTTGATTACAAACTGATTTCCGAAGGCGTTCAGCCGATTGCGGAAAATGAAGCGCGATTTTTTCTAAAGAATGATGTTCGCGGATATGTTGAAATGCTCGGCGGTTTTCATCAGTTGTTGTATCTCGCATTTACGCTTCTTTTGCTCAACAAACACGCCGCGAATATTAAAGATGCGTTTTCTGACATTGACCGCATCAATCTGGCGTGGCTGAGAAATCTGACGCTGGCGACCGGCTTGATTTTATTGATTGATATTTTTTTGTTTTTCTTCGTCAAATCCGAACTTTTGGCGTTTGGAAATGCGGTTTTATTTATCTCGGTTTTGCTGGCATTTTTGATTTACGCTATCGGTTATATTGGCTTGCGACAACCGATAATTTTTTCGCAAACCGCTGTTGAAACTTTGACCGAAACAACCGAAACGCAAGAAAAACGCGGAAAATACTACAAATCAACCTTGACCGACGAGCAAGCGCAGGAAAATCTTGCACAACTTTTAGAATTGATGAAAACCGAACAATTATATCTCGAAGGCGAATTAAAATTGTCTGACGTAGCGGAAAATCTCGGAATTTCCAACAACAATCTTTCGCAAATCATCAATGAAAAACTCGGTAAAAATTTCTATGATTTCGTCAACGAATATCGAGTTGAAGCCGCAAAACAGTTGTTGGTGAACCCGAAAAAGCAACATCTGACGCTGTTGGCAATCGCGTTTGAATCGGGCTTTAATTCAAAATCGTCATTCAACAATATCTTCAAAAAACAATGTTCCGTTACGCCGTCCGAATTCAAGAAAACAAATTATTCCGCATCATAAAACCTGAAACTTTTCTCAGAATTCGTCCAAGCCGATAGGTTTAGGCTTTTATTTGAGGTATAATCTTTTAAAACTCAATATTTACAATAACTTACAAACAACAAAATAATTTCAAAAAAAGAAGTCCAAACTTATAAGGTCGGGCGATTTGGACGATTTCTTTGCATATTATAACTACATCAGCACGAAATTTTGCTGAGACAAATTACGGAGATGATAAAAATTATGTTGAAAGAAATTATAAAAAATATGGTGGCGATTTTGTTGGTCTTGGCGATTTTTTCGTCAGGCGTTTTGAGTTTGAATGCCCAACGCATTCCTAATCGGTCGGATGAGGTTGAAGACGAAATTTTAACCTCTACCGATGAAGATGATGATGACGATGATGACGAAAATGATGACGAAAATTCGGTCGTAGTTCAGAGTCGAATGCCAAGCGAGGAAGCGACGCACGAAGGAACTTGGTTGCAATGGGTTCATTCATATACTTACGGACGCGCATATCGTGATTCGCTCGATCCGACTTGGGTGGCAATGACGCGGGCGTTGGTGCAGAGCGAAAAAGTTCACATCATTGCATACGATTCGCGTGAAGTAAAACGCATCAAAAATCTTTTATTTCGCGCCGGAGTTTCGCTGGCGAATGTTGATTTTGTGATAAAACGGACAGATGATGTTTGGGTGCGCGACAACGGACCGATTTTCGTCTATGACACCGACAACGAACTGAAAATTACCGATTGGGGCTTTAACGGCTGGGGTTTTGATACGCCGTATCGCGCCGACGACACAGTTCCGGGCGTTGTGGCAAACTACACCGAAACGCCGCGAATCAATTTGAACAACATAATTCTTGAAGGCGGCGCGATTGAAGTTGACGGTCAAGGCGTGATGATGGCAACGCGCAGTTCGACAATTCAAAACGGACGAAACCAAAATATGACGCAAACTCAGTTTGAAAATGCTTTAACGGAAAATCTCGGCGTTACCAAATTTATCTGGCTCAACGGTTATTTTGGCGGACAGGAAGACATCACGGACGCGCACATTGACGGTTTTGCGAGATTTGCCCACAACAACACAATCGTTACGATGAACAACGCAGATTTGCAATATTGGGGTTTATCAAATGCCGACCGCAACACGCTTAATGCGGCAACCAACATCAATAATGTTCCGTATTCGTATGTTCGTTTGCCGCTGACCGCCAATAATGTCAGAACGACCGACGGCAGAAATCTCGGTTTCAAAGGTTCGTATGTCAATTTTTATTCGGCAAACACAGTCGTTTTAATGCCGACTTACAACGATCCGAATGATGCAGTTGCTTTAAATTTATTACAGCAACTCTATCCAAACAAAACAGTTATCGGAATTGATGTCCGAAATCTCTACGAAAACGGTGGAATGGTTCATTGCGTTACGCAACAACAACCGATTGAAATTAATTAGCATAAATGAGTCAGAATCGCTTACAACAGGCGATTCTGACTTTTCGTGTCTCAGACAATTTGGATCTGAACTAAAAGAAAATCACCCAAGTCCCAAAATCGTCCGAAATATTCTCAAAATGATGTTCGATTTTCGCCGGAACAAAAAGCGCGTCGCCCGATTCGCACGAAAATCTTTCGTTTTCAATCAACAAATCTGCCGTTCCGCTGACGACGATATAAAACTCGTCTTTTTCGTGCGGCGTTTGATAATCCGTGCCACGCGGCGCGAAAAATCCGAGTTCAATAACGCCTTTTGGCAAAACTTCCGTGAACCAAACGCCGTCTTTCCACTTTTTATCGGCGGGCAGAGGCAGTTTTGATAAAAATTCCTTCGGTGCAAACTTCATAAAGACAGTCTAGTCTTCAAATAAGTTACAAACAACTTCTTGGCAACGGGAATGGATTTTTTCAGCAAAAATTTAGTGGTTTTCGGTAAGACTTTGACAACAAGAGGTTTCGCAACCGTTTTCACGCCAAATTTAGCAACTTCAAAGCCTGCTTTGGCAGTTTCGCCAACGATGATGACTGTCGCTTTGCCCGCGGTGTTCAAAACTTTTTCGGTTGTAGATTTTTTCTCTTGAGCATTTGCCGTTATACCGAAAAGTAGCAGAATAACGCAGAAAAACAGAAGTTTCAGAAAGATTTTATTCATTGATTTTTTGTAAATTGAAGGCGAGATTTAATGGAATGTTTTGGGCTGAAAATTATTAAGCCCGAAACAATTATAAACTTTTGAAATCGTTTTTGGGAAGTTTTTTTTTACAGATTCGGCTTAAGGACGTTTATGGTCTTTGAAAAAATAATCCGACAAAACGTAAAACAGACTGTTAGCCTGTTCAAACAGACTAACAGTCTGTTTTACGCTTTTTCATCAAAAGTTTTTGTCGGATTTAATTTTCAAAGACCATTAACGTCTTTAAAATTTAAGTGGAGATTATCACATTCATTTCACAAACAAAGTTAAAAAAATAGTAATTAAAATGATGGCAATGCCGCAATATTCGACCGGAATAAAAAAGAACGAATGTTTCTCGTTAAATAGTTCGATTTGCTTATTCAACCAAAAACCAATTGCTGATACGACTAATCCTCCTAAAATTGAACCAACGGCGGCAAATAAACGAACATTTGTTTTTCCTTTCTCTACTCCACCGCTATTATTACCAATTACCATTACAAAGAAAAAAATTACAAACCAAACTATCGGAACTAAAATTCCTAAACCTCTCCAAAATATTATAATCATAATCAACTCCCGTTGTTTTTTTTATAATCGTTGCAACTTAACTTCAACTATTGCAATATTTTTTTAATTCCGACTTACTAAATATTTGACGGCAAAACAAACGCGCCGAGATGCGGTTGGCTTGTGTTTAGACAAGTTTGCAAGGCTAAAATCAAACTTTCACGCAAATTTTCGGGCGTAACAATCGCGTCCAAAAGTCCACGCGCCGCCGCGTGTTTTGCGTCTAATTCTCGGTCATATGTTTCACGCACTTTTTCCATCTCGGCTTTCATCGTTTCTTCGGGTTCTTGTCCGGCTTTTTTGAGTTTTTCGAGTTGTGTTCCGAACATTGCCGCAACCGCCGAATCGCCTTCCATCACGCCCATTCGCCCCGTCGGAAGCGAAAAAATAAAATCTGGATCAAAACCTTGTCCAGCCATCGCGTAATAACCTGCGCCGGAAGCGTGATTGATGGTTAAAACGATTTTTGGGCTGGTCGCCGTCGCCATCGCTTCGACAAACATCGCGCCGGAACGAATAATGCCCGAATGTTCCGCGTCTGCACCAACCATAAAGCCCGAAACGTCTTGAACATAAACAATCGGCGTTGAATGTCGGTTACAGTTTTCGATAAAATACGCGCACTTTTCGGCAGAGTCTTTGTAGATAATTCCACCGAATTTTGGCGGTTTGCCTGACGAATTTTTTATCATTCCGCGAGCATTTGCAATAATTCCAACTTGAATTCCGCCGATTCGTGCCGTGCCGCAAATCATTTCTTTGGCAAAATCCGCTTGAAATTCGTCAAACTTCCCTTCGTCCAAAATGCAGTCAAAAACTTCGCGCATATTAAACGGAGCTTTATGTTCTTGCGGCAAAATTTCGTAAAGTTTTTCGGCTTTGCTTTTCGCGTTTTTGGCTTCGATTATCGAAACTCGCGTTTCTTCTTTTTTCGGTAATTCGGAAACAAGTTGACGGATTTTTTCCAAACATTCCTGTTCATTCGCAGTCCGAAAATGCGCTACGCCCGAAATTGAATTATGCGTCATTGCGCCGCCAAGTGTTTCATTATCAATTGTTTGCCCGGTCGCGCCTTTTACCAAATTTGCGCCGCCCAAGCCCATAAACGACGTTCCTTCGACCATCAAAATCACGTCCGAAAGCGCAGGCAAATACGCGCCTCCCGCAACGCACATTCCCATCACGGCGGAAATTTGCGGAACTTTCAAATATCTTCGCATCAAAGAATTGTAATAAAAAATCCGCGCCGCGCCGTATTGCCCCGGAAATACGCCGCCCTGATACGGCAAATTCACGCCCGCCGAATCAACGAGATAAACTATCGGCACACGATTTCGCATCGCAATTTCCTGTGCGCGAAGTATTTTCTTGATCGTTTCGGGATACCACGCGCCGGCTTTTATCGTCGCATCATTCGCCACGACAACACATTCGCGCCCGCAAATCTTCCCAATCGAAGTTACAACCGCCGCCGCCGGAGCTTGTCCTTTATATTCGTCATACGCGACCAAAAGACCGATTTCCTGCTGATATTCGCCTTCATCAAACAACAAATCAATCCGCTCCCGCGCCGTCAATTTGCCTTGTTTATGAATTTTCTCAATCTTCTCCACGCCGCCGCCGAGCTTCAATTTACGCTCAAGGCGTGTGTATTCTTCGGTTAATTCTTTAAGTCTTGTTTGTTTTTCTACGGTTTTCATTATTGTAAAATAAATCTATATGGAAAATCTTCAATGTCGGGTTCAATTGTTTTCGCAAACAATTTCAAGAAGTCTTTTCTTCGTTTTGGTCTGTTAAATTCGTTCAGTCCGTAAATATTTATTGTATTAATAGCTTTTTGCTTCTCTAAATCAGAAAGATTCGGGTCAGGATTTACTTCTAATTTTCCGGTGTCGTAATCAAAAATAAAATACTTTTCAAATTCGTAGCCGAAACTGTCAGGTCTTAATAAGTTTCTCTCAGGATTTTCAAGTTTATGATTATTGCAGTAATTACAACAATAATAAAGATTTCCCCAAAAGTATGAAAGTAAAGGATATTTAGAAACACAACGTAAATGTTCGATAGTTTCACCTGTTGTGTCCAAAGGAAAACCATCACAAAAAGAACAGTGAGCATTATTTATATCATCCCGCAATTTCGGAAGTAATAACTGATTTACTTTGCTGCCTTGATAAGTTGCCCAAGCGAAATCATTGCTTTTATTCGGATTATCGCGCTTTGCTTTATATTTTTTTCCCCAACTTTTATATTTATTTTGCAAAAAATCAGGCATTGAAATTCTAACAATCTTCATCATATCGTGAGTTTAGTTCCTTTTCTTCTGTTTATTTGCCGTATTTCAAATTGGATGATTGTATTAAGTTCTTCGCTTTGTTTGGCGAGTTTTCTGCCAAGAATTTTTATGTCTTTTTCCAACTTTGCGTTTCCATTATTTGAAGCCAGAATTTTGTTTCTCAATTCTTTAAATATTTCTAAATCTTTCTGAACTCCAATACCAAATTCTTCTTTAATATCAAAAATTTCTTCCAACACATAACTATAACTATTTCCATCTTCCGATTTTGTAACACTTTCAACCTTCGCCTTGCCTTGTGCATCGAGTTTCAATTTATAAACCCAAGCATCATCAACCGAATTAACCACAAACGGCGAATGCGTCGAAACAAAAATCTGCGAATTTTTAAATAATTTCTGCACCACAGGCAAAACTTTTCTCTGCCATTCGGGATGCAAATGCACTTCGATTTCGTCGAGCAATAAAATCAAATTCTTTTCAAAAATTGGTAAATCATCTTGCCATTTCAGCAAATCAACTCTGCCAAGTAAATCGGCAATCCAACTTATCAAAGACCGCAAACCATCAGGCAAAACAGCAAAATCTAATACTTCGCCATTGACTTTGGTTATCAAATTTGTCGGTTCGGTTTCTAAATCAAATTCTACTTTCCAGCCTGTAATTTCGGAAATTGCTTGCTCAATAGATTTGAGAACATTTGCAAATTTTTTAGATTTCGCTTCGTTTCGCCCTTTTTCAATCGCGCTTTTTGAGATGTTATTTGTTATAAGTTGATTTATTGTTAATTCATCAGATTTGTTGTAATTTTTTAAAAATCCAAGTGCTTGTGATAATGGATTGAATTCTTTAGGTTCTTTAATTGCTTCAACTCGTTCATTTTCAATTTGCCGATACCCTGAAGCAGCGAAAACAGCAAAATCCAACTCAACATTTTGCAAAGTAGAATTTGTAAGCATACGGAACACATCTACCTTTCTCAAGGACGAGTCAAATGAATAATCGCTGTTTAGTATTTTAAGATGAATTGATTTACAGGTTGGGCAACCATAAATCATAAGACTATCACCATCAGAAAACATAGCTTCTGCACGACTCGAATATTTAGAATCCCAAAACTCAAAGGTTCTAAACTTTTTGAACAATGAATTTCTCAAATAAGGAATATGTTTGCTCGCTAAACTTCCGCCTTCTTCCATATCATCAAAAAATCCAGCTAAAATCTGTAAAATTGTCGTTTTCCCGCTTCCATTTTGCCCTGTAAAAATATGAATTTCCGCTTTATCTTTTGTTGGGCAAGGCTGAAATTCGATGATTTCGTCATCGAAAACGCCGATGTTTTTGAGTTGTAGTTTGCGGATTTTCATAGCATTAAAATATCACAAATCATTGCGGATAACTAAATTACACATATGAAAATTTGACGGTTTTGCGGCGATTAACTTAACATTTCAGAGAGCGTTAATAATTATGACTTGCCAAAACTGCCACGAAAAAGTTGATAATGATTTGATTTTCTGCACAAATTGCGGCGAACGCATTTCGGGAACGCGCAACGAAGCGCAATCTGTTCTGAAAAACGATTCTCAAATTACGAAAAATTCGTCCGAAATTTCTGCGAAAACTTCACCGAATATAAAATGGATCGCGTTAATTGTCGCGTTGTTGGCAATTCCGGCGACGCTTTTCGGCGTTTATTTGATTCAGAATTCAAATCAACCGCTAATCGTGCAAAATACCGCCAAAACAAATTCCGCCCTCAAAACGCCGACGAATAAAACGAATTCAAATCCGAACTCGAATCTCGACAACTTTCACAAAAACGTCAATGTTGACAATTCAAATACAAACCAAGCCAACGCCAACACGCCCGCAAAAGAAGTCGAAATAATCAACGAACGTATCGAGATTTACGCCAAATCTTCTTATGCTAAATCATTCACAGTTGAAACCGAAACCGCCGAAATCGTTGGCAATGTGGAAGTTTTGGAAGGCGAAAATATCAAAGGTTTTGTTTATCTGCAAACCGTTTATGACGAACATTTTCCCGATGAAAAGTTTAAAATGTTCAACTTCGGCGAAGGCAAAAAATCGGTCGTTGATGCGACTTTAGTCAAAGAAAATTATGTTCTGGTTTTTGCAAACGACAGCGATAAATCAGTAATTATCAAAAGCAAGATTTCGGTGAAATAATTTATCTTATCGAAATATTTCTTACGCTCGAATCGCTGTAAATCGGACTATCAACGCTGACGATTCGCAAACGGGCGCGGCGTGTGCTTCTGCCGGGAATTGTTATGGTTTGCGTGCCGTCGTTCGGCGTGCTGGCAATCAAAGTTTCCCAAGTCGTGCTTTCGTCGCGGGAGATTTCGATGCGGATATTTCCCGTGATATTTTCGGACGACCAAGACAAATTTCGGTTAATGTTTCGCGGCAAAATATCGCCGCCGTTGAAATTATTCAGCATCAAATTTGCGCCGCTGTAACGATAATTCGAGATTGAATCTGCCGTTAAATTTATTAAACGAGCGTTGTCGCGGGCATTGTCAATTCCGGTTGGTTGACCGAGATAAATGATATTCGGGTTTGAAAAATATGGAACTCGCGTGCAACCGCTCGTGCAAGGATCAACATAAGACATCACCGTTCGATAACTGCCGTTGACGTAATGCCCGAAGCCGAACGGATATGTTGCGCTCGAACCGTTTTCGGGATTGTGTGCGCTGCCCATATTGTGTCCGAGTTCGTGCGCGAAACTCAGATTCCCGACCGCACAACTTCGCGCCGTTACGGTAAAGCCATTGTTTTGAGAATTTGGCGAATCTAAACCCATCAAATAACCAACGCCGCACGCGCCTTGAATTTCGCCAATCATCGAAACCAAATCGGCTTTGTGCGTGTTCCGCAGATTTTGAATGTCAACATTATTTCGCAAATTACTCAAATCCGTGCTGCCGCTCGTCGTTTCGGTATAAACATATTCTTGCGAATGAACCATTCGGACTCGTTGGCGAATTTTGCTGTTGATGTAAGCCGTGTTTGTTGCGTCAACTGCTTGTTGTGCAAGAGTTTGCGCTTGCGCGTCGCCGCCTAGAAAGTTCTTGGTTGCAGTCGTATAAACAACTAAAACATCAATTCTGTCGCCCGAATCAACCGAAGCCAGATTGTTTTGGGCATTTGATTTTTCGAGAGATTTAATCTCGCCGCCGCATTCGGGAAAAAGCGTTTGATTTAGCTCGACCAAAATCTGTTTATCGCCACGCGGAACAATTTCATAAACCGCATTCGGCGCATAAATCAAGCCCGCAACAAAGCCTTTGCGAAAAGTCAAAATCACATCGCCGCTAAATTTTCCCTGCTCGATTTTTCCGCGCCAAGTGTAATCATCAAGCCCGCGAATCTCGGTTTGAGTATGTTTGGCTTCATAAATTTTGCCGTCAAAAAGCGGAAATCTCAGACGCGAATTTTCCGTTTCCGAAATAGTCGTAAAATTAATTTCAATATCGCTTTCCCGCACGGAAGCAAGCGAGGTTTTATTACTTCTTACTGCCGAAATTTCTTTTAAATTAAATAATTCGGCGCGAGTTTGCCCTAATACAAAATGCGAACCTTCAAATAAAATAAAAATTAAACCAAGCGTAAAAAGTAGATTTTTCATTGTTTTTTCCTTTTTTAATTTTCCAAAATTAATCCAATTAACCGCCGCCGCCGCCTAACGGCATATTTTTTTTGTTTTTAGGATGAACAATTATCGGCGAATCAGATTGAACTTCGGGCAATGTAACCGGAATTTCATTATTCCAATCTAAAATACGGTAATATACGGAAACGCTGAACAAACCAAATGCGATTGTTATAAGCATTACACGAAGACCGAGCCGAAATTTATTCATTTTCATTGCTATTTTTCCTTAATAATAAACGTCGGCACCATTCCGCCGCCGCTGGAAACATTTGCTAATTCAGAAGTTGAAAGCCGCGTAAATGCCGAGCCGACTTTGCCGTAAAACAGAAGCGGATCGAGGTCAACGAGTTGTTCGATAAAATCGAATTTTCCTGTGTCGCCGAAAATCATCGGGAAAGATTCTTTTGATGTTTCGACTCGTTCCTGCACCAAATAATCTTCGTCCGTCAGCGCAATATTTACGGCTTCGTCCCACGCTTCTTGTTTCAAAACCCAGCCGATATAAATGCCGTGTCCGCCGTAATCGTCGTTCGGTTTTAAGACTAATTTCGATTTATTGGCGCGTGTCCAACTCACCAAATCAATGTTTTCGCCTTTATTTACCGTAGTTTCTTCGCGGAAATTGCGCGTCCAAGGAACGTGCGCCCGAATTGCGTCCAACTCTTCTTCAGTGAAAAGATGCGCGTATTTTTCGTTTGTCAAAACTGCAAAAACGGCTTTTTTATGAATGATTTTCGATTGGAAACTGTTGACCATACAAATCGAACCGGCGCGGTATGCGTCGAGCAGAGCCGGATATTTATCCATAATTGGCAGGTATTCATTGACCAACAAGCGTTTATAAACAATGTCAATTTGAACGCCTTTGAAATAAAGTTTTTCGCCGTCGAATTCGAGTTCTTCCGGCGCACAAATCACAGAACTGTAACCTTGCGATTCAAAATAATCGCGGAAAAGCTCGAATTCCTTCTGCGTCGGCAAATCCTTCAAATCAACAATCGCAATCACGGGCGATTTTTCCGCTTTTCCGCCACAAAATTCGTCGTAGGCGCGAAGCAGAACTTCGAGCATTTTCGGGCGACCTTCAAAGCGTTTGATTTCATATTTTTCGGCGAATTTTTTCATCACCGGAAGTTCCAAAAAAATCTCCGAAGCCGAATCCGCGTAACCGATTCCGGCAGGCGATTCGCCGTTTAATTCGACAAACGAATAAGCATTATCGGTCAGAAAAGAATCAAGCCGCGCAGTTGGCGAAACGGCTTTAAATTTCGGATCAATCGCCACGAGTTCGCGTTCAATCGGCGTAATTCCGAGTTCGTCGAGCAATTCATCATCGCCGACCGCCGCATCTTTGACCTTCTGAAGCGCAACAAAAATCGTTTCGCAAATCTTTACGATTCGCGTCCAATCGGCTTCGGTTACAAAATGCGGGCGCAAATAAGGCGACAAACGCCGACCGCCGAAAATAAGTTTGGCTTTTTCCAAACCTTCGTCCAATTCTCTGAACGACGCTTCAGCTAATTCAGCATCATTTAATAATTCGTGATAATAAGCTACGGCTTCTTTTAACATTAGTTTTGTCAGAACCACCTGCGGTAGCGGGTGGTTTATGTTCTAAATTATAGTTTATAAATCGTAAAAATTAACCGCCCGCTACCGCAGACGGTTCTGACAATTTCAAAATCGTTTCAAATTCTTTCTTCGTCAAAGGCAAAACGCTCAAGCGCGATTGCTTGATAAGCGCGATGTTTTCGAGCGATTTTTCGTTTTTAATTTGCTCTAAACTCACCGCTTTTGCAAATTTTTCGAGCGGTTTTATTTCGACCGCAATCCATTTTTCGTCCGTCGGATCAGGAAATTCTTCACGCGAAACTTGCGCCATTCCGACGACTGATTTCTCCGAAACCGAGTGATAAAAAAGAACTTTATCGCCCGATTTCATTTCACGCAAATTGTTTCGCGCTTGATAATTTCGCACGCCTGTCCAATCCGTTTTGCCGTCGCGCAAAAAATCGTCAAACGAATAGCTTTCGGGTTCTTGTTTTACCAGCCAATAGTTCATTTTCAAAATATAAAGTGATAGAAAAAAGGAATTGCCGCCAGAAGTGTAGCAATTGTCCAAAATCTGAATCTGCTCTTGCTCTTACGCGAATGATACATACACGAAACGCCGAGAACCAAAACCATACTCGCTAAAATTTGCACGAAAAATCCGACATTTTTCATTCCCGCTTCGCCAAGAGTTTCCAACATTTCGCTGTGAAAAATTATTGTAAAAAACAACAAGGCATTCGGAATCGCCGCCAATCCGATAAAGGCTATGTGTTTATTTCGGAGTTTCATAACTTTTTAATCAAACTTAAGAAATTTTATTTTTTCTTCGTTTGAGCTTGTTTTTTGCTCAACCATTTCGCCCAGCGTTCAATTACCGGACGCAAAGGTTTGAACAATTTGGCGCGAAATGAATTTACATTTTGTTTTTCGCTCCAATCGCGCAAATTTTTCTGGGCGTATTGCCTGATTTGCGGTTCTAAATTTTGTTTTTTTACTGAATGTTTCAGCGTAAAATAATAATGCTGTCCGACAAGCGAAAAAATCAAGCCCGCTAAGTTCGATTTAAATGAAGTTTTTGCCATCCAGCGCGTCGAAAAACTTTCGGTCGGCTGCAAAAGTGCGCCGATTGAAATTTCGAGCCACGAATTTTGATTCCCGACTTTCGGATGATAAAGTCCGGGCAAATCGCCTTTTATCGGCACATCGGTTTTCATTTGCGGAACTTTTATAAAATCAACCAGCCGCACTCTTTCCAAACCGCGAAGGTGTTCAACCGGCATAAAAGCCGTTATATTTCGTATATGTTCCAACGTATTTTTCGGCAAATCAATGGTTGATTGATTTTCGATTTTTAATTCACTTGGTTTTGCGGTTTTCATACCCGCCAATTTAATTGCCATATCTGTTGTCTAAATTGTAATTCGTAAATCGTAATTAGTAAATTGTGCCGCACTATTGTTGCGTAAATGCGACAATTTCAGATTCCAGATTCCAGATTTCAGATTCCAGATTCCACATTTCAGATACCAAATCGAGTATTTATCGTGATTTTGCAAATTTTCAACATTCGGCACGCAATTTGATACTGTAAATCTGGAATTTGGAATTTGGAATCTGAAATTTTACGAATCGTGAAACAAACAACTCTTGCAAAATCAATAAACACATTTGGAATCGGGCTTCATACCGGCGTTGAAGTAAATTTATGTTTAAAACCTGCGCCCGAAAATACGGGTTATATTTTTATCCGCACGGATTTGGATAATTTTGAAATTCCGGCTTCGGTCGAATATATTTCGCATTGCAGTTATGCAACAACCTTGCTTCGCAAAGGCGTTTTGCTTTCGACTTGTGAGCATCTTTTGTCCGCGCTTCGCGGTTTCGGCATTGATAATTGCTTTATCGAACTCGATAATATCGAGATTCCGATTTTGGACGGATCGAGTGAAAATTTTATCGAATTGCTTGAAAATGCCGGAATTATCGAACAAAATTCACCGCGTCATATCTTGAAAATTCTCGAAAAAGTCGAATTTGCCGACGGCGACAGAAAAATGTCGGTCGAACCTTCGGAAAAGTTTGAAATCGAGTGCGTGATTGATTTTCCGCATCCGTTTATCAATCGTCAAACATATTATTTCGAGATGAAAAACGGTTCATTCGGGCGCGAAATCGCTTCGGCGCGAACTTTCGGATTCACACACGAAATCGAAATGTTAAGAAAAGCCAATCTCGCGCTCGGCGGTTCGCTCGAAAACGCCATCGTGCTTACGCCTGATGGAATGTTGAACGAAAATCCTTTGCGATTCACAGATGAATTCGTGCGCCATAAAATTCTCGACATAATCGGCGATTTTGCACTTTTGGGAATGCCCGTTGCAGGTAAAATTATCGCCCAAAAATCAGGACACGCCGTTCACGCCTCGCTGATGAGCAAACTTCTGAAAACCGAATCCGCGTGGAAAATTGTTGAAGCGGTTTGAAAACTATTTTTTGCCCACGAAACACACGAAAGACACGAAAATAAATCAAAACACTAATTCTTTTTTTCGTATGTTTCGTGTGTTTCGTGGGCAAAACAGTCTTTTTTTATCCAAAATCTTCGAGATTCCGATTATTTTCTGCAAAAATGCAAATCCAATCAATCAACCGCGTCTTTTTTTTATGAATTCTGAAAAATTATCAATTTTGGAAACCGAAGATGAAAACGCCGGAACGGAATACAGATTGCCGCATCATTATACCTGCGGCGTTTGCGGTTTTACGTCGTTGCAAGGTTTTGAAGTTTGTCCGCGATGTATCGTTTCCGATGAAGATTTTGAAACAACCGAAGATATTTCGGGCGAAGGTAAATGGCTGATGATTCTCGGAAGTATCTATGGCGTTATTTCGCTCGTGATTGTCTTAAATTCCGGTGGTAACATCGAATTTTTCAAAAAGGCTTCCGACACCGATTTTCTCAGCGTTTCACACTTTGCCGCTTTATTTGCCTTCCCGATTATTTTGATTTTGACAGGAATTATCACGCTCATCAGAAAAAAAGATAATTGGAAAGGACGGCTTATCATCGGCGGTATTATCGCATTAACATTTTTCGGTTTTGACCAATTTATGATGCGGATTTTTAGCTTTTGAGAATTCTTCCGAGTTGTTTGCTATAATTTTTTTATGGCAAAAGCGGCGGCAAAAACTTTCGGACAAAAAGCGGATTTTCTTATTCGCCGCGTCAATTCCGATTCGATTTCCGAATTTGAAACAGACACACTCGCCGTCGAAGAGCCGCTCGAAATCCGCATCGGTTTTACGGAAAACGGCAAATTTACACACAAAGCAATTTCAATCACGATGCGAACGCCCGATGCAGACGCAGAACTCGCCGCCGGTTTTTTGTTCACTGAAGGAATTTTAGAATCGAAAAATCAAATAAAATCAATCAAACATTGTGGCAAATTTCCGAATAATCAAAACACGATTCGCGTTGATTTGGCTGAAAATGTCGTGATTGATTTTGAAAAGCTGGCGCGAAATTTTTACACGACCTCAAGTTGCGGCGTGTGCGGAAAATCTTCGCTCGAAGCCTTGCAAATTGCGGGCGCAAAACCGATTTTGCAAAATAATACGATAAAAATTTCAGCCGAAATCATTCACGAATTACCGGAAAAATTGCGCCAATCACAAACAATTTTCGATGAAACCGGCGGACTTCACGCCGCCGCGCTTTTTGATTTTTCGGGAAATTTGATTGATGCAAAAGAAGATGTCGGACGACACAACGCAGTTGATAAATTGATCGGCAAACAATTTTTAGCAAACAATTTACCGCTTTCCGAAAAGATTCTTTTCCTGAGCGGACGCGCTTCGTTTGAACTTGTGCAAAAAGCGGTAATGGCACAAATTCCGGTAATTTGCGCCGTCGGTGCGCCTTCGAGTTTGGCGGTCGAAGCCGCAAAAAAATTCAATCTTACTTTGCTTGGTTTCGTGCGGGAAAACAGGTTTAATGTTTATAATTCCAGATTCCAAATTCCAAATTCCAAACCTGAAATCTTGAATCTTGAATCTGAAATCTGAAATCTGGAATTTGAAATCTGGAATTTATGAAAGATAAAAATCTAAAAAATCTCAAAGTCGGCGAAGTCAAAGATACTGCCGCCGGATTTACTTCGATTCTCAGCACGACAAAAGAACTTTTCAAAAAATCCGGCGCAGTTCGCGGCACGAAATTGATGCTGGCACTCAACCAAAAAGGCGGAATTGACTGCAATTCGTGCGCTTGGGCTGATCCTGACGGCGAACGCACGACTGCCGAATTTTGCGAAAACGGCGCAAAAGCAATCGCCGACGAAGCCGACAAAGGGCGCGTTACGCCCGATTTTTTTGCAAAATACAGCGTTGCAGAATTATCCGAACAATCCGACCGTTGGCTCAATTCGCAAGGCAGAATTACCGAACCCGTTTTTTTAGACGAAGGCGCAACTAATTATCAATCAATTACTTGGGAAAAAGCGTTTCACATTTTATCGGAAGAATTAAACGCGCTCGATTCGCCGAACGAAGCCGTTTTTTACACTTCCGGCAGAACTTCAAACGAAGCCGCGTTTTTGTATCAACTTTTCGTGCGTCAATTCGGGACGAATAATTTGCCCGACTGCTCGAATATGTGCCACGAATCAACGTCGGTTGGATTGAGCGAATCAATCGGACTCGGCAAAGCAACCGTGCGGCTCGAAGATTTGGAAAACACGGATTTGATAATAATTATCGGACAAAATCCCGGCACGAACGCGCCGCGAATGTTGTCGTCTTTGCAAAAAGCAAAGGAAAACGGCGCAAAAATTATCGCTGTAAATCCTTTGCCCGAAGCCGGACTTTTGAATTTTATCAATCCGAATCCTGAGCATTACGAACATTTTTGGCAGTTTCCGTTGGCAATTCTTCACGGCGAAACAAAGCAGATTGCCGACATTCATCTTCCAATACGCATCGGCGGCGATATGGCTTTTTTGAAAGGTGTAATGAAAATTCTAGTCGAACGCGAAAAGAAAAGTCCGCAACCGCTTTTCGATTACGAGTTTATCAATGCGAAAACCGAAAATTATCAAGATTTTATCGCCGTTTTGGAATCAACCGCGTGGGAAGATATTTTTGAGCAAAGCGGTTTATCGCTCGCAAACATCGAACAAGTTGCCGAAATTTATTTGAACTCGAATCGCGTGATAACTTGTTGGGCAATGGGCGTTACGCAACACAAACAAGCCGTTGCAACCGTCCAAGATATTGCAAATCTGCATTTTTTGCGCGGACAAATCGGACGACAAGGCGCAGGTTTGTGTCCCGTGCGCGGACATTCAAACGTGCAAGGCGACCGCTCGATGGGAATTTGGGAAAAGATGAATCCGAAATTTCGTGAAAATTTGGAAAAAGAATTTCACTTCAAACCGCCGCAAAAAGACGGTTTTGATACGGTAAATTCGATAAAAGCAATGCACGACGGACGCGCAAAAGTTTTCTTTGCGTTGGGCGGAAATTTCGTTTCGGCAACGCCCGACACCGAATTTACTTCCCGTTCATTGCGAAATTGCAATTTGACGGCGCAAGTCATCACGAAATTAAATAGAACCGCGCTTGTAACGGGCAAAAAATCGCTGATTTTACCGTGTTTGGGCAGAACCGAAATTGATAAAACCGGCAGTAAAGAACAATTCGTTTCAACCGAAAGCACGATGCTCAACGTGCAGATGTCGAAAGGCATTTTAGAACCGGCAAGCGAACATCTGCGAAGCGAAACTTGGATTGTCGCAAAACTCACGCAAGCTGTTCTGAAAAATAAAGTTACGGTTGATTGGGAACGATTTACAAACGATTATGACACGATTCGTGATGCAATTTCGCACGTTGTCGCAGGTTGCGAAAATTACAATCAAAAAGTGCGCGAAGACGGCGGTTTTTATATGCCGAATCCGCCGCGCGAAGGAATTTTTCCGACAGATTCGGGCAAAGCTAAATTTACCGCTTCGGCGATGGAAAAAATCACGCTCGAACCGGACGAACTTTTGATGACGACAATTCGCTCGCACGACCAATTTAACACGACAATTTATGCCGATAATGACCGTTATCGCGGCATCAAAGGTTCGCGCCGTGTGATTTTAATGAACGAAACGGACATTAACCGGAGAAATCTGAAACAAGGCGAAGTCGTTGATATTACAAGTTTTTTCAACGGCAAAACGCGCCGCGTGGAAAGTTTTATCGTCGTAAAATATCCGATTCCGAAAGATTGCGCGGCAACATATTTTCCCGAAGCAAATCCGCTCGTCCCAATCGAAAGCGTCGCGGAAAAAAGTAATTGCCCGACCTCGAAATTAGTAAAAATCACAATCGCGCCGCATCTGCACAACGGCGAAAAGACTTTTGCCGGAAAATTTTAAACCGCGAAAAGCGCGAAAAAGCGCGAAAAGTTTAAGAATTTTTTTTAGCGTTTTTTCGCGTGTTTCGCGGTTCAAAAAAAATATGTTTGAAGGATTTATTTTAGTCGGAGGAAAATCTTCGCGGATGGGCGCAGACAAATTTGCGCTCGAAATCGGCGGCGAAAGTTTTTTGCAGCGTGCCGTCAAAACGCTTTCAAAAACTTGCGAATCGGTGAAAATCGTTCTCAATCAAACGCAAAACATCGAAAATGATTGCAAAATCGTCCGCGACATTTACCCGAATCGCGGCGCACTCGGCGGAATTCACGCCGCTTTGAAAAATTGCAAAGCGAAATTTGCCGTAATTCTCGCGGTTGATTTGCCTTTCGTAACAACCGAAGCGATTGAAAATCTCCAAAAAATCGCGCTTGTTTCAAACAAATATCTCGCTGTCGTCCCGCGTCAAATCGACTCACGACCGCAACCGCTTTGCGCCATTTATCGCGGAAAATTTTGCTTACCAACGCTCGAAAAACTTCTCAACTACAACGATTCGGCTTCGGTTAAAGACTTTCTCGAATTACTATTTCCGCGCTACATTGACCAAGCAAAATTAACCACCGAAACCGATAAAGATATATTTTTTAACGTCAATTATCGAACTGATTTTGATTTACTTAAAATTATATAGCTTTATTTATCCAAATCTTCGACGTTTTTATCTTTCTTGATGGCATAACCTATTAACATTATCAAAACTATTCCAATCATTGCTGTGAAATACGATTGCATCAAAAAGACTGAAAAAACGGTAGATTTCAGCATAGAGGTTTCATCTCTGATTGCGTTGGCAATTAAATGTGATTGATATTCTGAAATTTCCTTTGAGATAAATTGATTTTTAACGATTTCATATCTTTTGCTTTGAAATTCATTAAAATTTGCATCAATATCAGAATGATATTTGAATTGCATAAGCATAAAAGCGATTAAAATCAATCCGCCAAACAAAGATATTTTAGTTGTTTTACTCATAATTTTTACTTTTTACTTTTTACTTTTTACTTATTTCTCCCAATCCGGCGTGTGGAAAGTTCCTTCTTTATCAATGCGTTGATAAGTGTGCGCTCCGAAAAAATCGCGTTGGGCTTGGATTACGTTGGCGGGCAATCTTTCTTTGCGATAGGCGTTGAAATAATTTAACGACGCGCTATAAGCCATTGCAGGCAAAGCAGTTGTCGGCGCGGTGATGCAGACTTTTAACAATTCTGCCCAACTTCCCTTTAATTGTTCGGCGAATTTTTCGTCCAATAATATGTTGGAAAGGTTCGGATTTTTTGCAAAAGCGGCGCGAATATCTTCAAGCAAAGTAGCGCGAATGATGCAACCGCCGCGCCAAATTTTCGCGACTTCGGTTAAATCAATTCCATAATTTTTCTCAATAGACGCAACTCTCAGCAATTCTAAACCTTGCGCGTAAGTGATAATAAAACTTGCCAACAAACCGCTCTTTAAAGCGTTGACAGTCATCAATTTACGAAAATCTTTGCCTTCAAAAGCGCGTGTGCCGAGAATTTCGTTCGCCGTTTTTCGTTCAGCTTTCATCGCTGAAATTTGGCGCATTGTTACCGCCGAATCAATCGTCGGAATCGGCACGCCGAAATCCATTGCAGCTTGCGAAGTCCATTTTCCCGTGCCTTTTTGTCCGGCGGTGTCGAGAATCATTTCGACTAAGTTTTTACCTGTTTCTGCGTCTTTTTTCTTCAAAACTGTCGCCGTAATTTCCACCAAAAACGAATTGAGTTCGCCTTCGTTCCAATCGGCAAAAATCTCGCTGATTTCGTCGTCTTCAAACTCAAAACCGTTTTTTAAAATATCGTAAGTTTCGGCGATAAGTTGCATCAAGCCGTATTCGATGCCGTTGTGAACCATTTTGACAAAATGACCTGCCGATGAATTTCCAACGTGCGCCGCGCAAGGCTCATCGCCAATTTTGGCAGACGCGGCTTCGAGAATTTCGCGGACGTGCGCGTAGATTTCCGCTTTGCCGCCGATCATAATGCTCGCGCCGTGTCGTGCGCCTTCTTCGCCGCCGGAAACGCCAACGCCGAGAAACTCTAAACCGTTGTCGCTCAACAACTTTTCGCGTCGCTCGGTGTCGGGAAAATGCGAATTTCCGCCGTCAATTACGATGTCGCCTTTGTCTAAAATTGCCAACAAATCGTTAATCACAAAATCAACGACATTCGCCGGAACAAGAATCATAATTTTGCGCGGCGATTCGAGTTTATCAAGAAATTCCGCTAAATTTTCCGCCGTTTGAAGGTTAAAATCTTTGCCTTCTTCCAATAAAAGTTGGCGTTTTGATTCGTCCAAATCATAACCAACGCCCGAAAAACCTTTTTCCGCGACATTCAGCAGAAAATTTCTGCCCATCGTTCCGAGTCCAATCATTCCAAATTGTGCTTTTGCCATAGTTTTTAACTTATAGCTTACCACAACTGACGGCAAATTTTATTCTCTTCAAATATTCACTCACCCATATATTGCGAGTTATAAATTGTTCAGAAACTGTTGGAGATTCGCCCGCGAAATTTTGCCGTGAACAAAAACTTGCTCTTTTTCCGTAGTAATGACGGCGTTTTTGTAAAATTCTTCTTCCGGATTTTCTTCGACAATCCGTGCCGTCAAACCGAAAATCAGCCGGAAACGCGAAGCGATATTTTGCGCCGATATTTCCGAATTGGATTTTACAGCGACTTTAAAATGCACATCCGTTTCATCGAACTTGATTTGTAAATCCGCGCTCGTAATGTCTTCATTTAAGCTGTCCAAAGCGACGACTTTCAACAAATTGCTGTCATCAACCGCCGTCGAGAATTCCTTTAAAAGTTCCAACATTTCCGGCGAGTTTTCGTTAATATAAAACTTTAAATCGCCTTTGGAAACCTTTTTTTCGGAAAAATTCGTTTGGATTCTGATGTCGTAATTTTTGCTCAAATCAACCTTGCCCGTCTTAATTTTATCTTGCAATTTCGTCCAGAATTGCATAAACGGCTCGACATTCGGATAATCTCCGTCTTTTATCGTCTGCGCTAAAACGATGCTGCAAAAAGCCAATACCAACGCGCCCAATAAATATTTCTTCATAATTTTTACTCCTTAAAAACTCTGTGTTTTGAACGATTTAATCTTTGTTCTTTGCTCTATGTTTTAATGCGAATCAGTAGTTGAAATAAATGTTGGAATAACTCGGTTTTTCTTTGCGTGCTTTGCGTCTTTGCGGGAAAGTTCGGTCTCCCCCAAAGACGCAAAGCACGCAAAGAAAGAATTTAAGTCGGTTGCTAAATTTTCAACTACTGATTCGCATTTTTAATGAACGCGGATAAAACTGCTGTCTTTGTATGATTTCAGATTCAGTTTTTTGGTTGCTTCAACTGTTCCCTTATCGGTGGTTGCCGACATCACGACCGTAATTTGCGGCGGCAGCATTTTTAACGACTTGTATTTCTTGATAATATGCACTCCAAAAGGATAATCCCAGTCGGATTTCTGCTTGCCGATTTGGAGTTTTTTGCCTAAGTTTTCACAGCATTCCGCCTCTGAAATCGTGATTGTTTGATTAAAATGAGAGGCGGAATAATCCGTCTCGTCCGCGGTGATTTCCTTTTCGTCAACAAACAATCTGACATCGAGTTTTTTTAATTTATCAGCCGCGCCCACATTTGAACTGTAATAGACGGAGATTGTCGGAAAATCGCTTTCAATTAACGGCAGCGCATTGTTTGTTACAACTGCAAACTCAAAACCGGCGGTGGTCGAACCGACAGGAACTTTCGTCGCAAAATTACCCGTGGAATTTTCATCAACGTAGGAATAGCTCACACCGCTGCAACCGCCAAAACAGACAAGACACAAGAAAACGAACGGTATGATTTTGATGTTATTTCTCATATTCTTTGCCGCTTTAGACACAAACTCTTCCTGTTTCGCATTATTAGAGCGGTTACGACAATTTTACTCGATTGCCGTAAAATCTACATCGCCGACGTTTTCCGAAACGCTGAGAACCTGCGTTGGATCGGCAAAGGTAAAGCGTTTTGAGGCGACGCTGACGATGATTGTGCCAACCGGAACTTCGTCGAAATTGTAATAACCGAAAGTGCTTGTCCGCGCCGTGCGCGTCGTGCCGTCGGCATCAATCAGCGAAACGATGACATTGCGAATGCCGTAACCGTTTGCCGCCGCGACGCGACCGCCGACCGAAACATTTGCCGCCGTCGGTCCGGCTGGACTGGAAATTGCCCACGGCGAAAATGCAGCAACGCCCGTCAATTCAACCCAATTGTCGGTTGAATTGCGCGATGATGCGCCGAGATTTACCCAAGTCGTCGCGTTTCTGCGCCACAGTCCGAGCGTCGTTTCGCTGTTGCCGTTCAATTCCGAATCTTGATAATGAAGCCGAACCGTTGCGCTGAAATTGAGTCCGCCAAGTGATGTAATTGTGTAATTGCGGCGGACGGCGTTGCTGAACGCGGGCGGAAACGATTTGACCAAATTCACGGTTACGCTAGTTGGCAGAGTTCCCGATGAGTTAAATCGAATCGTGTTGAAAGGATTGCCAAAACTGAGCGTGTTAGTCGTGGTAAAGCCTGTCCTTATGACATTTCCGACAACATCGCCCGTGCCGGTTGATGTAGCCGCGGGCGACATTTGCAAACTGAAAATCCCCGTGTTCAAATCGCCGCTTTGAAGCGATAACACTTGGCTGACAATCGCACCTTGCCCAAGCGTAACGCCCGAAGGATTGTTGACGGTCAGACTGTTACATTGAAGAAAAGTTCCCGCTCCGGTTGATTGTGCTTGTGTGCCTGCAAAAATTACGGTGATGTTGTTGTTGACATCAAAGTTAGATTGCGAACCGTTGTTTGTTAAGACTGCGCCGTTGCCGATGAAGGTCAAATTTCTCGCCGATGTTGAAGTAACAAGACCGCCCGCGTTGATGACAAGGCGATTTATTGTTTGGTCGCTGTCTAATTGCAAGGTTGCGTCAGCGGTAACGGTAATTGTGTTTGGAATGAAAAGCCCAGTGCCGGAAAGTTTGTGAATGCCTGCCGGAAAGCGGACTTCGTTCACGCTGACGGTGTTGTTTGCGACGAAATTTTCGCCTTTGAAAATCAGCGTTCCGCCGCCCGTAATTGTGCCGTCCAATGTTAAATCGCCGTGGACAATCAACGTGCGCCCGGTTGCAATTGTCAACGAACGTCCGGCGTTGATGAATAAGTCATTGACGCTTGCATCGGCATTGCTGATGCCGGCTTCGTTTGTAACGCTGACCGAAGGAATGAATACCGTGTCAAACGTCGTCGGGTCGTCGCCCACGTTCCAATTTCCGCCTGTGTTCCAATCGGAACTCGTTGCGCCGTTCCAAAAAAAGTCTTCCGAATTTGCAACGAAGACGTAAGCCGAACCTTGTGAGGTTAAAGCACCATTGCTGTCGTTGGGGCAACCGACAAAAAATGTATTTTTAGAAACTGCCAGCCCGTTTTCACCTATTCTGTCTTCATTCGCGCCGTCGCTTGCCGTTAGAATTTGAGCTTCGCTCCAGACGGAATTTGAACGCACAAAGACACGCACCGAACCGTGATTATCGTTTGCGCTCACAATGTCATCAGCGGACGCGCTGACCAAAATTGTGTCGCCGTCAATATCAACCGCGCTGCCGCCAAAATCATTTGGAACGCCTTCGCTGTCAAGCAACTTTTGTTCGAGCGACCAAGTTGACGCGGTTTGTTTGAAAACGTAAGCCGCGCCCAAGTTGTTGGTGGTGCGCGAGGCAATGACAACTCGATCACCGTCAACGCTCAAAAATTGTCCGAAGAAATTGTTTGCTTCGCCGTCGGCGGCAAACAATTTTTGTTGCTGTAACCAACTGCCGGTGATGCGTCTGAAGACGTAAGCCGCGCCTTGATTTTCGTTGCCGCCAACGTCCGAAAGAACCGAACCGACGACGAGCGTGTCGCCCTTCAAGCTAACTGCATTTCCAAAAAACTCAAAGCCTGTGGCATCGCTCGCGTGGAGTTCTTGAACTTGAAACCAAGTCGTGCCGTTTCGTATAAAAACATAAACAGAGCCTTGGTCAACCGGCAGATGTCCATTTGCCTCGATTGCGCCGATGGCAACCGTGTTGCCGCTTATGTCAACCGAAAAACCAAAGCGGTCGCCGTCTGCTCCGTCGCTGGCGATTAGTTTGGCTTGCTGTGTCCAAGTCGTGCCTGTTTTAGTAAAAACGTAAGCCGATCCCCGGTTGTCGCCCGTCAATTCCGCACCAATAACAATCGTGTCTTTGCTGATGGAAACAGAAACGCCAAAATCGTCGCCGAACGCGCCATCGCTTGCTGTCAAGACGGCACTTTGTCTCCAAGAGTTTGAATTTTCATCAAAATCATAAACGTAAGCCTTGCCCGCGTCAGTCGCAGTATCCGAATCACCGTTAGGCATTCCGACAACCGCAGTTTTGCCGTCTTCACTAAGCGCGACAGCCCTCGCAAATTGTCCAAATGTTTCGCCCTCGCCGGCAGTAAATTCTTCTTGGAATGCCCACGTTGTTCCGGTGCGAAGGAAGGCGCGAACAAAGCCGAGCGATGAGGTTAAAGCCGTGTCGCCGCTTGCTGAAACCGATTTGCTGTTACTGCTTGTGAGCGATGATTGTTGAGACCAACTTGTTCCCGAACGAAACCAAACTTTGTCGCTCGTAGCTGCCGAAGTAACCACCGTGTTGCCGCTAAGTGATATGTTGCGCCCGAAAAAATCGCCTCCGGTGAGGCTTCCGGCATTGATTTCTTGTTGCTGCGTCCAAGTCGTGCCGCTTCGGGTGTAAATAAACGCACTGCCGACATTGAATATAATTGTAATTGGTAATAGACGCTCTTTAAACGGCATACCGACAGCTACCGTGTTTCCGTCAATCGCCACCGAAGTTCCGAATTGGTCGTTCGCCGCCCCAAGTCGTATGTTTGAGAACAATGCTTGTTGTGTCCAAGTCGTGCCTGTGCGAAAGAAGACGTAAGCCCCGCCGGAGTTTGAAAATGAACTAACACCATCGCTGCTGGCTCTTGTCGGTGAACCGATGATGATTGAATTGGCGTTGATGGCGACAGACTTTCCATAACCGTCAAAACTCTGACGGTTTGCGCCTGTGTTGGCTGAGATTTCCGCTTGGAGATTCCAAACTGTTCCGGTCGCCAAATAAACGAAAACCGAACCGGTGAAAGAGCCGACAAAGTAACCTGACGCGCCAATAACAACGGTGGTGCCTGAGATGCTGACATCGTTGCCAAAATTGCCGTCTGAAGTTGCGCCTGATGTCTGCGTGATTTTTGCATCTTGAGTCCAAGTCGTTCCCGTTCGCGTGAAGACGTAAGCCGAGCCTTGATTTGGGGCAACAGTCCCGTCATCGTTCGGCGCACCGATGATAATTCGGTCGCCGTCAATCGAAACCGATTGTCCGAAACTATCGCCGACCGCGCCATCGCTCGCCGTGATTACTGCTTGTTGCGTCCAACTCGAATCCACGCGCACAAAGACAAAAGCCGAGCCGCGGCTGAGGTTATCGTTTGGTGCGCCGACCACGGCGGTGTTTCCGTTGATGCAAATGTCAGAGCCAAAGTTATCGCTGGCAGTTACGCCCGGCAAAAGTTTCTGCTGTTGCGCGAAAGTCGCCGCGCTTGTTTTCTGAAAGTCAGAAAAACAAATTGTCAAAATCAATAGCGTCAATGCCGATGCACCGACCAGCCAAAACAATTTTTTATTAGTATTCATAATTTTATTGGTATTCATAAATTTGTATGGCATTCTGATAAACCTTTTCATCCGAAATTTCTGTCAAAAAAAGGGCTATTGCGAAGTCGCCAAAGGCGACAAACATTATAGCCTAGCGAGAATCGCTAGGTTGCTAGTTAATGTATATCCCGACGCTGAAAGCGTCGAACAAACAAACGCCTATTTGTTGCTCGCTTTCAGCGAGCGATTTTCTTGTTGCTACCTTCCTAGCGATTCTCGCTAGGCTATAGTGTTGGTCATCTTCGATGACAAGAAAAAACTCTGACTTTGCAATTGCCCTACTATCAAAAAACAACTCTTCATCATAAATTTGGTGTTCTCCGTTCGATGAGCTAAAATTATTGAAGACACAACTTCTGCGAACTATGTTGAATCTAAACTTTTATAAAAAAAAAGTCCTAAGAAAACGATGAGATTTCGGTGAGTTTTTCGGTGAGATTGGCAAAATGGTTGAATTAAAACAATTTTACGAATTTGGAAATTTTCGTCTTGATGTTACCAACAAGGTTTTAGAGCGCGATGGAATAAATATGTCCATTACGCGAAAGATGTTTGAAACGCTCAATGTTTTAGTGGAAAATGCCGACCGTTTGGTTGAAAAAGATGAGTTGATGCGGAAAATCTGGCACGACCGTTTTGTTGAAGAAAGCAATCTGACTTTTAATATCAAAATGATTCGCAAGGCTTTGGGCGATAGCGCAACCAGCCCGACTTATATCGAAACCGTTCCGCGCCGCGGTTATCGTTTTATCGCCGAAGTCCGCGAATTTGCCGAACGCAAAGAAATTGCGCCCGCCGTTTTGCCAAAAAAAACTGTCCCGATTTTCAGACATTCCTACTTATTTGCCGCCGTTTTAATTATCGTTTTGATAAGTTCGCTCGGTTTTGCATCGTGGCTCTGGCAAAAAAATTCTTCGCACATTTTCGCGCCGATTTTATCCGCCGAATTTTCTTCGACAAAACTTTCGGATACGGGAAAAGTTCATTCTGCCGTTATTTCATCGCACGGAAAATATGTCGCTTACACTAATCAAGCCAACGGCAAAGAAAGCCTCTGGCTGCGACATCTTGAAACCGCCAACAACACGCAAATTATTCCGCCTTCCGATGAACTTTATTTCGGACTAGCTTTTTCAAAAGACGGCGAAACGCTCTTTTTTACAAAACAAATCAGTAAAGAAATCAGTTTTTTGGGCATTTATCGGATTCCGGTTTTTGGAGGCGTTCCGACAAAAGTAGCTGAAAATACTCAGGGTTGGATAAGTATTTCGCCCGACGACAAACAAATTTCTTTCATCCGCGATGCCCAAAGCCCTCAATATTCCAACAAACTGATGGTCATTGATGTGGACGGCAAAAATGAGCGTGAACTCAAAGTTTCGGAAAGTCCGAACGGTTTTTTGGCAAACGCTTTTTCGCCCGATGGCAAAACGATTGCCGCCGTTTATGGGCATTCGATGAATGCTTCGCAAGAAATGGGTTTGGTCGAAATCAACATCGAAACCGGCGCACAGCGCGAGATAATGCCGGACAAATTCTTTCATATCAAAGATGTCGAATGGTTGCCGAACAAAAGCGGCTTGTTTTTTTCCGCCGATAAAAAAATTGGCGAAACAGTCAAAATTTTGCAGGTTGATTACAACACCGGCAAAGTTGATTCTTTAACGAATGATTCAATCAATTACGCCACATTAAGTCTGAATCAAAATGCCGACTTGTTGACGGCAACCATCATTACTGCCGATTTTCATTTGTTTATTCAAGATGCCGCAAATCCGAATAGTTTCAAGATGCTCACGCAAGCCAGAGATAATTTTGCTTTTTCGCCCGATGGCAAAATTGTTTATGCAACCGACACGGCGGGAAATGAAGATATTTGGCTGATGGACGCAGACGGCGCAAATCAACGCCAACTGACTAATGACAAAGGACTTGACACGCATCCGTTGGTGTCGCCCGACAATCGCTATATTTTCTTTACGTCAAACCGCACGGGCGAAAGCCGGATTTGGCGAATGAATATTGACGGCAGTAATCAAGTGCAAATTACCAACAAAAACGGCGGTTATTCGCGTTTCGTTACGCCCGACGGAAAATTTCTTTACTATCAATCGGCGATGACCGATGATTTGATGAAAGTTTCGCTCGAAGGCGGTGAAGAAAGCTCGTTCGGCGAAAATGTCGGCTATTTTCAAGCATTTTCGCCCGACGGAAACCGTCTCGCCTTTCTGTTTCGAGATAAGGAAACAAATAAAGTCAAAATTAACGTAATGTTGCTCGAAACCAAAGAGATTTTGAAAACTTTCGCCGTTGCCGAAGTCAATGGCTCGGCTTATTTTCTACATTGGCAAAACAATGAAACTTTGGCGTATTCGATGGACGCGAGAAATGCCAGCGATACTATTTGGGCGCAAAACTTGAACGAGGAAAAACCGACGCTTTTACACGATTTGAGTGATGAACAATTTTGGGACATCCAATTTTTGCCCGACGGCAAAAAAACCGCCTTCATTCGCGGAAACTGGCGGCACGATGCTTTATTGTTAAAAGGTTTGAAATAAAAGTAAGCAGGTGAGCAAAAGTTTTGAGGCATTTTGAAAAGTTTGGAGTTCCAGCTTTAGCTGGCTCTTGCGCCGCGCTTCGCTGGCGCAAGCCAACTAAAGTTGGAACTCCGAACGCCAAGCAAAATCTGACAAAACTTTTGCTCACCTGCTTAGGTTTATTTTCAACACTTTAACCGATTTGGAATAAGTGCGAGGTGAAAAGTGAAAGGTGAAAGGTGAAAGGTTTTTCCTTATCATCTTTCACCTTTCACTTTTCACTTATTCCGAAGTGTTTCTTTTCTTTTTAATTTGCACACCCTTCAATTTGAAGTAAAATCTTTTCTATGAAAACTCTGCTCGAAGCAATTCGCCCGACCGTTTTTATCGAATCGGAAAAACTTAAAACGCATCTCGGCATTGATTTAACGCTTGCGTCCGAAACTTTTCAGCATACGGGAAGTTTTAAATTCCGTGCCGCTTATAATTTGGCGTTAAATGTCGAAAACGATGAAATTCTCACGGCTTCGTCGGGAAATTTCGGTCAGGCTTTAGCGTTGGCGTGTAAATTATTGAACAAAAAATGCGTCGTTGTAATGCCCGAAACTTCGGCGAAAGTTAAGATTGAAGCGGTCAAATCTTACGGCGCGACCGTTGACCTTGTTGATACAAAAATTGTCGAACGCAGTAAAAGAGTCGCGCAACTTGCGGCTAAAATGCCCGATTGTTATGTGGCTTCGGCATACAACGATTTGTTTGTTATCGAAGGAAATTCGACGCTCGGCGATGAGCTTTCGGCAAAGGATTTTGATGTCGTCATCGTGCCAATCGGCGGCGGCGGTTTGATTTCGGGAATTTCAAAAGGCTTGTGTCGCAACGGTCATCAAGCAAATTTAATCGGCGCAGAACCGCTTCTTGGAAACGATGCGGCGCGTTCTCTGAAAGCCGGAAAAATCATCGCAAACGAACAAGAACCGATGACTTTGGCAGACGGTGCGCGAACGCTTTCGCTCGGAAATCATAATTGGGAAATCATCAAAACCGGCGTTTCGGAGATTTTAGAAGTTTCGGACGAAACACTTTCGGAAGCCGTGCGTCTGCTTTTTAATCTCGCAAATTTGAAATCAGAACCGACCGGAGCATTAACTTTGGGCGCGATTTTAAACAACAAAGAGAAATTCAAAGATAAAAAAATCTGCGCCGTCATCAGCGGCGGAAATGTGGACACGGAAGTTTATCGAAAGATTTTAGAAAATGCTTGAATTTTGACTTTCGTGTTTTATATTTGATTTGTGTTGCTAAAATTTTAAACCACAAAATAACACAAAAACGCACAAAACGATTGACTTGTTTCGTGCATTTTTGTGTTATTTTGTGGTTATTTTTTCTTAAACAACATAAATCAAGACGAAATCAAATTATCCGACCGCTTGTTTTTCTTTGGTTAGACGTTCGAGAGCGCGGCGGGCGATGATTGTTACAAAAATTATCGAAACTATTGTCGCGGCAATTCCGACAATTAACAGCCACGATTCTTGCGGTTCGGAAAAATTCAATTCCGAAAGACCTGCGCCGACCAAAACAACTGCCGAAGAACGCGGCAACATTCCGAGAAAAGTTCCGATAATATAAGCACTTAGCGGCACACGCGCCGAAGCCATCAAAAAATTTGTTAAGGCAAACGGCATCGCCGGCGAAAGACGCAGAAGAAAAATTATCAACGTCGTGCGGCGCAAATCCTGCGCGACAATCGCTTCATAGATAACCTGCGCTTTTGGATGTTTTTCAAAAACGTGCGGCAAAGTTTCGCCGACAATGCGCGTATGAATCAAATAAGAAACCGTCGCCGCGCTGACCACGGCTGAAATCAAAAGTAAAATTCCAAGTTCAAATCCGAAAGCCCAACCGCCGATGATGCCGATAACATTTGTTGGCAAAAGCGACAGACCGCAAAAAATCAAAACGCCGAAAAAATAGACGAACGAGCCTGTTTCCCAATTTGTCCGTAGCCAATGTCCGAGCGGCACTGCGAAAAAAAGCAACAGAGTCCAACCGCCAATCATCGGCAAAAACGTCGTAACAAAAGCTATCGGCGTGAGTTTGCCGAGTTCTTGCAGATAATTGCGAATTTTTGTAAAAAAACCTTTCATTAAAAATCAGAACGAGGAGCGGTAGCGACTCGCCAATTTTTAGCAGGTCGCTACCGCTCGCTGTTCTGACATTTAGTTTAACTAATTTGGAAACTTTAGTCAGTTTCGTTTGTTATTTTCCGGCAAACATTTTGTCTTTGCGCCAAACACCCGAAAGTTCCGCGTAAGGAATAATTACGGTTTGCGGACCGGCAGCGTAAGCGGCGACTTGATACGGGTCAAAGTTTATCATCAAACCTTTTTTGGTCAGATTCCAGCTTCCGAAATTTTCCGCTTTTTCACCTGCGCCGGTTTTAATCCATTCATCATCGGACATTTCGCCCAGACGAGTTTTCAAATCGGCAATCGAATAATCCGAAAGTTTTTTCAAATATTTAGAACCGGGCTGAAAAAGGTCGGACATTTTAATTTCCTTGCCCGTTTTCAAATCGAAATTCAGCGTGTCGGTGTAATAATTTCCGTGCGCTCCGCCGGTGAATTCGCTGACCAAAAACGAAATGCTCACCACATTTTCCGTCGCCCATTCGACGTTATAACCTACGCCCAAAGTGTTGGTCATTCCTGACGGAAAATTCTTCAAATCAGCGGCGGTTTGCGACATCATTGATTTTCTGAAACCTGTCGAGGAACTCATTGCTCGCATTTTTGCAAGTTGGTTAAACTTCGTCTGGTTTGCCGGATTTGCGCCCGAAAGCACCGGATAATCAACGGCAATTTCAAACTTTTTCGGTTTATTTTTTTCGGCAAAACTTTTCGTTGAAAATTTGCCGCCGTTCACGAATTCGATAACTTGTTCGCTCACGATAAATCCGAGCGATTCTTCCGAATTCGGTTTGCGCCATTCACCTGAAAGTTGTGCGCCGTTTTGGTAAGATTCTTCCGTCCATTTTCCGGTAAATTCGCCTGTCGTTTTTCCCGCCGCGTCCGATTCTTTAAGATTAAAATTCCCTTCTGCGTCAATTGTTCCGGCAAGTTTCAAATCTTTGCCGATGCGCGTGTAAAAATATGTTCCCGAAAGTTTTTCGCCGTCGCGTGTTAAGGTCATCTGCACCGGACTTCCGTTGACATAACCGCTAAATGTTTTGGTCTGCGCCGAAACGCAAATCGCCATTGCAATTATAAAAGTTGCCGATAAAATCAATTTATTTTTTTTCATCTGTTCTCCTCTTTTTCAGTTGGCAGTAGGCAGCGGCAGTCGGCAGTTTAGTTGCAAGATTTAATGCCGACTGCCGACTGCCGACTGCCGCTGCCTACTGTTTTACTGTTTCAAAAGTTGTCTGCGTAAATAATCGAGCGCGGCTTGGCTGGCACGCCAACGAATTAAAAATCGGTCGCCGGGCAAGATAATTTTGAAAGATTTTACTTGTGTTGAATCTGCATAGCCGACGAAAACGAGTCCGACGGGTTTTTCTTCTGTGCCGCCTGTCGGTCCGGCGATTCCGGTTACGGAAATTGCGTAATCCGTGCCGGATTTTTCGCGCATTCCTTGTGCCATTGCTTCGGCAACTTCTTTTGAGACTGCGCCGTAAGTTTCGATGATTTCGGGTGCGACGTTTAATGTTTTAATTTTTGTTTCGTTCGCGTAAGTTATTGCAGATTCAATAAAATACGCCGACGCGCCCGGAATATCGGTCAATCTTTGGCTAATCAAACCGCCCGTGCAACTTTCGGCAATTGATAAAGTTTTGCCGCTCGATTTGAGCATTTCGCCGACGATTTCTTCCATCAATTCGCCGTTCATTGCAAAGACCGCAATGCCTAATTTTTCGGCGATTTTTTCGGCTAATTCTTCTAAAATTTCTAAGGCTTCGGCTTCGGTTTTTGCCTTCGCAGTCAAATGAAGTTCGATTTCGCTTTTATTAAAAAGAATTGAAGTGTTGACGGTTTCGTAAGTCGTATAAATCGGCGCAATCGCTTCGTCAACCGCCGATTCGCCAATGCCGGAAACGCGCAAAATCTTCCGTTTGACGAAAATATCGCCCGCCGATTCGCGCAATTTCGGCAACACGAAATCTAAAAACATCGGTTGATTTTCACGCGGCGGACCGGGCAGAATGACGAGAAATTTTTCACCGATTTCAACCGACATTCCAACCGCCGAACCATTCGGATTAGGTAAAATCTCCGCGCCTTCGATAACAAACGCCTGACGCTTATTGGTTTCGGGCATATCGCGCCCCCAACGCTTAAAACGCTCGCGCAAATCGGCTTCGATTTCGTCGTGATAGACGAGTTCGCGCTCGATTGCCTTTGCCGAAACGGTGCGCGTAATATCGTCTTCGGTCGGACCCAATCCGCCGGTTGAAATTACAATATCAGAACGCTTAACCGCATCTCGAATCGTTTCTTCAAGCCGCAATTTATCATCGCCGACAATCGTTTTCAGCATTACTTCAATGCCGATTTCGTTTAATTTTTCAGTCAACCAAAGACTGTTCGTATCGGTGCGCGTCGGAGTCAAAAGCTCCGAACCAATGGCAATTATTTCCGCAGTTTTCATATTCGTAAAGAAAAAAAAGTAAAACCCCGAACCTGCCGAATTCACCAACGAACCAAACAAAAAATCCGAATTTTTACTTATTTATACTCTACGCCAATCTCCACTCGCTTTCAAAGCGAACTTTTCAATCCGACTTAAACGCGAGTGTCCGCCAACCTTAATCGAAATGGGCGGAGAAGTCTTTGGAGAAATGTTTCAATCCGCTTTAAACGCGATGTTTCCGCCAACTTATGCCGGTTGTAATTCTTTGAGCATTAACTTGGCGATATAATTTTGAGCTTCTATTTGCGTAATATCTTCTAACAAACCATCGTGCAACATACTAATCAGCGCGGAGGTTTGTTCGACCCATTCGCCGGCTTGCCAAACTTCCGGCAGACTGTTTTTGGAGAAACGTGCGACAAAATAGATTTCTCCGGTTTCTTCATCTCTATTTACGACATACTTCATTTTTTATAATCATCTGTAACCGCTGTCATTTTCGCTGTCGGCGAGTTTCCAAGCGTTGAAAGTTTTTCCGATTCGATAGTTAGCAGTTTTCAGCGACTCAATAGACATCTTTCCAAAATAACTTATGTATTTCAGAGATTTAGCCTGTTTTAACAGGCTTTCGTGCGCCTCGCACGTTTTAGCCACGTTCGTTCACGGCGTGGTTAGATTCAAACTCATGTGATAAAGGGCGTTTTAACGTCCTTACCTGATTGGCTTAAGCCGCTGGAAAAAAGCACGTTAAAACGCGCTTACTCTTTGATTTTCAATCCGAACCACGCCGTAAACGAGCGTGGCTAAAAGCCGCGAAACGCGGAAAGCCTCGTGAACGAGGCTGAAAATTACAACATTCAAAGATACCGCAAAACCATTTTATTTCGGAAAGATGTCTATTGATTTTACCGAATCTTTATTTTCGCGCCAAAGATTTTTCGGATTTGAATTTATTTTCCAATCCGACCATCTCAGCATCGAGCAAGCCGGCAATTCCCTGTAAATCTTTCGTAATCATCAACTCATTTCGCCTCGCCGTCAGCAAAAGTCCTCTCGCCAATCCCAAAGCCTCCATAATTCTAATCCGCTTTAAACGCGAAGTGTCCGCCAATGCAATAGCATAAAGACGCTGAAACTGAAGGAACATGAGTTTCAATCCGCTTTAAACGCGAAGTGTCCGCCAATCAAAATGGGAACACCTAAGAGCAGTTCCCAAAAATAGTTTCAATCCGCTTTAAACGCGAAGTGTCCGCCAATACGGCGAATTCTACAGTGAATGTGCCGCCGTCTTGGTTTCAATCCGCTTTAAACGCGAAGTGTCCGCCAATTAATCGAGCTATCTTTACGAGCTTGCGCCCGAAAAGTTTCAATCCGCTTTAAACGCGAAGTGTCCGCCAATTTATTAAATTCACAGAGCCGCATGGCAGGAACAGTTTCAATCCGCTTTAAACGCGAAGTGTCCGCCAATCGTCTTGACCGGCGTTTCAGAAAGCTGCGACATCGTTTCAATCCGCTTTAAACGCGAAGTGTCCGCCAATACTAGTATAGCCTTACAACTATGCGGAGTAACCGTTTCAATCCGCTTTAAACGCGAAGTGTCCGCCAATTGAGTGGATTTTCGACAATGCAAAGTTGTAATTTGTTTCAATCCGCTTTAAACGCGAAGTGTCCGCCAATTTAGCTGGAGCTTAACTCGTAATTCGTAAATGGTTTTTAGTTTCAATCCGCTTTAAACGCGAAGTGTCCGCCAATAAAAATAATTGTGGCGGGCTTTTCAAAGTTAAAGTTTCAATCCGCTTTAAACGCGAAGTGTCCGCCAATGTGTCGTAATAAGTATGGCACTTGTTGCCATGTTGGTTTCAATCCGCTTTAAACGCGAAGTGTCCGCCAATGATTCTGAAGTTCGCTTTGACCCTGCAGCCCAGTATCGTTTCAATCCGCTTTAAACGCGAAGTGTCCGCCAATCTACCACGTGATTTTCGGTAGTCCGTGGTAAATTGTTTCAATCCGCTTTAAACGCGAAGTGTCCGCCAATCGATTGACGGAATGCTGACAGTTGCAGCGGTTATGGTTTCAATCCGCTTTAAACGCGAAGTGTCCGCCAATCTGGCAGGCGCCGCACTGACAATAGCGCTATTAGTTTCAATCCGCTTTAAACGCGAAGTGTCCGCCAATAGGTTGGAAATTGACGGCTACGATCCGTTGCTAGGGTTTCAATCCGCTTTAAACGCGAAGTGTCCGCCAATAAAGACGTTAACTACGTCATCGAGATCACCGTGCCGGCGAAAGTTTCAATCCGCTTTAAACGCGAAGTGTCCGCCAATGTAATTTTACATGGGTAAATATGAGGGCTCAAGGAGAGTTTCAATCCGCTTTAAACGCGAAGTGTCCGCCAATAGCTGGCTGTTTAACTTCAACGAACACAATATTTAAACTGCCCTTTTTCCCGACCTCTGTTTTTGATGTTGGCGGACAAGTATTTTTTACCATAAAAACGGGGTTAAGTCCAATAGAATCAACCACTACGAACCTCTGCGCGTGAATATTGGATGTAAGTTGTTGATTATACATAGTTTATCGCTTTTATTTCGCAGTTGCGAAAAAATTGTCGGGAGGTTCGTAGGATTTCGTGTTTAACTGTTGCAAATAAAATAACTTAGTGTTTATGAGCCAACATTTTTGCCGATTTTACTTCGCGTCGTAAATATCGTGCAAGACTTCGGTAATCGGTTTGCGATTGGCAAACGGCGAATCGGATTCTTTTGATTTTTTCGGTTTGCCGTTCGGTTTTGTTTCCGCTTGTCGAACGTAATTTTCTTCCGGCACATCGTTTGTGATGCTTTGCAAAACTGCGCTTTTCGCGTTGGTTTCGGCAAGTTCGGCTTTGGCACGTTTTTGGTCGAGCGTGGCTTCGCGCTGTTTGCGTTTTTGTTCCTTAAATCTTTCGCGGCTTTCTTCCAAAAGTGATTTGCCACGATTGCGTCGGGCGCGTTCGAGCGCACGAATGGCGGCGGAAGTTTGCGGTGCTTCGGTCGGTTCGCGTTCGATTTTTCTTAAGATTTTTACATAATTCCGCAGTTCCGGCGTTGGATAATTATAAGTCGTTTCGTCGGCATTTTCGTTTTCGAGAATGTATGCCAGATGATTTATCGCCGTTTTGTGATCGCCGGTTTTATTGTAAAGTGCGCCGAGCGTGAAATAAACGAGCGGCGGCGCAGTGTTCATTGATTGCAAAATGCGTTCACCGCGCATAATGACTTCCTGCATTTCAAAGCCATACCAACGGCGTTCGTCGTCGCGCAAAAGCTCGTTGGCGGCAAGATAAAATTCAAAAATCTCGCGCGTTCCGCCGCTCGAAGGCGTGGAAAAAGTCTTCCACAAAAAATATGTGAAAATGGCAAAGAAAAATATGACAAACATTGGAAATCCAACTGCCATCAGCATCATCGCAATCACGCCGAAGGCAAGAATATATTGAGTGTTCTCTTTTAAACCGTCGGGAATTTTTTTTTGAAGTTTATCGCTCACGCTTTATTCGTCAGATGTCTTTTTTGCCCTCGGTTTGCGCGTTTGTTTCGGCTTTTCGGCAGTTTCAGCCTTTGTTTCAGCTTCGGTTTTCGCGTTTGTTTTTGCTTCTTCTTTCACTTTTTCTTTATGTTCGTCGGGCTTTTTGGCAGACTTTTCTTCCGCTTCGATTTTGAAACCGAATTCAGCCAAAACATCCACTATTTTTTCACCGATTTTATACGGCGAATTCAAAATAAACGAAAACGTATCGCGCAAAGCCATCGCTTCCAATTCGACCAGCGAAGCGATTTTCTTTTCCAACGGTAAATCTTCAAATTCTTTGCGATATGCTTCTTGTGTCGCTTCTTCCGACGGTTTTTCTTCCTTAACTTGTTCCTTTGTCATAATTACAACTTCTCCCGATTTTTCGAATTTTGCCTGCCGTGCAAGCCGTTCACCTTTTTTACGGCTTTTTTCCGGCAAATGTTCCGTCTCAAATTTCGTATAATCGGACAACAAATCTTTTCCCGACAAAATTTGCACGACCGCATCTTCAGTTTCACCGATATTTTCAATCGGCAATTTAACGCCCAATCGTCGTGCGGCTTCAAATAAATATGTCCCGACGGGAATTATTCCCGCTCTGCCTTCTCTTTCAAATTTTATTTCTACTACCATAATTCAATTTGGGATTTGGGATTTGGGATTGCGGATTTGACCGAATTCTTAAAATCCGCAATCCAAAATCCCAAATCCCAAATTCGCTCAGTTTCCCATCATAGACTTCACACGCACACGCGGTTGCGCTCCGGTTGCCGCGCTTTGCGAATCTTTGGATGTTTTTTGACATTCTTCGCAAAGTCCCCAAATCCGCAAACTGTGATGCGTCGGCATAAAATTGTATTTTTCGCTCATTGCATCTTGCGCGGCTTCGAGTTTTTCGGAAAAAAATTCGATAACCTTGCCGCATTGAGTGCAAATCATATGGTCGTGGTGATCGTGTCCGAAATGATGTTCGTAATAAGTTTTGCCGTCGCCGAAACGAACTTCACGCGCAAGTCCGGCTTCGGTCAAAAGTTTTAAAGTGCGATAAACCGTTGTATGTCCTACACTTGCGTCTTTTTTTTGCACCAACCAATATAAACCTTCGCTCGTCAGGTGTTCTTCGGTTTTTAGAAACATTTCCAAAATCAAATCTCTCTGCGCCGTGTGTCGCAAGCCCGATTTTTGGATGTGTTCGGAAAAAATCTGCTTTTCCTCCTGAAATTTTTCTTTCTTCGATGCCATAGTTTCGAGTTTTATTTTATCACTTGAGATAGAATTGCACAAAAAACAAATAAAAACAGCCGTTTTTCGTGAGTTACCATTTTCTCACAAAAACTCCGGCTTCCGAAAAAAATCTTCGATAAAATTTTGAATAGCATTACGGAACGCCGCAAATTAGATTGTAGAAACTCCCCAAGCACTCACCAAGTTTTTCATTCTACTGCAACTCATCGGATGACCGTTCACTCGACATTGCGTTTCAGGATTGCCAATCCCACCACCTTGCTTGTAATTTGGCATCGGAAATTCTTCCGGTTCTTCGGATGGCACAGATGTTCCTAATGCTCCGATGTCGCTTCTGCCAACTCCGTTCGGGCTGATTACGCCATCCGATTTTGTTTGCATTTCGCTTGCCGTGATTGGGTCTGTTTGTTTGAATACGACTTCGTTGTTATCGTTTCCACCCACGTTTGTTGCGCGATCACCGAACTTCCCATATAGACGAAGTTTTGATATTTCCCGCCCGTTTGATTCAGTGTTGTAATCTTTTGTCCCGTAACCGATGAGAATAGCGTGTATTCAGGTTCTATCACAAAATCAGGATTAGGAATGTTGCCGCCTCTGACTCTGACGCGATTGATTCGTTTTGCCGTTCTGCCGTCGCCGTCATAAACAAGTTCTGCGCCTGTATCTCTGAGATAAACTCCGGCTTCCGGCAAGGTTTCTTCCCAATCCATCATCCGTCCCGCCGCGTCAAACTTCCATTTGCGAATGTCCGTTGAAGTGCCGGAAAAGATTTGATTTTGCGTGATATTTCCCGCGACATCGAAACTGTCAACGCTCGATTGATAACCGCCGCTCGATTTACGGTTGTTCGTGAAAGATGCCGTGTAGTTTCGCTCATCGAAATTCCACGCCTTCGTGTTCCGACTCGTAAGATTATTGAAAGCATCATAACCAAGCGTTTGCTTGTAAGGCTGTCCGGTTTGCGTTGTGCCGAAATCATTCTTCTTGATTCTACCCGCAAAATCGTAATCGTTGTATTGGCTAAAGTTCGCCTCCAAATTGTTGATCGCTTCTTTCACCGTGCCGTCGTTGTTGTAGGTGTAAGATTTGTTCTGAATCTCATCATTATTGGCATTCGAGTCTGCTTGATATGTTACGGGGCGAAGCCTTGTATCAAAGGTCAATGAAACATTGGTTGCTTGTGTTGTGCCGTAACTCATTGATTTAACTGCGCCGAATGCCCGATAGTTAATACTCGAAGCAAAGGTATTGACCGGGCGTTCCTCAAAATCATCATAAAAACCCGAACCGTTAATTCCGGTTGTCCGTCCGATTTTATCCGATGTGTAAGAAACAGTCGTTGCCGGAAAATTACCGACTGCCGGGTCTTCAATAGATTTGAGTCCGCCCGTCAAAAAATAGTTGTATTTCAGCTTATATCCGCCCGATGGTGCTTCCGACAAAGTGCCTGAAAAAACTTTGGTTTCTTCTGTAAGCCGCGAAAGTTCATCGTAGGAATAAATCAGACTACCCGTGCTGTCCGACATATATGTTCGGTTTCCTGCCGCGTCGTAGGTGAAAATAATATCCGTCGGGTCGGGAATATTCGTCGTATTCGGCGAAGAAAATTCGATTTTGGTCAAAACCGCACGATTATCGGAACTGCCCGAATCGTCAATATTTCCGTATTTGTAATTCGTTACCGCGCCTCGCGGATCGGTCATTGTCGCTACCGAATCGTCGGCGTTGTAGGTGTAAGTCATGTAAGTCGGTGCGTTATTGTTGCTTGCGTCAAATTCTTCGGGGCGATGCCGCGAGGCTAATCTGCCGTGTCCGTCATAACTCATCGTCGTATCTTGATAAGTCGAACTCGTATCTGCGCCCGAATATTGTCTGATTTGCGTTACTTGGTCGCGCCCGTTGAAAGTGTTTTTGACAGTTGAATATGGAGTTTCCCCCGCGCCGTCCAAGTCCCAGATTTCCGTCTTTTCGGTTCTGCCAAGAATGTCTTCGTAAATCTTCTGCGTCCGCCGTTTGGTCGTTTGCTTTGTGCCGGCAACGTCAATCGCTTCGGTAACTTCGCCTTTGACAGTCGTAACCTGCCCGCCCGCACATCCGCAACCCGCGTAGCTGATGATTTGGTCTTTGCCGTCCGTGCCGTTTGAATCCGACGGAATAATTCGGGTTGGTCTGCCTTTCCAATCATATTCCCGTGAATTCCACAGCCAAATATATTCGTTTCCGTTCATTCCGCGATAATCATCGCCCGCCGGATTCCACGAAGAATTTATCTCGGTCGGCACACTCTCGCGCTTCACCTGTCCGAGAATGTTATATTCAACACGCTTGCCGATATAATTATTCGTCTGCGGGTCTTGCGTTCTCGTCAAACGGATTCGCCCCGCGCCGTCAAACAGCGTTTCGGTCTTGACCTCATCACTGCCATTTATCGTGTTGTCGCCGTTGGCATCAATAATCGTTGTATAAGTATCAAGCGAAGTTCCGTTATCCGAATAATCATATCGCGTATAAGGTTTCAAACTACCGTTTTCAATTTTTTCTTCGATAATACGTTAGGGCTATTGCAAAGTCAGACAACAATTGGCTGAGTTATTAAATTTAGTCCCTTGGCGGTAAAAACCTCATAAAATCTCCGTGCTTTGGCAATATTTTCCCAGCCTGTTTTTCGTAATATTCCGATTGCCAAATTGTTT
>JANNYB010000061.1:0-42858 GCA_031409875.1 Acidobacteriota bacterium | reverse complement strand
ATAAACCTTTATTTTCCAAGACTTTTAATGAACCAAAAACTTGCCAAAACTCAACAAATCTATTATTCTTGGGATGGTTCGCGTTTTTCAAGACGCAAACTATTGGTTAATCAAGACTTAAATGGTTGACCATTTCATCTCTGCTTCGGTGGAGATGTGGATTGAAACGAAGGATTTACGCCGAAAGTGTTTGTCGCGTCAACGATTTCATCTCTGCTTCGGTGGAGATGTGGATTGAAACGGCTATTTGGTGCTTTCATCGTGCGAATGTTCTGAAAATTTCATCTCTGCTTCGGTGGAGATGTGGATTGAAACGTAAATTCTGACGTATTTTCTGACGAAATAAGCATTTCATCTCTGCTTCGGTGGAGATGTGGATTGAAACTTCTTGATTGTGAACATTTATTTTCTCCTCAATTTATTTCATCTCTGCTTCGGTGGAGATGTGGATTGAAACCCGTAACGAATCAACCGGATTTTGGCAAACTCGAATTTCATCTCTGCTTCGGTGGAGATGTGGATTGAAACCTTTCAATTTCATTTTGATTTCTGCGTAATTTAAATTTCATCTCTGCTTCGGTGGAGATGTGGATTGAAACTTGAGTCTGGTTGCCGCAACTTCAAGAAATTTCGGATTTCATCTCTGCTTCGGTGGAGATGTGGATTGAAACAAGGTCTGGCACTAAATCAGCTTCGTCAACGAATTTCATCTCTGCTTCGGTGGAGATGTGGATTGAAACTGAGCCAAATCACTCAGCCGCGTGGCTTCGGCTCTATTTCATCTCTGCTTCGGTGGAGATGTGGATTGAAACTTTTTATAAAAAATATTGATTCGACAGGCTGTCTTATTTCATCTCTGCTTCGGTGGAGATGTGGATTGAAACATTTTGTTCTGCGCGAGCAGGACAAAATGATTCAATTTCATCTCTGCTTCGGTGGAGATGTGGATTGAAACTATTCCAGAAATCGTTCTGGCGCATATATTCGTATTTCATCTCTGCTTCGGTGGAGATGTGGATTGAAACTTTGGAATTGTGAATGTGATGAAATGATAGTTCTATTTCATCTCTGCTTCGGTGGAGATGTGGATTGAAACTGCAAATTCATATTTGATGTGATGAACATCTGTTTCATTTCATCTCTGCTTCGGTGGAGATGTGGATTGAAACTTTCGCGCTCCGCAAACTGCGCGAGGAATTTTTATTTCATCTCTGCTTCGGTGGAGATGTGGATTGAAACTTACGCAATGAAAAACGTCTTTCTCTTGAACGAATTTCATCTCTGCTTCGGTGGAGATGTGGATTGAAACAAGCTGAAATTCATTTCAATTTTCGATCACCGAAATTTCATCTCTGCTTCGGTGGAGATGTGGATTGAAACAATGATTTGCTTTGTCTTGATCTCGGCAACCGTGTATTTCATCTCTGCTTCGGTGGAGATGTGGATTGAAACATCGAATTTGGCGGCTCATCAACTCGAAAATTTGATTTCATCTCTGCTTCGGTGGAGATGTGGATTGAAACTTTTATACTGCCATTATAAAAATGGAAAATCCTGAATTTCATCTCTGCTTCGGTGGAGATGTGGATTGAAACGGCATCTTTTATGCCGCGATTATTTTGCTGACAGCGAATTTCATCTCTGCTTCGGTGGAGATGTGGATTGAAACAGCAAATATTTATCGGCGAAAAACGTCTATTCGCATTTCATCTCTGCTTCGGTGGAGATGTGGATTGAAACACAAACCAACTCGACATTGAAGATGCGGATTTAAATTTCATCTCTGCTTCGGTGGAGATGTGGATTGAAACGCCCGTTCCGATTGCGGCAAACTTACACAAAGACGCATTTCATCTCTGCTTCGGTGGAGATGTGGATTGAAACTTATGTCGCAACGTGGACAACCGCATCGGGCAAAATTTCATCTCTGCTTCGGTGGAGATGTGGATTGAAACAAATTGATGCCGATACGAATTTCGATTCACAGCTATTTCATCTCTGCTTCGGTGGAGATGTGGATTGAAACATAAAATCTTCTTCCGTTTCGGTTTTATCTTTGAATTTCATCTCTGCTTCGGTGGAGATGTGGATTGAAACTCGTCCGTTTCCGCTTCCGCTTCGATTTCCGCTTATTTCATCTCTGCTTCGGTGGAGATGTGGATTGAAACATTTGTGCATAGTAAAATTTCTTATCGTAAAATTATTTCATCTCTGCTTCGGTGGAGATGTGGATTGAAACACAAAATCATCGAAGCCAAAGGCGATACGAACCCGATTTCATCTCTGCTTCGGTGGAGATGTGGATTGAAACATCAATGTTGTAATCGTCAGGTCTGCGTCCTGCGAATTTCATCTCTGCTTCGGTGGAGATGTGGATTGAAACAAGATGCATTAGCGCGTATTTCCCAAAATCAATATTTCATCTCTGCTTCGGTGGAGATGTGGATTGAAACAGCGATACCTTAAAACGCCAAATAGCGATATATTATTTCATCTCTGCTTCGGTGGAGATGTGGATTGAAACGCGTGAAATGCCCAATCAGACAAAACATTTGAGTATTTCATCTCTGCTTCGGTGGAGATGTGGATTGAAACCCGAATAAAATTTCTCTAAGCATTTCACTGTCTGCATTTCATCTCTGCTTCGGTGGAGATGTGGATTGAAACATTTCTAAAGTTGACGAATCATCCAAACTGGATTATTTCAAAACAAAAAATCAGGCTAGACAAAATTGTCTAGCCTATTTTCTTTGGAGATTGTATGATTTCCCGTTTGTGAGTTTTTAATACAAAAATTGTCCTAAAAAGTTACACGCCTGACGTTTGCGGTTGCGGCGCGAGAAATTTCTCGAACGCTTGTTTGGTTTCTTCGCGGCGGCGTTGTTGAAATTCCGTAACCCAATTCGTGACGTTTGAAACCATTTCACGCGCGGCTTGGGTTGATTTTTTTTCGCTCATTGCGGGTTTTTCGGCAACTGCCGTCGTTTTTGTAGTTTCCCCTTTCTTAATTACTTTAATTTTTCCTTTCGTCGTCATAATTTCCCCCGTCTTATTTTTGTATAATTTTGATACTAATATTTCTCAATATTTTATCTCAGCAATTTCAGTGCCACGTTAAGAACGCACCTAAAATATTTTTTTGCGAAATATTTTTTTTAATTTTGCATAATGCAAATCTAATGTTCGGCTTTTCGCGCTTTGCTAATTTTTTTAACGATTATATGATGCAATTTGTTCCGCAAAAGTTTAGCTTTTATCGAAGATTTAATAGAAATTTAACAAACTCCGAATGTTGGCACAAACTTTGCTGTTTTTAATGAGTAATGAACATCTACGATTGGCTCATTATCTATCTTGCTTGCGGCGCACCTTTCGCCGTTTATTATTTTTTGCAAAATCGCCGTGTTGCAAACTCTAATTCACTTTGGCTGAAAACCGTTCTGGTTTTCTCATTTTGGTTGCCTTTTGCAATGCGGCTGTTGTTTGAAAACAGGACACTCAGAAATATTTTCGATAAACAAACCGATTCGGATTCAACACGCGACAAACAACTTGCGCCGCTTCGCAAAAATTTAGAAACGGCGATCATCTCGATAATTCCACATAAGCGCGAAAATATTCTCGCACCAACGATTTTTGAAGTCCGCGAAATTCTCGAACGCTACACCGGATTAACTCTCGCATTGCAAACCGAACCGGATTTTTCGCGCACGGACAATGAGTTTTACAAAATTTCCAATCATAAAAACGCACGTCTTGCCGAAATCTGTTCCGCCAGACGCAACCGCCAACGCCTTTTCTTTCATCAAACCGAAGCGCGACGCGATTTTTTGAATCTCATCGGCATTGCAAATGACAAAAAACTCTTCCGCCAAACCGTTCAATTTGCTAAACTTTTAAAGGATTCGGAGGCGCAAATCGCGCTTGAAAAATTAGCGCAAACCACAACACCGGAAAGCGTCAAAACTACGGAGAATGATTTATGGAAATCCGCAACACACAAACCGCAACCTATCAACCAAACCGCTTCGGCGCGTTTGAATCTCAGTCCGGCAACGATGAACTTACAATCAAAAGATTAGACACGCTGATTGCCTTAAACGCCGAAACCGAACGCGAAAAAGCAATGTTCGCGGACGATAAAGAACGCCTCGAAGCCGAATTGATGGCGCATCCGATTTCGAGCGAAAAAGCCTTTTCATATTTCGGCGCACTTCTCGGAGGTTTGCCGCCGCTGGCATTTATGACGCGCTTTGCAATGGACGGCAGCGCAATGCGAAATGAAGAAGCGTGGATGATCGGCATTTTTGCTATCGTCAATATCGTTTCCAGCGTTGTCGGATATTTTTCGGGCAGATTGATTGCCAAAATGGTTCGCAGTTTGGAACAAAGTTCGTGGTTTGCAATGATTATTGCGCTTCCGTTGGTCGGAATTCTTTGGGGAATTATGGCTGGCGGCGCAGGTGGCGCAGTCGTTTTTCTAATCGGCGCGTTTTTTGGCGCGTTTCTCGGCGGAATCGTCGGAAGTTTTGCGCTTCCGGTTTTTGGGATTTTTCACCGCTTACTCAAAAAAGGCGACTATATCGAGCGCAAACATTTCTTGCCGCTCGCCGTCGGAATTTCGCTAATCGTCTCGGCTTTTATCATCGGTTTGTAATTTTTGCGGAAACGGATTATCTTGTGTTGTAACATAAAATTCATTAACTTGTAACATTCAAGATAATCCGTCCGATGAAATTTTCAACATTAATTTTCGTAATTTTTATCTTTTCACTCAGCAATTTCGCACAAACCGCGCCGCGTGAAGATGTTCACATCAGAAGCGACGCAAGTTTGATATTTCCGCTGATAAAAAAAACCGATAAAACCGGCAAAGAATTTGACCGTCTGACATTTACGCTAACGGGAACGCTTCGATTTTTCGATAATGCTTCGCGTTTGGCGGACGAACGCATCGGCGCAAGTTTTACATATCGCCTGAATAAAAATGTCAGTTTCATTCCCGAATATTTTTACCGCGCCAATCAACCCGTTCGCGGCAAACGCGATTTTGAAAACCGTGTGCGTTTTTCGGCGGTTTTTGAAAATAAATGGAAGCGATTTTCAATCGCCGACCGCAATATGGTTGAATATCGCATCCGAAATTCGCGCCCGAATTCGTTTCGCTATCGCAATCGTCTGCGTTTTAGTTACCCGATTTTGAAGGAAAAAAAAGAAATTATCACACCTTTTGTTTCCGTCGAACCGTTCTACGATTTTTCGATAAAAAAATTCTCGCACAACGAACTTTTCGCCGGATTTTCCAAAAAATTCAACAAAAATCTGACCGCCGAATTTTATTATCTTCTGGTCAATGACCGCAGTAACCCGAAAATTATCAACGGTTTCGGGATGAGTTTCAAATTCCGAATCGAATAAGAATATTTTTTTATCCACAGATAAACACAGATTTTTTCTGATTTAATTATCTGTGTTTATCTGTGTTTGTCTGTTGATAATTTTCTCACATTTCCAAAAAACAATTAACCATTTACAATTAAATCAATGCTTGTCCTTTTGCATCTTTTCGCACTTTTTTTGTTGGTTTTGCTCGGATTTTACGTTTTCGTGGCAAATCCGCGTTCGCGGGCGAATCAAACTTTTGCAATATTTATCGCGTTTCTCGCGCTTTGGACGACGAAAGATTTGATATTTTGGAATTTTCATCAGGAAAATTTCAGCGCGGGTTGGTGGGCGGCTTCGAGTTTTGTGATTGCGCTTTTGATGCAGTGCGCTCTGGTTGTTTTTGCGTGGGTTTTTCCTGAAAATTCGCGCACACCGCGCAAAAAAGCGGCGATTTTGTTTGCGCCCGGATTGGTTTTGATTCCCGCCGCGCTTTTCGGTTTGTTGTGGAACAAAGTCGGATTTCAAAACGGAAATTTCGACATCGAACTCGCGCCGCTGGCGTATGCTTTTGTCGTTTATGTCTATTTCGTTTTCGGATTCGGCGCGTTTGTGCTTTTGGGAAAATATCGAAAATATCGCGGAACACAAAAAGGTCAGCAAGTCGGCGCAATAATTTGGGCTTTGGCGATTACGGGAATTTTGAAAACGCTGGCAAATATCGTTTTTCCGTTCTTCAATCTTTATTATTTATTGCCGTTCAGCTCGATTTTTGCTTTGCCGGGCGTTTTGATTTATGCTTACGCGATTTCTAATTTCAAACTACTTTCGCTCGAAAACGCGCTCGACCAATTTCGGCTTTTCCCGATTGCCTACAAGATTGCTCTGAGCATTGCAACTGTTGCAATACTTAGCTTTATCGTTTTCCAAATTCCGATTGTTTATTGGGCGTTTCAAGACGGCACGAATTTTGAAGCGTGGCGCAAATATCTTGTTTTCAGCGTAATTTCCGCGCTCGTGCCGAATCTTTTGCTCGTTTTATTAATTGTCAGAACGATTTCACGTCCGCTTCAACGCATAACTTTGGCGGCAGTTAAAGTTACCGAAGGCGATTATGGAAATGAAGTTGATTTGCGAAAAAGCAACGACGAAATCGGGCTTTTGGCGCAGTCTTTCAACGAAATGAGTCGCAAAATGGCTTCGGACATCGAACAGCTTCAAAAATTAAACGATCAACTTATCCGCACCGAAAAGCTCGCCGCAATGGGAACGCTCGCCGCCGGAGTCGCGCACGAAGTCAACAATCCGTTAGCAGCGATTTCGTCGCTGATTCAAATGATGCAAGCGAAACAAAACTTGGACGAAAAAACTGCCGAAAACTTAAAATTAATCTCAACGCAAATCGGGCGCATCACCCAAGTTACAAAAGATATGATGGATTTCGCCCGCGTTCGCCAAGCCGCAAAAAGCAATGTTTCAATCAATAAAATCATTGAAACCGCTTTGCGACTGGCGAGTTTTGATAAATCTTTCCAAAAACTCGAAATCGAAAAAGATTTTGCCGAAAACTTACCCGAAATCAACGCCGACGGCGATCAACTTCAACAAGTTTTCCTCAATCTCCTGCTCAACGCCCGCGATGCAATGCCCGACGGCGGAAAACTTTCAATCAAAACCGTCCAAAACCAAAAAGATTTGCAAATCGAAATTGCCGACACCGGAACAGGAATCAGCAAATCGGACGCAAAAAAGATTTTCGATCCGTTTTTTACTACTAAATCCGCCGGCAAAGGCACAGGTTTAGGACTTGCAGTTTGCTACGGAATAATCACCGCGCACAACGGAAAAATCGAACTTTCGACAAATGATTCGGGCGGCACAGCATTTTTAATCGTTTTACCTTTGAGCGAATAAAGTATCTTAAAATTAAATTTTCCACTCATAATATGTGACTTTTTTCAGGTTTGGAGTGTCTTTAAACTTGTAATACGAAACGGAAGAACCTTAATATTCCGTAAATTTTTATGATTTGATTGAATTATTACTCTTTTAATGACAGACGTAAAATATTTGACAAACAGCGTCTGTCCTGTTGAAATCGTAATGTTAATTTCAAATCATTTAAATTTTGTAAAATTAAAACGGCATGGGAACTCTGGACACTGAGGATTTAGTGCGGTTGTGTCAGCAAACACTTCCAGACGATACGCGGGCGTTTGAAGCAATCGTTTCGCGGTATAAAAAAAGAGTATTTTTAACGGCTTATCGATTGTTAGACAATCGTGAGGAGGCAGAAGATTATGCTCAGGAAGTGTTTTTGAAAATTTACCGCAACATCAAAAGTTTGAACGAACCCGAAACTTTTGAAGCGTGGCTGCATCGAATAACCGTCAATACTTGCTTAAACGCTATCGAAAAGCGTAAAAGAATACCCAATATCAAAATTCATCTCGACGCTGACGAAGAAAATCAAGGCTTTGACCTTCCCGCAAAGTCGAATACCGAAAAAACATTTGAAGCCCAAGAAATCCGTAATTGTTTGGAAAAAGCTCTGGCAGAACTCGAACCTGCCGGGCGCAACGCCATTGTTTTAAGAGATGTTGAAGAAATGTCTTACGAAGAAATTTCCGCATCGCTGAAAATCGGTTTAAGTGCCGTAAAAATGCGAATTCATCGAGCGCGGCTTGCTGTTCGTGATTTAATCGAGAAAATTTGTCCCGGAACATGGCGGGCAAGTTCGGTTCGATAAAGTGTATAAATATTTGTTTTCCCCTGCAAATCAAAGGATTTTATGATTCAAAAAGATAATTTATCAAGCTATGCCGATTGGCTGGTTGATTTGGCGGGTGAAGAATTAGAAGGCGAAGATTTAAGAAACGCGCTTGCCGCACGAATTAAATCCGCCGAAGAAATCGAACGCGCCGCGCACGAAGTGGAAATTTCGCGGCGTGTGCGGTTTTTGATAATTAAACTTCGAGAAGCCGAAATCGAAATTCCGGCAGATTTTGAAGCAAAATTGATGTCGCGCGTCGGCGAAGACGAAACTTTGCTGAATTTGCTGGAGATTTATTTGAGCGGATTCGGTCGCACGCTCGTCGAATTGATAAATGCTTTGTTCAGCTTTTTTCCCGACTCTCGAAATACGGAAACATCGCCAGCTTAATAAAGAAAATATTTATCCACAGATGAACACGGATAAACACAGATAAAATCAAGATTAAAATCATCTGTGTTCATCTGTGAATAATAAAATTAGTTGCTACCTATTTTTGATTATGAACTTCCAAATCGTCATTGATTCTTTAACCAAAATTTTTACCGATATTGTCAAATTCATTCCGAATTTGATTAACGGTTTGATAATTCTTTTTATCGGTTATCTCGTTTCCCTTCTGGTTCGATGGATTTTAGATTTCGTCTTGCGCCGTCTGAAATTTGACCCGCTACTCGAAAAAACCGGAATTACCGGAAGTCTCACAATGCTTGGCATCACTACGCCGCTTTCAAAAATTTTGTCTTCTACGGTTTTCCTTCTGCTGCTTCTTTCTTTTGCCATTACTTCGTTTCGGATTATGGGATTAGAACCTGTTGCTCTACTTTTCGCGGGACTTTTGATGTTTGTTCCGACTTTGATTGCCGCACTGATATTTTTTCTCATCGGCGGACTCGTCGCCCAATTTGCCGGAACAACGGTAACGGCTTTGGCAAGCGGAAGCGGAATAAACAATGCGCCGCGACTCGGAAAACTCGTTCAATTTTTGATAATTCTCTTTGTCGTAATAATTTCGCTCGGAATTATGGGCTTGGATACGGCTTTGCTCGTAACGTCCGTTACGATTATGATTGCCGCTTTCGGTTTGGCTTTCGGTTTAGCTTTCGGTTTGGGCGCAAAACGAATCGTTCAGCATATTCTCGCCGGTTATTACATCAAAAAAAGTTTTAAAACCGGACAAACTGTTACATTTGACCAAATCAGCGGCAAAATTGGCGGCATCGGCGGCGTTAATTCGCAAATTCAAAATGCCGAAGAATCTGTGATAATTCCCAATGAATTACTGCTCGAAACTATCGTCCGTTCGCCGAATTCGCCGAACGATGAAAAACCTGAAGGCGAAACTTTAGAAACTGTTTGAACACTCTTAAATTGCGCTGAAGGCGCGAAAAGAAAGTAGCCAGATGTGAAACGTCTGGTAGGCGTGAGATATAAATCGCGCTCTGAAGGAGCGCAAGAGGTTTCTATCGCCCTTTCAGGGCTAAAATCTTCAACAAAAGTAACCAGACGTTTCACATCTGGCTACTTTCTGACTGCCGCTTCGCGGCTAATTTGAGTTTTTAAACAACTTTTTAGAAAAAAATTAAAAAAAATTAAAATTTTCCGTGACTTTTTCAAATTGCGGCGGTCTTTATATTATGTGGGGCGTATAGCAAGCAGTTGGGAGCGGAGGGGACGACGGTTACGTCTTAATTAGTTTGAAAATCCGCGCTTGTTTTCGTGCTTCGCTCGCATTGCGGGCGAAGCACGACCGTCGAAAACACATTTATAAAAAGTTTCGATAAATCGGTTTGTTTTAACCGATTTTTTTTTGAAAAAAGATAATAACTTAAATTTCATCCTAATTTAAGTTATTACAAAAATCGAAGGTAAAATTTTAATGTTCAACTCCATCATCAAAGAAGCCGGTGAAAATTTTAATTCCGGTGGAAAATCCGCCGCCGTATTTTCTGCGCTGTTGCGTTTGATGGCAAATCCGGCGAAAGGCGGTATTAACGGTTTTATTGAAAAATTTTGGCGAAACGGTTTGGGCGATGCAGTCGAATCTTGGATTAGCACGGGCGCAAACAAACCTATTTCAAACACCGAAGTCCAAAATACGCTTGGCACAGACGCAATTAATGCGATTGCCGCCGAAGCCGACGTTGACCGAATAACGACGACGAGTTTGCTCGGTTTTATGATTCCGCGTGTGGTTGACGAACTTACGCCCGACGGCGAATTACCGACTGAAGAAGTGTTGCTTTCAAAAGTCATCGGTTTCTCCGGCAGTTTCCGAAAACCCACAGAATTTGGCGAAATTGAAAAAAAGAGTATTTTTTCGCATTTGAGTTGGAGTTTGCCGCTGGTTATTTTACTTGTTTTAATCGGCTCGGTTTATTGGTTTTTCAAATCAACTTTGCGCCCTTCGGTTTCTTCGACCGTCATCTTATCAAGCATTAAAGCTCATACGAAGCAAACGAATGACGATGCGGCAACCGAAGTTGATTCGGTATTTAAAATCGAAGCCGTCGAAGGTAAATATGTTGTTTCGGGCGTGCTTCCCGATCTCGTAATCTTCGACAAAGTTAAAGTCAAACTTGAAAAACATTTCGGCGCAAACAATGTAGATTTCAAACAACTGCGCGTCGAACCCGGCGCAAAATCATTTGCCGACGGTTGGTGGGACAACTTTGGTCAAATTTTGCCGGATTTGAAAGATTGGAAAAGCGGCACAATTGCTTTTGCAGGGAAAGCGATAACTGCCGCAAACGGTTTGCCGAAAGACACGCTCGAACAAATCAAATCGTTGTTTGAAGGTTGGATTATGCCTGTTTCAATTGCCGGCACGGAAGTTACGACGAGAAAATTGAACGAAGAAGCCTTAAAAAGATTGCAAGACGCAAACACAATCGAGCAAGTAATTTACGCGCTGAATCTTTCGGTTATCAATTTCAAGTCCGGCAGTTCGGAAATTCCGGCGGATGCCAAAGTAATTTTTGTAAAAGCATCGGAAATTTTGAAAAAACAACCCGAAGGAACGGCAATCGAAATCAGCGGTTACACGGATAATCAAGGTAATGCGGAAGAAAACAAAAAACTTTCGCAAAATCGCGCCGATGCGGTAAAAAAAATTCTCGTCGGATTTGGCGTAAGCGATTTAATTCTTAAAGCCGTCGGTTACGGCGATGCCGATCCGCTCGGCGACAATAACACCGAAGACGGGCGTTTCAAAAATCGTCGTATCAAATATAAAAAATTGAATCAGTAAAACAAGTTGTTTAATCAATAAAAGTATCTTTTTCCCCAAAGATGAATATGAAAGAAAAAATTTTGCAGGAAATTAGTCGAAAAGTCATTGGCACAGTTGCTTTGCGCGTGGTAAAAAAAGGAAAAACCACATATTTCGAGAAATTTGAATTCCCGGACGGTTGGAATAAAATTTCAACATCCGAAGTGCGAAACTTTCCCGACCGACACATCCGCGAATGGTTTAATAAACAAAATAAACTGATAAACGCCGAAAGAACCAAAAGAGAAAATTCCAAATTATTTTTAGTTCAAAGTTCCAAATAAACTCAAGTTCAAATGTTTTTTGAGAGGAACGCAAGTATCTTTGCTTGCGTTCCTCTCTTTATTTTTATTGTTTATTCTTGACACTCGTGCCAAAAAGTTGCCATTCTATTTCTGCAATAAAAAAAACTTTTCCTAAAAACTTCGATGAAAAAAATAATTTCTTTTATTTTGCTGCAAGTTTTATTTGTTTCGGTAATTTTCGGGCAAGAAAAACCTGTCGCATACATAAATGCGCGGCTGATACCGATTGTCGGTCTGCCGATTGAACAAGGCATTATAATTGTTCAAAACGGTAAAATCACAGCCGTCGGCGATGCGCGGACGGTTCGGCTTTCTTCTGATGTTCAGATTGTTGACTTAAAAGGCAAAACGATAATGCCCGGACTTGTTGACACGCATTCGCACATTGGCGAAGGTTCAGGCGCGGACGGTTCTGCGCCGATTCAATCGGATGTTCGCCTTCTTGACGGACTAAATCCGCGGGCTTCAAGTTTGCAACGCGCCCAAGCCGGCGGTTTGACAACTGTAAATGTGATGCCCGGTTCAGGTCATCTCAACAGCGGTCAGACGCTTTATATCAAACTGCGCGATAACGCAAATAAGGTTGATGATTTGCTGATAATGGACGCGGGCGGCAAATATATGGGCGGAATCAAATTTGCCAACGGCACAAATCCGCTTCGCACGGGCGGCGGAAATTTCCCCGGCACACGCGCCAAATCAGCCGCGCTTGTGCGCGAACACTTTGTCAAAGCGCAGGAATATCGCCGAAAGGTTTTAGCCGCCAACGGCGATACCGCAAAAATGCCGCCACGCGATTTGGCAATGGAAGCAATGATGGAAGTTTTGGACGGCAAGCGCACCGTGCATTTTCATACGCATCGGCAAGACGATATTTTGACGGTTTTGCGTCTGAAACAAGAGTTCGGCTTTAAATTGGTTCTTCAGCACGTTTCCGAAGCGTGGAAAGTTGCCGATGAAATTGCAAAAGCCAAAGTTCCTTCGTCAATAATTATGATTGAAGCTCCGGGCGGAAAGTTGGAAGCAATGGATGTTTCGATGACCAATGGCGCAGCACTCGAAAAGGCTGGCGCACTCGTCGGATTTCATACGGACGATGGGCTTACCGATTCGCGCTGGTTTTTGCGTTCGGCAGGTTTGGCTGTGCGAAACGGAATGTCGCGCGAAAAAGCACTTTACGGAATGACGATGGCGAACGCAATTATGCTTGATATGGAAAATCGAGTCGGCTCGCTCGAAACCGGCAAAGATGCTGATTTCATCGTGCTTTCCGGCGATCCTTTGAGCGTTTATACGCACGTTTTGCAAACTTACGTCGAAGGCAAAAAAGTTTTTGACCGCGAAAATCCGGCAGATTATCTTCTGGCAGTCGGCGGTTTCGGCGCGTCAACCGATAAAAACATTCATCTGGACTGTTTTGATGGCGATTCGGAGGGACAATAATGATTTCAAATTTCAAATTTCAAATTTCAAATTTCATATCTATCTGCTTTATATGGTTGATTTTAACCGTTTCAATTCAAGCGCAAGTTGCGGTTAAAGGCGAATCGGTTTGGACAATGGCGGGCGAAGAAATTAAAAACGGCGTAGTTTTAATCGGCGCGGACGGAAAAATCGAGGCTGTCGGGAAAGATTTGAAAATTCCCGCAAATTATAAAATCGTTTCGGCAAAAGTCGTAACGCCCGGATTGATTGACGCGCACACGGTTATTGGTCTTGCAGGTTATCTAAATCAACCGCACGACCAGATGCAGACGGACGGTTCGAGTCCGATTCAGCCGGAACTCCGTGCGATTGATGCTTACAACACCGAAGAAAGGCTTATCGAATGGGTTCGCGGCTTCGGCGTTACGACAATTCACACCGGACATTCGCCGCAAGCGTTGGTTTCCGGTCAGACGATGATTGCTAAAACCTTCGGCAAAACGATTGAAGATGTAACTTTGATGCCGACCGCGATGATTGCCGTAACGCTCGGACAAGGCGGACTTGCACAACAAGGACGCGCACCCGGAACACGCGCCAAACAAGCCGCAATGCTTCGCGCCGAACTTATCCGCGCCGCAAATTACAAAGGCGAACCGCGCGATTTGAAGCCAGAAATGTGGAAAAAAGTTCTAAACCGCGAAATTCCGCTTCTCGTAACGGCACACGCGGCGCAAGATATTATGACCGCGCTGAGAATCGCCAAAGAATTCAACATCAAAATCGTCTTGGACGGCGCATCCGAAAGCTATCTCGTGATGGACGAAATTAAAGCGTCGGGTTTTCCCGTAATTATTCATCCGACAATGTTTCGCGCCGGCGGCGATACTGAAAATCTTTCGATGACAACGGTTGTTAAATTAAAAAAAGCCGGAATTCCCGTTGCGCTTCAAAGCGGTTTTGAATCTTACGTTCCGAAAACGCGCATCGTCCTTTTTGAAGCGGCAATGGCGGCAAACGCCGGACTTACTTTCCGCGACGCTTTGGCTTCAATCACGATTGACGCGGCAAAAATTATCGGAATGGATTCCCGCATCGGCTCGCTCGAACGCGGCAAAGACGGCGATGTCGCAATGTATGACGGCGATCCGTTTGAATTTACAACGCATTGCACCGGAACAATCATCAACGGCAAAATCGTCAGCGAAGTTGTCCGATAGTTTCTAAATTTGAAACAAAAGACTATAATTGCAGAGTCAGTTTTGGCTCTGCATTTTTTTGGAATTATTTTTTACGGAATGAAAATTTTAGAACTCGAATACGAAGAAAAAACAACAGGTTGGAAGTTGGAGAATACTAAATTTGACGACTTCAATTTGCTTGTCGGTCTTTCGGGGGTTGGAAAAACAAAAATCCTAACAGCTATCGAAAACCTAAAAGCAATTTCTTTGGGAAATCCTCAAAACGGAGTGAAATGGAATATAGTTTTCCTTGATACGGAAAATGTAGTGTGTAAATGGAGCGGAGAATATGAAAGCCTTAAATCTTATTATAGAGATGAGTGGGATTATTCTTCAGAGCGTAAAGAACCAACTTTAATTTCAGAGAAGCTAATCCGAGATAATCAACCTGTTTTCAATCGAACCATTAACAGAACAAATTTCAATGGTCAAGAAACCCCCAAACTTTCTCCTTCTATCAGCGTCTTTCAGCTCTTTAGCGCAGATAAAAAAATAGTTTCGGCGGCAAACTCTTTAAAGCAAATCATTCAATTTGAACCGTTTTTTAGAATGTCATTTGCAGTAAACTTGTCCATAGCGAAAGAGCTTTCAACTGACTTAGATGAACTTAAAATTAGAAGTATTGGAGCAAAAACAAAATTGTTTCTTGCTTTTAAATATTATCCAGAAGTTTTTAAGAAAATCAAACAGCATTTTATCGAGGTATTTCCGAGTATTCAAGATATACGTTTTAGAAAAATCCGCGAGGCTTCCGAAGATGCAACTGAAACTGTAAATTTTGAAATAAAAGAAGAAGATAATAAAAGATGGATAAAGATTTCTGATATTTCCGAAGGAATGCTCAAAACCTTAATGCACATTAGTCAAATGTATCTGTATTCTGATGGAATGGTGTTTTTGATTGATGAATTTGAGAATAGTTTAGGCATAAATTGTATTGATGTTGTAACCGAAATTCTGCAAGAGAATCTGCATTTACAATTCATTATTACAAGCCATCATCCTTACATCATCAATCGGATTGACCCGAAATATTGGAAGATTGTAACGCGCAAAGGAAGCGTTGTCAGCGTTAAAGATATTGACGAGAAAAACTTTGCAAGGTCGCATCACGAAGCATTTATTAAACTGTTAAATCTCAAAGAATATCGGGAAGGCATTGCCGCATGAGAGTTTATTTTTTGGTTGAAGGAAACAGCACGGAGTCAAAAGTTTATCCGGCGTGGTTGTCTCATTTAGTTCCCGAACTGGGCAGAATCGAATATCCCGACACGCCGGACGAAAACAGCTATTTTTTAATTGACGGCGGCGGTTATCCGTCCATTATTTACACTCAACTTCCAAATGCCATCCGAGATGTCAACGATTGCGGAAACTATAATCATTTGGTCATTTGCCTCGATGCCGATGAAAGTTCGGTTGCGGAAAGACTTGACGAAATCGAAGACTTTTTAAATTCTGCAAACTTACAAATTTCGGCAAGATTAAACATTATCGTCCAAAATCGTTGTTTTGAAACTTGGCTTTTGGGTAATCGGACATTTGTCCGCGCTAATCCGGTCGGCGAGAAACTTTTGGAATTTAAACAATTTTACGATGTCAGACAAGACAATCCCGAATTGATGCCGAAACATCCGAATTTTAACACGACTTCACAATTTCACTATCAATATTTACGCGAAGTATTTAAGGAAAGAGGAAGAAATTTGAGTTACAGCAAACATAATCCGGGCAGAGCGTTGACTCCGACTTATTTGAATCAACTGCAAAATCGTGTCGTTTCAACTCCGACACATTTACAATCGCTTCAAAACTTTTTTAGCTTTTGCCAAGAAATCAGAAGCCAAATTCAATAATCGGATTTTGAATATTTTGCAGATAAAAAATTTTCACCCAAACGGGAATAAAAATCGAGTTTTATGGGATTTAAGATTAGAAGATAGTGCTTAATCAATTATCCCTTCTCTTTGGTCTGCTTACTATCTGTTGAGGGTAAGCAGACATTTTTTTTCAAATGAAATATTTCGTCATAGTTTTTACGCTTTTGATTTGGCTGAACACCAATGCTGTCGGGCAGGTTTTCACATCATCGCTCAACGGAGCGCAAGAAGTTCCGCCGAATAATTCCGCCGCCATCGGAACAAGTTCGGTTATTTTGAATCAAGCGGAAACGAATATTACCGTAACTCTATATTTTTCAGGATTAACCGGAACGCAGACTTCCGCGAGAATTCAAAATTCGAGCGGCGTGATTTTCAATCTTCCGAACGGAAACTTTTCTCAAATCTTTGCTGTAACTCCAATCCAAGCTGCCGAATTAAAAACCGGCGCGTGGTTTTTCAATATCGTTTCGGCAAATTTTCCGAACGGCGAAATTCTCGGACAAATTCGTTCCGTTTCATCAAACAATTCCGTTTCTTTCCCTTTTTCAAACGGTTCGCTCGACACTACGTTTTCGGCGGACGGCATTGTAACTACTGAAATCGGCGGCGGAACTAATATCGCGCAAGCCGTTGTTGTGCAACCTGACGGCAAAATTATTGTGGCTGGTTATGCCCGAAACGCATTGAATAACGATTTTGCCGTGGCGCGTTATCTGGCTGATGGAACGCTCGATTCTTCGTTTGATGTTGACGGTTTCGCAGTCGTGCCAATCGGCGCAAGCAGCGAAGAAGAAGCCTTTGCAGTTGCCATTCAAACGGACGGGAAAATTTTGCTCGCCGGTCGGACATTAAACGGCGCGAATGCCGATATTGCGGTCATTCGCCTGCTTCCGAACGGAATGCTCGACAATTCGTTCGACACCGACGGAATTGCTGTTACGCCAATTGGCGCAGGAACTGAACTCGCCCGCAGTATTGCCGTCCAATCGGACAATAAAATCGTCGTTGCCGGGCTTACATTTAACGGAACAAACACCGATTTTGCAGTAGTCCGATACAATTCGGATGGCAGTTTGGACGCAGATTTTGACGGAAATACCGGCGCAGGCAACGGAATTGTTACAACTGCAATCGGAAACGGAAACGATTTAGCCTTTGCCGTTGCGCTTCAGCCAGACGGCAAAATCCTTGTTGCGGGATATTATTTTAACGGCACAAATAACGATGCGGTAATTGTCCGTTATTCAAGAAACGGCGTTTTGGACACAACATTCGACGCGGACGGAATTGTTACCGCCGCAGCCGGAACGAATACGGACGAAGCCTTTGCGCTGGCACTGCAAACCGACGGAAAAATCGTCATTGCCGGATGCACGAACAATGCCACTCCGAACGATTTTTTGATTGGGCGGTTTAACCCGAATGGAAGCCCCGACTTAAGTTACGGCACAAACGGTTTGACGGTTACTCCAATCGGAAACGCCGCTGAATTTGCCAACAGCGTGGCGATTCAGGCTGACGGAAAAATTGTCGCCGCCGGTTTTAGCAATAACGGCACGAAAAATGATTTTGCTGTTGTCCGTCAAAATTCCGACGGCACGCCCGACACGACTTTCGACGGCGATGGCAAATTGATCACACCAATCGGAACAGCCGCTGATTCGGCAACCGGAGTAACAATTCAAGCCGACGGCAAAATTATCGCGGTCGGTCGCGCCGGTTTCGGAACTACCGCCGATTTTGGCATTGTCCGCTACGGTTACGGCACGAATCCGCAAACCAACGACGGATTTTTCAGTTTGAATTCAAATGTCCAAATTCGTTTTGAAAACGCTTTTCGCGCCGGAGAAACTTTTTCTGTGCCGCTCAACGCGATTTCCCTGCCGCCGATTCCGAACAATCTGAATCTTTTGACTACGCCGCGAAATATTCAAACAACCGCCGGTTTTGCGGGCGAAATCTTAGTCAAATTCACACTTCCGGCGCGAATTGATGCGGCAAATTTCAACGCCGCGCAAATTTTACTTTTTGAAAACGGCGCGTGGACAGACCGCACGGAAAACACGCCGCCGAGAGATTTTCCGACGCGCACGATTTATGCAAAAGTTACTTCACTTTCAGCATTTGCCGTAGTTTCGCCGCTCGCGCAAACACCCGAAATCGTTAATATTTCCGGCAAAATTACAAACAATGGCGGCAAACCCGTTTCAAAAGCCATCGTTACTCTAACCGATTCAAACGGTCAAACGCGCTTTGCTTTGACAAATCCGTTCGGTTTTTATCATTTCCGCGCAGTTTCGCTTCGTGAAACTTTTATTATCAGTGTATCCACAAAAAAATACCGTTTTTCATCGCAACTTTTGACAATTAACGATGAAATTACCGATTTAAATTTCACTCTGCAATAAAATTCAAACAGATATTTTCGGAGTTTGAGAATTTTGTGTTAATCTTTTCTCGCTTACCAAAATTTTGCCGGAAAATAATTCTATGTTTGCATCTTTCTTTTTATCGTTTTTTCTACTCTTTCAAGCTCCGACCGTTTCGCCGCGTCCGACCGAAACGCCGAAACCTGTTGTCGCAGTCGAATCTTTGATGAATGTTGCCGATTCGGTAACGAAACATTCGGTTCGCATCGGCGGAAAAGAATTAAATTACACAGTAACCACGGGCTATATGCCGATTCGGAATCAACAAACACTCGAAACCGAAGCGAAGATTTTTTATATGGCTTACACGCTGGACAATCCGCCTGCGAAACGTCCTTTGATGTTTTCGTTTAATGGCGGTCCCGGTTCGGCTTCGGTTTGGCTTCATTTGGGCGCACTCGGTCCGAAGCGTGTGAAAATGCTCGACAACGGATTTTTGCCGCCGCCGCCATATCAACTTGTTGATAACGAAGGTTCTTGGTTCACCGAAACGGATTTGGTTTTTGTAGATACGGTCGGCACAGGTTATTCGCGGGCAACAAAGCCAGAATTTGCCGCAAAATTTTTCGGCGTGAACGGCGACATCGAATCTACGGGTGAATTTATCCGAATGTATCTCGGACGCGCTGAACGCTGGACTTCGCCTGTTTATCTCGTCGGCGAATCTTACGGCACGACGCGCGTTGCCGGACTTTCAAACTGGCTTTTTGAACACGGTATCGGCTTGAACGGCGCGATTTTAATTTCGACCGTGCTGAATTTTCAAAGCATCAGATTTGCCGATAACAACGACTTGCCGCTCGTAATGATTTTCCCATCTTACACGGCAACGGCTTGGTATCACAAAAAACTCGCGCCTGCTCTGCAATCTAAATCTTTGTCGGAAGTTCTGCGCGAAGCCGAAAATTTTGCGGCAAACGAATATCTGCCCGCGCTTTTGCGAATTGATAAATTATCCGCCGCCGAAAAACAAAATCTTTCCGACAAATTCAGCCGCTACACCGGATTAGACAAACAATTTATCGAGCAAAATAATTTCCGCGTCGAACTCGGCGAATTTATGAAGGAATTATTGCGCGATCAACGCCGTGTTGTCGGACGGCTCGACAGCCGTTTTACCGGAATTGACCGCGACGCGGCAGGAAATAATACGGACGGCGATCCTTCGATGAACGCGATTCGTCCGCCATATACATCGGTTTTTAACGATTATGTTCGGCGCGATTTAGGCTTTAAATCCGATCTCGAATATTACATTTTGGGCGGCGGAATTACTTCGCCGTGGAATTGGAATGTTGACAACGGTTATGCCGATACGTCGCAAAGGTTAAAACAGGCAATGGCGAAAAATCCGTATATGAAAGTTTGGCTGGCACAAGGTTTTTACGATATGGCAACGCCGTATTTTGCCGCTGAATACACAATTTCAGCGATGAATTTGGATGCCGAACTACGAAAAAATGTGTCGTTCAGCTATTATGAAGCCGGACATATGATGTATATCGAAAAAGATTCGCTGATGAAGTTGAAAACCGATTTGGTGAAATTTATACAAAATTCGACAAACTAATAATTGGAGAAAAAAACTATGAAACTTATGCTTTTCGCGTTCTTAATCTTAGCTTTCGGCGCAAATTATGCCACAGCGCAAAAAACTACTGCCAAAGGTCAGGAATATAAAATTACAAATCTGAAAATCGTGCCGTTTGATTCGTATAAAGGCGAATTTCAAGACGAAATAAAAGCCGGCGGCGAACAGCCGACTTTTTTCAACGATTATGCAATTTCGTTGATGGTCGTGGTCGAGGTTACTGCCGGAAAAGGCGAATATAACGGCAAACAATCGGTGCAATTAACCGTTACCGAAGGCAAAAAAGTAAAGAAAACAAAAACTGAACTGATGCCGCCCGTCGAAGAAAACGGAAAATATTACATTCCGCTCTGGCTTGACGCGGGAATGTGCGACACCGTCAAGATTGTCGCTAAAATGCTCGGGCAAAAAGCCCCGACACCAATGTCGCGCTCGCTTCTCTTTCAGTGTGGCGAATAAAAAGTTTGCAATAATCTAAAAACAATCATTACTGAGCGGTCTGAAAATTGCATAATTGAAAAATCGCTTATTGTTCGCAACTTAATCAAGTGTTTTCTGTGTTTTCAGTGTCTTCAGTGGATAGAAAAATAAATCTATCCACTGAAGACACTGAAAACACGGAAGAAAACGGAAACGTGGCGGTCATTGAGTTGTCCTATCAATTTCCGTGCCGCTCAGTAATTTCCGTGCCGCTCAGTAATGAAAAACAATCATAAGAAATACTTATCCACAAATGAACATAGATGATTTTCATTTGTGGATAAGTATAAAATTTTTCTTTACGGTAACCCGCGACTTTTTTACATTTCCGCCAATTCCCTTTACAATCTCAAAGTGCAAGTTTCCGCAACCATCATAACCTTCAACGAAGAAGAAAAAATCGCCGACGCGATAAAATCAGTCGCTTTTGCCGATGAAATTCTCGTCGTTGATTCTGAATCAACCGACAAAACACGCGAAATTGCCGAATCTTTGGGCGCAAAAGTTATCGTTCAAAAATGGCTCGGATTTGGCAAGCAAAAACAATTTGCCGTTGAAAATGCCGCGCACGATTGGATTTTAAGCCTCGATGCCGACGAGCAAATTTCACCTGAATTACAAAACGAAATTCAAAATTTAACACCGAATGCCGACGCATATAAAATTCCGCGTCTTTCGTTTTATCTCAATCGTCCGATAAAACACGGCGGTTGGTATCCCGATTGGCAGATTCGTTTTTTTAATCGAAATAAAGCGCGTTGGAAAGATGTTTTGATTCACGAATCGGTTGAAACTAACGGAAAAATCGAAAAATTGAAAAACGATATTTTGCATTACAGCGTCGAAGATATGGCACATCATCATCGAATGATCGGCGAACGCTACGCACCGCTTGCCGCGCAACAGATGTTCGAGCGCGGACGGCGCACGACAAAACTAAAAATTTATACGGCAGGTTTTACCGCTTTTCTGCAAACTTATGTTTTAAAAGCCGGATTTCTCGACGGTTTCCCCGGCTTTTGCATCGCCCGTTTTGCCGCGCATCACGCATTTTTGAAACATTTGCTTTTGTGGGAAATGCAGGAGAAAGTGAGAAATGAGAAATGAGAAATGTGATTTTTACATCTCACCTCTCATTTCTCATTTCCTACCTCAAAGGTGCAACCTTAAAAATTTTCAACTCATCAAACATTCAGTTTCAAGCAATTTTGCGTTATAGTTTAATTTTCGGAAGATAAATTTATGAAGAATCTAACAATTGCCACCATCATTTTGACATTCGCCTTCAGCGGCTTCGGTCAATCTACGACGCAGAAAGGCATTGACCCGCAAACTCAACAAATCAAACAGGATTCGAGTAAAACAACCCAAACCACAACTACGACCAATAGCGGCGACGGGCGTTCGCTCGATTGGGGCAAGGGAAAAACGAAGGTGCGTGCGCGTTTGGCAAATCCATATAAAATGAATTCGCGCCGCGATGTTTTAATTGAAACGATTCGGGACATAATGGAAAGTATGAAAATTCTGATTGACGACACGGCTTCGCGCCCGTCCGACGGAATTATTGTTTCGCAGCCTTACATTTTCGCCAAAGGCGCGGTTACAACGCGCAGCGAACTCAGCCGTTATGCCGTGTTGCCTTATTCGGATTCTTCGTGGACACGCGGACGTTATACCTTGACCGTCGAAGTTCAATCTATTGACGGCGTGCAAAATAATGTTTCCGTAACGGCAAAAGTCGAAGGTCGTTCGGAAAACGGTTTGATGAGCGAATGGACGACTTTGCAAAGCGCAGGCACGGCGGAAGAAGAATTTCTAATAAAATTGGTCGAAGCCGTAACCGGCGTAATGGTTGATCCGACGCAAGATAACGATTAAAAATAATGCTCACTAAATTCTCAAAAGTCTTTCTTTTTTTACTGCTTTCGGCGGCATTTCCGCTGTGCGTCAACGCGCAAATGTGCAGTAATAATCAAGAAGAAATTCCAAATATGCGGCGCAACCCGCCAAAAGAAGAAGTTCCGCAAGGCGTGAAGGAAAACCTTGCCAAAATGTGTATCGAAAAGCAGAAAAAAGAATATTCCGAAATGCTCAAACGCGGCGAAGAAGCCTTAAAACTCACCGGCGAACTCGAAAAAGCCTTTGCCGTCAACAATTCGCTTTCGATTGAAGATCGCAAAAAACTAGAAAGATTAGAGAAAATCGTCAAAAAAATCCGAAGTGATTTGGGCGGCGACGACGATGGTAAAGAAATCGAAGCAAACGAAAACGATTCGCCGATTTCAATGTCAAACGCCTTTAATGTTTTAAAGGAAAGCACCGTCAAACTCTGTGACGAACTTAAAAAAACGACAAGATATACGATTTCCGCCGCCGCGATTCATAGCTCGAATTTGCTTTTAAAAGTCGTCAAGTTTTTGCGTTTCGGTAAATAAGTTTTTCAACTGGGAGCGCAGACATCCTGTCTGCAAGATTGTGCAGCGTTTCGCGGAGCAATCTAACGGCGTTAGATTTCCCTAAACTTTCGCGTAACCCAAGTATTTTGAGCGTCAAAAAAACAACGCTCCGCAGACAAGGATGTCTGCGCTCCCAACCGCAACACTTTCATTTTTATGCGTAAAATCTTTCTTTTTCTACTGCTAATCATTCTAAATCTGCCGCTTTTCGCGCAAGAAACCGATGACGAAATCGTTAATGTTGATTCATCAATCGTCGTTCTAAATACCACAATTACAGACAAAGACGGCAAAGTCGTCAGCGGTTTGAAGAAATCGCAATTCAAGATTTTTGAAGACGGAAAGGAGCAAACGCTCGATTTTTTCGGCGCGGAATCAACGTCTTTTGCCGCCGTAATTTTGATTGATACTTCGGGCAGTATGGAATCGCGCATTTCTCTGGCACGTTCTGCCGCGATAACTTTTCTCGACGGTTTGCGCTCCGAAGACAGCGCGGCAATTTATAATTTTGATTCAAAAGTTTCGCTCGTCCAAGATTTCTCAAACAGCCGCGACGTTCTTGATAAAGTGTTTGAATTGAAGGCTTACGGAATGACCGTTTTGAATGATGCAATAATGGAAGCGGCGCAGGCGTTGTCCAAAAGAGAAGAAAAACGCAAAGCAATTATCGTGCTTTCCGACGGCGCGGACACAAAAAGCAAATACGGCGACAGCAAAGTGTTAAAAGCCGCAATCTCTGCCGGTGCAACAATTTACACGGTTGATATGTCTTCAATCGAGATGAACGGGCGCGACCGAATGCAAAGCCAATCAGCATTGAAAAACTTCGCCGAAAAATCCGGCGGAAAATTTATTTCCGCGTCCGGTGGAATGGCTTTGCGCCAAGCATTTGCCGAAATCGTCGGCGAACTTGGCTCGCAATATACGCTCACATATTCGCCGACAAACACCGCCAAAGACGGCAAATGGCGTGCAATCGAAGTTAGAGTTTCAAAACCGAATCTGACGATTAGAACAAGGAAAGGCTACAACGCACCAAAAGCAAAATAAAAAGTGATTTAGTCGGGGTTTTCCTGTTTCCACTTTAAAATATCTTCAAAAGTTAAAGGTCTTTCGCCACCATCTCTACAAATCACAAAATTCGTCGAGTCAGGGCATAAAGGAACAATAAACCTTCTGCATTGCCCGTCATTCCAAGAAATTAAATTGTAGTGGCATTTGTCTTTGCGAATCTCACCATCACAAACTACTTCACTTTCTTGTTGAAGCAAATCTTCAGGTAACTGTTCCTTCTTTATGCACAAGAAGACAATCGGGTGGCTTGCAACGGAACAATAAAAGTGCGAGATGTGGTCGCAGACTGTCCGCTCTGTCTCCAATATACATTTGGTTGAAATGAGCGATACTCCACGTTGCGGGTCTTCTTTTTTTGATGAGCGTTGAAACGCCGAACTTCTGAATTTCTTGTCCCTCGAATCCCAATGTCTGAGATGAACAAGTCGTATATACTCTGAATCCTTTGAGATAATTCCCATAACTTTTGCTCTGCAATCTCGTAAGATTGGTTATAAATATCTGAAACTATTTCACCTCGCGTTTCTTCGACAATGGATATAGTGCCGTCGAGTTCAAACATAAACGCAAATGTTTTATCTTCAATGTAAAGCGTTAATTCGACTTGACCGTCTATTCCCGGAAAAGCATTTGCTTCTTCAATTCCCCAACCTTCCGCAGTTAGAAGAAATTTTTCGGCTTGTTTAATTATTTCTAAACCAACAGGTTCACCTTCACCGTAATGCCATCCTTCCGGCAATTTAGCAAAACCATGAACTTTTTGAATTGTTTCCGTAATTGTTGGCATAACCTTATTGTTTGTCTTTTTCTAACTCACTAACTTCGTCTTCGTCGTCATCAGGTAAAACGCTGTCCATCGTATCAAGAAAATCTACATATCTTGAGTTTGGCACAAATACCTTAGAAACACATTCCGCCGGAACACCTGTTTCCTTTAACTGTTTCATTTGCTCCTCGCTCAAATCAGTAGGAAATAAAGGCGGAATTACTTCATAAAATGACAACAGAATTCCATCTTCAATGGGTTGGACTGTTAAATGTTGAGCAATCACGCTCGGCATTCTAGTAGGAATCCGAAACCTTATTGGAAATCCTGAATCTTCGGTCTTAGTCGTTTCATCCATAGCTGTTTTCTTTAATTTAGTTGTTCTGACTGCATTATTAGTTGTTTGAAAGATAAAGTCAACATCGTAGCTCAAACCTATTCTGCCTTCAAAACGATGTTTTATTACGCATTTTGTCGGCGTGGCGTTCAAATGCTAATTCGATCAATTTATCAATCACTTGCGGAAAATCTAAACCGCTTCCAGCCCACATTTTTGGGTAGCCGGAAGCATCGGTCAAACCCGGCAAAGTGTTGATTTCATTGACTATAAGCGAACCGTTATCAGTCCGCAAAAAGAAATCAACCCGCGCCAACCCCGAACCGCTGAGAGCTTTGAAAGCGGTAATTGCCATTTGTTGGATTTTTTGACTTAATTCTTGTGAAATTAACGCCGGAACGACAAAATCGTTATTGCCGGTGCCGGTATATTTTTCGGTGTAATCGAGAAATTTTTTGCTTTCGTCGTGAATGATATATTCGCCCGGCAAGCTCGCTTGCGGTTGGTCATTCCCTAAAACCGCGCATTCGATTTCGCGCATTTCAAGCGATTCTTCGACAATGATTTTACGGTCATATTCGGCGGCGAGTTTGATGGCTTCGCGCAAAGATTCGGCATCGTCCGCCCGTGAAACGCCGACCGACGAACCCAAATTTGCCGGTTTTACAAAACACGGATAACCCAATTTCGCTTCAACGAGTTTGATTGTCGCGGCTTGGGCGTTTTCCCATTCGCTTCGTAAAAACCAGACATAACGGCAAATCGGCAATTCGGCATCGCGGAAAAGCGTTTTCATCACAACCTTGTCCATTCCGCACGAAGAAGCCAAAACATCGCAACCCACATATGGAATTCCCGCCATTTCAAAAAGCCCTTGAATCGTGCCGTCTTCGCCGTAAGTTCCGTGAAGCACGGGAAAAACGACATCGAGTTGCGGAAACTTTTCGTCTGATTTACCAACTAAAACAACCGTTTTATTCTCGAAATTCGTTTCGCTGAAAATCGTTTGCGTCGTTTCGGGTAACAATTTTACTGAGTCCGAAGGATTCAGCCAATTTCCCTCTTTCGTAATCGCCATCGGAAAAACTTCATATTTTTCCTTGTCAATTTGTTCGATAACTGTTTTCGCCGAACGCACTGAAACCTCGTGTTCGCCTGAGCGTCCGCCGAAAACTACGCCAATTTTTGTTTTCATATTTAACAGTGAGCGGTGAGCAGTAAGCGGTGAGCAGTAAACCGCGAGCAATCAGTAATCAAAAAAACTGAATGCCTCCTGCTTACTGCTTACTGCTTACCGCTCACTACTATAAAATCGTTTTGCCAAGCGCCGACAAAATTAATTCGCCGGCGAGTTCGACCGTAATATTGCTTTTATCGAGCATTGGATTGACCTCGACAATTTCAAATGAGCGGACGTTTCCGTTATGTTCCGCAATAACTTCGAGCGCGAGATGCGCTTCGCGGTAAGTTATGCCGCCGCGCACGAGCGTTCCCGAACCGGGCGCAAATCGCGGATCAATCACGTCAACATCAAACGTAACCGCAAAACCGCCCGACGCACCCGACGCAATTTTTATCGCATCTTCAACACACGCCAACATTCCGCGCCGATCAATGTCGCTCATCGTAAAAAAATTGTCGCGCAAACCGAGTGAATGAATGCGTTTTTGCTCGCCTGCGTCCAAATCTCTCGCGCCGACGTGGGCGAAAAATTTCGGATTCAATTTCGGCGTAAAACCTTCTAAATTAACGAGTTCCGCATTCCCATCGCCGAGAATCGTCGCCAGCGGCATTCCGTGAACATTGCCGGAACCGGAAGTTTCGGGCGTGTTGATGTCGGCGTGTGCGTCAAACCAAATCAAGCCGATTTCTTCGTCTTTTGCGCGAAAATGCGAAGAAATCCCCGAAAAAGTTCCAATCGCAATCGAATGATCGCCGCCCAAAATTACCGGAACTCGCCCGTCTTGCAAAATTTGTTTGACCGACTGCGCCATATTTTTCGATGACGCTAAAATTTCGTTTAGATATTTCGGATTTTCGCTGGCTTCCGCAATATAATTCGGCTTAATAATTTCGACATCGCCGTAATCTTTAACGTCATAACCGAGTTCGCCGATGTGATTAACCAGCAAACTTCCGCGAATATTCGCCAAACGCAACGCCGTAACGCCCAATTCGCTGCCTTTCGTTTCCGCGCCGAAACCGAGCGGAACGCCGATAATACCGATTTTTTTTTCTGATGACATAATGAGCAATTCTACATTTAATTTTAACGCAAAGCCTTCGGAAGTAAAAAGGCAAAAGTAAAAAGGCAATTTTTTTGCGCTGTTGCGTTAAAAAATCAATTATAATTCCCCGAAACCATTCGCAAAACTTCCGCAAATCGCTTCAAATGCTTCGGTTGCGTCTTCGCCCTCGACGTTGATTTCGAGTTGCGTGCCTTTTGAAGCGGCAAGCGTCAGAACGCTTAAAATTGATTTTGCATCTGCCATGACGTTGTTATCGGTTCGCGCCAAAATGATTTTGCTTTCAAATTTTCCCGCAAGACGCACCAAAACGGCGGCGGCGCGGGCGTGAAGTCCGAGCGGATTGATAACTTTAATTTTCCCTTTACGCATCTTTTTTCATTTTTTGCGGTTCTAAAAGTTCGCTCGTGCGGTAAATCGCCTGTTTTCCTTGGCTTTCGACCAATTTTGCCATTTCCTGCAAAGACATTTCTTCTTTTTGTGCCGAAAGTTTTATTACCATCGGCAGATTTATGCCTGTAACGATTTCGATTTCGTTTTCCTTCAAAAACATTGCCGAAATATTCGTCGGTGTGCCGCCGAACATATCCGTCAGAAGCAAAACGCCGCTGCCTTCGGAAACTTTTTTTATGGCGCGGGAAATTTCGTCCTTCGCCAATTCAACGTCGTCGTGCCAACCGATTGAAACCGCCGTAATATGGCTCTGCACGCCAACAATAGTTTCCGCCGCCGCCAATAATTCACTCGCTAATTGTCCGTGTGTAACGATTACGCCACCGATTTTTTTCATAATTTTGTAGTGTCCGTTGTTATTTGATTTTTGTAAATCCGTTAAAACTAATCACATTAAATTATTGGTAAGAAAATTAATTAATAATAAATTACAGGTTACAAATTACAAAAGATTAGATTTTGATTAAATTTATAATAGTCAAAACACAATCCAAACCAATTATTTGTAATTTGTAATTTGCAATTAATTTGATTCGCTAAGTTACCCATTAATTATACTCAAAATCCATATTTTTTACTTTTTACTTTTTACTTTTTACTTTTTTCTTCTGCGGCTGACTTACCGGCGCAACTGTTTCAGTAATTTGCGTTTCTAACAACCGCAAAATCTCAACCTTATTTTGCACGATAAATTCGCCGAGCCACGTTGCCGATGTGCCTTGCACGGTTTCTTCGACGAACAGCGAGAAAACCAGACCTTTTTTGATTTTCGTTTGTGCCGCATCTTCAAACTGCACGATTGCCAAAATTATCCGCGAAGTTTCGTCTTTGCCGTCTTCGGTCAAAGTTCCGGTTTTGGCGTAGATTTGAAAATTTTTATCTTTCAATTTCTGCAAAATTCCAATCGCGCCGGTGCTGGTCATTTGTTTGTTCGCCGTGCCGTTTGAATTAAAAATCACGCCGCTCAAACCGGGCTTGATGTAATTTGCAAGTTTGACGAAATCCGTTGCGCGTGCATATGGAACAGGCGCATCATCGTTTTTAACAATGTGCGGCAAAACGTGGCGACCTGTAACAGCGGAAGCAAATCCGGCGGCGGCGTGAATATTGCTCCAACGATTTTCGCCGCCGCCCAATAACAAAGTTACAAAATCGCGCGGATTTTTGATTCTGTTCAAACGAAAATTTGCCCGTGCCGGCAAAATTGCGGGCGAAAAATTGGTTTGAATTTTCACGTCGGTCAACGGCGCATTTTTTTCTTCTTCGTCAAAAAACCGTAAAGCATCGTGATTTTCGTCTTTTGTCCAAAACGAATTCATATATGCGCTGTAATCTTCAATTTGCCGCGCATCTTCGCGTTCAAAAGTTCCAACGCCGAACATTCGCCGCAAACGCATTGCGAGTTCGGTTTTGTGCAGATTTTTCATTTCTTCAGAACTTTTGTAATTAAATCCGATGTTTTCATCAAACTTCGGAAATTTATTCAAAATCTTGTCGCCATATTTCTCAAACGCCGAACCGCTTGAAATATTCGGCTCGAAAGTCAGCGCATTTTGATTTGATTCGGCAAGACCTAAAAATCCGTATAAAACCTGATAACGATTGTTCGATTCGGTCAGAAACGTATTGAAATCAACCCAATCTTTACTTCCGTGACCTTTCCAACTTTTGTCCGAAATTTTAATTCCGAAAACGCTGTTGTCATCAATTTCGCTTCCCGAAACCTTAAAATCAATATGCAAATTAATATCAAGATGCACGGAACTTACGGCTTCCGCAAACATCGGTTTGGTTGACGAACCCATTACCGTAACTTTTTCAAAATTGCGGTCGCCGCCGTAAATTTGCCGCAAGTAAGCCGGAAATCTTTTTTCGACGATTTTTGCAGGCGGAATCCAAAACGCATCTTGCCCGTAATTTACTTTCTGCCATTGATTTCCGCCCGAAGCACGCGGAAAACTTCCGAGAGCCAACACTGCGCCGTTATCGTTTCCGCCGGAAAGTTTCATTACCGTCAAACCGATTCTCGAAGGCAATTTGCTGTCCCAATCGTTGCCCGAAGCGGCAATTTTTTGTTTATGAAGTTCAATTCCCTTTTGGTCAATAAATTTTAATGATTCGTTATGTAATTTTTCGTCCAAAGACAAAGTTCCGTATTTTCTCGCGGCTTCCGTGCTGCCCAAACGCTTCCATTCGAGATTCATCGAAGCCGCAAGCCAATCCGTCCACGAAAGAATTTGCGTGTTTTCCAAAGCGGTAACATATCTGCCTTTGTCCCACGCCCAGCCGAAAAGTTTGGTGTTATTGCCGATTTTCACCATCGGGAAATTTTCGCGGTTTTGCGTTTCGCTGAAAGTGCGCGAAATATTGAATTCGGGATTAAACGCGACACCGAAACCGAGTTTGTCATCCGCTTCTCTCTGCTCCTTGCCGATGCGATAAACCATCAGCAAATTCGGTTTGCGGGCGCGGCGCGAAGGCTCGTCGGTTTCGCGCAACATCTTCATAAAGTTTTGATAATCATCGTAATTCTTGACGTTTTTGAGCTTTTCGGTAATGTTTGGAAAAACGCCTTCGCCAATTCTTTCTTCGCACGAAAGCGCGTTGAAACGATTGATTTGCTGATTCAGAAATCCGTTATTGACATCTTCGTCCGTGTATTTCACGCGATATTTTTCTTGATCCAAAACAATTTTCGGACATTTTTTCGATGTTTCAGCCTCGTCTTGCACAACGCGCAGCATCTGATTTGAAATCGCCCAATCAATATCTTCTTTCAAAACATTCCAACTGAAAACCGCAAGTTTATCGTTCAAATAAACGTAAGTAAATCCGTAAGCCGCGATTAAAAACAAAAGCAAAAGCGGCACAATCGTCAAGCAAAACATCTGTCGCCAAATCTCGCTCCGGCTGGCGTAAATTTGATTAAAACGATATTTCCAAACATCGGATTTCGCAGGCAATTTGCCGTCTGCGTCCGGCGCGGGTTTTGATAAATTTTGAATGAGCCGCGCATTTTCAAGCTGATTTTTTTCATTCGTTAAAAGACAGACGGTTTCATTCTCAAACTCGCCGTCTTCGCGGTAATGCCAATAAATGGTATTAATTACAAATGAAAACAAAACCGTCCAACGCAGAAAATCGCCGTTAAAAGAATGCACTGCAAGAAGCGGCAAATTTCTGCCCGTGAGCGGCGCAACGCCGACATTCATTGCCGCGTGAATCAAACCTTCGAGCAAAAAAGCACAGCAAATTATCAACGCCGTCGAGAATCCGACACCGAAAATGTTCCGCCCGCCGAAATAAATTATCAAAAGCGGCACGAAATACATCAAAAGCAGAAGAATTCCGCCGATAAAACCGTAATCGCCGACAACATAAAAACTGAAAACGCTGTCAACCTGAATCGTGTCGCCGCGAATTTGCGAAAGTCTGACGGGCGCATTGCCGAAACCCGCGCCGAAAAGTCCGCCTTCGCGGGCGATGGCTTTGTTTTCCCATGTGTGCTGATAAACATTCGTGATGTCATAGACGTTCAAACCGATTTGATTTTCGCTTGAACCGGCATCGGAAGACAAAATAAAATGCTGAAAATTGTCGCCGCTTTTGAACGCCAAAACACGCGGAACGGCTTCACCAAAAATTGTCGTTACGCCGATAAATGATGAAAAATTCAAATAAAATACAAAAACCGTAACAATTCCGATAAAAATCAAACTCATCGAAACCCGCCCGAAAAAACGATTTCCGGCGGCGGTTTTGAAAAGCACACAGGCAAGCATCAAAAGTATGACGAAATTTGCATAAATCGAACCGGCATCGGATGTCGCCAATGGCAAAACAAAAAACGGCGCGAAGGTCAGCACGGCTAAAATCCCAATTTTCCACTTTGCGTTTTTAATCGCGTCCGCCGTGTCCGCGTCCGTTTTGATTGATTTTGCCGAAAGCCAAAAAATCACCGGAATCCAACAAAAAATAAACGGCAGAAAATCTTTGCCGAAAATATTCCAAACAAAAATTCCGGCAAATATCAGAACCGCATAAACCAAAGCAAATCCGATTAATTTTCTCCAAAACACCGAACCTTCCGCAACAATATCGAGCCAAATCCGGCGCGATTTGTCGGCAAATGTTCGCGGCAATTCCCAAATGTCGAGCAAAATAAATTTAAGAAAACGTGTATCTCGATTTTCAGTATTTTCTTTAAAAACTCGGTTTTGTTTGTAAAAATATAGATAAAAGATGTGAGCAAATAAATAGATAAACAGAAAAATAATGCCGCCGCCGTAAATCCAGCCGAGCGAAAACTCAAAAGTTTGCGGCAAATTCGCCCAAAGCATCTGCACATATTTAACCTCAAACAGAAAAGCAGCAATGAAAGCAATCAGAAACAAAAGGCTTTTCGACATCAATTCTTTGGCTTCCGATGGATTCTCAATTTTTCGCCGCGCATCGAAACAAATTCGCGCCAACAGAAATAGCAAACACGGCAAAAAAATCAAACCGCCAAACGCCAAAGTCAGATCGCCGATTGAATGTTTGTCCAGATAAGCCGGATCGAGCGCGTAGCGAAAAGCGAGAAGCAGCCGAAAAACCGAAAAATTCCAAATCGCCGTAACAAAACAGCAAATCATCGCGTTAATTTCCGCCGAAGGTTGCGGCGAAACAAGTCGCAAACCGAATAAAAACAACACAAACGGCACAATCGAAAAAATCAAAATCCAACTAAAACTCGGCAAATCTTTAACGCGCATAAACGCGAAATAGACATTTTCGCCTTCGACCAATTTACAACTCGGCGGCTCACACGGTTTTTGCAAAACTTTTTCAAACGCTTCGGGAATGTATTCGGTCAGTTGCGATAAATCCAATTTGCGCTTTTCCGCCGATTCTTTTTTGCCGAGCGGCAGCGTGTAAGCAAATTCGCCCGCCGAAATTTGATTCGTAACCGTCAATTGTTGTTTGGCTTCAGCATCTTTCGGCAACGGACTGAAATTTTGATACGGCGGCAGAAATTTCAAAACCGCATGATTGGTTTTCGGCATCGCGTCAAACTCTGCCGACAAGCTCGAATTCGACCACAAAATTCTGATGCGACAAGGGTTTTCGCAAATTTGTTCGGGCGCAGGGCGCGAATCCAAAAAGCGAATTTCACCGCTCGAACGCAGTAAAAGCCGTGCGTCCGCCAAAACGAGTTTGAGTTCTTCAACCTGCCGCAATCTTTCGGACGGCGCAAGATTATATTCCGGTTTGCAAAATAATCCGCTCTGTTTTTCGCCCTTCGGCGTGAGGTTTTGCGTGGCATTATTGACGACCGAATCAAGATTATAAACGCGGTCTTTCGCGGTGTCGGGTAATTTTATTTGAACGAGTAAGTTGTTGTTTAGAGAGATGTTAAGGCGTGTGCCGCAGTAAAAGCCCGAAGTTTTTTGATAAGTATAATTGCCGATTGTTTGCGCTTTTTCGTCTTCGATTAACGCGCCGTTGAGATATTCGTTTTTTGTTTCGTGCCGCACGAAACCGCCGCCGCCGGAGATTTCCAATTTAGTTTGTTTTTCGGCAGAAACAACTTTTATTTTTGGCGAAAACGCGCCGTTTGCCCAACCGACGAAAGCCGTTTCCGCGTTGCCGCCGACAATCAATTCCGTGCTTTTTGAACTTATTCCCGACCAAACAATGCGCTCGCCGTCCTTCCACAAAGGCGAACTGTTGACCGCATAAATCATTGCCGCCAGCGAAACAAACGCCGCAAATCCGCAAAACCAATGAAGATTTTTACGCTGTTGCGGCAGAAAAATAAACAATGCGAGCAACGCCAGCAAAGGTAATAAAAAAAATAAGATCAACATCGCGGACAAACCTCAAGCAATTATTTTTTCTTAAATGTCATCCAACCGAAATACTCTTTAATAAATCCTTTTTCTTCTTCGGGATTAAAAATTTTATCATCCGGCGTTTCTTCAACGGATTTTTTCGCAAATTTCCATTTATCTTTTTCAATCGCCCGTTCGACAATCGCGCCGAGTTCGCTTTGCAAATCAACTACGTCTTTTAGATAACCTTTGTTCAAATCGGCGATTATTATTTTTCCGACGGCAGACAACGAAAGCGTTTCCCAAAGCGCAACCGAAAATTCGTTAAATTCGCCTTCTTTGTAAAGTTTAGTAGCGAGTTCTTTAAATTTCTTCGGTTTTTCATCATACAAAAGTTCGAGAATATAAGCGCGAATTTTTATCGGTAAATACGGAAAAACTTCGGAAAGCGTAGATTTTTGCTTAAAAAATATTTCATCGAGAAGCGGTCGGCGACGGTCTTCATCGGACAATTCCGAGCGAATCATTCGGCAAACTTCTTCAATTTGCGGTTTTGCTTCGGCAACTTTTCCCGCGTGAAACGCAATCAACGGCGGATTTTTTTTGGCGGCAATATTTGGTTTTTCATCTTGCAATTTTTGTCCGCGCTTGTCGTTTTCCGCGATAAATTCATTGGGCAAATCGCCGAAAAAGTTTTTAATCGGTGTTTTTAATTTGCCGAATTCGGCTTGCGGTTTTTCGCGCAAAATTTCGGCAAGTTCTTGGCGTAAATAAATTTCTTCTTCCGGCGAATTGAGTTTTTTGACCTGCGGCGAAATGCCTTCCGTAATGTCCAAAAGCGACGTGAAATTTTGCCAAGTCTTTGCCAAATCATTATTTAGCTTGGCAATTTTCTTTTTTTGTTCGATTGAAAGTCTTGCCCGAAGCGGCGAAACCGTCAAAGCCTGTAACCAAGCCGTAATCGTTTGGCTTTTTTCATTTCCCAGAAGATTTTCAATAAAAATTGTTCGTTGTTGTTCCGAAACATTTTGTTCAAGCCATTTGCCGCCCGCATCGTTGCCGAAACGCAGATAAATTTCCGCCCAACGGTCATTTTTTACGCCTTTTGTAATTTCGCGTGCTTTGTCGGCAAAAAATTCAGCTAAATAATTTACAAAAAATTCCGATTTAACATATTTTGACCAAACTTCGATAATTTTATCGCCCGTTTCATCACGGACGATTTCTGCGAGTCTGGAAATACTGTTTTCGCCGCGGATACTTTGAAGTTCGGCGATTGATTTTTGAAATAACGCCGGAAGTTTTGCTAAATCTTGTTCCTGTATGATGATTTCGCGGCAAATTTCAAGATAATCGAATTCCAATAGTTTTACGGAAAATTCCGAGTCCGAAGGAAGTTTTTTGTTTTGAACAAGCCAATTAATATACGCCGTTGTTTCAAAAAATCGGGCGTGTAATTGTTCCGCCGAAACTTCTCCCGCAGAATATTTTTCGAGCAAAAACTGTGTTCTTTTTGCTGAAAAAACCGTTTCCGCCCGATATGCGAGTTCAAGTCTTGCGCGTCGAAAATCATCGGCGAGAACTCCATTATCTTTTTTGTCTATGAGCAAAAGTTCATCGTCCGAAATGTTTTCGCGGCGGCTGAGTTCGACCAATTCGTTAAGGCGCGGCAAAATATCTTCAGCCGATGCTTGAAAATCTTTTTTCCAACGCCAAACGGGAGTTTTCAAAAATTTATCCAAATTCGCATTATGATTTACGCTTTCGAGATTAGTTAAAAGCGAACGCGCATTTTTCAAAACATTTCCAATTCGCACCGTGTCTTGCTTGTTTAAATTGTCATCAAAAACCAATTTAACGCCCAAACCTTTAGCATTTTCAGAACTTCCGCCCAAAAGCCAGCCGTTGCCTGTCCGTAAAAATGTCGGAAGTGCTTCGATTTGATATGCAAGCTCCAAATGATTCGGAAATTCGTAGTTCAATAAAATCGGATTTACCGTTAAAATTTCAGATTCAAAAACCGTTCCGGCGATTAATTCGGAAGTAAAATCGAGTTCCGGCGAAAGCGAATACTTAACCAGCGTTTGCGCCATTTCTTCCAAATTTTGCAAACTGAAAGTTTCGGGTTTATCCATTAATTGTGAATGAAATTTATTTTTTTCGCCAAGCACCGAAGCCGCCAAATGTGCCGCGTTCCAGCCAAATTTTTCCCAAACTTCATCGCCCGGCGCAAACAAAATCGTGAACGGATAAACGCGCGTTTCGGCAACTCGTTCGGATTTGAGAAACAGAAAACCTTCGTCATCGAGAATGCCAAAACCAATCGTCCAGCCGTCTTTCGGAATGCCGTAAGTATCGAGCAAAGGACCTTTTTCGGGCAAGTTCCATTTGCCGATTTCGCATCGGATATTATGTTCGTTTCCGCCGTAAATCAGCAATTTCATAACGGTTCGATTATCTCCTCGCGCTCGATTTCCAAACACCAGCAAACAAAACTGTCAATGCCCATCGAAAACGGTTGCTTTTCAACCATCGTTTCGGCATCGGTCGGCAAATTTCGGGTTTCAATCATAAAAACCGGATTTTGTGCGTCCAAAGCGACCAAATCATTCAAAAAATTGAGCAAATTTGTCGGACGATTTTCCGAATCCGCATTCGCCGCAATGGTTTTTCGCCAATTTTCGAGCATTTCTTTGATGATTGTTTGATTTCCCTGATAAATTTGTTCTCTGTTTTGTCCGATTTCGTAATTAAAAAAAGGATGCGTTTCCAAATAATTCGCAAACAAATCCGTTTTCGTCAGCACTACGCAAAAAGGTTTGTTGCCAAGGTCTTTTAATTTTTTCAAAGCGCGTCGGTGTTCTGCCAAAAAACCTTTGGCTTCAGACATTTCGACCAAATCCGAAGCATCAATAACCAAAGCAATTTTGTCCACGCCAAATTTTATTTGCTCGATTTGTTCGACTTCTTTTTCAAAATTTTCGCCCGCGACATCGTAAAGCGAAAGCGTAAAATGAAACGGCTTTTTTGAATTTCCCGGCGCACCAACCATTTCTTTAACCTTTGCAACAATTTTTTCCCAAAAGCTGTTGGCTTTTTCGGTTAAATTTATCGCTTGCCCCATTAAATCGGGCTTTCCGTTTGTTTCGGGCGTTTGTTTTTTTTGCAAAGCCGCCTTTGTCGGGCTGTAAAAAGCCGTATAAAAATTAACGGTTTCGCGCACCGTCGGCGGCGGAACATAAAACGGACGATTTGCCCACATTGCCGAACGAAGCCGCAGTAATTCAAAAATCGGCTGAATCGTAACGCCTTCGAGTCTTGTGCAATAGAGATAATCTTCGATTTCGATTTTTTCGTTCAAATTCGGGCTGACATAACCTTCTTCATCCAAAACTTGCAAGGCTAAAATAGTTTTTCCGGCTTTTTTTGTGCCAATAAGTGCAACGCCTTGCCCGGTTTTCTTGCCCGCGCGTTTTTCCTGTGAAGATTTTAGAAGCAAAGCGGGAAACCACATTTCATTAACTTCGGAAATCTTTTGCGTTTCGTTTGAAGATTTTGCCTCTGCCTTTGAATTGACGGTTTTGTTGAGCAAATTTATTTGCCAATGTTTGAAAGATTTATCACCTTTTGAAAATGGAAGCGTTATTTCGATGCCGTCAATCGCGGCATTATCGGGAATATTTAAAGTGTTTCCGTTCCAAAACGGGTTTGATTTTTCGCAATCGAGATGCGCGAAATAAACTCCGGCTTCGATTTGTCCGTGGGTTTTACAGTTTGCTTTTTTGCATTTCAGGCTGTTTCCGAGATTTTCGGCATTACCTTTAACAAAATCGGCAAGATCGCATTGATAACAATAACGTATGAGTTTGTCGGCAACGCCGAGTTCCTTCAAACAAAGTGGACATTTGTAAGCCATTTCGATTTCCTTTGGTTAAAAAGTTTTCTACATTCTAACCCCGAAGCAAAAATCCGGCAACCTAAAAATTTATTTCAACATATCACGATGCACGACCGAAATATCGAGTTCATCATTTTTTAACGCTTTGCCAATCGCATTTGCCAGAAAAACCGAACGATGTCTGCCGCCCGTGCAACCGATTCCGATGGTCAAATAAGATTTTCCTTCGCGGTGGTAAAGCGGCAAAAGATATTCGAGAAGCTCGGCAAAACGTCTGCCTGTTTCTTTAACTTCCGTCTGTTTTTGCAAAAATTTGATGACTTTTTCATCTGTGCCGGGCAGATGTTTTAAGTCTTTAACGAAATACGGATTCGGAAGATGGCGCACGTCGAAAAGCAAATCGGCATCGCGTGGTGCGCCGTATTTATGCCCGAAACTGACAATTTGAACGTGCATCGGAACGCCTTCTTCAGATTTGCCGAATTTCGTTACGAGCAAACGGCGTAAGGTGTGAACCGTGTGTTCCGAAGTGTCAATGATAAAATCGGCGGCTTCGCGCACCGTTTCCATCGCTTGGCGTTCAGCGCGAATTGCTTGCAAAAGTCCTTTGCCGTTATCAGCCGGATGCGGTCGGCGCGTTTCCGAAAATCTGCGTTGGAGAACATCGTCGGACGCTTCAAAAAATATCACGAACGGCGTGAGTTTTTTCTTTTTCAGCTTTTGCATTTCCGGCTCGAAATCCAATAAAAAATGGCGTTCACGGATATTTATCACGAGCGCGGCTTTTTCAATCGCCGTAATTTCTTCTGCACTCGGCAATAACAAACGCGCAAAAGTTTGCAACATCGTGAGCGGCAAGTTATCCACGCAAAAATAGCCCGAATCTTCAAAAGCATTCGTCGCCGAAGACATTCCCGAACCGCTCAAACCCGTGATAATCACCAGATTCGGCAGATTTTTGTTTTCCGTTTTCGCCATAATAGTAGAGTGGTAAGTGGTGAGTGGTAAGTGGCAAGTGGCAAGAATAAAAACTTACCATTTACCACTTATCACTTACCACTTACTAAAGCAGAATGCCGTTCAATCAATTTTTGCACCGCGCTCGTTCCGGTGGTTTCGACAAGGTGAACGCGGACGGCGGTTTCAACCAATGTCGAAAGATTTCTGCCCGCGCTGACTGGCAAAACAAATTTTTTCGTTTTCAAATCAAGAATTTCAGTTTCGTGGGTTTCCAAACCTAAACGGTCAATTTCTCCTAAATTATTCCAACGCTCGAATTCGATAATTAGTTCGATTTGTTTGGTTTTGCTGATTGCCGAAACGCCGAAAAGTTCGCGGATATTGATGATTCCGAGTCCGCGAATTTCAAGGAGTTCAAACGTCAATTCGTGCGCCGAGCCTTTTAAACATTCGCCGATTTTTTTTATTACGACCGAATCATCGGAAACAAGGCGATGTCCGCGCGTTATTAAATCCAGAGCGCATTCGGATTTTCCGATTCCCGAATTTCCCAAAATCAAAACGCCGATGCCGTAAATACTCATCAAAACGCCGTGAAGCGTAACTTGCGGCGCAAGAATTTCTTCCAAAAAATTTGAAATAAGGCTGATTGTTTTTGAACTTACTTTCGGCGTTTGTAAAATCGGCAATCCGATTTTTTCGGCGATTTCGAGCAATTCGGGCGGCGGCTCCAAATTTCTCGTGATTAAAATACAAGAGATTATGTCTAAATCGAGATGCTTAATTGCTTCAATTCGCTTGTCAGTTTCAAGTTGAAAAAGATAAGAAATCTCGCTCTGCCCGACAATTTGAATGCGTCCGGCGTGAATGTAATGCGTAAATCCGGCAAGCGCGAGTCCGAGTTTTTGAATGCGCGTCGAATTAATTTGCTTTGAATGCAAACCGTCGTTGCCCGCTAAAACCTTTAAACTCAATTCATTAAAAGTTTTCTCGACAAATTCGGCAATCGTTATTTGCGGATTTTCGCTGGGCATCTAAGAAAATTTTATCCACAGATGAACACAGATAAACACAGATGAAATCCTGATTTAATATCTGTGTTTATCTGTGTTCATCTGTGGATAAATAAAATTATTATGGCTCTATCAAGCCGTAATTCCCGTCTTTGCGTTTATAAATAATCGAAACTTGCTCGTTGTCGGCATTGCGGAAAACGAGAAATTGATTTTCTTGTTCGTTAAGATTAAAAATCGCTTCTTCCTCTGTCAAAGGCTTGACGGCATACCGCTTTGTCGGAATAATTCGCGGTGCTTCCGGTTCCGGCACAACGTCTTCGGCAGATTCGGCAACCGTCGTAATTTTTTTCGCGCGTTGTTGTTTCCCGGTAATTTTGGTTTTCAAACGTCGCGCTTGCTTTTCGATTTTATCAATCGTTTGCGTTAAAGATTGATACATATCCGAAACGGTCGAATTGGCGGTCAGAACTTCTTTCCGCCATTGCACGACAATTTCCGAACGATGTCTGCCTTTTTCGACTTCGATAATAATGTGCGCTTTCGCATTATCATTCTCGAAAAGCTGGCTTATTTTTTCAAAATGAACTTCGACATGAGAACGCAATGCCGATGTAACTTCGATGTGTCGTCCTGTGTATTCGTATTTCATATTTTTAGCGGTGAGCAGTAAGCGGTAAGCGGTAAGCAGAAAAAACCTGCTCACTGCTTACTGCTCACCGCTCACTTTCAAATAACCGTTTTTCTCTCCCGCGAGCCGGCAATTTGCATCTGGTCGCGGTATTTTGCTACTGTGCGGCGCGAAAGTTTTACGCCTTCCTTGATTAAAATTTTTGCGATTTGGTCGTCCGTTAAAGGTTTCTTCGTGTCTTCGTCTTCAATCATTTTCTTGATTCTGAGTTTCAGAATACGCGTCGAAACTTCCTCGCCGTCTTCATTTAGCATTCCTTCGCTAAAAAATCGGCGAAGTTCGATAACGCCCTGCGGCGTGTGTGCGTATTTGCGATTGACAACGCGCGAAATTGTCGAAAGGTGCATTCCGATGTCTTCGGCAATGTCTTTAAGCATCATCGGTTTGATAAATGAAACGCCGCGATCCAAAAAGTCGCGCTGACGTTGGACGATACATTCGACAACCCGATAAATCGTCTGCCGCCGGTGTTCGATATTTCTCAATAAATCAACTGCCGAACGAACTTTGTCTTTGATAAAATCTTTTTCTTCTTTGGTCGTTTTTTCTTGACCGAGCATTTGCGTAAGTGTATGACTGATGCGAAGGCGCGGGCTTCCATCATCAACAAAATAAACGACATAATCCTCTTCGATCTTTTCGATATAAACTTCGGGCGCAACATAAATCGGGTCTTCCGACGAATAACTTCTGCCCGGATACGGGTTTAAACAACGAATTTTGTTAATTTCTTCGTTCAGCAAATGAACATCTTTGCTCGTCTGTTTCGCCAAATGTTGTAACCGATGCGGCTGCAAATCTTCCAAATACTTCGCTACCAGTTCCGCCGCCAGACTTTCGCCTTGTCCCTTGGATTCGAGTTGAACGAGCAAACATTCGCGCACATCGCGCACCGCACAACCGACAGGTTCGAGCCGCATCACAATTTGTCTGGCACGTTCGACTTCTTCGTCCGAACAAATACACATTTCGGCAATCTCTTCATTCGTCGCGTTCAAACGCCCGTCTTTGTCAAGATTTCCGATAATTGCCACTGCAATGTCTTCCAATTTTGCGGAGATTTGCGAAAGATGAAGTTGCCATTCGAGATGTTCGGATAAGGTTTCGGAAGCCGAAAGAAATTGTTCAAACGTCGGCGCATCTTCTTTATATTCAAACTCTTGCGTCTTATATCCGGGATCGAGATATTCTTGAAATTCTTTGCCGTAATCAATTTCTTCAAACGCATCGCGCGAAGATTCGGCGTATTCATCCGTTTCAAAATCCGCGTCGCCGTTTAAACCGTTTTCAGTCGGAATTTCCGCTGCATAATCAACGGTTTGATTTTCAATATCGGAAGTATAATCAAAATCTTCTTTGATTTGTCCGTTCGACGGAAGTTCTTCGTAACCTTCGGAGTTTTGATCGAGAATTTTTTCGGAGATTTCCTGCACTTCTTCGTCCGATTGGACTTCTTCCAAAACCGGATTCGAGAGCATTTCTTCCTGTATGAGATCGCTGAGTTCGACGGAAGTCATCTGCAACATCTCGATTCGCTGCCGCAATTGCGGAGTCAGAACCATCTGTTGCCTGAGCGAAGTTTGGAGTCTTAAAGATGACATATTCTTTCTGTTTTTATTATAACGATTCGTATGAAAAAGAGAAAAGCGCAGATGACTATAAATTTTCGGGCAATGCAAAAAAATAAAAGAAGGTAAAACTTATTTCGGGGTTTTACCTTCTTTTATTTTTCAACTTTTGCGTTTTGTTCAGCAAGACAAAAACTCACTCGCAACCCAGCCCATCGTTACTAATTTGCCGCGTTTTTTAACGCTGACACGCGAAAATCCGCCGTCGTAAGTGTCAACATAAACCGCTGTTCCGTGCTTTAATTTGCCGATGACGCGACCATCCGCCGAACGCACGTTCAAACTGCTGCGCGGATTGCTCAAGGCAACTGTGCACCATTCAAAATTATTTTCATTCGGAAGCAAAAAATAACCCGCATTCGTAATGTTATAATCTGCCGCACTAATCGGATTATTTGAAACTTCTCCGGCTGAAACTCCAGCCGTCAAACTTGTCAAAACCATCACCGCCGCCAATAAAAAAGAACCTAATTGTAATTTCATTTTCATTCTCCTAAATTATTAATCGAGTCCGAAGACCGCTACATTGTTTGTATGACTGTCATTCTAACGCATTTTGCTTAAACGCGCTAAAAGAATTTCATAAAATCCCTCTTTATTGTAGGGCTATTGCAAAGTCGTTGAAAAATTGAAAAGACCATTCAAATTTGATTCAATCTAAGTTTGAACAAAAACACTAAATCAAAAAGGAAGGTCTTTTATAGATGGATAATACCACAGAATTTGAGATATTTGAACAG
>JANNYB010000060.1:0-48061 GCA_031409875.1 Acidobacteriota bacterium | reverse complement strand
ATTCGACATTGATATTTTCGCCTTTTTGGACAAAATATCGCGGAATTTTCAAACCGACATAAACGCTCGAAGGATGAACCAAAAGATTCGTCGTCGAAGCCCAAGTTTGCCGATTGACATCTTGCACCGAAGCCGCCGCTTGAATTGAATAAGGTCTCGCAGGTTTGACCGATTCAAAATCAATTTTCAAAATATGTTTGCCTGACGCATCGGTTAAACCTTTAAAGTTTTGGGTTGTCGTGTTTGAATAATCTTCCGAATAATATCTCCACCAAGGAACGAAAGTTCCAAACGTAAAATCACCGCGATTCGGCGGCGTGTAATTCGTCGGCGTGGCGCGAACATTCCAATTCGTATCGGCGTTTGCAAGTCCGCCGCCCGCAAAATATTTTGCTTCAACCGAAACTTTTGCGGATTCTTTGACAAAATACGGAGCTTGCGTTTCGTTTCTCGCTTTGACTTCAAATTCCGGTCGCCGAAATTCTTGAATTTGGAATTGATGCGCGTAAGTTCCGCCGTAAACACTGCTGTTCGTTGACAAATCAACCCGCGCATATCCGAGATTTGTGTTGTCCGGCAATTTGAATTTGAAATCAAACGCGCCGAAAGCGTTAAGATTCGCCGTGCCTTTTCCGATTTCGTTGCCTCGCGGATCTTTCACCGAATAAGTCAACCCGTTCGCCTTGTCGCCGAGTGCCTGAACATCGCCAAGTTTTCCGCCCGTGATGACGCGAATGTAACCTTTCATCGCAACTTCTTCTTTCGGGCGATACATTTTGCGGTCGTCAAAAACAAACCATCGAAGCGAATCATATTCCGCACGCTTAAACCAACTTCCCGAATCTTGCCAGTAATAATCGGTATTTTCCGGCAAAAACGCGACATCTTTTCCCTTTCGCGCAATCAAAAGATTTTGCTGATTTGCGCCCGCATCCGGCAACGGCAGACGCAAAATTCCGTTCTGCGTCGTTTCGCTCGTTTTCGCTTCTTCGATTGTTTCGGCTTGTGAAACTTCGCCGTTTTCCTGCGTCGTTTCGGTTTCATTTAAAACATCATCCGAAGGTCCAAAACTTTTCACCCAATTCCAAGCCGTTTCCAAAAAGCCTTCTTCACTGCTGACTTCTGACTGCTGACTGCTAACTGCCTTCCCGTTCGGATAAATCGAAAGATCAACGCCGCTCAAAGGTTTTCCGGTTTTCAAATCGGTTACGAATCCGACAAGTTCTTGATTATCAACAAACGCATCGAGTCCGATTTGCGTGGCTTGAATCCAAGTAAAAATGCGCGTTCGGTCATATTTATCGCGCTGAATTGTCGGCTCAATATCAATCACAACATTGCCGAAACCGCCGACTAATACGCCCGATAAATCAATTCGAGTTTCAACCATTTCATCGGCTTTTTTCTCGATTGTTACAACTCTATTGGAAACTAATTTGCCCGGAATTTTCGGTTTTATCGTGCTGTCATCATAATTCATACGGCGCAAATACGCTTGAAATTGTTGCCAATCTTCCGGTAGAACTTGATAAATCCGCACTTTTACGGCAGGCATATTTATCGAATAAATCGAAAACGCCGAAGTCGCCGTCGGGTCAAGCACGGCAAAATTTCCGCCTTGTGCATAAAGACTCGTTTCGGCAGTTCCGACATTTATCGTCGCCGTTGCGGGCGTGCCAAGTGTTTGTCCGTAAACGTCTTGCAACGCGCCGTCAATCGTAACTTTGTAAGTAGTTTTGCCTTTTTTGTAGCCGGAAATGTAGATGTAATTTCCGCTCGGATAAACTGTCAAACCTTCAACTGCCGGCTCAATTTTGACCATTTCTTTGGCAAATTTCGCGGCTTCAATCGGATTTGAAAACTGAATATACCAAGTTTCAAACGGCGAACAATTTTTGTTGCCTTGATAACTGCACCAACCGCCTTGAAACTTCATTGCGCCAAATGTGCGAAATGAAAAACCTTGATCTTTAATCGTTGTAATCGGACCTTCGGCAGACGGCGTTCCTTTCGGAAAATTAACCGTAATCGCCGCATCTGCGGGCAACGCATTTTCGGTCAAATTTTCGTTCGTAATTGCGCGAAAAGCCAACCAACGCTTCGGTTGCGCTTGCTTGGCGTAATACGAAATCGAAGCATCTTTATCAATTTCTTCTTGTGTTGCCAGACGAATTTTCAGAGGTTTTCCCGCGCCCGAAACTTTCATTGTTGCTAAAATCGCGTTTGGATTTATTTCTTGGTCAAACGACGCAAACATCAACGCATCGCGCCGCGTAACTTGATTTGCGGGAATCATTTGCTCGACTTTCGGCGGCGGCGTGGTGAATGTCCAAGTTACGTCTTTTTGCAGAGTTTGTCCGGTCGCGGCTTTTGTTCCGGCGGGAATCCGAACGGTAAATTTCGTCGCCATCGGAAAGCGTTTCTTCGTGTCGAACATCAAAGTTTTTGTTCCAAGCCAACGCCAATTTCCTTCGACAGACGGCGACATTTCGACGGGAACAGTTTTCGCCGCTTCTTCCTGCGAAGTTACGGCAACCATCGGTTGCGAAAAAGTTACGCTCAAATCCGGCGCAAGCGGAACTTCGCCTTCGGGCGAAAATCGCAAAACTTCCAATGTTTGATTGTTCGATTGAACATTCGTCGGATTTCTTTCTTCATCGGACGGAAATTTTACCGGAACTTTATTGCCCGTTTTCGGTGCAGGAAGCGTGCCGATGCGTTTGGCAAATTCGGTTTTATCGTCAACTTCGGGCTTAATTTCGGGAATCCGATTTAAAAGTTTAGAAGTATCGCCTTCCGATAAAGCATCGCCTTTGGTCGGAAGTTGTTTCTCACGGTTTTCCGCGCCTTCTTCGCCTTCCGAAAGACGAAACTGCAATCCGTTCGGTAAATTTTGATTCATATTTTGGGTTATCGTTTTCCCTTTTACTTGTGCATTCGTCTGCACAATCGCGGGAGAAAACATTCCGAGATAAATAACGCAAATCAATAAAAAAGAAATCGTTTGTCGCATAAATTTTCCTTCTAACTATATAAAGGCAAAGAAAAATTAACCACAGATAAACACAGATGAACACAGATTTTTTATCTTGATTTTATCTGTGTTTATCTGTGTTCATCTGTGGATAATAAAAACTTTACTTTTACAGTTCACAATTTTTCCTTCGAGAACGCGAATCGGGGAAAGCGAAGTTTCCGCGCCTATCTTACCTTAATTTTTAATTTCAAACTAGCTTCGTAAAATTCGTCTGCCGTTTTCTGAACGTATTTGTTTGAACAAACTTGCAAAATAAATCAGTATAGTGAGCGGTAGCGAATATCTCAACTAATTGGAATTATATGTGCATCAAGTTGCTCACTATCGTTCGCTATATTGATTTAGACTTTTTTTCGCGCTTTGAGCATTTCATTATTAACTAAATGGATTTTCCTGTTATACTGAAAAAATGAAAAAAGCGGAAAATGCAACTTTGCTTTATTTGCTTTCGTTTAGAAAAACGGCAAGAAGTTATTTTGAGATAATTTTTTAGGAGAAAAGGTAAAGAAAATGGGACTTTGGGCAAGATTAACGAGAATTTTTCGCGCTTCGACGGGCGCGGCTTTGGACAAGATGGAAAACCCCGAACTTGTGCTTCAGCAAACGATTCGGGATATGCGCGACCGTGTGCCGGAACTCAATAATTCTGTGGCGCAAGTGATGGCAACGGAAAGACTTCTGGCAAAACAGAAGGAAAATCTTTCAACGCAAGTCGTTGATTTGGACTCGAAAATCAAAGCGTCCGTAAAAATGGGACGCGACGACATTGCCACCGCTTATATCGGTCAACTCCAGCAAGCGCAGATGGATCTTGAACGCACGACTGTCCAAGCCGACCACGCGCAAGTTGCTTCAAAACAAGCCTTGAAAGCGCGTGATAATTACGTTTTGAATATGAAAAAGCGCACTGCGGAAGCAATGCAGCTTATCAGCGCGGCGAAACAGGCGAAGCTCCAAGAACAACTCGCGCAAACGATGGAAACCTTCGACATCGGCGACGATGCTTCGACATTTAACGAAATGCGCGAAAAAATTGATCGTCGTGTTGCCGCCGCCGAAGCCAAATTACAACTCGGTTCGGCATCGGTTGATTCGCAAATGCAAGACATCGAACGCGAAGCGATGGACATTCAATTGCAAGACAAACTGCTCTCATACAAACAATCAATGGGAATGCTCGGCACAGGTTCAAACGATGCCGGCAAACAAATCGGCGCAGGCACGGAAACGCCCAAAGAAAATGACGTTCTCGACCAAGTTTTATTGAATGAAACGAATCAGCAAAAATGAACGTAACCGTTGGCGAAAAAATAAAAACTCCTATGATATTGCCGAAATTAAACGGCAAAAAGGAGGTTTATTATCCCGAATCTGACGGGAAACCGATGGCAGAAACAGGAATTCATGTAAATTTAATTTTGGAGCTTTTTCAAACGCTGAAAACTTTTTTCAGACAAAATAATAAAACGGCTGTAATTGCCGATATGATGTTTTATTATGAAGAAGGAAATCCGCGAAAGTGCATCGCGCCGGATGTGATGGTTGTTCGCGGAGTCGGAAATCATCTGCGTCGCACATTCAAACTTTGGGAAGAAAAATCGCCCGATGTCGTTTTTGAAATTTCTTCACGCGCAACTTGGCGGGCAGATTTGCAGAAAAAATTCTTTCTTTATGAAACAATCGGAGTCAAAGAATATTACATTTTCGATCCCGAATACGATTATTTGAAAGACGAACCGCTTGTCGCTTTTCATCTGAAAGACGGCAAATTTGAAGAACTCAAAGTCAAACGCGGACGAGTTTTCAGTCCTGCACTTGGTTTGGAAATTGTTGATACAGGCGAAACGCTTCGTCTTTTCAATCCCGAAACGAAAAGTTTTTTGCCAACGATGGAAGAATTGGCGCATAAAGCTGACAAAGTTGAAAGTTTAGAATCGGAAGTCGAAAAATTAAAAGCGGAATTGGCAAAACTTAAACGGCAAAAATAGCATCTACAATATCTATGGCTGATTTAGCAAAAGTTCAGAAGGAAATTACCAGATTTAATACGAAATATGTCAAAGAAGCGGTCAAAGAACCCGCGAATTTTTGGGGTTTGGCGGGCTTTGCCGTTGCCGCCGCATATACGGGAAGTTTTATTCCGCTACTCGTCGCGCTGATTTGCGAAGCGATTTACGTTGTCTTTTTGCCGATGATTCCCGCTTATCGTCAAATCGTCAACACCCGCGAAAAAGAACGAATTTTGCAATTAAACAAAGCCAGCCGCGACAAATTAATCAAAAGTTTCACGCCGCGCGAACGTGAAGCCGTCGAATATCTGCGCTGGCAAAAAGACAAAATTCAGGACAATTATCATAAATTCACCGGCGCAAAACAGTTGCCGAGCAATCTGACTTCGCTTCATCAACGCTGGGAAGATTTTGTTGATTTGCTCGATGTTTATCGCCGCCGCAAACAACACTTAAAATCAATCAATCGCCAAGCCGTCCACAATCAATTGGCGCAAGCCTTTCGCGCGATGGAATCTGCGCCGGACGAAAAAACGCGGCGTGTTCAAGAAACCAACGTCGAAATCTTAAAACGCCGTCTGGCTTCGTTTGAAGAACTCGAAAAAAGCGTGAAATTGGTCGAAGGACAGCTTCAATCAATCGAAAACTTTTTCGGATATTTAAACGACGAAATCGTTACGATGAACACGCCCGAAAAATTCTCGCTGCTTGATTTTGAACAACTTTCGGATTCAATCGCCATGACCAAACAAATGCTCGACGAAACCAGCGACGCAATCGGCGCACTCGACGCACACAACCGCGCTATGGGAAATTACGAACTTCTACCCGAAAATCGTTAAATTTATTTTCAAGGAGCATTATTTATGTCGCAAACAATTACTTTAGAACTGCCGGACAGAGTTTTTCAGCCGCTTCAACGCACGGCAAAAGCGACAAAAAAACCGATTGAAGACATTTTGCTCAATGCTCTGCAATCTTCGCTTCCGTCTTTGGACGGCTTGCCGGAAAAATTTGTCGAGAATCTGATTTTGCTCGAAACGCTTGATGACGCGAAACTTCGGCAAGTTTTAAAAGAAACCGTCAAACTAAAAATTCAAGAACAAATATCTGCTTTGTTGGAACAAAAGAAGGCAAAATCGCTAACCGATTTTGAAAATAAAACTCTCGAAGATTTACAAAACCAAGCTGATTTAGTGATGCTCAGAAAGGCAAGAGCCGCCGTTTTGCTCCGTTTTCGCGGTTCGCGTCTGCCAACACTCGCCGAACTCGAAAAATGAGTCGCTACATTTCAAAATCTCTGAAAAATAAAATTCGTTCCCAAGCAAAGTTTCGCTGCGGCTATTGTTTGCGAAGCGAAACTCTGCTCGGAATGCCGATGGAATTTGAACATCTCACGCCGCTTGCCGCCGGAGGTCAAACGATTGAAGAAAATCTATGGTTGGCGTGTCGCAAATGCAATGAATGCAAGGGAACACAAACTCACGCTATTGACCTTGAAACTAATGAAACTGTTCCGCTTTTTAACCCGCGAACTCAAAATTGGAACGACCATTTTAGTTGGAGTGAAGACGGCACAGAAATTATCGGTATCACGCCAACCGGACGCGCCACCATCACCGCTTTAAATATGAACGAACCGATGATTGTTACCGCACGCCGCCTCTGGGTCAGCGTCGGTTGGTTTCCGCCTGAAGAATAATTTTCTCCGTCCAGATAAACCTGGGTCTTGAGTTAAAATAAAACCTCTGACGGCTGATGATTGATGGCTAAATTGGAAAATTATCTGTGTTTTTAGCCGATGATATTTCCGCTGATAAGTCGTCAGAAATCAGTTTTCAGCCATCAGTCAAGTCGCTTATTTAATCTGACACGCGTAGAATTATGAATTAAAAAAGCGAATCCAATGTGCGAAAAAAGGGTCTTCAAAACGGTAACGCAGACTGCCTTCAATTTCCGCTTGCCGTAAAATGTCTTTTGAAATCAAAGACTCCAACGCTCTGCCCATTGTCGAAGGCGCGATTCCTTTTTCCTGCGTTACTTTTTTCGACTGTAAATTTTGCCCGTTTTCGGCGATGACCGCCAACAGAGATTTTTTTTGAATCGCCGTCAGCGCGTTCCAAATTTGCGTATAAAACGGGTCGTTCTGCCGAATCAATTTCTCCAGCGTTTCATCAATCAAATTTTCTGATAAAAAGCCGGATTCCGGTGCGCCGATTTTAATTTGCAGAAGCCGATTCCAAATCGAATGCGCCAACATCTGCACGTTATACGGAACGTCTTCGGCTAAATCCAAAATTTTCAGACACAAATTTCGACGTTCTTCCTCACTTGATTTGGGCGCGAAAAAACCTGCAAAAGTAAATTTGTCGAGCAAAAATCGTGAAAATTCGGGGCGCGGCAATTCGCCGATAAATAGAAGCGTTCCCAGACGATAAAACGGACGACTCGGCGACATCACCATTTCGGTCAGCATCCGAGTTTTTGAACCCGCGAAAATGTATGCCGTGTGTTTGTGCGTCTGAATTGCCGAACGAATCTGTTTTTCAGCAGTAATGCCTTCGGAAGCCAAAATTTCCTGAAATTCATCAATTATCAACGCGACTTTTCTATCCGTTTCGGCAGCAGCCAATTCCTCCAAACCATTTAAAGCATCAACAAGCAACCCGATACTTCCCGCAACCGCCGAACTATTTATGCCGATTGAACTTTTCCATTCCGATTGGGTAACTGAAAAACTTATTTCCGGTTTCAGCGATTTGAAATATTGCTTGATTAACCCACCCGTTTTTTCAACGCTTCCTTTCAAAGCGCGGGCAGAATCTTCGATGATTTTTTCGACCAATCCATCAATATCGGCAAAGGCTTCGGCGTTATATCGCAAAATCAAATTGCCTTCTTTATCCGCTTTTTCGGTGGCGGCTTTCAAAAGCGAAGTTTTCCCAAACCGCCGCGGACCAATCACAAAAAGTTTCCCGCCTGTTTGAATAGTCCGCCGAACAATTTCGAGTTCATCCACCCGATTTACCAATTCATCCGCGCCTAATTCCCGACCAAATTCAAAAGGATTTTCCATTTATTTTTTGCGCTAAACAAAACAATCTAAAAGCATTTCCACTATAACACAAATCTGCGTAACGCAAAAATGCGTGATAAGTAACTGAGACATCCTCAAATGCCAATTTTTTCTAACTTTTACCAATCAAGACAAAACCTGCCCAATAAAACGGCAGGTTTGTTTTTTTGTTCTTGAGCATCGAAATCGTTGCCGTTTGCAAGGCTTTGGGTTTTGACGGATTTTGCTGTAAGTTTCGATAAAATTCGACCATCAAATCGGACGTGCTGTTTGAATTTACGTTCCATTGCGAAACAACCGTTGTCGGAACTCCGGCGACAAAAAAAGCCCAGCTCAAACCGATAATTCCTTCACCGCCGCCAATCTGTCCGCGTCCGGTTTCACACGCCGAAAGCACCGTTAAATCAGCCTTCAAATTCAATTGCATAATTTCCCACGCTTCCAAAATTCCGTCGTCTTTTGCGCCTGCACCTTGCGAAAAAACGAGAAACGAATACATCGGATTTTCATTGTCGGCAATCGCGTGTGTCGCAAAATGCAAACTGCGGAAATTTGCGCCTTGTGATTTGAAAATTTCTTCGGTTGCCTTTTTTCCGATAAACAAATTGCTCTGATTTTTCCCGTAAAACGCGCCGATTTTCAAAACTTCTTTCTCCGCGTCCGGCAACGGTTCGAGTTTCAAATTGCGGTTTCGATTTGCGCCAATCGTAATCGTCGCATTATTCAAAAACGGATTGCCGAAAGCCAACAAATTCATCGGCAAAGTTGAAGTTTTTGCCTTTGACATCTCGCTCAAAACGCTCAACGAAGGCGCGTAAGAAATTGCAAAATCTTCAATCAAATGTTTGTTTTCGGCAGAAATCAGAGTTTGAAACGGCAATTCCCACAAAACGCCGTCCGGCACAATTATCAGATTGTCGCGGTTTTTGAGATGCTTCGCCAAAGGCTCAATCAACATCCGATAAAGTTCTTTCGCCGATTCTTTATAATCCAAATCTTGAACCACAATTTGCCGTCGAAAACTTTGCACTTTCGGCACGAGTTCGCGGCGCGGAATCGGCAACTGATAAACTTCGAGTTGCACCTTGTCAGAACCGCCTGCGGTAGCGAGCGGTTTAAGTTTAGTCAAAACAAACGCCAAAATCTTTTCGTCTGTTACGGAAAATTCGACAATCGCAGTTTTATCGTCGGGCAAAAGTTGTTCGGCTTGCTTCAACGAAAAATTCGGAATTTCGCCGCGTTGCAGATTCATTTCGGGATGCGTGGAGAACAGATTTGATTGAAAAATTTCGTAATCAGCCCGCGCTTGCTTCAGATTTTCGTTGAGTTGTTTTAACTTTGCTTCATCAGATTTCGGCTTTAACCGTTCTTCGATTACTTGCCGATTCAGATTTTCGATGTCGGTTTTCAGTTTTTCCGACTGCAATTTCTCTGTTTCGGTCAGAGATTTTTCCGAAAATTTCGCGCCGCTTCTAATAACATCAAACAAAACCCGCGCCTTGATCATTTCCGCAAATTGCAAGGCTTCTTCATGGCGATTTTGTCCAAAACGAAGATTCGCCATTTCGTAATAAGGAAATGTTCGGGAGTGCATAAAACGCTGGCGCGTGAGCGTATTAAAAAGCGATTTTCGTTGTTTTTCGTATTTTTCGATAACGCCGAGAAAATATTTTTCCGCCTTTTCCGTTTGTCCAAGTCGCCCAAAAATACTTCCGGCAATGAGTCCATCTCCAAAAAACTCACTCGAAAAATTGTTCGGATTCGACGAAGCAATAATTTTTTCGATTAACTCCGCCGCTTCGATCAAACGATTTTGTCCGATATAAATCTGACAAATCGAACCTAAAATACCGTCGCGCAAACTGTTTATCTGATTTTTTTCGACTAAAACGAGAGCTTCATCGTAAGTTTTCAAAGCCAAATCGTATTCGCGCAAAAACCGATACGCTTCGCCGATGTTAGCAATCGCAATCGCTTTGCCGCGTTCATCGCCGAGCGCGTCGTAAATATCGCGGATTTCTCGAAAATAAATCAAAGCCTCGCGCAGAGGTTTTTCGGGAAGTTTTACTTTGTCAAAATTTACGAAGTGCGTCCAAACATCTTTCTGCGCTTCGCCAAAAAAGCTGTTGCCTTGATTGTTTCTGACGCGCAAAAGTGTCTGCACATCACCAATTTTTTCGGCAAGCGCGGAAGATTTTCGATAATAATTGTCGCCTTGTTCCAATTCTGCTTGAATAAATCGAAGTAAACCTAAGCTGTGCCAAAGCAAAACAAGTCCTTCTTCATCGTTTAATTTCAGACTGATTTTTTCGCTTTTGAGATAAAATTCTTCGGCTTTTCCCTGTTCGCCGAGAAAATAAAATAATGCGCCTCTGGAAGAAAAAGCCCGCGCCAACCAAATTTCATCGCCCGTTTTCGTCGCTAATCTTTCCATCATTTCCGCGAGAAAAACGACTTTCCCAAGTTCATTACGCGCCCGCAAAGCACGGCTCAAATCAACAATCGCCCGCCGCAAAAAACGATTAACAAGTTCCGGGTGTTTCTCTAAAAGCAAATCTTGTTCGGCGGCATCTTTGGCATTGGCGAGTTTTTCGGCAAATTCTTCTTCCGCAAATTTGCATTCCCAAACCTTCCACAAATCATTTTCTTTAACAAATCTTAAAGTTCGATTCCACTTGCCGAAATTCCACTTTTGTCGTTTCGTTTTCGCGTCCGTCGCGTCCATCGTCAGCGAAATTTGCAAAGTCAATTTATCGCCTTCGACCATTTCGCTTTTGACCGCAAAATCCTTAAACAAAACATTTTCCGTATCGGTCAACGAAAACCGAAACTGTTTCAAAAACCTCTCACGCTCCGGCGATTTCGCACTCCAAAACGCCGCCATTTTATCAAAATCTTTTTCTGGAAAAGCGCGAAAAAACTCATCCGCAATCTTCACCGCATCCGCTGATTCCTGCGCGGCAACAGATACAGAAATCGCCAACATCAAACCCCACGAAAAAAGCCAAAAGAGTTTTCTCACAAACCACCTCAAACAAATCCGAAATTTTTATAAAGCAAGAAAAACATAATTCAATCGCCGCTCAAACACAACAAAAGCAAGACGAAATAATTTTTTCAAAAAAAAATCACCAAAAAGTAAGGTTTCCAATTTTGCGCTGTCTTTAGTTTGCAAAAGGTGAAAAGCATTTTGCGAATTTCTTTTTGAACCGATAGGAAAGAAAGTAAATATTCTAATTTCAATTGTCAGAAAAAGCATTCGTCAGTCATTTTTTTGCAGCCGTTTAAAATTAAATTTCAATGAGGATTTGTGAATATGTTTAGAGCTAACAAAAGCCGTAGTTTTTTTATTTTATCGCTACTTATTTCAATTTCCGCCGGAATTTCGGCATTGATGCTTAGTCCCAATAGCAGCGCGAAAAAGTTTCAGAATGAAAATTCTTTGCCTGAAACCGCGCAAAGTGCGAATACACTTCCACAACCGAACAACATACCGGAATTGACTGAAGGCAACGCCGCAGAGTGGGCGACGTTTGCCAGCGATAATGCGATAACAAGCGTTAGTAACAGCGGCGCGAGGGTGAAGGTTGGTTCGCAATCAATCTATTTTACAACGGCAAGCGGATTTGATACCGGCGTTAAATATCCGGCTACGGCTAACGCTCATTGGGATTTAACCGCCAAAAATTATTTGGTTTTTTGGAGTTATGCGTTCAACAATAATCTTCTGCAATTTCAAGGCAATCAACCGATAATTATTCTGAACACGCCAACCGGAACTGTCCGCTATCAACCGAACAGCATTCAAATGTCTAATCTTCAATGGCGTTTATCCGAAATTCCTCTGGCGGGAAGCGGTCAATGGGTTAGAACTACGACGGGAACGCCTAATTTGGCGGATGTCAATCAAATTGAAATTCATCAAGACACCTGGGATTTCGGGTTCACGATTATCTACGACGGAATGGAGTTTTTAGGTCAACTCAGCGAACGCTCTCTGGCACAGACGGGCGATTCTGCCGGAGATTTAGATTTTACCTTCGGAACGGGCGGAAAAGTCCAAACTTCAGGAGTCGGGCAGACAATTAATTCTTTGGCTCTTCAAACAGACGGAAAAATTGTCGGTGTCGGAACTGTTTCTAATGCTTCGACGGATTTTTCCGTAGCCAGATACAATCCGAACGGAAGTCTCGATTCGACATTCGGCACGGGCGGAGTTATCGTAACCGATTTCGATTCTACCGCTGATGTCGGAAAAAGCGCGGCAGTTCAGATTGACGGAAAAATCATAGTTGCCGGAAGTTCCGGTTCAAGTATCGCGCTTGCCAGATACGATTCCGATGGAATTTTAGATGTAACTTTCGGAAATAGCGGCAAAGTAATCACAACTATTGGCAGTTTCGCAGTAGCTAATAACCTCGCTATTCAATCAGACGGAAAAATCGTTGTTGCAGGAACAGGTGATTCCGATTTTGCCGTAGTTCGCTACAACATTGACGGCTCACTCGATACATCATTTGGCGAAGACGGAATTGTTACCACAAACATCGGAGCATTTCCTGAGAATGATTTCGGCTATGGCTTGGCAATCCAGCCTGACGGGAAAATTATTGCCTGCGGAACGGGTGAAACTGACCTTTTTGCATTTGCAAGATACAATTCTGACGGAAGTTTGGATACGTCATTTAGTGGCGACGGCAAAGCTACGGTTAATGTTATGGGCAGCGCAAATAGAAATGCCGCATACAGCGTCGCTGTTCAGCCGGACGGAAAAATTGTTGCTGTCGGCAAAAGAGATGTCAGTTCACAAGAGCGTGGAGTTTTAGTTCGTCTTACCGAGAACGGCAGTTTGGATACGACTTTCAACTTAACCGGCGTAATTCAATTAAATGGCGGAAATGTTGGTAGAGGACGTGATGTAACCATTCAACCGGACGGAAAAATCGTTGCCGTCAGCGCGGAAAATATCAGAAAATTGATTACAGGAAATAACTGCACACGCGACCAAGATTTTATTGTCCATCGCTACAATACTGACGGCACATCTGATGCTTTGTTCAATTCTATCGGCAGAGCTAATACCAGCTTTTCCTCCGGTCCCAATTTCGGAGGAGTTTGTAGCAATCCGTATGAAATCGGACAAATTTACGATCAACCATATTCAGTTAAAATCCAAACAGATGGAAAGATAATCGCGGCAGGAACGGACGGAAGTCAATTTGCGCTTGTCAGATACAAAGGCGAATCAACCAGAGCTTTTGATTTATACGTCGCTGCAAATGACATCAGTTTTAACCCGGCTTCGCCTGTTCTTGAGAACACGTCCGTCGAAGTTTCCGCAATCATCCATAATGGTTCAAACGTCATTAACGGAACGTGCAACGTGCGCTTTTACAGAAATTCGGTGAACACGGCAAATTTGATTGGCGAACAAAACGGAATAAATGTTCCGGCAAACGGTCAAGCGATTGCTTCCGTAACTTGGAACACGCAGGATTTGAACGGAGATTACACGGTTATTGCCAGCATCGAAAACGTCAGTCCGACCGAAATATCAACTACAAACAATACGGCTTCGTCCTCTGTTTATCGCGTTCTCGACATTCCCGATTTGCAGACTTCGGCGATTATTTCGCCCGACGCGATTGTTGACCAAAGTTTCGATATTTCTTGGACGGAAACCAACCACGGCACGAACTCTGCCGCGCCGAATTGGAATGATAAAGTTTATCTTTCGGCGGACAATCAAATCGGTAACGATACGCTTTTGGCAACCTTGTCCGTTACACAATCGCTTGCCGCCGGACAAAGCGCACAGCGCACACAAATCATCACAATTCCGCGTTCCGTAATTCCGCAAAACGGCAATTATTATTTAATAGTCGCGGCGGATGCCGACAACAATGTGAACGAAGATTTTCTTGAAAATAACAATTCCGCATTTCTTCAAATTACTGTCAGACGAGACCCGGATTTGTTAATTTCGGCGGCAACAATTCCATCGCAAACTGCAACTGATTCGGCTTTTAATATTAGCTGGACGCTCGGAAATCAGGGAACAATAACTCAAACCAACTGGACAGACAAGATTTTTATTTCTTCCGATGCCCAACTCGGAAACGACACTTTACTCGGTGAATTTCCCTTTGCCGGAACGCTTGATACAAACCAAACCGCCGAACGTATTCAAGTCGTCAGCATTCCGCGAGCCGCCGTTCCGACAAACGGAACTTACTATTTGATTGTCGTTACGGATGCAAATAACAATATCAACGAAGGCGCGGACGAAAATAATAATACGAGCATCAATCCGATTTCCGTTACGCGGACACCGCTTCCCGATTTGCAGGTTGCAACGGTTGTCGCGCCCAATACTTCTTTCTTCGACCAAACGATTCAGATTCAATGGACGGTGGCAAACAACGGCAAAGGCGCGACCAATTCGGGCGAATGGAATGACCGGATTTATTTTTCGCTCGATAATACGGTTAGTGTTGACGATATTATCGGCGGAACAACTTCTAATCTGACTTATCTGAACGCGGGCGAAAGTTATACGAATACGATGAACGTGCGAATTCCGCGTGGAATTTTCAATAATTATCACATTTTGGTTCATACGGATTACACAAACGGTGTTGTTGAAGATAACAATAACAACAACGTCGGCGAAAGAATTATCAATATTCAAGTTCCGCCTTTGCCCGATTTGCAGGTTCAGAACGTCGTTGCGCCCGAAGAAGTTTTTGCTGGCGGACAGATTTCCCTTAACTTCCGCGTCGAAAATCGCGGCGACCGTGAAACGAGTCCGGCGAATGCGACAAATGCTTGGGGCGATGCCATTTATCTTTCGCTCGACCAAACTTTAAACGAAGCCGCCGACCGTAAAATCGGCGTGTGTCCGCATCAAGGAAATGTGTTGCCGAACGAAGGTTATAACGGAAACTGCACTTTGGCGATGCCGGGCGATATTGCCGGAAATTGGTTTGTTTTCGTCAAAACCGATGAAGCCGACGTGCTTTATGAATTTGTCAATGAAACAAATAATTCAAACTTTGACCGCGAACAACCCGGATCGCCGATGCTCGTTCGCGCTACGCCGCCGGATTTGATTGTAACTGCAGTCAACGCGCCGACAAACGCAACGGCGGCGCGACAGATTACGGTTAATTGGACGGTTGAAAATCAAGGCGCGTTTGATGCCGCGCCCGCTTGGTTCGATACGGTTTATTTATCGGACGACAATGTTTTCAATCCGCAGACGGACACGCCGCTCGGCACAATTTCGCGCCAGACTTTGCCCGCCGGACAGCAATACAACGCGGCGGCAGATGTGCGGCTTCCGGCTTGTATTTCGGGAACGAAATATTTATTCGTGATGACCGACAGCCGCAATCAAATTTTTGAATATGACTCGCAAATCAACGCCGAAGCCAACAATGCAAGCGCGGCGCGGCAAATCGAAATCACCAACATTCCGCCCGATTTGCAAGTTACGAATATTACGAATCCAACGAACGGAATTGCCGGTCAGCCCGTTTCAATCGGCTGGACAACGGCAAACGGCGGCGCGGGCGTAACGCTTGAAACATCATGGTTTGACCGTCTTTATCTGAGCCGCACAGCTACACTCGATTTAAATACTGCACTGCTCGCCGGAACATTTGGGCGCGACGGCGGCTTGAATCAAGGCGCATCTTATACGCGAACGGAAAATGTTGTCATTCCAAACTCGGCGCAAGGCAATTATTATCTTTTCGCTATTGCCGACGCGGGCGACAATGTGGAAGAATGCGCGGGCGACGGCAACAATGCCGCCGTCAGTCCGACGCAAATCAACATCGGAAATTCGCTTCCCGATTTACGAATACAAAGCGTTAATCCGATAAATCCGACGGTTGGCGGTTCGACTTTTAATGTGCAATGGACGGGACAAAACAACGGCAACGCCGCCGCTAATCAAACTTGGAGCGACACGGTTTATTTTTCAACCAACAGCACGCTTGACACGGGCGACCGAAATATCGGTTCGGCGATAATTTCGCCGCCCGTTGGTTCAGGCGCAAACTATCAGGGACAAGCGCAGATTACTTTGCCTGTTGCCGCGCCGGGAAATTATTATTTGCTGTTTGTTGCCGATTCGAGCAACAGCGTCTTTGAAGGACAAAATGAAAGCAATAACGTCAACGCCGTTCCGTTTCAACTTCTCGTGCCGATGATTGATTTGCAAATAAGCAATGTCAATGCGCCGACGAATGCTTTTTCCGGCATAACGACGAATATCAGTTGGACAATTACAAACGCGGACGCAGAGCCGACAATCGGCGCGGCTTGGACGGATTACGTTTTTATTTCCCGCGACCAGATTCTCGATCCGACTGACCGCAATCTCGGCTTTTTGCCGCGTGATGGAATTTTGCAAGGCGGCGCAAGCTATAACGCCGCGCTCGAAATCTATGTTCCGCAAGGTTACACCGGACAATGGTATCTGTTCGTGCAAACCGACCGCGCCAACCAAATCGCCGAAGCCAACGAAACAAATAATCTTTCTACGGCGCGGACGATAAATCTCGAACTTCCGCCGCCCGCCGATTTGCTGGTTACGTCCGTAATTGCTCCGGCAACCGCCACACCGGGCGAAAACGCGCTGTTTCAATGGACGGTGCAAAACGCGGGCGCAAATCCTGCGCTCGGACTTTGGACGGATTCGGTTTATCTTTCAACGGATACGGTTTGGGACATCAACGACGTTTTAATCGGACAAGAAACGCGGGTTGGTCCGACCGATGCCGGACAAAATTACAACGTCAATCTAAATGTCAGAGTTCCCGCCGTGAATTTGGGACAATATCACGTCATCGTTCGCACGGACGTTCGCAACCGTGTGCGCGAAACCGTCGAAACAAATAACGCCAACGCTTCAAGCACAATGACGACGGTTGACGTTACGGCTCTGCAACTCGGCGTTCCGTTCAATTTTATGCTTGCGCCAAGCGGCACGGAGCGTTATTTCAAAGTCAACGCACCGGCAGACGAAACGATGTCGGTAACGCTCGAAGGACAAAACGGCGCGTCAAACGAACTTTTCACACGCTACGGCGAAATGGCGAGCCGCAGTCAATACGATTTTCTGTTTGAGCGTCCGGGCGAACCGAACCAGGAAAATCTAATTCCGAACACGCAAGCCGGAACATATTTCAACCTCGCCCGCGCCGATTTCGTTCCGCAAACGCTGAACGCGAAAACCGAAAACACCGCGCCAACGATTGAAAACGCCACCATCAAAGCCGAAATCATTCCATTCGGCATCCGCTCCGTCGCCCCGACGCGCATCGGCGACAACGGACAAGTTACCATCACCATAAAAGGCGCAAAATTCCAAAACGGCGCAACCGTCAAACTCGTCCAAGGCGCAACCGAACTCACCGCCGCAAAAATGATTTTCGTTGACGCGGCAACCGTCAAAGCCAGATTCCAATTCACCAACGCCCCACACGGTCTTTATGATGTCGTGCTGACAAATCCGAACAATCAATCAACAACGGCGGCGCAGTCGGTTACGATTGAAAGTGCTACTAGACTTTTGGCGGATATTAATGTTGACGGAAATTTCCGTCCGAGACTTGGAGCTAGAGCAGATTTTTCTGGTCAAATTAGAAATATAGGAAATGTTGATCTTCCATATACTGATGTTTTAACATCTCTTCAAAATACAAATTTGACACATCCAATATTAATTACGACTAATCGCCCTGAAACTACTTTTCCAAGAAAAACGGATTTTCCAGACGTTAATTGGAATACCGCCCCGCTAACTGCAACAAGTAGCGAAAATTACACTTTAGACCAATTTATGGTGAGAGATTTACCTCCTAGTGAAAGTATAGAATTTACTGTTTCTCTAAAGGGATTTGAACTCACATCATACCCAATTAAAATAATAGCTACCCCGAACTCTGCTGAAGAATACATAACTCGTCTTCAAACTAATTCAGAAAATGCTCGGCAAATTGCGATTGATCGAAATATGATGCTACCAGAACCTTTTGCTAGTGCAATCAGTGATCCAAATTCTTGGTGGGAAAATGTGCAACTTCAACTAATTTCTCTTGGCTATTTAGATAATGTTTCATCAAATTTCAATTTGAGTAATGCAACCAATAATTTAGCAGGCAATTCCATTTGTGAAGCGAAAGCAATAAGGAATCTATTAGCTTGCACTACTGTTTGTAATTCAATTCTTTTTACAATAGACCCAACCGATATTGTTCCTCAAAAACTTGTAGCTAAACTAGCTCTTGTTGCTGCTTGTAAAGCAAATTGTGGAATAATGTATGCGTGCGAAATTGCAGCTTGTGAGGACGAAGAAAATCCTGAACTTGAATGTTCAACTACATTTCGACGAGCCTGTCGTTTTCATACTTTTGTCGACGGGGATTTATGTCCTGTTCGTCCCTCAGACCCTAACGACAAACAAGGACCAAATGGATTTAGCGAACAAAAGTTGATTGGAGTTCAACAATCATTACCTTACATAATCAACTTTGAAAACGTCGCAACCGCAACGGCTTACGCGCAGAAGATACGGATTACCGACCAGCTTGATCCGAATCTTGATTGGCGGACGTTTAGATTAAAGGAAATTGGTTTTGGCAAATATCGTGTGCCGATTCCCGAAAATCGGGCGTTTTATCAAACGCGGATTCAGCTTGGCGCGGATTTGGGGAATCTTTTGGCAGATGTCAGCGCGGGAATTGATGTGGCGACCGGACGGGTAACTTGGACGCTGACGGCGATTGATCCGGCGACGGGCGAACAACCGAACAGCGCAAATCTCGGCTTGTTGCCGCCGAATAATGTCGCCAACGACGGACAAGGTTTTGTAACTTACACCGTCAAACCGAAATCAAACGCCGCAACCGGCGCGGTTATCAACAACAGCGCGACCATTATCTTCGACACTGAACAGCCAATCGTTACGAACACCGTCAGCAACACGCTCGACGCAGATATTCCGACCAGCGCGGTCAATCCGCTTGCGCCGACTCAGGAACAGCCGACATTCACAATTTCGTGGGCTGGACAAGATTTAACCGGAAGTTCGGGGCTACAAAGTTACGACATTTGGGTTTCCGAAAACGGCGCACCTTATCAACCGTTTTTGAGCGGCACGACTGAAACAAGCGCAGAATTCACCGGCATTATGGGCAGAAATTATCGTTTCTACTCAATCGCCCGCGACAACGCCGGAAATGTCGAAACCGTGCCGAATGCGCCTGACGCTTCGACCACACTCGCACCACCGACATCCGCAACCGTTTCCGTCGGCGGACGAGTTACAACTGCCGACGGGCGCGGAATTTCCAAAGCCATCGTAACTCTGACAGGCTTTGACGGCGAAAGCGTGAGCCTAAAAACAAACGCCTTCGGATATTTTCGCTTCGATGAAGTCGAATCGGGCGCGACTTATCTGTTGAGCGTCAAACACAAACGACACAATTTCGCGCCGCGCACGATAACCGTTTTGGAAGACGTTTGGGATTTAAATGTCGTTGCCGAAAAATTATCGAGCCTGAATTTTGAAAAGACGGATGAATGTTTTATTTGCAATTCAAAGGCTTGGCAAGCATATTTAATGACGGATTAAACCGTCCGATTACCGATGCAAAATAAACTTTTCATAACTGAAAACGATTCTTCGTTATCGCCTTTTTTGTCGGCGGAAAGCGAAGTTGCGGCGGAAGATTGTTTGAATCGGCTTTTTGAAGAAAATGTTATTACGCAGATTCGGAAGGTTTTAGCCTCATACCTCACCCTCACTTTTGATGAAAAAGATGAGATTCAATCGGACGCGCAAGAGAAGGTTTTGAAAGTTTTGCAGAAACTTCGGGCGGGCGTTATTTTGAAAAATTCCCTTCTTAAACCGATTAAAAATTTATCGGCTTATATTTCAACCGTAACTTTTAATTGCCGCAAGGATTTTATTTTGAGCAAACAACCGGAATGGCGGCGCAACGATTATCGTTTGCGGCGAATGCGCGACGGCGGCGAATTATTGTTTTTTGCTGATGGCGTAGGCGTTCAATTTGTTCGTTTGAAATCGCAAAACGAAACACCTTCGGAAATCGAATTTGAAGAAATTATTTCGCGTGTCCGGCAAAAATATCCGAATCATTTATTTTTGAAAACTCAAATTCTTGCGCCGATTATTTTGAAAACGGCAGAAGGCGCGTTGACGAAAAATGTGTTGATAAAAGCGATTTTGGAGATTACCGAAACGACAAATTTTGAGGAAATTGAATTTCCCGAAAAAATGAGCGAATTTGTTCCAAATAATGATTTTATCGCCAATCGGCAGAAAGTTTATTTGCAGCGCGTGTGGGACGAAATTAAGATATTTCCGGCGAATCAGCGTAAGGTTTTGATTTTGAGTTTGAAGGAATCGGGCAAGGTTGAAGTTGTTACTTTGCTTTTGAAAAAGCGAATTGCGACCATCGAAGAAATTGCCGATGCGTTGGAAGTCGGTTTGAAAGAGTTTTCCGACATCTTTGCGCGTTTGCCGATGTCGAGCCGTGAAATTGCTGAATTTCTTGGCATCAAAGACGGCGAAAAAACATCGAAAGAACAAAGGGTTGATAATCTGCGGATTATTGCGCGAAATCTTTTACGGCGTAGGTTAGGAATTAGGAAATAAGTTTTGAGTCCCGCCATAAGGCGGCTTCCGCCAGCGAAGCGCGGCGGAAGAAAGCCGCCTGAAGGCGGGACTCAAAACAGTAGAAAATGAGCGAGCATTTAGGAAAAAACGAATTAAAAAATTACGGCGAGAGCAATTTGTCGCCGCGTGAGTTTTTGCGTGTTCAGGCGCATCTGGAAACTTGCGAAGATTGCACGAGGAGGTTAAACGAGATGTTTCCGAATATTGTCGAACGCGAGGAAGCGTTGTTATTGGAAGATTTGCACGATGAAACGATGCGCGATTTTCATTTGAATTATGATGAGCATTTGAAACCGTTTATTTATGGCACGATTGATGCGGTTGATAGAGAAATTGTTGAAAGCCACGTTGAAATTTGTGCCGAATGCCGCGAAGATTTGCGCGATTTGTTGACGTTTCACGAAGAATTAGAGCGCGAGAAAAAAATCAGCGAACTTACAAAACCGCATTTTTGGGCAACAGTTTTCGAATGGTTTTCTGCGCCGAATCGAAAAGCGGTTTGGCTGGCTTTGGCTTCGATTATCGTGCTTGTCGGCGCAGGTTTGGTTTGGTTTTTCGTTTCGCGCACGGCAAATGAAATCGTGCAAAATCCGACAAACACGGCGGATTTACCGATAATTCAAACCGCTCCGAATATCGTTCAAACGCCGACGATAAATCAAAATACGCCGAAAATGAATGTGAATTCGGCGGAAAATCTAAATAGAAACACTAACGAAACGCCGAAAGAAATCGAAATGGCGGCACTCGTTTTGCCGAAATTTTTGAATGATTTACGCATCAATGAAAATGAAACTTTGCGCGGAAACGATGATTTGCCGACTCGGAAAATTGCGGTTATTTCGCCGAATGGCACAGTTATCCGCGAATCTTCGCCGGTTTTGAGTTGGAAAAATGTTGCTGATGTTCAAGATTTTGAAGTTTCGGTTTTTGACAATAATTTTAACCGCATCGCCAAAATCGAAAACGTCAAAGGCAATTCGTGGCGCATTCCAAATTTGGCAAAAGGGAAAATTTATCAATGGCAAGTTACCGCAAAATCGGTTTTAGCCGATGGCAAAACGCAAAATTATCTCGGACAAGGCAAATTTTACATCGTCAGCCAAACAGACGAAAACAGAATAAATCAAGCTAAAAACTCGCTCGAACGCGGCAAAGCATTTGCCGAAGCCGGGCTTTTGCGCGAAGCCGCCGATGAATTTCGCAAATATCTGAAAGAAAATCCGAACTCCGAAAACGCTAAGAAATTCTTGCGCCAAGTCGGGCAAAAGTAAAGTTTTTAAACCGCGCAATACGCAAAAGAACGTGAAAAAACGAGGATAAAATTAACCACAAAAATACACAAAATAACACGAAATAACTACTAAATTTCGTGTGTCTTCGTGTATTTTTGTGGTTCTGTTTTTTTAATATTTTGACGCAACTTGGTATTAGGTTTAATTCAATCGGAAAAAATTAAACCGCACCGCGATAAATCGAGTTACATTTTTGTTGTTTATGGGTTATAATTGTTTTTAACACAATCAAACTTTTCTATTGGAATGATGCGGAAATTATGTCTTATAAACCCAAATTTTGTTGTGAATGCGGCGAAAATATTGAAAACGCCGACAGAAAATTTCTGAGTTTCCGCCATTTCTGCGAGCTTTGCGAAACACGGCACGGCGTTCATGATAAAACGCCTTGGGCAGTTGCCGCGATTGGAATTTTTGTCGGATTATTCGGTTTCGGAAACTATCTGCGAACGCCTGCGCCCGAATCTGCAACCGCGCAATTTATCAGCCGGAATGTTCAAAACACGAGCAAACCCGAAAAAATCCAGACAAATTCCGCCGCATCAAACACGAATACGAAAGTCGAAAAACCCGTCATAAAATCTAATCAGGCAAGCATTTCGACGGAAAAACCAATCACACGGCAAACAGAAACAATTTCAAATACGGCAACCGAACCCGTATATTTTTGCGGCGCGGCAACCAAAAAAGGAACGCCGTGTTCGCGCCGCGTCAAAGGCGGCGGTCGCTGTTACCAACACGAAGGACAGCCTGCAATGCTTCCCGCAGAAAAATTGTTGGCGGGCGATAAATAGTTTTTTATATGTTGTTTGAGAGAATGTCAGATGATAACTTTGTCTTTCCGTGTTAGTTTATTTATCAACTATTTCGACGAAAAGAACATCTGAATTTTTGACCGTAATCTCTCCGCAAGCAAATTTATAAAGGCTTTCGCGCTTTTATATTGAAAAATTTTTGTTAATTGATTCTAATAATAAAATGAAAGTTTTAGCACCGAATACTTTATTACAAAACCGTTATCTGGTCGTGCATTTGATTGGCAAAGGCGGAATGGGCGAAGTTTATCTGGCAGTTGATCAGCGGCTCGGCAGTGCGGTTGCGCTTAAACGCACGTTTTTTGCCGAAGATGAAATGCTCGGCAACGCCTTTGAACGCGAGGCGCGGATTTTAGGTCGTCTGCGGCATCCGGTTTTGCCGAAGGTGAGCGATCATTTCGTCGAAAACGGTAATCAGTATTTGGTGATGGAGCATATTACCGGCGACGATTTATCAAAGCGTCTGGAACTGACGCAGAAGCCTTTTCCGCTGTCGTGGGTTTTGTTTTGGGCTGATCAATTGATGGACGCGCTCTGGTATCTGCATTCGCACGAACCGCCGATTATTCACCGCGACATTAAGCCGCAAAACTTAAAGTTGACCGATGAAAATAATATAATTTTGCTCGATTTCGGTTTATCGAAAAGCAATATCGGCGAATCACGAATTAGCCGCAATGTTAGTGCAGATGCGACGGGAAGCATCGTCGGATACACGCCGCATTATGCGCCGATGGAGCAGATTCGCGGCACGGGAACAGGTCCGCGAAGCGATCTTTATTCGCTTTCGGCAACACTTTATCAGCTTTTAACAAACGATGTTCCGCCTGACGCTTTGAGCCGCGCCGATTCGCTTTTGAACGGTTCGCCCGATCCTGTGCAACCGATAAACGAAGTTAATGCGGAAGTCAACCGAGCAATTTCGGACGTAATTGTCAAAGGAATGGCAGTCAGCCAAGATTTGCGTTATACGAATGCCCGCGAAATGCAGAAGGATTTGCGCGATGCTTACGCGCAATTGCAAAAAGCGATGTCGGCAAATACCGTAGCATTTACTTTGCCCGCAGGCGGATTCAATGCCGCACCGGAAAAAACCGAGTCTTTATTTACAGTTCCGCCCGTTGTTTCGCCCGATTTGATTACGGAAACCGATGCGGCAAAAATTTCGGCAATGCGAACCGAATCTTTGCCCGCCGTGCAAAACGAGCAACCTAATTTCGACCAAACTTTGCAATATGACGGCGAAATTCCGCAATTCGATTCAAAACAATCGGACATCAAAACCGAAGTTTTTTCAGGCGGAATTTTGCCTGTTGCGGGTGATGTGATTCCGACGGCTTCCGAAGCGCAAGTCGAAATTCCGCAAGCACAAAATTATTCGCCCGATGCAACTACGCCGCTGATTAACTTCGACGGCGAAAATGTTTCCCAGCCGCAACCGAATAATTTCGATTCAATAATCGAATCGCCGAAAGAAGAAATTCCGTCAACTGCAATGTATGTGCCGTCCGATGATTATTCGCAGACGGAAACGCCCGTGCAAAGTTCGGGTATGACGGAAGATTTTTCTTTCACGCAGGATTTTAAGCGCGATGAAATTCAGGAAGATGGAAACTCGCAACCGAAAGCGGCGGCGGCAGTTGCGGCAGTTGCGCCGGGCGCGACGCAACCGCAAAAAAAATCCGGCAACGGCAAGGTTTTTGCAATTCTCGGCGTTCTCGGTTTGCTTTTGTTTTTAGGAATCGGCGCGGCTGGTTTCGGTTATTGGTATCTTTACGGCGGCAATTCGACAACGCAAAACGATCCGACTCCGACACCTTCGCCGACCGCTTCGCCCGTTGAGGTTGTAACCGACACCAATTCAAACACGAACGTCAATTCGGAAACGAATACCGAATTAACCAACTCGAATATGAACACGAACAGTATCGCCAATACCGATGTCAAAACCGATGTCAAAACCGATATAAAAACCGATGTCGTCAAACCAACGCCGACACAGCAAGTTCGCGTAACGCCGACACAGCAAATTGTGCGTGTAACGCCAACGCCGGTTAAAACGCAAGCGCAGGTTACACCGATTAAAACACCGAGCAAGACACCGAAGAAAGACGATTCGACCAAGATTCTTCAGTAGTTTTTTTTAGGAGATAATTAGATGAAAAGAAATTTTTTTACAGGATTTATGACAGCATTTTTTTTGCTGACAATTTTTTCTTTCGCGCCGGGCGAAGTCTTTGCCCAACCGAAAAAGGCAAAGAAATTGGTTGAAGACGGCAATAAAATGTTTGCGCGACAAAATTATCAAGGCGCGGTTGATAAATATGCCGAAGCCATCGTTATTGCGCCAAAATATGCCGACGCTTATTTCTGGAAAGGCACATCGCATTATTATCTCGAACAGTTTGAACAAGGCATCAAAGATTTATCGAACGCTTTGACGTTCGGATATAAAAAGCCTCTGGAAATTTACAAACTTCGCGGGTATATGAATTTGCAGCAGCAAAACTATGATGCCGCGGTCATTGATGCGAGCGAAGCCTCGAAAATCGAGCCGTCAAATATCGTTTTCGTAACGGCTTTGGGCGATGCTTATTTGGGGAAAAAAGATTGGGAAAACGCGATTACGGCTTATAAACGCGCATCGCAATTAGCTCCGCAAAACGGCGACATCAACTATTTTTTGGCGTTTTCTTACAGCCAGACGGGAAACGTCAAAGAACAAGGCACCTCTGCCGCCGAAGCTATTAAAAAAGGCACGCGCTACGTCGGCGAAGCCTATTATTTATACGGCGATGCTCAACAAAGAGCGCGAAATCAAGAAGAAGCGATTCAGGCTTTTGAACGCTCAGTCAGTGCAAAACCGGATATTTACGCAACTTACGCTGCGCTTTCCGAACTTTATCGCAATCAAGGACGTTTTCAAGACGCGATTGCGATTACGCTCAAAGGATTGCAAAATTTCCCGAATGACGGCGGTTTATACACTAATCTGACGTGGTATTATTCGCTGGCGGACAAACACGTTGACGCACTCCAAGCCGGACAAAATGCCGTTAAATATGCGCCAAACAATGCGACCGGATACACGAATCTGTGCCGTGCATTTAACGACACGAAACAATATAGTTCGGCAATTGAAACCTGCAACAAAGCCTTAGCAATTTTGCCCGACGACGGCGAAACGAATTATTATCTCGGACGCTCTTACGATTTTCTGAACCGCGCGGACACGGCAAAAAAATATTATGCCAAAGCCGTTACGGGTTTGATTAAATTCACCGCTGAAAATCCCGATTATTCCGACGGATATTATCTTTTGGGCAATGCTTATTTTTCAACCGGCAACCGCGACAAAGCCATCGAAGCCTATCGTCAATGCTTAAATCTCAGCCCGCGCTTTTCCAAAGCCAAAGTCAATCTCGGCTACATCTATTTTCTGAAAGGCGACAAGCAAGCCGCACGTCAGCAATACGATGAACTGAAAAAATTCGATAATCTCAATGCCGAAAGATTAAAGCAATTAATGGAACAATAAAAATGAGAACAAGAAGCGGTAGCGACTTGGCTAAACATCGGTTTATGTCAAGTCGCTACCGCTTCTTGTTCCGATTTACGGCACGAACGCATTTTGCGTCGGAATATCTGTTGAAATTCCAAATTGCAATGCCGTAAATCCTGCCGTCGAACGCATTAAATACCAAATTCCGGTTGACGGACGGAAAACTGCAATATCGGCTTTTCCGTCGCCGTCATAATCTGCCGCAACGGGTTTATCTTCGGCGAGTCCGAAATTCATAATCGTCGCGCTTCCGTTTGACGAGTTGTAGATATACCAAACTCCGGTTGACGCTCGATAAACCGCAAAATCGGTTTTGCCGTCGCCGTCAAAGTCCGCAGGTGTCGGAATGTCCGAAGCAATTCCCCAACGAGTCGCCAATTGTGCGCCGTTGATTGATGATTGATACCACCAATCGCCCGTGCTTGGACGATAAATTGCGACATCGGATTTGCCGTCGCCATCGAAATCTCCACTTACAGGTTTATCGCCTGCCAAGCCGAAAGTTACATTTGAACTCGTTCCCGTTGCACTCGAAAGGCGATACCAAACATTATTCGACGGACGAAAAATTATGTAATCGGCGCGTCCGTCGCCATCGAAATCCGACGGTAATTTAATGTCATTCGAGTTTCCTAAATTAGCCGTAATCTGAGCATTATTTGAACTTGAAAGCGACCACCAATCGCCCGAAGCACGAAATATCGCAATATCGGTTTTGCCGTCGCCATCGAAATCGGCGGGAACAGGTTTATCGCCCGCAACGGCAAAAACTTGTTGCGAAACTGTGCCGTCGGAACTGCGGAAAACATACCAACGATTTTCAGACGGACGAAAGACGGAAACATCGGCGCGTCCGTCGCCGTCATAGTCAAAAAGTGTTGTCGGCGCGGAAAAACCGATTCGTGCAATGCCGTAGCGATTGACACTATTGATTTGCGAGAAAACGCCGCCGACAATTAAACTTCCGTCCGACTGTGCGGCAAAAGCATTGACCGCCGCATTTGCGCCTTGAGGTATAAAGTTCGCGTCTAAAGTTCCGTTCGAGAAAAGCCGAAAGATGTTTTGTTTTGGACTCGAAAACGAACCACCGACAATAATTTTTCCGTTGGGTTGCAAATAAATCGTCTTTAAACCGCCGGAATTCGTCAATATTTGAAAAGTCAAATCGTTCGTGCCGTCAATATTTAATCGTTCGATTCTCGAATTTCCCGACATAATCAAATATTTTCCGTCCGTCTGCCGAACAATTGCGTTCACCGTCGAAACCGCCGGATTAAATGCCGAATCAAGAGTGCCGTCGGAATTTAACCGAACAAGATTCCAGCGACTAAAGCCGTTCACGCCGCTGAATGAACCGCCGGCGAGAATTTTTCCGTCCGTTTGCAGAGTAATCGTATTTAGGTTTCCGTTGGCGAAAAGCGGATTAAAGTTCGTGTCTGCACTTCCGTCGGAATTTAATCGCGCCAAAGCTCTTTGACCTACACCGTTGACGTTGACGAAATCGCCGCCGATAAGAATTTTTCCGTCCGTTTGCAGAGTAATCGTATTAACCGTGTTGTCAAGATTCGGATTGAATGGAATGTCGAGACTGCCGTCGGAATTCAAACGCGCAAGGCGATTTCTCGAAACGCCGTTGTAGCTCGTGAAAGAACCGCCGACAAGAATTTTGCCGTCTGTTTGCGGCACAATCACTTTCGGAAATACGTTAAAACCTGTTCCCGAATCAAACGAATTGTCGAGCGTTCCGTCTTGATTCAAACGCGCAAAACTGTTTTTAAGCACGCCGCCGACACGATTGAAATTTCCGTTGACGAGCAACTTTCCGTTTGCTTGAACCGCTAATGTCGTTAAATTTCCGGGTTTTAATAAGCCGGAAAAGTTAAAGGTCGAATCAAGACTTCCGTCGGAGTTTAGACGCAAAAACCGCGTAATGCCCGAATAAACACCGAAAACCAAAATCCGATTGGAACTGTCTGTAATGAAACTGTTAATTCTGGTTAATTGGCTCGGCGGATTAAATGTATTGTCCACGCTTCCGTCCGTATTTAAACGGTATAACCGATTATTCGCATTAGGATTCGGACTTCCTCCGCTGTAAGGTGCCGTAGAAAACAGACTCTTTCCGTCCGCCAGAACTTTGACATTGCCGCCGCGTATGTCTGTTGTCTCAAAAATGTTTGCCGAAGCGGTAAATCCGGTATCAACATTTCCGGCGGCAAATAATCTGACAAGATCTCTTTTATTTAGAGAGTTTACCGAAGTGAATGCTCCCGAAAAAATAATTCTCCCGTCTGCGTAAAGACTCAAATCATTGTTAATTCCAAAACCGAATGTCGGTCTCTCAAAAGTCGTATCTTGAGTTCCGTCCGCATTGTAGCGATACAAGTAAAGATTTGAAGTTCCGCTACTGACAACGAAAGCCGCCAAAATCTTACCGTCCGGCAAAACCAATGCTTTGGAAAAATTCGTAGAAATGATACTTCCACCGTAAGAAATCGGATTAAACGTCGTATCGATGCTTCCATTCGTATTTAAGCGTGTAATATTATCGGTGTGAAAACCGTTGTTGTAATAGGCATAGTATCGAATAATAATTTTGCCGTCGGGTTGTAATCCGTAAACATCCGCGCTCGCCGTTCCGCCTGACACGATAGTTATCGAAGTATTAAAAGATTGGTCAAGACTTCCATCGGTGTTCAGCCTCACAAATGCGACATTAATCGAATTTGCCGCGACGATTACTTTTCCGTCCGGCTGAAGAATCGCGTTTCTGACTTCGAGATTTTCGCAAACCGCACAATTAAAAGACGTATCGAGGCTTCCGTCCGCGTTCAATCTTTTAACAAAACCGCTCGGCGGTGAATTTGAAAATGCGCCGAAAATAATGATTTTTCCGTCCGGCTGAAGCGCGAAATTGCCCGTGTAATTTCCCGTAACATCTTGCGTCAACAGCGGATTAAAAGCCGAATCTATGCCTGCCGTCTGCGCGAAAACATTCGTATTTAACAAAGCCGCGATAAATAAGAATGCCGTCAAAATAAATGACTCGGTTTTATATTCTAAAAAGGTTTTCATTTTGTTTATCCTTTTTAAGTTTTTCATTTCGGTTATTGAGAAAAACCTATGTAAATAAAATAGTAGCTTATTACATTCAAAATTATACTCTCGACAAGCCCGAAAAAAACATTAAATTTTCTAAAAAAATATAAATTTTAATGCCGATTTTATCAGCGCAAAAACTCGATTTCTTCACACGCATTCTTGCTAATCGCTTTTTTGTAATATAAATTTAATTTATCGCTTGTCATTCGTCCGTCGTCAGTTGTCTGTTGCACAAACAGACAAACAACGGGCATCTGACAGCCGACAACCGACTAAATCAAATAAAAGGAGAATTTTGCCGAGCTATGAAAGCATTTACGACTGAAAACATCAGAAATCTGGCTGTCATTGGACACGGCGACGCGGGTAAAACTCAATTGGTGAGTTCAATGCTCCACGTTGCCGGTGCGACGACTCGTTGGGGGAAAGTTGACGAAGGAACGACCGTTACCGATTACGAAGAAGATTCGATTGAGCGCAAAGTTTCGCTCAATAACAACTTCGCGCATCTCGAATATAAAGACACGAAAATCAATCTCATAGACACGCCCGGATACGCCGCGTTCGTTTCACACGCACGTCCCGCACTGCGTGTTGCCGATTGCGCTTTGGTTATCGTTGACGGCGTAAAAGGTATCGAAGTTCAAACCGAAAAAACGTGGTCTTACGCGAACGAATTTCTTTTGCCGCGTTTTATGATCATCAATAAACTCGAAAAAGAACACGCCGACTTCGGACACGCACTCGACACGGCAAATGAATCTTTTGCGCGTTCGATTGTGCCTTTTACGTTACCGATTGGTTCGGAAGAAAACTTCAAAGGCGTGGTTGATGTCGTTCATCAAAAAGCCTACGAATTTGATGAAAACGGCAAAGCTAAAGAAATTCCGATTCCCGAAACAGGGCGCGATGTTTTTGAAAAAACTCGTGAAAGAATTGTCGAATTAGTTGCCGAATCGGACGACGCGCTGATGGAAAAATACTTTGAAAACGGCACGTTGGACGAAGAAGATATTTATCCGAATCTCGCCAAAGCGATTGCAAAAAGCAAACTTTGTCCCGTTTATGCGGTTTCGGCAAATAATCTCACCGGTCTTTCGATTTTGCTCGATCATCTGGTTGAATTTGCGCCAAATCCGGCAACGCACGAAGCCGAATACGGCTTTGCAAATCCCGAAGGTTCCGGCGATAGATTACAGCGGAAATATTCCAACGACGAACCTTTTTCGGCTTATGTTTTTCGCACGATTGCCGATCCGTTTGCCGGAAGAATCAACGTGATGAAAATCGTTTCCGGCAAAGTTTCGAGCGATGCGACAGTATTCAATTCCAGCCGCGATACGGCGGAACGACTCGGCGCATTGCACGTCATCTCCGGCAAGACTTTGGATAAAGTGGGCGAAGCGCAAACCGGCGACATTATCGCCGTTGTAAAGCTCAAAGACACGCAAATCGGCGACACGCTTTGCGATAAAGCAAACGCGATTTGTTATCCGAAAGTCGAATATCCCGAAGCCGCAATCGCCTTTGCCATCGAACCGAAATCACGCGCCGATGAAGACAAAATTTCTGTTGCATTGCACAAAATATTGGAAGAAGATCCGAGTTTGCACTTTGACCGCGACACGCAAACGAAAGAATTTATTTTGAGCGGTTCGGGGCAACTGCACATCGAAACCGTTGTCGCCAAATTAGCCAATCGGTATCACGTCGAAGTCGCGCTTCATCCGCCAAAAGTTCCGTATAAAGAAACAATTACCGGAAAAATTGAAGTTCAAGGTCGTCATAAAAAACAATCGGGCGGCAGAGGTCAATTCGGCGATTGCAAATGTATCTTTGAACCGCTCGAACGTGGCGGCGGATTTGAATGGGTTGACAAAATCTTCGGCGGAAGCGTTCCGCAAAATTTCCGACCTGCAATCGAAAAAGGAATTTTGGAAGCCGCCGCGAGCGGAGCAATTGCCGGTTATCCGCTGGTGGATTTCAAAGTTACGCTGATTGACGGCTCGTTTCACGCCGTTGATTCGGACGAACATTCTTTTCGCGCCGCCGGACGCAAAGCCTTTCGTGCCGCGATGGAAAAAGCGCATCCGACACTGCTTGAACCGATAATGGACGTTGAAGTTTTCTGTCCGATGGAAGTTTCGGGCGATATTATGGGCGACCTTAATTCTCGACGCGGCAGAGTTTCGGGAATGGATATGCGCGGCAAACAACAAGTCATCAAAGCGCAAGTTCCCTTGTCCGAAATGCTCGATTATCAATCGAAATTAAACTCGGTTACGCAAGCGCGAGGCAGTTACCATATGCAATTTTCGCATTACGATCCGCTGCCGCACAATCTCATCGGAAAAGTAATCGAAGAAGCCGTCGCCGCCGGACGAGTCCGAGCGCACGACGACGACGAATAATTGCCGGATAAATAAGAATAAGAATTTTTGCCCGCGAAACACGCGAAACATACGAAAAAAATACAAAGAAAAGCCGAATTCTAGTTTTAATTTTAGCGTATTTCGCGTGTTTCGCGGGCAAAAGTTTTCTTACAAACTTCGATTATCTATTTTTTTAGCGGTCATCTGACCGCCTTTTTTGCATCCAAAAATGATATTCTTATTTTTTGAAATTATTATGAGAAACTTTTCAATTTTTTTAATATTTACTTTCGCATTATTTTTAATCGGCTGTAATAAAACGAATGAATCGCACAATCATTCGACAAATTCAGCGAGCAATTCGGCGAACAATTCGCCAAAGACCGAAACGAATTCGACGTATAAAGGTTTTCGCGCCGAATTGAAATCCGAACCGGCGGCGATTATTCCGAATCAACCTGTTAAATTGACGGTTACGATTAAAGATGAAGCGGGCGCAATCTTCAAGGATTTGCAGATTGTTCACGAAAAGCCGCTTCATTTTTTGATTGTGTCCGATGATTTGGCGGAGTTTTATCACATTCATCCCGAACCGCAAGCCGACGGCACTTTGTCAACCGATTTTACATTTCCCAAAGGCGGAAAATATTTTGCGTATGCCGATTACACGCCGAAAGGTGCAACGCAAATTGTTGACCGTTTGCCAATCGAAATTGATGGTGTGCAACGAACGCCTGTTCCGCTCAAAGCCGATGAAAAATTGGAGAAAACGCAAGAAAATCTGCGCGTCGTGATGAAACCGGACGGCGAATTGGAATCGAATAAGGAAATGATGCTGAATTTTACGGTTTATGATGCGGCGACAAATAAACCTGTAACCGATTTAGAAAACTATCTCGGCGAAAAAGCGCATTTTGTGGTTATTTCCGAAGACCTTAAAGACTTCGTTCACGCGCATCCGATGTCGGGCGATAACATCAAATCGGACGGACATCAACACGGTGAAAAACTTTCGGCAAATGCAGAAATGCCGACCGTTTCGGCGCACGTTACTTTTCCGAATTCTGGACTTTATAAAGTATTTATCGAAGTAAAACGCGCCGGAAAAGTTTCGGCGATTCCGTTTGTCGTCAACGTCAAACAAGGCAAAACCGACAAAATTTTAACCGACGCGAAAATTCCCGAAGGTTATTACAAAATCACGGTCAGCAAAGACGGTTTTGCACCTTCGGAAGTAAATTTAAGTGCAGAAAAAGGCGTAAAACTCGCATTTCTGCGCGTTGATAAAGAAAATTGCGCCGACGAAATTGTCTTTAAAGATTTGAATATTCGCAAAAAACTTCCCGTCGGCGAAGTCGTTCTGATTGAAATTCCCGCAGGCAAAAAAGGCGAGATAAATTTCTCGTGCGGAATGGATATGATGAAAGGAAAAATCGTCGTTCAGTAGGATTTAAAGTCAGAACCGCCTGCGGTAGCGGGCGGTTTAACTCAAATATTCAGAGCATTGATTTACGTCCGAAATGCAACCCTCAATCGCCCGCTACCGCAGGCGGTTCTGACAAAAATTATGAATCAAAACCTCGTCCAACTCGGTAGAAAAAAACCAAAGTCAGAGGATTTTCAAACTTTTGTTGATCCCGTTTGCAAAATGCTCGTGCAACCGCAGACTGCCGCCGCGAAATTTGATTATAAAGGTGAAACTTTTTATTTCTGCGCGGTCGGATGTCAAAATAAATTTCGCCAAAACCCCGCAAAATTCTTACAAAAAGAATCGCAACCCGAACCGATGACGAATTCGGAGGTCGAATATACTTGTCCGATGGATCCGGAAATCGTCCAAATCGGTCCCGGAATTTGTCCGAAATGCGGAATGGCTTTGGAGCCGTCGGTTATTTCGCTCGACGATAAACCCGATCCCGAATTTATTGATATGAAAAGGCGTTTTTTGATAAGCGCGGTTTTGACTTTGCCGATTTTTGCGCTGGCAATGGCGGAAATGTTGCCGAATTTTCATCAAATAATCTCTGCGAAAACATCTGTTTGGATTCAATTTATACTTTCTGTTCCGGTTGTTTTGTATTGCGGATTTCCTTTTTTCGTCCGCGCCGTGTTATCGGTCAAAAATCTTTCGCCGAATATGTTCACACTCATCGGAATCGGCACGGGCGCGGCTTTTTTGTTTAGTTTAGTCGCACTTTTTGCACCGCAAATTTTTCCGGTTTCGATGCACGATTCGCATACTCACACAATCGCGGTTTATTTTGAATCGGCGGCAGTAATTATCACACTCGTTTTGCTCGGACAAGTTCTCGAATTAAAAGCGCGGGCGCAAACTTCTTCGGCAATTAAAGAACTTCTCGGACTTGCGCCGCGCACGGCAATAATTTTATTTGAAGACGGCACGGAAGCCGAAATTCCGCTCGGAGATTTGCAGGAAGGCGCGGTTTTGCGTGTCAAAGCAAACGAAAAAATTCCGACTGACGGCGTGATTTTGGAAGGCGAAACTTCCGTTGACGAATCAATGGTTACGGGCGAACCGATTGCGGTCGAAAAAAGTGTTAATGATAAAGTTATCGGCGGCACGATTAACGGAAATCGTGCGTTTACGATGAAAGCGGAACGAGTCGGAAGCGAAACTTTGCTCGCAAACATTGTGAAAATGGTCGGCGAAGCGCAAAGAAGTCGTGCGCCGATTCAGCGTTTGGCAGATGTCGTTTCGGCGTATTTCGTTCCGGCAGTAATTTTGGTTTCCATAGTCGCTTTTTTGGTGTGGTTTTTCGTCGGAAATGTCGGTTTTGCAATCGTTTCGGCAGTTTCGGTTTTGATTATCGCGTGTCCGTGCGCTCTAGGTTTAGCAACGCCGATGTCAATTATGGTCGGCACGGGAAAAGGCGCGAAAACCGGCGTTTTAGTGAAAAAAGCCGAAGCGTTGGAAGTGTTTGAAAAGGTTGATGTTATCGTCGTTGACAAAACAGGCACATTAACCGAAGGAAAACCTGTGGTTCAAAGCATAATTACGAATTACGAATTACGAATTACGGAAAATGAAGTTTTGCAATATGCCGCAAGTTTGGAGAAATCGAGCGAACATCCGTTGGCGCAAGCAATAACAAAAGCGGCGGAAGAACGCGAGTTGGCATTTTTGAAAGTTACTGATTTTGAATCGGTTACGGGCGTTGGAATTTCAGGAACAATCAACGGCAAATCGGTCAAAGTCCAAAAACCGAAAACCGAAAATCAAAAAATCGAAGAACTTTTGGAGAGCGGACAAACTGTTGTCGAAGTTTTGATTGACGACGAATCAGCCGGATTTATCGGTATCGCGGATAAAATTAAAGATTCGGCGGTTGAAGCAATAAAAGAACTGCAAAAACAAGGCATCGAAGTCGTAATGATGACCGGCGACAATACGAAAACTGCGGATTTTGTCGCAAAAAAATTAAATATTTTGCAAGTTTTTGCCGGAATTTTGCCTGCCGAAAAAGCTGAAAAAGTAAAGTTTCTGCAAGCAAGCGGAAAAACGGTCGCTTTTGCGGGCGACGGCGTGAATGACGCGCCTGCGCTGGCACAAGCAGATGTCGGAATTGCCTTTGCTTCGGGAACAGATGTTGCAATCGAAAGCGCGGATATAACTTTGCTCAAAAGCGATTTACACGGCATCATCAAAGCGCGAAATTTATCAATCGCAGTGATGAAAAACATTCGTCAAAATCTCTTTTTCGCCTTTTTCTACAACATTTTAGGAGTTCCGCTTGCCGCCGGAATTTTGTTTCCGTTTTTCGGAATTCTTTTGTCGCCGATGATCGCAAGCGCGGCGATGACTTTCAGTTCCGTTTCGGTTATTATGAACGCTTTGCGGCTCAGAAATTTGAAATTATAGGAAATTTTTCTGCCCGCGAAACACGCGAAATACACGAAAAAAGATTTAAATTTTCGCGTGTTTCGCGTGTTTCGCGGGCAAATAAAAATAATGAAGAAAATAGCTTTAGCAATTCACGGCGGCGCGGGAACGATTTTGAAAAGTGAAATGACTGCCGATTTGGAAGCGGAATATCGTGCAGGTTTGGACAATGCTTTGCGGAAAGGTTTTGAAGTTTTGCAGAAAAATGGCTCTGCGCTCGATGCGGTTGAAATTGCCGTTGTCGAATTGGAAAATTTCCCGCTTTTTAATGCAGGACGCGGCGCGGTTTTTACGCACGACGGCAAAAATGAAATGGACGCTTGCATTATGGACGGCAAAAATCGAACTGCCGGAGCAATCGCGTTCGTCAAAAACGTCAAAAATCCGATTAAATTGGCACGTCTTGTGATGGAAAAAACCGAACATCATCTGCTTGCGGGCGATGGCGCAAACGAATTTGCCAAACAAATGAACGTCGAATTTGAAGCGGACGAATATTTTTTCACCGAACATCGTTTTCAACAACTCCAAAAAGCTATTGAAGAGAATCGTGTCCAACTTGACCATTCTTCCAATCGCAAATCCCAAATCCCAAATCCCAAATCCCTTGGAACAGTCGGCGCAGTTGCGTGTGATTTTAACGGAAATGTTGCCGCCGCAACCTCAACAGGCGGAATGACTAACAAGAAATTCGGGCGCATCGGCGACACGGCAATTATCGGCGCGGGAAATTATGCGGAAAACGAAACTTGCGCCGTTTCCTGCACCGGACACGGCGAATTTTTTATGCTCGGCGTTACCGCTTACGATGTCGCGGCGCGAATGAAATATAAAAATCTGAGTTTGGCGGACGCATCAAAAGAAGCACTCGAACATCTAACCGAAATCGGCGGCGAAGGCGGATTCATTGCCGTTGATTCTGCGGGAAATATTGCGTTGCCGTTCAATTCCGAAGGTATGTATCGCGCATTTATGACGGCGGACGGTGAAGTGAATGTTAAGATTTATCAGTAAAAAAGTATTTTCTAAGTTTTATAAGTTAAAAGGCTTTTTGTTTTTCAGTTCGTAAATCAGGATACGGAGGCATTTTGCCAATAAATTGATGATAATTGTCATCAACCCCAAATTGTTTTGATAATCTCAAAATCTCCGATTCTTGTTTTTTTTCAACGAAAATACTTAACTCATAAATATTATCGCTTAAAATTTCTAAAGCTAATTTCGGTTCATTATATTCAACATATTCTTCAATGGAAAGCAGAATTTCTTCCGATATTAAATTTTCAAAAGAACGAATTAATGATTTTAATTCGTTCTTTTGATTTCTAAAATTAAGCAATTTCCCTAACCTCCGATTTTACTTTTCCGACTGCGCTTTCAAAAATATATCTCGATATTCTTGAACGTAGCCAATATCGTCCGGCACTAAATCTGCCAAAGTAACGACTAATTCGCCTTTTCGTGCTGATTTTATGGCGTGGTGAATGGCTTCGCGTCCGTCGGGAATTAGTCTGACTTGCGGTTTGTTTTCGCTTTGAGCGATGCCTTCTTGGAGAAGCGTAACCAGTTCATCCGGTTCGCGCCCGCGCAAGAAATTTCCGCGTCTGATGATGATGCGTTCAAACGTATCGGCGGCGATTTTTCCGAGTTCGCGGATGTCGTCGTCGCGACGGTCGCCTGTGCCGTTGATGACGCAAGTGCGATGTTTGTTCGGTAATTTCAAAACGAAATTTCGCAAGCCCATCAATCCGGCGGGATTATGTGCGTAATCCATCAAAACGGTCGTGTCGCCGATTTCGATGAAATTCAAACGTCCGGGCGTTTGCGCCGTTCCTGCGTTGAAAGTTCGCAAACCGCTGCGAATATCTTCCATCGAAACGCCGTGAACGAAACACGCCAGCGTTGCCGCCAAGACGTTTTGAATCATAAATTCAGCGCGTCCGCCATAGGTCAAAGGAACATTTATCGCTTTTTCGATGCGAACCTTCCATTTGCCTTTCAAAATCGTAACGTAGCCATTTTCATAAACGCACGAAACTCTGCCGCGACGCGCTTGGCGTTCGATATTCGGATGATTTTCGTCCATCGAAAAATAAACCAGATGCCCGTCAACGAGTTCTTTCATTTGATAGACATTTTCGTCTTCGGCATTCAAAACCGCGTAACCTTTTTTGTTCACCGAACGCGGCACGACCGATTTGACACGCGCCAAATCTTCGAGTGTGTTGACATCTTTCAAACCTAAATGGTCAGCCGCAACATTCAGCACAACGCCGATGTCGCAATGGTCAAAACCAAGTCCGGCGCGAATAATTCCGCCGCGTGCGGTTTCCAAAACCGCGACCTCAACCGTCGGATCTTTCAAAACTAATTGCGCCGAAACAGGTCCGGTATTGTCGCCCGTAACGATTTGCTGATTTTGAATATAAGTTCCGTCCGTTGTCGTAAATCCGACAGTTTTTCCGCTTCCTCGTAAAATATGTGCGATTAAACGAGTTGTCGTTGTTTTGCCGTTTGTTCCGGTAATCGAAAAAATCGGAATGCGCGACGGACAACCCGGCGGAAACAGCATATCAATCACATATTCGGCAACATTTCTGCCAATTCCTTCCGATGGCGCAAGGTGCATACGAAATCCGGGCGCAGCGTTGACTTCGATAATGCCGCCGCCGTTTTCTTCCAAAGGTTCGGCAACATTCGGCGCAATTATATCAACTCCGGCAACATCGAGACCGATAATTTTGGCAATTCGCTCAAATAAAAAGATGTTTTGCGGATGAACTTCGTCCGTTCTGTCAATCGCCGTGCCGCCGGTTGAAATGTTTGCCGTCGTTTTCAGATAAAGAAGTTCGTCTTTTTCGAGAACCGTTTCGAGCGTGTAATCTTTCGCCGCAATCAATCTTTCGGTTTGTTGGTCAATCGTGATTTCGGTCAGGACGTTTTCGTGTCCGTAACCTCGGCGCGGGTCTTCGTTGGTTTTGTCAATAAGTTCTTCAATCGTCAATTTCCCGTCGCCGACAACGTGCGCCGGAACTCTTTCGGCAACCGCGATAAGTTGATTATTCACGACCAAAGCGCGAAAATCATTGCCGATTAATTGTTTTTCGACGATTATCCAACGCGAATATTCTTTCGCCTTTTCAAAAGCGATTTTCGCGTGTTCCAAATCTAAGATTCCAACGGTTGCGCCTTTGCCGTGATTGCCGTCAAGCGGTTTAATCACAACAGGATAACCGACTCGCTCAATCGTTTTTTCCAATTCTTCTTCTTCGCGGATTTTGTAACCTTTCGGCACGGGAACGCCCATTTCGCCCAAGAGTTTTTTGGTTGCATCTTTGTTGCCCGCAATGTCAACCGAAATCATATTCGTCTGCGAAGTCGTCGTCGCTTGAATACGTTTTTGATGAACGCCGAAACCGAGTTGGACGAGCGATTGATCATTCAAACGAATAAACGGAATATCGCGCGAATCGGCTTCTTCGACCAATGAACCCGTCGAAGGTCCAAAACGCACATCTTCACGAGTTTCACGCATTTCCTGAACTTCTTTTTTGATAATTTCGCGCAATTCGTCAAGGGATTTTCCTTCCGCCAAATCCAAAAACAGACGCACGGCAGCCCGCGCCGCAAAACGTCCGACTTCTTCTTCGTGATACGCAAAAACGACATTATAAACGCCTTTAACCGAAGTTTCGCGGGTGCGTCCGTAGCCGACATCCATTCCCGCAAGCGTCTGCATTTCGAGCGCGAAATGTTCGATAATATGTCCCGCCCAAGTTCCTTCCTCAACGCGCTTTAAAAATCCGCCGTCTTCGCCGTAACTGCAACCGTGCTTTATCAAAGTCGGCAATAATTCATTCATCCGCTCATAAAATCCTTCGATTTCATTTGACGGTTTCTGCTCATAATCGCCGATGTCAAGCCGCATAATTATCAGCTTTTTCCAATAACCGCTCCAATAATTCGGTCCGCGTAATGTTCTGATTTCTAATATGTTCATAATTTCAGATTCCAAATTTCAGATTCCAGATTTCAGATTCCAGATTCCAAATTTCAGATTCCAGATTCCAGATTCCAGATTTTATTCTTCAATTTGGAATTTGGAATCTGGAATTTAAAGTGTTTTTCTGCCTTTCATTCCTGATTGTTGAATGTAACTTCTAAAACCCGAAAGTTGTTGACTGGTTTTGACAAGTTTTCCCGAAATTGTATCAAATTCATCTTTTGAAATATAATTTCGATGAAATGCAAAAATAGCTTGAGCGCGAGCTTCGCCGCAAGAACCTTTAGCAATTGTTAAGAAATTAGCTAATTCTTTATTGCCGTCCCTTTCAAAGCCCTCAGCAATATTTGAAAAAATCGAAACTCCTGCTCTCCTGATTTGGTCGCGCAAAACATAATCCTGACTAAACTTACCAACCGATGTAATATCGTAAATCAAATTTGCACTATCAAATGCAATTTTCCAAACCTCTAAATCTTCAAATCTTTTTATCATAGTTATTCTTTCTCTTTAGATTCCATATCATTCCGAATTTCAGATTTCAGACCTAATTTGGAATCTGAAATTTGGAATTTGGAATTTGGAATCTGAAATTACTCTATATCGGGCAATAAAAATTCATTCGGCGGCTGGATTGTTGCTCTGGCGAAATAATCGTAGAGCAAACCGTCGCCTAAAATATGCAATTGAACGCCGCAAACGCTGAAAGCATCGTTGTCGTCAACTTCGGCAATTTCGTTGAAAGTTATCTGCGAGCCGTCAACGATTGTTACCGTTCCTGCGCCAAAAACTTCGAGAACGCCTTCTTTATCCAAGATTATCGCGGTGTTTTCGTCAATGCCGATGCCGAGATTATACGGATTATACGAAACGGCGGTAATCAGGCGCGAAATGCGTCCGCGTTCGGTGAAATGTTGGTCAATGATGACGTTTTTCAAAAAACCGAGTCCGGGCGAAAGCCGCACGGAATTTCTTTGCGGATGCGGCGTTGATTCGCCGCGCACGATCATCGAAGTTGACATTCCAGCCGCGCCCGCACTCGTCCCAGCCATCACCAAATCGGTTTCGGTTACGAGATGCCGCAATTTTTGCGCGAACATCGTGCCGCCCAAAATCGAAACCAGACGCATCTGATCGCCGCCCGAAATAAAAACTCCGGTTACGCCGTCGAGCAGCGCGTCGGCATCAACCGAAACGACATCTTGCCGCGAAGTTGCCCGCAGAACTCGCGGGTTTGCCACGCCCAAACGCCGAAAAGCGTGAACATAAACGTCCGCCGCAAATTCGGGGTAATCCGAAGCGACGGGAACAATTAAAACTTCCGCTTTGTCGCCGCCCGCAAGTTCTAAGAATTTCTTTAAAATCCTGCGTTCGTTATATTTATCTTCCGCGCCGCCAATGACGAGCAAATGTCCGCCGATGACTTCGCGGTGAATTCTGTTATCCATTTGTTGTTTAATTTCAGATTCCGGTTTTCATATTCCAAATAGTCGTTAGTTTTTAATTGGAAACAGGAGTTAGAAATTTGGAATACTTGATAATCTAAGTTATTGCAATTCACGCCATTGCGTCAAGATTGTTTTGTGAAATAAATCTTTGGACTAGCACTTATTCAAAGTAAAACGATTCGACGCAAATCATAAATTATCAGCTATTCGCTATTCGCTATCAGTTATTCCGAATGAAATACGAATAATTTTTCGGAATAGCTGAAAGCTGATAACTAATAGCTGATAACTGAATTTTGTGAACCGACTATTTTGAATAAACCCTAATTTTCCGCCGCATGTTTTCTTGTTATCTCGCGCAAATCGTGTTATAAAAACTCAAATGAAAACAATCGCTAATATTTTAACCGCTTTGGTCGCGCTGATTCATTTCGGGATTTTAATTCTTGAAATGTTTTTTTGGAATCACGATGTGGGAAGAAAAATTTTTAATATGACTCCCGAATTTTCACAAGCGTCCGCAACTCTGGCGGCGAATCAAGGTTTGTATAACGGATTTTTGGCAGTCGGTCTTGTTTGGGGATTAATTTCTGACAGGCGCGATGTGAAATTATTTTTTCTCGCTTGCATTGTCGTTGCCGGAATTTTCGGCGGCTTAACCGCGAAAACTTCGATTATTTTCACACAGGCTTTGCCGGCTTTTATTGCATTACTTTTTGTTTTTTTGACAAAAAATGAACAATAAACTCCGCCGCGCGTTCCGATGCGCCGCCGTGTCCGAGCGTTTCGGTAACTTCTTTTAATCTTTCGCGCATTTTTTTGTTTGTTTCAGGTTCGAGCAGACGAAATAATTCCGCCGATAAAGTTTCGGGCGTAAATTCTTCTTGCATCAATTCTGTTGCCAATCTTTCACGCGCAATGAGATTTACGAGTCCGAAATGTTCGACCGTAATCAGTGGGCGCACGAGTTTGTAATTTAAAGCCGAAGATTTATAAACAACGACTTCCGGCGTTCCGATAATTGCTGTTTCGAGCGTTGCCGTGCCGCTCGTAACTGCCGCCGCGTCCGAAGCGTTCAGCGCGTCGAAAGTTTCGTTTTTGACGACAATTAAATTTGAAATTTTCGCACTTCCGGCGCGTTCGACTTCTTCAAATTTACGATTTTTCGCCAAAGGCACGACAAATTGCAAATCTTTATTTTTCCGCAACATCAAATCTGCCGTTTCAAACAAAACCGGCAAAATCCGCGAAATTTCCTTTGAACGGCTTCCGGCTAGAAGTGAAATTATTGGCTTTTCGGCATCGAGATTATATTTCACACAAAATTCTTCTTTTGAAATTGAAGCGTGAACTTCCCTCGTCAAAGGATTTCCGACAAATTCGACGTGATTAACGCCGCGTTCAACATACCAATCTTTTTCAAAAGGCAAAATCGTCAACAATAAATCAACCGAATTTTTTATCGTCTTGATGCGATATTCGCGCCACGCCCAAATCTGCGGCGAGATGTAATAAATTATTTTAAGCCCAAGTTTTTTGAGAGATTTGGCAAGTTTCAAATTAAATTCGGGAAAATCAACCAAAATCACCGCGTCGGGTTTTCGTTTGACGGCTTCGCGTTTCAAGGTTTGAAAAGTTTTCCAAAACATCGGCAAAGCGCGGGCGATTTCGGGCAAACCGACGATTGAAAGATTGTCTGCGCTGACCGTTTCTTCAACGCCCGTTTCGCGCAAATCGTGTCCGACCGCGCCGAAAAATTCAAATTCAATTTCCGGCGCAATCCCGCGAAGCGCACGAACCAACCGAGCCGCGTGTGCATCGCCCGACGCTTCGCCGACGACAATCATCAATTTATATTTTTTTTCCGTGCCTGATTTTTCCGTCTTAAAACTCATCTCATAAACAGTAAAACTCAAACAACATCTAAAACCAAATTCGATAACAAATAAAAAATAGACATCTTTCCTAAATAACTGAGTAACCTTTGATAAATTTGTGACAAACAGTCCGACATGCTTTAGCTTGTCGCGCAAGTTTAATTTCAAATTTGCTAAATATCCGATGAACACCAACTTGCGCGATGGTTGGCGTTTCAACAAGCTAAAGCGTGTTGGACTCTAAGAATAAATTCTTTTAGCCGTAAAGCTAATCATATCAATTGTTTATTTTGGAAAGATGTCTTATAAATAATTGCCCGCGAAACACACCAAACACGCCAAAAAAGAAAGATAAATGATGATAGATTTTCTATGTTGAAAATATGTCGGCGACAATGGATAATTGATTATTAAACAATGACTTCCGACAACTCCAAAACTCTGACATACACGCGCAAAGTGCTTATCGCGGTTGCTATCGCGGTTTCGGCATATTTGCTTTATCAATTGCTTTTTCAAGTTTTTGACGTAATTCTGCTGATTTTCGCGGGCGTTCTGCTGGCAATTTTTTTGCGCGGTTTGGCTGATCTTGTTAATCGCTACACAAAACTTTCCGAAACGATGTCGGTTTTGCTCGTGTCGGTTTTGCTTCTCGCAATTTTGGGCGGCGCGATTGCTCTGCTTGCGCCCGACGTTACCGAGCAGGTAAAACTTTTGCGAGATAAATTGCCTGATTCGTTACTAAAAATAAGTAATTATTTTTCGCAATTTAGCTGGGGCAAGACGATTATCGAACAATTTCCGAATGACCAAGCCATGCGGGAAAAGATTAATAATCTCGATTTTTCCAGTCTTCTGACGCGAGTCGGCGGATATTTTTCTTCGACTGTCGGCGCAATCGGCAATTTTTTCGTGGTGATTTTGGTGGCGATTTACTTGGCAGTCGAGCCGAAATTTTATACGAACGGCTTAAAGAAACTTTTCCCCGTTGAGGCGCGTGCGCGGGTGCAGGAAGTTTTGAGCGAAATCGGGAATACGCTAACTTGGTGGCTGATCGGCAAAACGGCTTCGATGCTTTTTATCGGACTTTTGACGTGGATCGGGCTTTCGATTCTCGGCGTTCCGCTCGCGCTGACTTTGGGTTTAATTGCCGGATTGCTATCGTTTATTCCAAACTTCGGACCGATTTTTTCGGCTGTTCCGGCAATACTTTTGGCGTTTATTGATTCACCGATCAAGGCTTTTTATGTGCTGATTTTGTTCGTTATCGTTCAGCTTATCGAATCGAACATCGTAACGCCGGTCATCGAACGCCGCACGGTCGAACTTCCGCCCGCGCTGACGATTGTCGCGCAAATCGCGCTCGGAGTTCTGCTCGGCGGTTTGGGTTTAGTTCTCGCCACGCCACTGCTTGCCGTGATTTTGGTGCTGGTGCAGATGATTTATGTCGAAGACATTCTCGGCGATAAGGAAGTGAAAATTGAAGAAGACACGTCAGAACCACCTGCGGTAGCGGGTGGTTGAACTTTGCATTACGAAAACCTAAAATTATGTGGAACGACACAGACATTCCCTTAGCATATTTAATTACTTTCCGTAGTTACGGGACTTGGCTTCACGGCGACAAAAGAGGTTCGGTAAATCGTTTTCGCAATGAATACAAAACCGCATTTCTTCCACCCGAAGAAAATTGGCTTGAAAAAAATACACAAAGATTGAAAAGCAAAATTGTTATTCTTGACGCAAACCAACGAAAATCAATCGAAAAAGCGATTCGAGAAACCTGCGATATACGCGGTTGGTTATTGAGAGCTATAAATGTTCGCACAAATCACATTCATACGGTTGTTTCGATTGGCGATAAAAAACCGGAAATTGCGCTCAATGGTTTCAAAGCAAATGCTACGCGAGAGATGAGAAGCGAAGGTTGCTGGCGAAACGAAAAAAGTCCGTGGGCGGATAAAGGCAGTAAAAGACGTTTGTGGAACGAACGAAGTATTGAGTTGGCGGTTGATTATGTAATAAATGGGCAAGGCGACGATTTGCCTAATTTTGATTGAGTCAGAACCACCTGCGGTAGCGGGTGGTTGAAGCTAACTACCGGATACTTTACGATAACTTGCAGAATAATAAACTTAAACCACCCGCTACCGCAGGTGGTTCTGACAATATGATAGAACGCTACACATTGCCCGAAATGGGCGCGATTTGGTCGCTGAAAAATAAATTTCAAAAATGGTTAGACGTGGAAATTGCGGTTTGCGAAGTTCACGCCGAAGACGGAATTATTCCGTTGGACGCGCTTGAACAGATAAAATCGAAGGCGGCTTTTACGGTCAAACGCATTAACGAAATCGAGAAAACTACTGATCACGACGTGATTGCTTTTACGACGAATTTAGCCGAAAACATTGGCGATGCCGCGCGGTTTGTGCATTACGGTTTAACGTCGAGCGACGTTGTGGACACGGCAAATGCTTTGCTTTTGAAAGAAGCGTGTGAAATTCTTTTGCCGAAAATTGATGCGCTTTTGGAAGTTTTGAAACGTCGCGCTTTTGAATTTAAGGACACGCCGCAAATTGGGCGGACGCACGGAATTCACGCCGAACCGACTTCGTTTGGTTTGTGTTGGGCTTTGTGGTTTTCGGAGTTTCAGCGCAATAAAGAAAGATTACAAAAAGCTAAAGAAATGATTTCGGTCGGCAAAATTTCGGGCGCAGTCGGCGCGTTTGCACATCTTGCGCCGGATGTCGAAGAAAGAGTTTGTTTAAAACTCGGGATTTCAGCCGCCGACGTTTCAACGCAGGTTATTCAGCGCGACAGATACGCCGAATATCTTTGCACGTTGGCGATTATTGCTTCATCACTCGAAAAAATTGCGCTTCAAGTTCGTCATTGGCAACGCACGGAAGTCCGCGAAGCGCAGGAAAAATTCAAAACCGGACAGAAAGGTTCAAGCGCAATGCCGCACAAACGAAATCCGATTTTGTCGGAAAGAATTTGCGGAATGGCGCGGACGGTTCGGGCGAATGCGATTGTCGGTTTGGAAAACGTCGCGCTCTGGCACGAACGCGATATTTCGCACTCGTCAGCGGAAAGAATCGTTTTGCCGGATTCAAGCGCAACGCTCGATTATATTTTGGCGAAAACCACATCTTTGCTCGATAATCTCGTCGTTTATCCCGAAAATATGTTGAAAAATTTGAATTTAACGCGCGGTTTGGTTTTCAGCGGTCAATTGATGCTCGCACTTACGCAAAAAGGAATTTCGCGCGAAGACGCATACGTTTTTACGCAACGCAATGCAATGAAAGTTTGGGACGAAGGCGGCGAATATCGTGATTTAGTAATGAATGACCCAGACATTCGCGCTAAATTATCGGCGGAAGAAGTCGAAAAAGTTTTCGACTTGCGGCATTATTTGCGAAATGTCGAAAAGGTTTATGAGCGCGTATTCGGCGAAATTAAAATTTAAATTTGCTTTGATTTTTTGCGAAGTTCCATTGCCGAATTGCTAATCTGTTCAACCGATTTATCTTGCCAGAGTTTTTTCTGCCAGATTGTATAATCGAAAGGTTCGCGCAAAACCAAACTGATAAAACGCTCGGCTTGGACTTCGCCAAGCGCGTTAATTAATGCTTCTAAACCTTTTAATCTTATTTCAGTATCAGTTATCATAATCTTCGAGTTTTTTGATGAAATCAGTCGGGCTGACGACAAAAATTTTATCAAATTTCGAGATTTTCTTTAAAATCCCATCATCGGTCGTAATAAAATAATCGCTGTCGCCTTCGATTGCCGACGCAAGATGTAACGCATCTTTAGATTTTAACCCTGATTTCAGCAAAACATTTGCGGTTTTCAACAGATTTTCGCTTTCTTCGACATCTGTCGAGGCAAATTTTTTCCATTTGGCAATCGAAACTTTTCTTTCAATAAAAGGATTTTGCTCATTTTCAAAATCAAGAATGTATGACCAAATCAACTTCAAATTTCCTGCTCGGATTTGTTCTTGAATATACAATTTAGCTTCGGTTTCTATTTTAATGCGAATGCCTGATTGATTGTCGAAAGGTCGGTTAAATGTGCAATTGTCCAAATAAATCTTCATTCAAGTATAATTTAACACGAATTACATTTTTTATTGAAGTAAAAAAGCGAGAGCCGAAACTCTCGCTTTTGTAAAAAAATTGCAATCGAAAATTAATTATTGCTCCATTTTTCCGCCATATCGCCGATGACGGGAAGTTTGAATGTTTCGCCTTGATAGGCTTTAAAGGCTAAAAATATAATTCCGATGAAAGTTACCAGCCCCAGTAATCCCATTAAACCGAAAACTAATGACCCAAGCGTTGTTGAAATTGCCAAAAATATGCCTCCGATTATTCCCAACACGACGTAAATAATCGAAACCGCTACCCAATAAAGAATTGATTGAATCGAGTGGAAACGCACCCATTTATTATCTTTTTCGATAAAAATCAGAATCAGAGCCAATAATCCGACAGGATATCCGATTAAAGCCGTTACATTTCCATCAAGACCGATTGCCGATTTGCCAGTATTTTGCATTTGTTTTTACTCTCCTATGATAAATTATTTAAATTGCAGACTTGCCGAAAATGTTATACCAATACGAAAATAGTTACAAGGCTTCGCAAGTGAAAAGTGAAAAGTGAAAAGTGAAAAAACGGTAGAAGCCTTCTATTAGACATCTTTCTAAAATAAAATGATTTCACGGTAGCTTTAGAATGTTGTGATTTTCAGCCTCGTTCACGAGGCTTTCCGCGTTTCGCGGCATTTAGCCACGTTGCTTTAGCTCGTGGTTCGAATTGAAAAATAATGAGTT
>JANNYB010000059.1:0-48456 GCA_031409875.1 Acidobacteriota bacterium | reverse complement strand
AGCAAAAAGTGGTAAAATATCCATCGAAACGAGTTGTTAATTTTAGTCGGAAAATTTCAGTAAAAATAATCTACTAAAAAACTCGTTTCATTTCATTATCTTATTTCAAATTTTCAAGTATCATTTGGCGAAGGTATTGACTTAAAAAACAGACTATTTAGTGTTTTTACAGATATTTTTTTGCGCTTTTTCGCCCCTAATATCTTAATCGGGCAGATTTTCGCCCAATAATTTAACGACATTTCCGCCCATAATTTTGGCGATTTCTGCTTCGGTGAAGTTTTCGTTTAAAAGTGCTTCGGTGATTAAGGCTTCGCCGCTGGTGTCGAATGGGACTTTTACTGAGCCGTCGAAGTCTGAGCCGAGCGCAACGTGGTCTGCGCCAATGATGTTTGATGCGTAGCGAATTGCTTTGGCGATGCTTTTTGCGTCTTCGCCGCAGATGGCTGTGTCCCAAAATCCGATGCCGACAATTCCGTTAGTTCTGGCGATGGCTTTTAGTTGTTCGTCTGATAAATTTCGTTGATTGTCGCACGTTCCGCGAACGCCTGTGTGCGAAACGACAATCGGTTTGGTGGCAATGGCGAGAATGTCGTCGAGAGTTTTCGGCGATGCGTGAGCAACGTCAACAATCATTCCTTTTTGCTCCATTCGGCGAATCATTTCTTTGCCTTTTTCGGTCAAACCGTATTTTTCAACGCCGTGCGCCGAACCGCCGATGTCGTTATCAAAAAAGTGCGACGGCGACATCATCCGAAAACCTGCGTCGAATAAAATGTCAACATTTTCGAGCTTGCCGTCGAGGGCGTGTGCGCCTTCGATGCCGAGCCAACCGCCGACAATCTTTTCAGTCTTGCGGCGTTCGATAAATTTCCTTAAATCGGTTTTTGATCTGATAACGACGAGTTTTCCGTCAGATTTAGCGGCGTATTCGTGAAGTTTTTTTGATTGCGTCAAAGCGCGTTTCGTCAAACTTGAAAGATTTTCAAACGGCTGAAATTGCGCCAACGAAAGCCAAAAAATATTATCGGTTTCGTCTGTATTTCGTTCGATATTTAAACCACGCGGCGTTTTTGTAACAACTGTAAATGCTTGTAACGCAACATTTCCGCGCAATAATTTCGGCACGTCAACTTGTGCAATTGAAGAATCTTCAAGCAAATTTCGATTCCAGAGCAAAGAATCGGCGTGCAAATCTGCGACGAAAAGTTTCTCGTGCAAAATTTGCGCTTTTTCCGAAACTTGATAAGGCGGTTTATTAATTACCGGATTTAACGATTTTTCAATGTAAGCAGGAGCGAAACCGAAAAAGCCGATAAGAAAAACGGCAATTAGAACACTTAAAACTATGGCAATAATTTTCAGAAGTTTTTTCATTGGACATCTTTCCAAAATAATTGTTGTAAGTAAGTGGACAGAATTATTTTTAAGTTTTGAGTCCCGCCTGGCACAAGCCCGGGCATTTCGCCAGCGAAGCGCGGCGAAATGAAGAAGCCGACTAAAGTCGGGACTCAGAACACGCCAAACATTTTTAATTTAATTCCGTCCAATTACTTAGCAATTAAATTTTTATCATACTTTGCTTTGTGTTCGATTCGTGTGCTGCGTCTAAAACTTTTTGGATTCGTAAGCCGTCGGCAAAAGTTGCGGCGTGTTTAATTTCAGTTTCGCCGTTTACAATTGCTTCGATAATTTTTGGCGCAAACGACATAAACGCGCTCGGATAACCTGAATCGAAAATTCCTTTTGGAGATTTGCCGATTTCGGTTTCGAGTTTCGTCCAATCGTTTTCGCCTTTCTTGGCGAGCGAAATTTCGCCTAAATAATCAATGCGAATCGCGCCCGATGTGCCGAAAAATTCGATGTAATTTTCGTATTTCGGATATTCGACCATCGAAATTGAAACCATTCCGGTTGCGTCCGTCGTCAACTTATTTTCGGCAAAACGCACAATCATATTTACTTCGTCATCGCTCGTAACTTCGCGCAAATCGCCTGTTTTTGCGTCTTTGCGCTGTTTGATGTGCGTTTGTAATTGGCAAAAAACTTGTGAAATATCTGCGCCCAAAAACCACAAAAACGAATCAATAATATGCGAAGCAATCGCGCCGAGTGCGCCGCCGCCGACCGTTTTATCCGACCACCAATTCCAAGGCAAATCGGCATCGCCGCGTGAGGCGTTGCGAAAATTATATTTGGCGTGACGAATTTTTCCGATTTCGCCGCCGCGCAAGATTTCAAATGCTTTTTGTCTGCCGCTTTGAAAACGCATTTCGTGATCAATCAGCGCAAGAATGTTTTTTTCACGCGCTTTTTCGGTCATTATTTGTGCTTCTTTGACGTTCATCGCCATTGGTTTTTCGCACAAAATATGTTTGCCTAATTCGATTGCAAAAAGCGTCTGCTCAAAATGCAGATTCGGCGGCGTGGTGATGCAAACTAAATCAACGCCTTTGTTTGCAACAGTTTCGCGCCAATCGCCGGTAAAATGCGGAATATTAAATTCTCGCGCCGTGCTTTCCGCATTTGCAAGATTTGCGCTGGCGACCGAAACAATTTCCGCATTTTCACATTCCGCAAAACAAGGAATTTGCACTTTTCGCGCAAATCCTGTGCCGATAAATCCGATGCCGATTTTTTTCATAAATCACTTCCAATTCCGAGTTTAAAACAAATATTGCCCGCGAAACACACGAAATACGCGAAAAAATAAAATTTGTTTTATTTTCGTGTGTTTCGTGTGTTTCGCGGGCAAAAAATCTTTTCCGCTTAACCTTTATCAATGCCCAAAACAAAGGCTTCTTTTCCGCGTTTTTTGCCTTGGCTTATAAAATGTTCGTAGATTTCGCGGGCATCGTCCGAGATTTTGGTAATGGTTGCGCCGATAAGAAATCGCGTTTCGGAAAGATGCAGCCCGACTTGTTCATATCTTTGCCCAATGATTTGCATCGTTATTTTTCCGCCCGGCAAATCGAGTTCGGCGTTGAGCGTCCGATCTTCGCCGACCAGATAATATTCGCGCAAACGAATTGAAGAAACGATAAAAGCAATACCTGTTTTGCTCAAATCTTTGGTCTCACCGGAAATTGTCAGATGCTGCACGGGCATCTGCAATTGTCCTGTATTCCTATTCGGTTCGAGCGAAACTTTAATCGGAACTTCGTAATTATGCCTCGCTGAAACGACACGTCTAGTTAGCGATTTGTTTATTTTTGAAATCAGCTTTCGTATCATTTTGTTTTTATGGTGTCGTCGGGAATTGTTTGATAAAATCAAATAATAAAACAACTTATACCGCTTTTTTTCAAAAATATCAATATTTTTTTTAACAAAAAAATTTTTTTTTAATTTTTAAGCTGTTTTCCGCGGTTATCTTTGCGTAAAAGTCGCGGATTTTCGCCATTCACGGTTTCAGCACGAAATGATAATTTTCCGGTTTTTCCATATTCCACAGGCTCTGCGGTTGCGATATAATTTTTCCCGTCAAAGCTGAGCGCGACGCTGAAACGATAACCCGACAACTGCGAATTTTGCACGTCCGACGACACCAAACCTTTTTCGATAAGCGCGGGCAGATTACCGTAAGTCTTACCATTTTCCATCGAAAAAAGTGATTGCGCCTGCATAATTTTTTCGAGCGTGTTTTGCGCTTCGTCTTGATATGTATCGTTTCGCAAAGTAAAGAAATATTTATTGCCTTCTTTTTTGACGGTTTTTGCGGCTTTTTCGTCCAATGTCAAAACTACCCAAACGCCGTTTTCGCGCCGCAGAGTTATGGGCTGAATCTTTTTCGGTTTGCCCATCCCGTCAGGCAAATTTGCCGTAACGGTCGCTTTTTCGCCTGTAATTATTTCGCCGTTTATCTCCAATTCAGCAGGAACTTGGTTGGAAATATTTTCAAAATCAACATTTAACTCGTTCAATTCCGTATCGGTCAAACCTTCAATCGCCGGACGCATATTCGTCAAGAAAAACGCTTCACGATATTTTTTCTCGCGCAATTTCGTATAAAAAGCGCGAACCGTATCAGCAGGCGAATCAGGCTTGATTTCGATTGTATTCACGCGCTGTGAATTTTGCGTTACAGATTGCGAAGTTTGTTGCGTTGATTGCGTTGATTGCGTTGATTGTTGCGGCAGATTTTCCGTCGTTTCGGTTTTCGATGCTTCAACCGCACACGATGCGCTGAAAATTGCGGCGACAAAAATAACTAAGATTTTATTAGACATTTTATTAATTTCGGAAATTGAAATGTAGAATTTTTCGCAGGAATCGCGCCAAAGAAAAACGCGCTACAAAGATTATAGCGCGTTTGAAGTAAAAAGGTAAAATATTTTTTATTTTTACGGGAATATCTTAAAAAAGAATTTTATTTGCCCACGAAACACACGAAAGACACGAAAAATAATTTGTTCTTTTTTCGTATATTTCGTGTGTTTCGCGGGCAAAAATCTTTCGATTATTTCTTACGCCCTGAAAGAAGCAATTCGCGTCCGACGTAATACAAAATAATCGCCAAAATCCAAAACGGAATCATTCCGAGCCAATCGGCGTTCGGACCGGCGAACCAGCCGTTTGAAGTTTCCGCCCATTTTGCCCAGCCGTCTTTGATGTCTTTGAGATATTTCAAAAATTCAAAGTTATCGAGACTGAACAGCGCGACCATAATTCCGGCGATTGCGCCGCCCGCAATGTAGCCCGAAGCCATCAAAACACCGTTTGATTTATCGGTTTCGGCTTCGATTTGTTCTTGCGTCAGATTTTGTCGGGCGAGTTTTTTCTTCAAATAAAGATCAACCGCCCAACGAATTACGCCGCCGACGAAAATCGGCGCGGACGTAGCAATCGGCAAATAAAGCCCGACGGCAAACGCTAAACTTCCGATGCCCGCGAGTTCGAGCATAATCGCAATCATCGCGCCGATTAAAACCAAGCCCCAAGGCAATTCCTGATTCAAAATTCCTTTGATAATGTAGCTCATCAAAGTCGCTTTCGGCGCGTCGTAGCGTTCGAGCGGCTGACCTTTGTCGTCCACTTTGATTTGCCCGTTAATGCCCGGATCAACCAAATAGACAGGTTTTCCTTGCGGATCAACCAAATATTTTCCGACCGGACCCGATTTCGGATCGGTATTTTGCCAAACTTTATAAGTGGCTTTATCGGTTTCCTTAAACGGTCCGTTGATGACTTTTTCGTCTTTGAAAGTTCCGCCTTGTTTGAAAAGTTGCGATTCTTTGATGCGAAATTCCGAAGCAAATTCTTTTTGGTCAACTTTGTGATAATAAGTTTTCGTATCGTTTAAGGTAACGAGCAACCAACCCAAAACGAGCGACGAAGCCAACGCGCCGAAAAGAATAGCGATTTGCTGATTGCGCGGCGTTCCGCCAACCCAAAAACCCGTTTTCAAATCCTGCGAAGTCGTGCCGCCGTTCGATGCGGCAATACAAACAATTCCGCCGACCGATAACGCCGTCACAAAATACGGATCAGCCGCCGTCCAGCCTAAAGCTAAGAAAACTAAACAGGTTATGAGCAAGGTTGCGACCGTCATTCCCGAAATCGGGTTTGACGAAGAACCGATTTCGCCTGTCAAACGCGATGAAACTGTAACGAACAAAAAGCCTAAAACCAAAATCAGAATCGCACCGATAATCGAAACTTTCCAATCGGTAAAAATGCTCAAACCGAGTTGCGGAATCAGTAGAATTCCTGTAATCAGCGCAACGATTCCGATGATAACCCATTTCATCGAAATATCTTGATCGGTGCGTGGCAAGCTCGAACCTTCCGCGTGTGAACCGCCGCGAAGGTCAGCTAAACCGGATTTCAAACCACTCCAAATCGTCGGCAAACTTCGGCAGAGCGAAATAATTCCCGCCGTTGCCACCGCGCCCGCGCCGATGTAGAGAATGTAAGCTCCGCGAATTTGTCCCGAAGACATTTCGCCGACGGTTTTGCTCAATTCGGGCGCAATCGGTGCCGCCGCGCTTTCGCCGAAAAATTTGATTAACGGAATCAAAACCAAATAAGACAGAACGCCGCCCGCCATCATAATTCCCGAAACCTTCGCGCCGATGATGTAGCCGACACCTAAAAGCGCAGGATTGTTTTCAAGCGAAATCGAGCCGCCTTTGATTGTGTTGTCGGATAATTCTTTGTGCGGTTCGGGATTCCAAAGGCTAAAAACCTGCATCAGCACGTTATAAAGAAAACCGAGTCCGAAACCGACACCGATAATTTTTCCGCCTTGCAAAGCCGCGCTGTCGTCCGCCGTAATGTCCACGAGTTGTGAAGCCTCACGCGATTCTTTCGATGCGCCAGCCTTTAAAACTTCCGCGCAAGCCGTGCCTTCAGGATATTTTAAGTAACCGTGTTGTTCTTTAATCAAAGCGCGGCGCAGAGGAATCATCAGCAAAATGCCCAAAAGCCCGCCAAAAACTGCGACTAAAGTTGATTGCAAAAGATTCAAATCGAAACCGAGAATCATAATTGCCGGCATCGTAACGCCAACGCCGAACGCGATTGATTCGCCCGCGCTTCCGGCAGTTTGCATTATGTTTCCTTCAAGAATCGTGGCATCGCGCACGCCGAATTTTGAAAGCAGACGAAACAAGGTTATCGCAATCACGGCGACCGGAATCGAAGCCGAAACGGTCAAACCCGTTTTCAAAACCAGATAAAGCGACGACGCACCGAAAACGATTCCCAACAAAGTGCCGACGATAAGCGGTAAAATCGTCAACTCGCGCAAACTCGTGCGGTCGGGAATGTATGAACGAAAATTCTCCAAAAATGGATTTTTGTTAGCCATAACGGTAAGTAAAAAACCTCCAAGTTTTTATTGAAACGCAAATAGGGAAAGTAGTTTTATTAGTTTAACTTGCGTTAATTTACACCGCAAACCGAAAACACGCAAGGCAAGAGATTTGTTTGGCTTCAAGAAAGTAAAAAAAATCTATCAGTTATAAGGAAATAATTTGCGAAAAATAGTGTGCCGGAAAAAGTCCAACACGCTTTAGCTTGTTGAGATGTCAAGCATTCAACAAGCTAAAGCGTGTTGGACTTTTTAATAAAATACTTTCGCCATCCAATTCCTGTTTGGTATAGAAAGAGAAAAAGAAAGTTTGCAGGCGCGGTATTAAATTTTATTTTGCCTGTGCCGCGCCGATGTTTTTGACGATTAATGTCGGATATTTTTCGTTCCAACAAGCCGTGCAAGATGAGCTTTCGTCAATGCCGATTGCCGCCCGCATTCCTTCGATTGAGAGATAACCTAAGCTATCGGCTTCGATATATTTGCAAACTTCTTCGACCGACATTTGCGCGGCAATAAGTTCGGATTTATGCGGCGTATCAACACCGTAATAACAAGGCGAAATTGTCGGCGGACACGAAATCCGAACGTGAACTTCTTTCGCTCCGGCTTCGCGCACCATTTGGACAATTTTTTTTGAAGTCGTCCCGCGCACAATCGAATCGTCAACTAAAACTATGCGTCGTCCGTTGATTAAATCTTTGATAGGATTGAGTTTAAGGCGCACGCCGAACGAACGAATGCTTTGCGAAGGTTCGATAAAAGTTCGCCCGACATAATGATTGCGAATAATTGCGTGGCGAAAATTGATGCCCGATTGTCGCGCAAATCCGACTGCCGCCGCGACACCCGAATCAGGCACGGGAACGACCAAAGTATCTTCTTCAGAATCTTCAATCGGATGTTCAATCGCAAGTTGTTTGCCCATATTATGCCGCGATTGATTGACCGAACGCCCGAAAATTATCGAATCCGGGCGCGAAAAATAAACGTGTTCAAACGCGCAAACCGACAAAGGTTTTTCATCAAACGGAAAACTCGATTGCAAACCGTTTTCGTCAATCACGAGCATTTCGCCCGCTTTGACCTCGCGCACATATTCGGCATCAATCAAATCAAACGCGCAAGTTTCGCTTGCCACGCACCAAGCATCTTTCAATTTCCCCAAAACCAACGGACGAAAACCTCGCGGATCGCGCACGGCAATCAAACATTTCGGCGTTAAAAACAGCAAAGAAAACGCGCCTTCAATTTTTTTCAAAACTTTAGAAATTGCTTCAATCACGGTTTTCGCTTCCGTCCGCGCAACCGAATGAAGAATTGTTTCGGTATCGGAAGTCGAAGAAAAAATCGCGCCCGCTTTTTCTAATTCAGCGCGTTTTTGCACGGCAAACGGCAGATTTCCGTTATGGCAAACCGCCATTTGCCCGTGCTGGCACGTTACGGAAAACGGCTGAACTTCCTTAATCGTATTTTTTCCCGCAGTCGAATAGCGCGTATGCCCGATTGCGGAATTGCCCGTTAATTTTTTCAATTCATCTTCAACCAAAACGTCTGCTACCAAACCTTTCGAGCGAAACTGATGCAAATCTTCGCCGTCGCTCGAAACAATTCCGCAAGCCTCTTGCCCGCGATGCTGAAGCGCAAAAAGCCCAAGTTGCGTCAAAGTCGAAGCCTCAGCGTGTCCAAACACGCCAAAAATGCCGCATTCTTCGTGAAATTTGTCGAGTATAAAATCCATTTCAGATATAAACAATTTGATTTATCATTTCGTCCGCCGTGAATTTGTTTAGAATATCCAACAATCTTTCCTTGATTTCCCGTGGCGGACGCTGAACCGAAATGATAATCCCGTAATGTGTCAGATTATCGAAAAAATAGTCTTGTGCTAATTCTTCAAAATCAACTCTGTTATGAGTTAAAATTGCATAATTTTTGCTGACGGCATATTCCAGTTGTTCCGCATCACTTTTTCCTCTGCGTCCAACCTCACTAACTGAAACTGCTTGAAAATTTTGTGCGCGAAGCAGTTCGGCGATGAAAACATCAACATCCTCATCTAAATAAAGTTTGATAAAAAGATCGCTCATTTATTTCTGACAAGCGGATGAATTAACTCATCAGGAATGCGATTTCGTTCAATAAAATCATCAACTTCCGCCTGATTATCATAATAATAACTCATTGCCTCAAAGACCTGTGCCAACGTCAGATGCGGAAGTCCGCGCACTAAATCCTCCGGCGTGTAACCGATGCGCCATTTTTCGACAATCGTCCGAACAGACGTGTTTGTTCCTTTGATAATCGGCTCTCCGGTTTTTTCTTTTTTCGTAATGTAACGATATGCAACTGCCGTGTTCATAGAGTCAGTTTAGCACAAACTCACTGTTTAATTCACGCCAAAACTATGCGCCAAACGATTGAGCAGAATCAAAAGATGCGCGTCTTGAATTTTATCGCAATGCGCGAGTAGATATTTTAGATTGAACAATTTCAAATCAGTATCGCGCAAATTTTCCGCGTTTAATTCGACTGCCAACGGATAAACGATTTCGGGCGTAATTCCTGCCGACGTAAAAAACGAGCCGCCGAGTTCCCAACTATTTTTTATCGAAACATTAAAATCTTTCGGAAATTTTTCGCAAACAAAAGGTTCTAAATCAAATTTATGTTCGATTGAATTTGGCAAACGCCACGCCGGAACGCAAATAATCTGCGAATTTCCCGTAAATCTTTGAACCGCCGGCAAATCTCGAAATTCGATGCCGACGAGAATTTCAGTTTCAGTTTTGATAAACGGAATTGCCGCGACTGTGTTTTTGCTGAAATTTTTCGGCACGACATATTCAAATTCAGCGCGTGAAATTTCGTTTTTTGCTGAATCAGTTTCGATAAATTCGCTTTTGCAAAGTTTCAAAAAACTATTTTCTGCAAGTTCGATTTCTTCAAAAAGTTCACGTTTTTCGACTTCAAAATTTGTTTCAATTTTGCCGGAAAACTTTTGAATTGTTGGTTTAATTGTCGCGCCAATCCACGCGCTTGCCGAGCGATTTAATTTTCTGAGCAGCCGATAAATATTGATTTCCAGCCGCGCATCAAACATTCCGCCAACGTGCGAGGCTCGAAGAACTTGGAGTGCATCGAGTTCGCGCACAAAACCCGCACTTTTGAATTTCGTGTAATTTTCAATCTCGTGCGGCGTTTCAAAGTCAGCGATTTTTACGAGAAAACTTTCAACGCGCTCATCAATTCCGCCAGCCGATGGAAAATAAAAATTCGGTTCGCTGATTGCTAAAATTTCTTTTTCGGAAATGTTTGCTCGTTCGGACAAAATCTCGGAAATCGGGCTTTGCAAATCTGAAATTTGAAATTTGAAATTTGAAATTGCGCTTATCGGTTCGGTTAAATAGCCTGAATAATTCGCACGATTTAAGTTTTTTCGATTTGTTTGCGCGTTGACAATCGGGCGCGGAAAATCTTTTTTGGCAAGCACGAAAAGCTGTCCGTTTTCCGTTTCAAACCACGGCAACAAATCTATCGTTTGATTTGGACGCTCGGCGAGTTCGTAGATTTGATTTGTGTTTTTGTGGCGATAGGCTTTGAGGTTGAGAAAGTTATTTTTACCAGTCGCTACCGCTTCCTGTTCTGACAGGCGCACGCCTTCGCCGTCTGAAACTTTTTCGCCGACAATTAAAAAATTTGTCGGCGGAAACGTCAGCGAATTTTCTTGCAAGTCTGACAAATAAAACTTCCCGACAAAACGATTTTCGACAATCCACGGATTCCACAGCGGCATCGAAACAACGATTCGCAAATTCTCGCGGCGAAAGCCTTTTTCAAAATTATCTTGCGAAAAATAGCAGTATTCTTCCAAAAGTTCGGGCTTCCAATGGTCGCGGTAATCTTTCCGTAAAACAAATTCGGCGGCGTAGCGCAAAGTCGTTTCAAAACGCAAAAAATTCAGGCGCGGAGAATCGTATTTTTGATACGAAACCGATTCCGAAAGATTCAAACTACACCGAAAATCACGCGCAAAAATTTCAAACAGCGCGGCAGTTGAAAGTTTGGCAATTTCGCCCGAATCTTTGCCGTCATCAGTTGGTAAATCTAAAAAAACTTCTCGTTCCGCATCATCAGGCACGACGAAATCACGAATAATTAAAACGCCACTCGTCTTTAATTGCGCGACTTGATTGCGTAAAGTTTTCGTGATTTGTTGTCTATCAAAACCGTTAAAACTCGTAACGTGATGCAGAACGGACGAATCTAAAATTCCGTCTAAAGATTCATTTTCAAACACTTTGTCGGCAATATCGCCAACTGCAAAAGATAGATTTTTTGCCGTGTAATGATTGTTTGAATATTCGACCGTAACAGGATTTATATCAACGCCGACAACTTGTAAATCGTGATAAAGTTTTGCCAAATCAAAAGTTCCGCTACCCGAACCGCTGCCCATATCGGCAATTTTTCCGTGCGCGGGAAAATGCGCCGTCGTGAGCGCGATTTTCTGCTGCATCGAAGCGTCCATTCCGGCGAAATATTCTTCGTATTCCGACAGATTTCCGCGGTCTTGTTTGGCGTATTTGTTCACGGATAATTATTCGGGTTGTCTGTCAATAAATTTTCCGCAACGGCGGCGTTGTTCAGATTGTTGTCGGCAGAAATAAAAGTAATCGCCGACGCGCTGATGGCAAGGCGATTTTGATTAACCTGCAACGCGGCGGCGAGTTGGACGGCATCGTAGCCGCGCAAGCCGTGTTTTTTTGCTAAATCAATCGCCTGAACGATTAATTTTTCATTTACCTCGACAAAGGCGTAGCGGTTTTGCAAAGTTCGCTCAAATCTGACAATCGCTTTGTTGGCTTCGATGATTGAAAGACTTCCGATGTTTTTTCGGCGCGTGATGGCGGAAACGACTTCAACCGAAGTCAACCGCGCCAGATAAATCGTGTGGCGGTTAGAAGGCTTGACCAAGCCAATAACGAAGCCCGAACCTTTTTCGCTGACAAAGCGTTTGACCAACCCGCTCGAATCGAGAAAAAACGCCGCCATCAAATTCGCTCCTTGATAATCGTTTCGGAAATCGGCTCGCCTTCAATTTCTATCGGCTCAAAATCGTCGTCCGCGTCAGTATAAGACGCAAGATTCGGTAAATTCCCGATAACGCCTTGCGCGTAGAGAATTTTTTGCACTTCTTCTTCGCTCATCGGTTTAGATTCTTCCTGCAAAACGTCCAAAACCTTCTTTCGCTGGGCGATAGGAAGTTTGCGAATTTCGGTTATTATTTCCTGCGTATTCATAGCTTTAATCGGCGGATAAAATTATACCACGACATTCGCCGAAGCCGATTCTTTTAAAACCTTCGCGTTCGCAATAACCTTTCATAATTATTTCGTCGCCGTCTTCCAAAAATCTGCGTTGTTCGCCGTTGGGTAATTCGATTGGTTCTTTGCCGCGCCAAGTTAGTTCGAGCAAGCAACCGCGTTCGTCTTTTCCTTCTCCTGAAACTGTTCCGGTTGCCATCAAATCGCCGGTTTGCAGGTTGCAACCGTTGGAGGCGTGATGCGTCAGCATTTGCCCGATTGTCCAGTATAAATCTTTCATATTCGAGCGCGAAAGCATAAACGGCGCAACATTTTCCTCGCGCATTTTTGGCGTTTGGATATAAACTTCGAGCTTGATGTCAAAGCCGCCAAATTTTTGATTTACTTCGCCGTTCAAATAATCGAGCGGTTGCGGATCGCCTTCGGGACGCTCAAAAGCATTCGTTCTAAACGGCGCAAGTGCTTCCATTGTAACGACAAACGGCGAAATTGTCGTCGCAAAATTCTTCGCCAAAAATGGTCCGAGCGGCTGATATTCCCACGCCTGAATATCTCGCGCCGACCAATCATTTACTAAACAAAGTCCGAAAATATGTTCTTCCGCATTTTCAATCGGGATTGATTCGCCCATCGCGTTGCCTTTGCCGACGAAGAAACCGACTTCCATTTCGTAATCGAGATTTTTCGCAGGAATAAAAACCGGCGGCGCGTCTGCGTCTGCACGATTTTGACCTTTCGGACGCTTAACATCAGTTCCCGAAACCACGATTGACGAAGCGCGTCCGTGATAACCGATGGGAATATATTTGTAATTCGGCAACAAAGGATTATCGGGACGAAACATCGCGCCAACATTAGTCGCGTGAAAAATTGAGCAGTAAAAATCGGTGTAATCACCGATTTTCGTTGGTAAGAGAAACTCGACATCGCTAATCGGTATTAAGTTTTTCTCAGCGAGATTTCTGATTCTGGATGATGCTCTGTCAACAAAAACCTCCATCAAAACTCTTCTAAGAAGATTGGAAAACTTCGCTTCGTTCTTTGGATAAAAACCTTGAGCAAAACTCATTAACTCATAAAACTCTTTTTCAAATTCCGTTCCAAAAAAAAGCCCATCATCATAGCATCGCTGTAAATCCAGAATCTGGTCGCCAATAGCAACGCCGAATCTACCCATAAATTCGTGGGTGTTTCCAAATTTGAATTTTACAAAAGGCAAATTTTGAATCGGAAAATCCGTGTCGGGCGCGTTGGCTGATTCGATCCAGCTTTTTAAGTTTTGGTCGTGTGTTTCGTTTATTTCGTAAGTCATAAAAATATATTTCCCGCGAAACACACGAAACACACGAAAAACAGATTTAAATTTTCGCGTATTTCGCGTGTTTCGCGGGCAAAAAAACTCTATTTCAAAAATGGATTAACAGGTGGTTTTTGCCAATTTTCGACCATTTTTTTGAATTCATTGATTTGTCCATCGGTAAAAAACTTTTGCGAAATTTTCCAGAGATGTTCCCAATCAACCGCAAAATTCCTAGTTAAATATAATAAATCAAGTTCGTAACGTGGAATTTTTTCAAATTTGGCTTTCTGATAAAGGTCAATTATTGCATCGAAACGCATCAAGATAAGTCCATTTACCGTTGCCACCGGATATAAGCCTTCGGTAAAATTATAACTTGTCGTTTCGTGTTTTTTGACGTAATCAAAAATAGCATTTGAGGTCTTCAGAAAATCAATGCTCATTCCTTCAAACTTGGTGTTCGTAAAATTTACGTCTTTGTTTGTAACTTCAACATAATCAATAATCTTTTCCAATTCCGTTACAGAAATCAAAATATCGAGGTCTTTCGTATTGCGATCTTGGATGTAGGCAAGATAAGCGATGCCGCCGACAATGCAGAAATCTACTTGCTTTTCTTCGAGCAAATTCAAAAATTTTGTAACTAATTCGGGTAACATATCATAATCAATCGGAAAACCGTCGCGCCAATTTCGGATGTTAAAAGCATTGGCATCATAGATTGATTGACAAATCGCAAGCTGATGCGTGCGAGCGGCAAACGTCGGTTCGATAAATGGATAATTTCGCATTTCTAACTTTTAATTTTAACAGATATTACCCACGAAACACACAAAATATACGAAAATAAATCAAATCTTTTTTCGTGTCTTTCGCGTGTTTCGTGGGCAAAAAATCATAACAATCCAATCGTTTGCAAATCGGTAATCGGTTCGTCGAACGAGCAACTGCCGAAAGAAATTATGCCTGATTCGCGCAAACGTGCGAGTTGCGCGAGGTTTAGAGAATAATCGTTGCGCCACGTTACGCCGTTGTCATCAAACTCGAAACCTTCTTCATATTCGTCTTCGAGAATCTCTTCCAAAATCAGCGATTTATAACCTTCGCGGGCAAATCCGGTGGCGAGAAACATATTCAAAAAGCCGTGCATCGTTCCCTTCGGCGCGTTTGCCGCGTAAGTCAAAGCCTTGAAACATCGAAGCGGATGATGCAATCCGGCAGTCGCTTTGAACGGCACATTTGCCGCTAAACAAGTGCGAACAAAGCGGATAATCTCGTGCGGCGAAGGAAAAGCGTCTGCCGTTATGCCGCCGGTGCGAATTTTGGCGCGTTGACCTAAAAAAGCAATCGTTGAAATCAAATCGGAAAGGCGTTCATTAGTTTCAACTTCAAAATAAGCCGTCAAATAATCGGGCAGAGCGTTGGCTGTATTTTCGATTTTCGATTCAGTCGTAGCGCGAACTTCGAGCGTGTCGCAAAAAATGTGCGGCGAATTCGTCGCGTTAAAATCATCGGTTTTGCGAATTGTTTCATAAATATCTTCGCCCGCCAAAACACTCAGCCGCCAACCGCTTTTCGTATCGCGTGAGACAAAATCTCGCGCCGTTTCCCAAAACTCGTCGAGCCTTGCAACGGGAACTACAAAGCGTCCGAGCATCCAATTATAGTTGCTGTTTTTATACGTCGCGTAATTCAAAACGGCTTCCGCCATCGAAACTTCCGAAGGCGGAAAAAGCCCGGCGTAGTCAACGATTTCAGCTAATAAAACGCGAATTGATTCTTTTGGAGTGTCAGTCATTTTCGATATTTAAGTTGAAGCGATTCGTTATTGCGGGAAATTCAACATCTTGATAAAGTTCCGCTAATTCGAGTTCGCAGTCAAGCGAAGCGAGATAAAATTTATCTTCAATCGCGTTAAATTCGTGTTGAAGCCACGAATTATCGGATTGTTTAATAAATTGCGTAACGTGCGGACGATCTTGAGCAATCAAAATATATTCGGTAAAACTTTCGATGGATTTGTAGTAAGTAAATTTATATCCGCGGTCAAAATCAGCCGTTGATTCGGACAAAATTTCAACAATCAGCGAAGGATTAACAAACAATTCTTGCTTTCCCAACATTTCGATTTTCGGCTTTCCGCAAAGTGCCGATAAATCAGGATAACGATAAGGCGGATAAGCCGGAACTTTAACACGCAAATTTGGAAATGTTTCTATTCGATTGTTATTTTGTCGTCTTGCTTTCCCGATTTCAAACATTAAATTTCCTTTAATTTGCGAATACGCCAAAAAGCTATTTTCTATTTTCCAGATATGCCCGTCCCAAAATTCAATCTTTTCTTCGCTGTTATGGTCGAGTTCGAGATATTCTTCAAGCGTATAAATTTGATTTTTTAATGCTCGCATAATCTTCGTTTGGAGTTCCAACTTTAGTTGGCTTTCCGCCAGCGAAGCGCGGCGGAAACAGCCAACTAAAGTTGGAACTCCGAACTACATCTTAAAGTTCTTTTTGAGTTTTTGCCAAACCTCGAAATATTCGTGTTGCAGTTCCGAAGTTTCCATCGCAAACTTTGTCGGACGAATTATATAACGCGATTCAAACATAAATGCCATTGTTCCCGATAATTTTTGCGGCTTGAGTTCCGCGTTCGACGCTTTTTCAAACGCATCTAAATCAGGTCCGTGCGCCGACATTTGATTGTGCAATGAACCTCCGCCGGGAACAAAACCTTCTTCTTTTGCGTCGTATTGCCCGAAAACCAAACCCATATATTCCGACATAATATTGCGATGAAACCACGGCGGACGAAACGTATTTTCAGCAACCAACCAACGATCAGGAAAAATTACGAAATCACAATTTGCCGTGCCGATTTCAGATGAAGGCGAAGTCAAAACCGTGAAAATACTTGGATCAGGATGATCAAACGAAATTGAGCCAATCGTATTAAATCTTCGCAAATCGTAACGATAAGGCGCGTAATTTCCGTGCCACGCAACAACATCGAGCGGCGAATGGTCAATCTCGCAAGCCCAAAGATTGCCGCCAAACTTCGCCACCAATTCCATCGCGCCTTCTCTATCTTCAAACCAAGCAACCGGCGTTTCAAAATCTCGCGCATTTGCCAAACCGTTTGCGCCAATCGGACCTAAATCGGGCAGACGAAATTGCGCTCCGTAATTTTCGCAAATGTATCCGCGAGCTTCCGCATCGCCAAGATGAACGCTGATTTTAAGCCCACGCGGAATCACCGCAATCTCGCCCGCGCCGACTTGCAACGCGCCGAGTTCGGTCAAAATTCCGATGCGCCCAAGCTCAGGCACAATCAACATTTCGCCGTCCGCGTTATAAAAAAACCGGTCGGTCATTCCCGCATTGGCGCGGTAGATATGAATTGCAATTCCAACCTGCGAAAACAAATCGCCGTTTCCCGCAATTGTCGTCAAACCGTCAACAAAATCGGTCTTTTCCGTCGGCATCGGCAAAGGATTCCAACGCAGTTGATTCGGCGTAGTTTCGAGCGCATCAAACTTTGAAACGAGCAAACGATTATCAATCCGCGCAAACGGTTTATGCAAAACGCTGGGGCGAATCCGATACGTCCAAGTCCTTTTATTCAAAAGCCTCGGCGCAGTAAAAGCCGTCCCCGAAAACTGTTCGGCATAAAGCCCAAGCGGCGCTTTCTGCGGCGAATTTTGTCCAATCGGCAACGCGCCTTTCACCGCTTCGGTCGCAAATTCGTTGCCGAAACCTGTTTGATATTTTAATTGTTCTGCAATGGTTGTCGGTGTCATTAGTTTAGCTTTTTCTTTTCGATTTGCTGAAGATAGCTAACGATTTTTTCCGCCAATTCAAAAGAATCTTCAGTTAAGTCTGCAACGTCTTCAATCTCGCCAATGTAATCGGCTTGCGTTCGATTGTCGCGCAAGTATATGGCAAATCTGCCGATTGCATTATGCGTTCGCCCTCTTTGTTTGTATTCTTGCCAAATTTGTTGATGAGATTTATCATCCTGCCGATAGATAAAACCTTCGCTTTCCAAAAGATTTCGCGCCCGCCAATAAATCGCGTAATAAACGCGGCTGATTGCCGTTCTTTTGGCGGCTTCCGTTTCGCGCAAACGCAATTCTTCGGCTAAAACGTAAAAATCATTCCAATCGAAACTCATTTAATAAACCTCAAATTGATATAAATTTTCGAGTCGGTCTCTAATTCCTTGTCAAACCACCAATCTTCGCCAAATTTCTCCAACAAATCGCGCGATTCACCGCTCTTGAATTTCGTCGGAATATAAACGTGAAGTTTGTTCCACGAAGCATCTTCAGCGTCGAAATAATATTCCAATCTCAGATTTTGTTTTTTGCCGAAAACCTTGCGAATCTGCGCCGGAATTTCTTCGAGCAAATCAATCAAAGATTTGTTTTCACTCAAAAACTTCGCCACTTCTGACGGATTGCGGATTTCATACTCACGCGCCAGAACATTGATTTGCTCCAGCGTTTTCGCGTGAATCTCACGGTCAATCAATTCCGCCACATCGTTTATCGGCACAATTTTCGCAGTCGTTTTTTCAAGCGTTTCGGTTTGCATAATCAAAAGTATAAACGTGAAAAGGTGAAAAAGTGAAAAAGCGGCGGATTTTAATTCAACTTACTTTTTCACTTTTTCACTTTTACCCTTTTTCACTTTAGAGATTTCCTCTGCGTCGCTGTTCTTCTTCAATCGAAACGAACAACGCTTTGAAGTTGCCCTTGCCGAAGCCTTTGCAGCCTTTCCGTTGCAAGATTTCGTAGAAAACGGTCGGTCGGTCTTCGACGGGTTTGGTGAAAATTTGTAGCAGATAACCTTCGTCGTCGCGGTCAACTAAGATTCCGAGCCGTTTCAAATCTTCGATGTCTTCGTCAATCGCGCCAACGCGGTCAATCAATTCGTCGTAATAAGTATCGGGAACACGCAGAAATTCCAATCCGTTTGCCTGTAATTTCGCAACAGATTTACGAATGTCTTTGCACAAAAGCGCAACGTGCTGTGCGCCTGCCGAGCGGTAAAAATCAATGTATTCCTGAATTTGCGATTTGCCGCCTTTGCCTTCCGCCGGTTCGTTGATGGGAAATTTGATGTTGTGTCCGCCGTCCGACATGACGATTGACATCAGCGACGAATATTCGGTCGAAATGTCCTTGTCGTCAAACGTGATGTAACGGTGAAAACCCATCACATCGCGGTAAAAATCGCACCAAAAATTCATCTTGCCGAGTTCGACATTGCCAACAATATGGTCAACCAAAACGATTCCGACATCTTCCCCGTCAACTTTTTGCTCAACAAATCCGGGAAGAAAAACGCCGTTGTAATTGTGTCCGTTATTGTTGTTATACGAAATAAACGAATGAATCGTGTCGCCGTAAGTATGAATCGCGGCTTTGCGAACATTGCCGAAATCGTCCGCGAAATCGTGCGGTTCGATAAACGCTTTTGCGCCGCGCTTGATGGCTTCGTGAAAAGCCAAATCAGCATCTTCAACCAAAAACGCAATATCGCGCACGCCGTCGCCGTGTTGTTTGATATGCTCCGCCGCATAATGTTCCGGCAAAAGCGGTGTCGTCAAAACAAAATTGACGCGATTCTGCCGCAAAACATAACTCGTCGTCTCACGATTGCCCGTTTCCAATCCCGAATACGCGAGGCGCGAAAACCCGAACGCCTTACGATAATAAAACTCCGCCTGCTTCGCATTGCCGACGTAAAACTCGACGTGATGTATTTTTTTCAAACCTAATGGATTTTTTTCGTCTGTCATTTTTTCTTTCCTTTTTGTATAAAACCAATCTCTTTATCCGATTTGTCCGGCGGATTCATCATCAACCGAATCGCCGCAAAAACTTTCTTAAAATTCTCGTCGTGTTTGCCCAATTTATTTTCCATCTCGGCAAACTTCCGACTGACTTCTTCATTCGTCAAAAACATTTTCCGCATATTCACAAACGCCCGCATAATTCCGATATTTACCTGCACCGCGCGTTCGCTGTTCAAAACACTCGACAACATCGCCACGCCTTGCTCGGTAAAAACATACGGCATTGTCCGTCTGCCGCCGCGTCCACTTTTTGACATCGCAATTTGCGATGTCAAAACTTCGTTTTCTCCCTTCGTAAGTTGGAACATAAAATCTTCGGGAAACCGTGATTTATTTCGCTTGACCGCTTCATTCATCCGAAATGTCGTAACACCATAAAGCGTCGCCAAGTCGCTGTCTAACATAACTTTCTGCTCGCGGATGACATAAATTTTACGCTCAATCACATCAAATGTAATGAGTGCATTTTCTTCCGATTTTTTATCTTTCGCTGTCATAATTTTTAAGCGTTTTGACATTCCAAAATGGAATATCAAAACTTGAGGTCACAATTTGCGATGTCAAAAACAGTATGATGTATTTTTTTCAAACCCAATGGATTTTTTTCGTCTGTCATAATTGCCTCTTGATAATTTTAATCTAAAAATTTCTCCAAAACGATTCCGTCGTCCAAGTCCAATAAGAAAATCCGATCATAAAAACTAACATTAAACCGCCTGTTATCAAATAAAAATAACTCGTTCGCAGATTTACGGGTAAATATTCATCATTCAATTCTCTCCGCAGATTCTCAGCGATTTTCTTTTCAATTTCCTTGTATTTCGCGTCTTTGATTTTCAATGTTGCCGTGCCTGCCCAAGCATTCATCGAAGATTCCAAATCAGTTTCCAAACTCGTCAGACGCATTTTTGACAGCCTTTCCTCAAACGGTAATCCAAGCTTTCTTAAAACATTTTGGAGAGAAGTGCGAAAGGTGTCTTCAGTAACACCAATAATTTGATAGCCTTGCATTGTCTTCCAAAGATATATCAACAAAACAGAGTAAAGGACGATTAAAAACAACGGCGATGCAAGAAAAAACCAATCAAATTTATCTTCCTTCAATCTTGAAAAATCAAAAAAATTGCTTATCGGGATTACCAACTGTGTGGCGAAGGCAATGAGCATCACAAAAAAGTTATATTTTGCCGAAATCAAAAAAGGCTTTTTCGTCAAAAAAACTTTCAATCCCAAAAACAGAAAGTAAATTGATATTGCCGCAAGAACTAAGTCAAGTGCTAAAAAAATCATATAAATTTTCTCCTTAAACAGAATTAATAACTAAACTTTTTGCGCCCCGACCAAAGACGCAAACAAAACCGTCAGACAAATCAAAAGCAAAATTGAACGCTGAATGTGTCGCATAAATTTTCTATTCAATCTCCTCATCAATATCACGCGGTTCGGTTAAAAGTTTGATGCCTTCGAGAATTTCGACAACGCGCTCTTTCGATAAAGTTCCGATTTTGTCAATCATTTCAGATTTATCAATTGTCAAAACTTGCGAAATGACAACGACGCTTTGCTTATTCAAGTCGGCTTCATTTTCGTCCAATAAAACATTTCCCGGTGCTTTGGCGCGGCGAAGATTCGTCGTTAAAGCGCAAGCCAAAACCGTGCCGAGCGGACTGCGGTTAAAAATATTATTTTGAATTACGACTACCGGACGCGAGTAAGCCGGCGACGAACCTCGCGGCTCACCTGCATCAAACCAAAAAATATCACCTTGATTTATTTCCATTCGTCTAAAATTTTCGACTGTTTTATTTGCGCTCGTCGCAGAAATTCCTTTTCTTCCTCGTCCGTATCATTTGCGTAAGCATCGTTAATTGCGTCTAACAATTCTCGATTGCTCGACCAAATTTTGCTTTCAACTTGCTTCGGCTCATCATCGAGAATTGTTAGCAATGCCCGACGCGCCTGCGGCAGACGAACATTTTCGAGCAATTGAACTCTTCCGTTTTCATCAATTACAGCTTCAAGTGTTTGCATCATAATTCTAATTCTAACTTTTTTTGCCAAAACTTTCGATATATTTGCGCGTCTGCTCTTTCAATTCGGCGTAACTCGGAATAACGTATAAAATTTTCTGCATATCTGAATAGCTGTAATCTTGATTGATGACTTCTTCCAAATCGAATTTGCGGCGGTCAACATTGTCCGAAAATGCGTGTTCGAGTTCGCCAAAAGACGATAAAAGTCCTGCGCCGTAAGCCTTGATTTCGCCTTCGTGTTCGACCATTCCGAATTCGACGGTGAACCAATAAAGTCTGCCTAATTCTTCTAATTGTTTGTCGGTGGCGATGCGTGCGCCGTGTCCGATGAATTGCGAAAAGTCGGCGAAATTCGGGTTGGTGAACATCGGAATATGTCCGATTGCTTCGTGAACGATGTCGGGTTCGGGCGTGTAAGCCGGTTGCGAATGATGGCGAATGTATTGCGTCGAAAGCATCACGCGATACGAAAGCCACGACAGAAATCCGCGTGTTTCCACAAGTCCTTCAATCGGCGCGAGTCGAAAGCCTGTGAGTTTGTTCAAACGCCGATTCATTTCGGTTAATTGCGGAATTTTTTCGGTTGTAATTCCCAAATCCTTTTTCGCCCGAAGATAAAAAGGCGAAGCGTATTTTTGTTGTAATTCTTCCAATTCTTCAGCGACATATCGCCAAACTCGCTGTTCACGCGGCGAATAATCAACGTCGGTTATCACGCCCGTTTCACGAAAATTTTTCGCTAAACTCGCAATATAATCGCGCCTTTTGCGATAGTCTGCATCATTCGCGCCCGGATGGTCGAGGTGAAGTTCGTTGATATTTTCAAACTTCATATCGCCAAACGCGGGCAAATCTTCGGCTTTAATTTCGTAGTTTGAAATCAAAAAATCGGCTTCGGTAGTCGTAACGGCAGTTTCAGTCAGCATAGTTTTTTTTTCTCCGACGCTTTTGGGATGAATTTGGAATTTAAAAAGTTATCCGCAAGATAATCTATTGTAATTAAACCGATAAATAATTTGAATAGCGAATCTGCGTTTTTTGAGGAAAACGACTTTAGATTGTAAGGAAAATTTTGCAGATTGGTTAATGATTTAAAGTCGTAAGACAAAATTATATTTTTGCGCGTTCTCTGCGTTCTCTGCGTCTCTGCGTGAGATAAAGTTTTTTTTCACGCAGAGGCGCAGAGAACGCAGAGAAAATTTGAGCCGTTTCAATATTTATCGCCAATTTCCGATCAACACGAACGGCGACCAAAAATACGGATGTGAAAACGGGCGCGTCTTGTCGAATTCAAATTTTGTGCTTGTCGGTTTAGTCGAACGCATTGCCATCGAATTCGCCGAAGCATCGCCGTAAAGCAAGATTTTCTGCGCGGTTTGCATTGCTTCGGCTTTGGTTATGTTTGGATTTTCCTTTCGCAAACGATAAAAATTGCTCATCAATTTCGCCGTGCTTTCATCGCCGACCGCCCAAAGCGTTGCCAAAACCGATTTGCCGCTTTTGGTTTGAATCAGTTCGGCAAGACTGTCAACTTCGCCGCCGTTTGTTTCATCGCCCGCCGCCGTGTTGCAGGCGGAAAGCGTAACCAACTCGACATCGCCAAACGAAATCTGCGGCGAATTACTCATTTCTTCGAGCGTCAGAATTTTTGCGTTTCCAAGTAATAAAAACGAATCCGACCAATTTGTTGCAAGCCGAAAATGGCTGGCAATATGAACAACTGTGTATTCTTTTTTTCCGTCAGAAGTTTCTTTGGCAAGCGAATCGGTTAGATTTTTGAGCGTAAAATCTTGATTTAAAAATCGTTTTCCCGACAAAATGCCCTTTTCGCCGTCGCTTTCGCGGATAATTCCTTTGAGTTCATCATCAACCGCCGGAAGTGCCGGAGTCGTGATTTTTTCGTTGGGAAAATCGGGATAAAAAATGCTTTGCTCAGTCGAAACGCCCATTCCGAGTGCTTTCCATTGCGCGTTTGAATCGTAAATATCATCACGAGTTTTCGGCGTTAAAATCGCGTTTTGATATTTTTCGACGAGATAACTTTCGCCATCGGGCGACAGCGCGGCAAGCGGAATATAGCGCAAAGTTCCGTCCAGCGACCAAACCAAAGTTTTGGCTTGCGCGTCCGTCAAAACTTTTTCAATCGGCTTGATTAAAATGTCGTAAAGCTCTTTTCCCAAAGGTCTTGGATCAATGTTGCGATCTTGCAAAGCCGCACGGAAAGCAAAGATTTTTTTGTTTAAATCAGCAAGTTTGATGTCGGTTTTGCCGTCAATTTGAATCGTCGGAGTCGTAACAATTACGCGGTAACGGTCGTTTGTGATAATTGTCGAAAGCGCAATCGTGCCGTTTCCCCATTTCCTGAGTTTGTCTTGCAAATTGCGGTCAATTTCGATTTTTCGCACATTCGCGCTGCCGATTTCTTTGACCAAATCTTTTTCCAAAAACAGTTTAAAAGCCGCGTTTGCGTCCGCTAATTCGGCGGAAAGTTTTTCATATTCCTTTTCTTCATCAATCGAAAGCGTTCCACCTTGACGCGACAAAAACCGCTTTTTGTCGTCGAGTTTTTGAAATTTTTGACCGATGTTTGCAACGCTTTCCGCCAATTTCGTATAGCGTTCGAGCAGAAGTTTTTCTTTTTCAGTCAGAACAACTCTTTGTGACAAAGTTTTTATTCCGTCCGCATCGCGCCGCACAAATTCGGAAAATTCTTCTTCTTTGAGCATTCGCAAAACTTCTTCGGCTTGAGCAAATCGTCCGGCTTCAATCAGCAAATCGGCTAAGAAACGATATTGATTTTCAATAGTTTTCAGATAAGTTTTTTGAATCGCTTTGTCTAAATCTTTGATTGCCAAACGCAATTCTTGATATTTGTTAACGCATTGTTTTCCGTAAAAAATAGCAACCGCCGGACTATTTGATTTTTGATATGCCTGCATCAAATTACTCAAAATAATCGCTTCCAAACCTTTGCTTTGCGAAGTCCGCGCCAGAGCCAATGCTTGACTAAAATTTTTAATTGCTTCGGCAATTTCGCCTAATTCCAAACTCGCCAAACCGATATTATTAAGCGTTGTCGCTTCGCCCGATTTGTCGCCGATTTTTTGATAAATCGGAAGTGCTTTGCGGTTAAATTCCAACGCTTTTCGCGGCTCTTTGAGTTCAATATAAGTCGCGCCGATGTTATTAAAAACCGTCGCGTTCTGATATTCAAAACCGAGTTCGGCAAAGATTTCAGCCGCTTTTTGAAAATATTCAATCGCTTTTTGCGGTTCGGAATCGGAAAAAGCAAAACCGAGATTATTTAAAGTTATCGCCTCGCCCGATTTTTCGCCAAGACTTTGGCGCAACGCCAAAGATTGATTGAAATATTCAATCGCACGTTGCTTTTCGCCCAAATCATCATACACGCGCCCGATGTTATTAAGCGTTATCGCTTGTCCTGCCTTTTCGTTCAATTTTCGTCGGATTTCGAGCGATTTATTATAAAATTCGAGTGCTTTTTGTCGTTCGCCAAGGTCGGAATAAACCGCGCCGATGCTGTTTAAAGTCGTCGCTTCGCCGCCTTCATCGCCGACGGTTTTTCGCAAAGGCAAAGCCAAAAAATGATATTCCAAAGCCTTCTGTTTGTCGCCGATTTCGTCATAAAGTCTGCCGAGATTATTCAATGTTCGCGCTTCCAAACTTTTATGCCCGACGGCGCGAAAAATCTCCAACGCTTGCAGATAAATTTGCAACGCCGAATCGTTTTCGCCCAAAAGACTTTTTATCAAACCAACGCCAAGTAAAGCACTACCGAAATTAGCTTTATCGCCGATTTCATTATAAATTCGCGCCGCCGTTTCAAACTTTTCGAGCGCGGCTTTGTATGATTTAAAAGTGTTTTCCTGACGAAGTTTTATCGCCTCGTCAAACGCCGCTTTTGCTTCGATTTGTTTTTCGGTCGGCTGACCGAACGCCGTCAAAGCAATCAGTAAAACAATCAGACAAAAATTCAGTTTTGGAAAAATGCGTTTCATATTCAATTTAAGACGCTTTCAGAACGAAGGTAACATAAAAGAATTGCACGCAAAATATCTTAGCAGATTTAGCGACAATTATATGGCAAAATGCTAAAATCACTTAATAATTTCAGGAGATTTTCTGCAATGGCTTTAGATTTAGAACTCGACAATATCAGTTGGAAAATCTTAACCGAACTTCAAAAAGATGCGCGTTTGACTTATGCCGAACTCGGTCGGCGCGTCGGTTTGACGACTCCGGCAGTCATTGAGCGCGTTCGCAAGCTCGAAGATGCAAAAATTATCATCGGTTATCGAATTGAAATTGACACGGCAAAAGTTGGTCTGCCGATTCTCGCGTTTGTGCGAATGAGCATCACCGGAATTGATTATTCGCACATCATCGAAGTCGCCGAAGAATCAAGCGAAATTCTCGAATGTCATCGCGGCACGGGCGGCGATTCGTTTATTATGAAAGTCGCCGTGGCGGATGTCGGACATTTGCAAACTTTGATTGATAAACTAACGCCTTACGGCATTACGACAACTTCAATCGTGCTTTCTTCGCCCGTTAAGCGTAGAATAATTGAGCCGAAAAAATAAAGTGGGCAAAACATTATTTTCAATTCGTCTGTAAAGGTTTGAGTGTAAAAATAGATAAAATAGGAGAATAAATAAAATGAGTGAACCTTCGTGGCTTGCGAAAAGAATGGTTAAAAGTGTTTTGAATGATTCCGATACACAGAAAATCAAATCTTTTTCTTTTAGCGGAATCGGTTTTGATGCCAGAACTTTTACGGTTTTGTCGGGATTTATTGACCGCGACGAAATCAAGGTCGAATATAATTCGAGCTTAAACGGCTCGGCGGAATATGATTACAAAACGAATACGATTTTTGTAGGTTTCAGATTTGCGGGAACTTACAGCAATACGGCTTTGGTCGTTCACGAATGCGTCCACGCGGTTTATGATGTCGCCAAGACGAAAATGTCGGTCGCCATATCGGAAGCAATCGCCTATATTGTTCAATCTCAATACGTTTATGCCAACGCCGGACCGGGCAAACGTCTGTCATCTAAAAACCCGCAAAAAGATGCGGTTTTTCAGCAGTCTTGGATGATTGCGGCAAGTATTCAGGAAGGAAAACCTTTGGCTATGCTTGATAAAAATAATCTAATTTCAGCAGTTTCGGCGCATCCTCTTTATGCCAAAGATGCTAAATCGGATGCAGGATTTGACGGCGTTTAGATTTTTTATTTGCCCGACAAATAAAAATGCCACAAAAGACGCGCCGCAATTGCCCGAAAAGGCTTCCACTTTTCGGCAATTTGTTGAAATTCGTCCGCGTGCGGCGCGTGTTCCAACTTTTTGAGTTTTTTCCACGCAACGTGCAGAGCCAAATCACCTTTCGGCATTACGTCAACGCGAAGAAGTGCCATTAAAAGATAAATATCCGCCGTCCAATCGCCAATGCCTTTTACTTTTTTGAGTTCAATTTTTACGGCTTCATCCGATAATTTTTCAAGCGATTTCAAATCCAAACTTCCATCTAAAATTGCTTTTGATAACTCGCGCACATAAACCGTTTTCTGCCGCGAAAAATAACAGGTTTTGAGTTCTTCGTCCGTCAATTTCAAAACATTTTCGGGCGTAATTTCACCCAATTTTTCGCGCAAACGATTAAACGCCGAAAGTGCCGAAGCGAGTGAAACTTGCTGTTCCAAAATAATATGAACAAGCGTCGCAAAATTCGCTTCACGCGCCCAAATCGGCGGCGTTCCATAAGTTTCAAAAATAAATCGCAAATCCGAATCTTTTTCGGCTAATTTTTCGCAAATTTCGGTCAAATTTTTCTCATCGAGCGTTTCTATCATAACAATTTCGTTATACAATTATGGCGTTTGAAAATCGTTTCGTAAAATCAAGCGTTTGGAGTTCCAACTTTAGTTGGCTTTGCGCCAACGAAGAAGCCAACTAAAGTTGGAACTCCAAACTTTTCGCCAATGAAAAAAATTCGCCTTTCCGCTTCCGTTTATTTCGTGCTTCAAGGCGCGGCAGTTTTGGTTTGGTGGATTTTGCTTTTTGCCGTTCCGACTTCGCGCAAATATTTTCAGATGGGCGATTCGGAGACGATTTTGTTGGCGTTTTGGTTGCCGGATTTATTTTTGTTGGCGGTTGGTTCGTTGGTTGTGAGCGCGTTTATTTGGTTTGAGAATAAATTTTTGACGCTTGCGATTTGGTTTGTCGTCGGTTCGATTTCTTACGCGACTTTTTATTGTCTAGCTTTTGCGATGATGACCGATTCGGGTTGGCTTGGCGTGATTTTGATGTTTCCGGCAATGATTTGGAGCGGAAATTTTGCGATTGGTTTGTCGCCGACAGTTAAAGAAATTATGTTTCGCAATTCGGTCGAAGCCAAAACGAGTTGGATTTTGGCGAAAACTTTCGCACAGATTGTTGTCGTTTGGGGCTTGATTTTATTCGTTTTTCCCGCGCTGATTGTGCGGCTCGAAACAAAACTCGGCATCGCGCAATTTACGTTTCCTTTGCAAAAAATCATTGCGCCGCTTCTGTTTATTTTGCTCAGTTCCATCGGCGTTTCGGGCGCAATTACGATGGCAAAAATCGGACGCGGAACGCCGCTACCGCTCGATTCGGCAACGAAATTAGTTGTCGCGGGAATTTATAGTTTCGTGCGAAATCCGATGGCAATTTCGGGCATCGGGCAAGGTTTGGCAGTCGGTTTATTCTTGGGTTCGCCGCTCGTTTTGCTTTACGCGCTAATGGGCGGCGCAATTTGGCAGGTGATTTTTCGCCCGCTCGAAGAAGATGATTTGTTGGAAAGATTTGGCGCGGATTACGAAAATTATCGCGCAAATGTGCGCTGTTGGATTCCGCGCCGGAAGAAATTTATCCACAGATGAACACAGATTTTTTTCTCTGATTTTATCTGTGTTCATCTGTGTTTATCTGTGGATAAATTTTTCTTAAAACTTAAACTTCACGCCGATTTGGGCTTGGCGCGGTTCGCCGAAACCTGCGGAAACCGTGCCGTCGAAATTAAACGTCAAAGGTCGCGGCAAAGAACGCTGGTTGCGATTGTTGAAGAGATTAAAGCCTTCAAAAATCGGTTCGAGCGAGATTTTTTCCGTGAATTTGAACACTTTCGAGACGCGAATATCAAAAGTAAAAAATTGATTTTCGAGCCGCAAAGTGTTGCGTTTAATAATATTCGGGAAAGTTCCGCGATTGACAACCGAAGTCGGTTGCGCCGAGCGATATTGCACAATCGGCGAAATATTGATGTCGTAGGGCGCGATAACCGTCGCAAAGAAATTGAAGCGATGGCGTTGATCGCGGTCTGACCAATTATATTCGGCTTCCAAATCTCGCGGATCGGCATAACGGAACGTGAACGGATCGCGCTCGTTGTCGTCGTCCGATTTATCAAACGAAAGCAGATAGTTTGCTTGAATTTGATAGCGATTTGAAAAACGCTTGTTCAACGTAAAAGCCAAGCCGTTATAAAGCGAACGCGCCGTGCTTTCCGTCGAACGAATTTCGCCGACACCCGAACCATTAGCGCGTTCAAAAGGTGAAACGCCGCCGGCATAAAGTCTGCCGTCGCCGCGATTGACAAACCGCGTCAGACGAGTTGATTTAGCGTAATTATAAGCCACCGAAAACGACACATCTTTATAAACTTCACGCTCGACGCTTGCGCTGAATTGGATGGTGCGCGGATTTTTGAAACCTCTTGCAAAAACCGCGATACCCGGATTAAACGGATTGAATCCGGCAGTCGGAACGATGCCGGGGAAAACCGGACAACCGCCGAGTCCTGCGCCCGGGCAAAGAAAACTCGCAAAGAAAATATTTCCGGCAATCACGCCATCCGTGTTGCGCGGACCGGCAACCGTGAGTCCCGGAATTCGTGCATAAAACATTCCGAAACCGAAACGAATCGCTGTTTTGCCGTCATTTCCCGGCGACCACGAAACGCCCAAACGCGGTTGATAACCGTCTGTAAAATCGGGAATTTGTCCATCGGAAGGAAACAGCGGATTGCTCAAAAATTGTCCGTAGCGCGTATTTGCCGGAGCAGTTATCGGGTCGGGCTGAAATTGTCCTTCCCAACGAAATCCGAGATTAAACGTCAGATTTTTTCGTGCTTGCCAATTATCTTGAACATAAAGTCCCGGCTCAAAGACGCTATATGCTTGCGTTCCGGCTTCTTGGACGGTGCGGTTGCCAATCGGCGCAAATTGTAGATAGAGCGAAAGTCCGGCGGCACTCGTGCCATTGATGTAATTTTGAAACCCGGCAATCGCTTGGGCAATGGTCGGCGCGGCAAAAATATAACGTCCGCGGGCAAATCCGATAAAAGTTTGCGAAATATTGACGTAATTTAAATCAACACCGAATTTGACCGTGTGATTTCCTTTGATAATCGTAAAATTATCGGTAAATTGGATGCGCCTGTCGTTTGAAGGCACGGGCAAAAAGAACGGACGACCGAAACGATAAGAAATCGAACCGTCAAAAGTTCCGATTGTCGTGTCGGGTAAATCTGCGCCGTCGTAAAAACGCGGACGCTCTTCTTTTGCCCATTGAAAACGAAATTCGTTCAAAAGAGTTGGTGAAAAACTCGTTACAAGTTGTCCGATAAACGAATTCGATTTATTCGTTTCGCGCCCGTTTGCGCTAATACTCCAAGTCGGCACATCGAAAGTTCCGTTGACTTGTTCGGCGCGGCTGAAATTGTGGCGCAAAGTCAAAAGATTGTTTTTATTGACGTTTATGTCAACTTTGGCGAGAAAAACATCGGCATCGTTAGTGCGATTGATAATTCCCTGCTCGGTCGAATTAAACCGCGTGCGAAAAATATTAGCAAGAACCGGGTCAATAAAATTCGGCTTACTGCTTCGTCCGTCGTTGCGTTCATACGCCAAAAAGAAAAATGCCTTGTCTTTCTTAATCGGTCCGCCGACATTGAAACCAATTTGATAATTGCGGAAATCTTCAACCGGAAGATTGGCGGCAACGGCATCGGGATTTTGGCTCGAAAGACTTTGATTACGGAAGAAAAGAAACGCCGAACCGGAAAATTCGTTTGTTCCCGATTTGGTTACGACATTGATAAATCCGCCCGATGAACGTCCGAATTCTGCTGATGCGCCAACCGGAACGACTTGAAATTCTTTAACGGATTCAAGCGAAATCGTAAATGCCGGACGCTGTCCGCCGCGCTGTTCGCCAAAAAACGGATTGTTTGCGTCTGCGCCGTCAATCGAAATATTGTTCTGAATTCCGCGCTGACCGTTGATCGTAATTTCATCGCCATCGGGACCTTGCACAATCGAAACGCCCGGCGTAAGCAATGCGAAACGCGAAAAATCGCGGCGATTAATCGGCAAATTTTCAACGGAACGCTCGTTGATTTGCGTTGAAAGCTCGGTTCTGCTGATTTCGACAACCGCGCCATCGGCTGAAACATCAACCGTATTAACGCCGCCGCCGATTTTCATCTCGACTTTCAGCGTCAAAGTTTGCCCAACGCTGACTTGGACGTTTTCCAAAATCGAATTTGAAAAACCTTGCGCCGTTGTCGTTACGCGATATTTGCCGAGCGGCAAAAGCGGCGCACTAAAAAAACCGTCCGAATTACTCGTAACAGTTCGCTCAAATCCTGTCTCCGTATTTTTCACCAAAACCGTCGCGCCGCTCACAACTGCGCCGTTCGGGTCACTAACCGTGCCTTGAATCAATCCGGTCGTCGCTTGCGATTGGGCAAACGCCGCCGAACTAAACAGAAGCAAAGCAAAAATGCTCAAAAAAGCTCGAAAATTTCGGCTCATAATTAAAATTTCCTCATTTTGTTTTGAATTGAATATAAACTTCCTCTTAATCTTAAATCAGATTACGAAATATCTCATCCCCGAAAATTCCGATTATGAAAAATCTTAATTCCCGAAAATTGCAATGTTAAATTTAAGTTAAGAATTGTTTAGCCAAATCATTATAGACCTGCTTTTCGGAGAATCACAAATCAACGGATGTTAACTTTTTTTTCACCATCCTTTTCGATTAAGATTTTCGGCAAATTTATGTTAGATTTACGTTTATATGTCTGAATTTCATTATCGAACTTGTAATTTATGCGAAGCGGTTTGCGGCATCGAAATCGAACACGAAGGCGGCGAAATTTTATCAATCAAAGGCGACAAACTTGATCCGTTTTCGCGCGGTCATATTTGCCCGAAGGCTTTTGCGCTCAAGGAAATTTACGAAGATGAAAAGCGTCTGAAATTTCCGATGAAAAGAGTCGGTAACGAATTTAAAGAAATTTCGTGGGATGAAGCGTTTGACGAAATCGCGCAGAAAATCGGCGAAATTCAAACAAAATACGGCAGAAATTCGGTCGCGGTTTATCAAGGAAATCCATCGGTTCACAATTTTGGAACGCTTTTAAATAGCGGCTCTTTGCTCAAAGCATTAAAAACGCAAAACAATTTTTCGGCGACTTCGGTTGACCAACTTCCACATCATTTCGCGGCTTGGGCGATGTTCGGGCATCCGCTTCTTTTGCCGATTCCCGATATTGATCACACCGAATATTTTTTGATTTTAGGCGCAAATCCTCTCGCGTCAAACGGAAGTTTGATGACCGCTCCGGACGTGATAAATCGGCTCGAAGACATCAAAAAACGCGGCGGAAAAATTGTTTTGATTGATCCGCGAAGAACCGAAACGGCGCGAGTTGCAGACGAACATCATTTTATTAAACCTTCGAGCGATGTTTATTTTCTTCTGGCAATAATTTATACGATTTTTGAAGAAGATTTGGCACGGCTCGACCGTTTGGCGGAATTTACCGACGGCGTTGAGAAATTTATCGAATTCGTCCAAGATTACGCGCCCGAAACGGTTGAAGATTTAACCGGAATTTCGGCAACGGAAATCAGACGCATCGCCATCGAATTTGCCAATGCAAAAACGGCGGTTTGCTACGGCAGAATCGGCGTTTCAACACAAAAATTCGGCGGCTTGTGTCATTGGCTGATTAACGCAATCAACATCTTAACCGCAAATTTCGACCGCGAAGGCGGCGCAATGTTCACCGCGCCGGCGTTTGACGTTTTGCAAGTTGAAAAAAACACAAATATCTACAATCGTTGGCAAAGCCGCGTCCGAAAATTGCCTGAATTTATGGGCGAATTACCCGTTGTTACGCTTGCTGAAGAAATTCTCACCAACGGCGAAGGACAAATTAAAGCGTTATTTACGAGTTGCGGAAATCCGGTGCTTTCCACGCCGAACGGCAAACAACTTGAAAAGGCTCTGGAAAAACTCGAATTTATGGTTTCGATTGATATTTACATCAACGAAACCACGCAAAACGCAGACATTATTTTACCGACGGCGACAGGTTTGGAAGTTTCGCATTATGACGTAGTTTTTTATCTTCTCGCCGTCAGAAATGCGGCGAAATATTCCGCGCCTTTATTTGAAAAAGCCGAAAATGCCAAATACGATTGGGAGATTTTTCAAACGCTCGCGCATCGTTTGAGCAATTCGGACGAACCACTCAAACTTGTTCCGCCCGAAGCACAATTAAACTTCGGCTTGATGCTCGGACGCTACAAATTATCGCTCGAAGAATTAAACAAAAATCCGCACGGCGTTGATTTGGGCGCACTCGAATCTTGTTTGCCCGAACGACTTTTGACCGAAAACAAACGCATCAATCTCGCACCGGAAATATTGGTTAAAGATTTAGGAAGATTGAAGTTAGAAACGAACGAATCAGCCGAATTCCCTTTCGCGCTGATTGGCAGACGACATTTGCGCGACAATAATTCGTGGCTGCACAATTCGGAAATCTTAACCAAAGGAAAAAACCGTTGCACCGCGTTGATAAACGAAACGGACGCGGCAAAATTTAATCTTGAAAACGGTGCAAAAATAAAAATCTCGTCGCGTGTCGGCGCGGTTGAAATTCCTTGCGAAATTACCGACACGATTGCCGAAGGCGTTGTTTCAATCCCGCACGGCTACGGACACGAACGCGAAAATTTTTCGGCAAATTCATTCCAAAACGGAGTTTCGATAAACGATTTAACCGACGAAACTTTAATTGACGAATTGACCGGAAACGCGGCTTTTTGCAGTGTAAAAGTTTCAGTAGAAAGAATATAAGAGATTTGCCCGCGAAACACGCGAAATACGCTAAAATTAAAACAAAAATTTAAATTTTATTTGTCTTTTTTTCGCGTATTTCGCGTGTTTCGCGGGCAAATTTTCTTCTACCAAATCGAAAAAACTTCCGTTTCATCAAATTCAAACGCCTTACCGTCGGGCAAAATGTGAATTATTTTCGCATCTTTCGCCTTCAACATCGGCGCAAGCATTCCGACGCGATGACAATTTGCGCGTGAGATTTTATGTTTCGTCAGCGGTTGCGATTCGGAACACATCATCACCGTTCGCACTTCCGCCGCGATTTCCAAAATGCGTTCGACACCGCGATTCAAATCTTCGGGAATCGGCTTAAATTTCCCGCCCGTTTCCGGCAACCATTCATAACCGATACCGTTTTCGCGCAAATTTCCTTCTAAAACTTTTCCGTTAAATTGCACCCAACGCGACCGCGCAAATGAGCGCACATCACACAAAAATTCGATGTCGTATTTCCGCAAAAGCGCAAGAAATTCAGCCCACGATTGCCGCCCGTGTCCGATTGTAAAAACTTTAATCATTGATTTGTTTGCCTAATTTCTTCAACGCTTTGCGAATTTTCCAACGCCGATAAATCGCCTGCATCTTCACCTAAATATACTGAACGAAGGACGCGGCGCATAATTTTTCCGTTCCGTGTTTTTGGAAGCGCGGAAACGAAATGAATTTTCGACGGCGCAAGCGGTTTGCCCATATCTTTGGCGACGAGAGTTTTAAGTTCGGCGGCGAGATTTTCCGTTGCATCTTTACTTAAAACGCAGAATGCGACCATTGCCGTGCCTTTTATTTCGTCGGGAACGCCAATAACGGCGGCTTCGACAACTAATTCGTGCGCGACTAAAAGGCTTTCGACTTCGGCAGGTCCGACTCGTTTTCCGGCGACTTTTAGTGTGTCGTCCGAGCGTCCCAAGATATAAAAATGTCCGTCTTCGTCTTGCATTGCCCAATCGCCGTGAACCCAAATATCTTTGAATCTTGACCAATAAGTTTCCAAATATCTTTCCGGTTCTTGCCAAAATCCGCGTGCCATTCCGATCCAAGGTTTGCGGATTGAAAGTTCGCCAACTTTTCCGCGTTCTACCTGTTCGCCTTGGTCGTCCAAAATTGCAACATCAATTCCCAAACACGGCGCGGGAAACGAGCAAGGTTTGATTGGCAAAAGCGGATTTCCCATCAAAATTCCGCCAGAAATTTCTGTGCCGCCGGAATAATTTATAATTGGCAATTTTGAATCGCCGACTTTTTCAAAAAGCCACCACCACGGCGCGGGATTCCAAGGTTCGCCCGTCGAAGCAAAGGCTCGAAGCGCAGACAAATCGTGTTTTTTCGGCAAATCGTCGCCTTTTGTGGCAAGTGCGCGAACGAGCGTCGGCGAGATTCCCAAGATTTCGACTTTGTGTTTCGCGCAAAATTCCCACATCCGATCAGGTTCGGGAAAATCGGGCGCACCGTCATATAAAACCATTGTCGCGCCGTTTATCAACGCGCCGTAAATCAGCCAAGGTCCCATCATCCAACCGATGTCCGTTACCCAAGAAATGCGCGTGCCGCAACCAACATCAGTTCCAAAAGCCATATCCTGCGCCGCCTTTATCGGAAATCCGCAATGCGTATGCGCGATGCCTTTCGGCTTGCCGGTCGTGCCGGAAGTGTAAAGAATTATCAACGGGTCTTCGGCGAGAGTCGGTTCGATATAACGGAGGCTTTTTGCTTTTTCTAAACCTTCTTTAGTTGTAAAACAACCTAAAGTTTCGTTACCAAACTCTCCGTCCCAAATAAGCACGGAAAAATAATCATACAAATCCGTATTAGAATCATTTATGAAACTTACTGATTCTTCGTTGGTGCGAACGAAAAAAACTCGTTCGATAGTCGGACAGGTTTTGACAGCTTTTTCAGCAATTTCGGAAGAATTAAACCATTTTCCGCGTCTTGAAAATCCGACACTAGTAAAAAGTGCTTTAGCTCCAACTGCGTTTAATCTTGAAGCAATCGCCTCGACACCGTAACCCGAAAAAACAGGAACACCAATCGCGCCGATTCGATTTATTGCCAAAAGCGCGACAACCGTTTCAATCATCATCGGCAAATGAATTCCAATCGCATCGCCTTTGCCCAAATCATTTGCCCGTAAGCCAGCCGCGCAAAATTCAACTTGCTCAAGCAATTCTGCGTAAGAAACTTGTCGAACTTCGCCTTCTTCGCCTTCCCAAATTATCGCGGGTTGGTCTTTGATTTCGCTGTTTGCCCAACGGTCAACGCACATTTCGGTAATGTTCAAACCGCCGCCGCCGCACCATTTTGACCATTCGATGCCGTCGCTTGTGTCAAGCAATTTTTCGTAAGGCGGATTAAATTTTATGTCTAAAAATTTCAAAACTTCCGCCGTGAAATCTTCGGGCGATTCGATTGATTTTCGATAAACTTCGTCGAAAGTTTCTGCGCCGACTTGTTTCATAAAGCGCGTTAATTGTGCGCGTTCAACAACTTCGGCGGTCGGTGTCCAAGCGATTGGCTGATGTTCAAAAGTATTTTGTTCGTTCATAATTTTACTGGGAGCGCAGGCATCTTGCCTGCCCGTTCGAGCGAAGCAAGAACGGCAAACGCCTGAGCAGAAATCAAGTTGAATTGCAATCAAGCGTTTCGCGCCTGTTCTCGCAAAGCCTCGAACGCGCGGGCAGGCAAGATGCCTGCGCTCCGACTTTGTGATTCACAAAGAATTAAGGCATATTTTATAACACAAAGTATTTGTAAGAAAATTCATCTTATACTTTGCGAACTTTGCGCCTTTGCGTGAGAAAAAAATATTTCTCGCAAAGGCGCAAAGAACGCAAAGGAAAATTTATGAACGAGAAACCTGTCGAAATCAAATTACCTGCGAATCTTTTTTCCGGCAAAACTGCCGTTATTACTGGCGCAAGTCGCGGTGTTGGACGTGCAACGGCGTTACGTTTAGCGGAATCGGGCGCGAATGTTGTCGTTAATTATTTGAAGGAAACGGAAAAAGCCAACAACGTCGTCGCGCTATGCAAAGAAAAAGGCGTTGACGCGATTGCGGTGCAAGGTGATGTTTCGGTTTGGTCGGACGCGCAAAATTTGGCGCAAAAAGCGATTGAGAAATTCGGGCGGATTGATTTGCTCGTCTTAAATGCCGGAATTTGGGAAGGTTCGCCGATTGAGGAAATGTCGGAAGAAACTTGGAATAAAGTTTTGAACACGAATCTGAAAGCGGCTTGGGCGATGACAAAGGCTTGCGTTCCCGCGATAAAAAAACAGGAACGCGGCGCAATTGTTTTAGTTTCGTCAACCGCCGGACAGCGCGGCGAAGCGAATTTTTCAAATTACGCGGCTTCAAAAGGCGGACAAATCGCATTTACAAAAGCCTTAGCAAGCGAACTTTGCCCAAAAATCCGCGTCAACGCCGTCGCGCCCGGTTGGATTGAAACGGCGATGGTGCGTCCGGTTTTTGAAGACGAAAATTACAAACAAAAAGTGTTGAAATCAATTCCTTTGCAAAGAATGGCGACAACCGATGACGTTGCGCTTTCGATTTGCTTTCTGCTCTCCGATTGGTCGCGCCACATCACCGGCGAAATCCTAAACATCAACGGCGGCGCAGTTTTATGCGGATGATGTTTGCCCGCGAATCTACGCGAATCTACGCGAATAAAATTTTCTTATTCGCGTAAATTCGCGTAGATTCGCGGGCAAGTTTTTTCTCGCATTTGACAAAATTGAACGATTATTTTAAGTTAATCATTCATCGGCGATTCGCTGATAACATTTGAAAATTAAAAAACGTGGCGATTTAAGGCAACTTGCTCCACGATAAAAACTGCTAAAGGTCTCGGCAAAACTTAAGTTTGTCGGATTTGATGAAAGGATTTTTTGTAAAGCCTTCGCGCAGTTTTCAGCGCGAAGGCTTTTTTATTTTTAAACAACTTTCGGCGGGCGCGGAATTTTTGGAAATATTTTGGAAAGATAACAGAAAAGAATCCGCGTCTGCCGAATCATTTTCTTGATAAACTTCTCCGACGCTTTTGATTCTTGAAAATTTTTCATTTAACTTACAAATAATCGTGAGTGAAAAAATAAATCCGACAGTAATGAAATTTGGCGGCACATCGGTTGGCGATGTCGCGGCTTTTGAGCGTGTTTTTAAGATTGTCTCCGCGCAGATTGAAAAAAATCCCGTCGTCGTTGTTTCCGCAATGACGAAAGTTACCGACGCGCTTTTGAATGCGTTTGAAATCGCCAAACGCGGCGAAATCGAAAACGCGGTTTTATCTTTGGACGAACATTTTGAGCGTCATCAAGCCGTTGCAAGCGAACTTTTATCTGAAGCGCAACAGAAACTTTTTCAAATCGAAATTGATTTTGCCCAAAAAGAATTAAGCGAATTATTGATGCGAGTTTCGCGTCGTTCTCTGCCGCTTTCGATGCTTAAAGACGCAGTTGTTTCTTACGGCGAACAACTTTCTTCACGGCTTTTGGCTGAAGTTTTGAAATCAAAAAATATCAATGCGCGTCAGATGGATTCGCGCCGTTTGATTGTTACGGACGACGAATATGGCGCGGCTGTTCCGATTTGGGACGAAACCGAAAAACTGATAAAAGTCGAACTCGAAACTTTAATTTCAAACGGTGAAGTTCCGATTCTTGGCGGATTTATCGCGGCAAGTCGAAGCGGTGAAACGACAACTTTGGGGCGCGGTGGAAGCGATTATTCGGCGGCATTAGTCGCGGCGGCACTTCGCGCTCAAGAATTGCAAATCTGGACGGACGTTACCGGCGTGATGACCTGCGACCCGCGAATTTGCGCCGAAGCGCGGACGATTCCAATTTTATCTTACGAAGAAGCGGCGGAGCTTGCTTATTTCGGCGCGAAAGTTTTGCACCCGAAAACCATTCAGCCGGCAGTTGATTATTCAATTCCCGTGCGCGTCTGCAATACGTTCGAGCCGGAAGTTATCGGCACAATGGTCTTAGCCGAATCGGGCGAAGCACCAAACAAAATCAAATCAATCGCGCACAAAAAAAACATCACGATTTTGCGAATTTCATCGGCGCGAATGCTCGGAAGCTACGGCTTTATGTCCGCGCTTTTCCAAGTTTTTGAACGCTACCGAACCGTCATTGACGTAATTTCAACATCGGAAGTTTCCGTCGCGCTGACGCTCGATAACACGGCTTCACTCGAACAAGTCGTAACCGAATTAAAACGCCTCGGCGAAGTCGAAGTCGAACCAAACTATTCAGTCGTCTGCGTCGTCGGCGAAGGCTTGCGCTCAAGCTCCGGCTTGGCATCAAAAATCTTCTCAACCATCTCCGACATCAACATTTCCCTAATCTCACACGGCGCATCAAGCGTCAATCTGACATTTGTGGTGAAAGAAGATGTCGCGGGCGAAGTGATAAAAAGATTGCATAATGAGTTTTTCTAAAGAATTGCTTGCTCATTGGGAAATTAATAAAAAGCAAATTGAAACAAAATAATATAAATTTAGCAAAAAGAGGAGCGCAAACTAATCACTCCTCTTTTCTAAGCCTATGCTCCCAGAAATCTCAAAATTAACTCAATAATCAAACTGATTGAAAGATCTACTATAAACTCCTTCACAACATCTTTAATTATTGGTTTTTGAGATTTCTTCTTTATGTTTTTTTGCATAAAAAGAACCTCCTCCTTTTTCTATAGATTTACGCTTAAAGCGGATTGAAACTGACTATGTAAATTGTTGATTTACATAGTCAGGCGGACACTTCGCGTTGAAAGCGGATTGAAACTTCTTTACAGGAATTATTTTTTGCGAAGAATATCAGTATCTTTGTGCATTTCTGGAATGAAATAAATTTATGAGTCTTTGGCTTACTTGAGAAAATTAAAATAAAATAGACAGCTAATAAGAGGTTAAGAAAATGGCGAAAAAATTAGTTGAAGAAACAGTTATGCAAAACATTTACGACATAACGCCCGAAATGCGCGAGGAATATCGGCGGAAACTTGAAGAATTGATTCGGGAACAAGGCATTAAAGCGGTGAAAACCAAAGAAGATTTATACTGACATTCCGACAACCGCGAACAAACGCCGGAAGAAATCACCGCCGAAGTTGACGAATTTTTGCGAATGCGGAAAGAAAATATTGCAATATGCTAAAATCAGTTTGAGGTAAAATTATGTCATTGCTTACTACTTTGATTCACATTCAGCATCAGAAAGAAATACTTAATTTGCAGGAAAAACTTCATAAAGCAACAAAGTTACTTAAGGCAAAAGATGAGTTTGAAGCTATTGATATAGCACTCGAAAAAGTCATTGAAGAATTTGAACTTAAAAACGAAGCCGAAAAATCAAGAGAAATTGACAGCGTTTTTGATTTAAATTACGGGAAACCAAAGCGAGTTTATGAAATCGAAGCCGAATTTGAATTTGTCGGACGCGGCAGACCGCTTCCTTTTGATTTTAGCGATGTAGATTTTGAGGATGAGGTAAAAATATGTCAGTAGTTGTTACAGTTTCAAACGAACTAAATCTAAGAAAATTAAAAAACTTCCTCGGCGCAAAAGACGAAAGCGAGGCGATTGATATTGCAATTGAAAAAATTGTTCAAGATTTTGAATCGAAAATGGAAAGCGAAGAGCTGGAAGATGAAATTGACGTTCATTCGCTCAATCGGATTCCGCCGAATAAAACTATTCGAGTTATGGCAAAAGTGCGTTTTGGCGAGCGCGGAAAACCTCTAAAATATGATTTGAGCGACTACAATTTTGATGAATATGAAACTGAGGAATCATCGTGAAAGATAAATCCTACTGGGAAAAATCGTCAAGCGAAACTTTGCGGCAGGGCGATTATGTTTTTAATTGTCCCGTTCCCGTCTTTGCCGAGCAGTTTCCTGAGCGCGTCGGCGAAATCAACATTGGCGTTAATATTGATTTTTACGATTTGATTATTGTTACGCAAAGTTGCGATTTGGAGCAAAATAAAGTTCGTCTTGTCGCAATGTGTCCGATTTATTCGTTGGAAAATTATGAGCAAATCAATCCCGCATTTTCAAAAAAAGGTCGTTGGGAAGAAGTTCGCAGAGGCAGAATTGAAGGTTTGTATCTGCTTTCTTCGTTTGAAAACCCTGAAAATAACCGCAAATGTTTGGTTGTGGATTTTCGGGAAATTTACAGTCTGCCGTTTGAATTTTTGACGAAACACGCCGAATCTTTGGAAACTCGTTGGCGTTTGAGTTCGCCGTATCTCGAACATTTTTCACAAGCCTTTGCGCGATTTTTTATGCGCGTCGGGTTGCCGTCAAATATTCCGCCGTTTAAGTAGAAATGTTCACACTCAAATTTGAATCAGGAACTTTGATTTTGGAAGGCGCGAGTGAAAATGCAAGCGTTCCGCGCTCGTTTGTTTGGGACACGCGGACGAAGTGTTTTCGCGCTCCGGCTTTTCTTTATCGTGAAGTTATTAAAGAGTTTATCCGCTCGAAGATCGAATATGCGGACGAGGCAAAACTTTATTCGATGTTTGATTTTAAGCCGAAATTTCACGTTGAGCCGCGATTTTATCAGACTGAATCTATTGCAAATTGGAAAAATTCCGAGCGTTGCGGAACGATTGTTTTGCCGACGGGCGCGGGGAAAACTCACGTTGCGACGATGGCGATTGAAATGTGCAATCGGCAGACTTTGGTCGTTGTGCCGACGCTCGATTTGATGAATCAGTGGTATGACCTGCTCGTTTCAACTTATAACGCGGAAATCGGTTTGATCGGCGGCGGTTTTTATGAAATCGGCGCGATAACCGTAACGACTTACGCCTCGGCTTTTCGGCATCAGGAACGCATCGGAAATCAGTTCGGTTTGATAATTTTTGACGAAGCGCATCATCTTCCCGGCGAAGGTTTTCGATACGCGGCAGAATTCGCTATCGCGCCTTTTCGCTTAGGTTTAACCGCCACGCCCGAACGCACGGACGGCGGCGAAATCGAGCTTGAAAGATTGATTGGCAAATTTGTCTATCGGCTCGAAGCGCAGGAACTTGCTGGCGAATTTTTGGCTGATTACACAATCGAAAAAATCGAAGTTGATTTGTCTGATGAAGAACGCGAAGCATATCAAAAAGAAAGGCAAATCTACACCGATTTTCGGCGCAAAAAAAATCTTCCGTTCGGACAAGAAGGCTGGCGTTTGTTTTTGATGCACAGCGCACGCAGCGAAGATGGCAGACGCGCCATGAAAGCCTATCGAAACTATAAAAAAATCGCGCTCGGAACAGAATCTAAACTGCACGTTTTACAAGACTTATTGACTCGCCACAAACGCGACAAAGTTTTGATTTTCACCGCCGAAAACGAAATGGTTTATTCCATCTCGAATGATTATTTGATTCCGTCAATCACACACGAAACCAACGTCAAAGAACGAAAATTCTGGCTCGACGCATTTAATAACGGCGATGTTCTCGCGCTGGCAACTTCAAAAGTCTTGAACGAAGGCGTAAATATTCCCGATGCAAGCGTAGCAATTATTCTTTCGGGAAGCGGTTCATCACGCGAACACATTCAGCGACTCGGCAGAATTTTACGCAAAAAAGGCAACAAACAAGCGATTTTATATGAAGTCGTCGCACGAAACACAAGCGAAGAATACACTTCACAAAAACGCTCGGACGCACGGCAATTTCATGACGCGAAAACACGAAACGAGAAAAGATTGTTTGAGTGACTTAGAAAATTATTTTTATCAAGTTCAAATGATTATTTATTGATGCCATATTTTTCTAAATCTGCTTGAAAATCTTGCTCGCGTCTTTTTAAGTCTGCTCTTATGCAGGAAAGAATATAATTGTAATCATCATGTCCAACTATTTGAGGTGAGTAGGTGGAGGCACGGAATAATTGACTATAATGATTTATAATAGACATGGCTTTTTTTAGTAATAAACCTATGTCTAAAATAGAAAGTGGATAATCAGATGGATAATCTAATTCTTTAATTATGTATTTCAAGGGTTTATGAGCAACTATGTTATTTCTCCACATAAATAAATTCTCAACTAACTTGTTACTATCCTTACTAGCAAATTCAATATCTAAACTTAATTGTTGTTGTTCAGGAATTCTCTGATGTTTCGCCAAGCTATCTACATACGGGCTATTTTTTAACCTTTCTCTGAAACTTTTTTCATCAAATATGTGTAAATTTTCTTTAATTCTATTTAAAAAATTAAGAAGACTATTTACTCTTGGATCAACATCATAAATTCTACATAAGTGAAGTAGTGATTTATCCAAAAGTGAACTCAAAGTTAAATACCAAAATGTATTTGACTCATTGAATTCACGCTGATACTGGCTTATAGCTGATTTAAGGTCGCTGTAAAGTTTAAAGTAAACATTCGCAAGACCAATTTCTTCAGTTAAAGCATTTAGAAGTTTATCAAAATTATTTGAGTCTATAGTTTTCTGCTTCATTAATACTTATACCTCTTTCCAAAAGACCAAATTATTTTTAGGTAAAAATAATTTCTCCGATTTGAATTTTAGCAAAAATCAAGAATGCCATGATAGTTGATCTGCCATTTCGATTAAAATAAGCGGTTCGAGTTTGGATTTAAAAAAGACGATGTTTTCGCTGTCGAAAGTTGGTTCTTCGCGGGTTCCGCGTAAATCTTGCCACGCGGCGAGGATGAATTTTTTGTAGTTGGCGGCGCGAAATTCTTCTAATCTTTTTTGCAAACTTTTTGGTGTCCAAAAGCCTAAAACGTCGAGATAAATTTTCTTTTTGTCGGGCGAAATTAGAACGTAATCGGGAATGAAAGCGGTTTTGCCTAAGTCTATAACTTCTTTATTTTTCTTTAACTTCCAGTCAACCGAAGATTTTTCCCACGCTTTGACGAGTTTTTCGTGAACGGGATTTTCGTATTCGGGTTGGTCGAGGCGATTTGAAACGAGTTCGGTTTGTTCGCTCGTTAATTCGTAAAAAAGTGTGCCGCGTTTGTCGTTGATTTCGGCTCGCATTTGCCAACTTCCACACAAAAGAAGCGCAGGCAGGAAAACTGCCATTTGGATTCCGTATTTTTGCGATTTTTGGAAAAGCGAAGCCGCGCCTGTGAGCGTGATTTCGTAACCTTTTTCAGAGTTTCCGTTGACCGAATGAATTAAACCGAAGTGTTTTATCCAACCGAAAACAGCGCGATAATTTGCCGCGTCGGACGGCGCAACCGTGATTTTCATTTCAACGCAACGATAAAAAATCGCTTGCGCTTGCGACAAATTATAGAGGTCGAGAAGTGTTTCGGCTTCGATTGTTTCAAATTCGGTCAAGCGTTGTTGCGCCGACAAATCGGCGTAAAGATTGGCGGCGATTGTGTTTGCATCAGTTTCAAATTCGCTGGCAATCAAATTTAAAACTTCACTTTTTGCTTCGGAATTCGGCAAAACCGGATGAAATTTCCGCGCTTCGAGAAAGACTTTTTGACGAATTTCGATTGGTTCTGCCGGCGCGGAAACTTCAAAATCGGAGCGGTCTTTGAGAAGTTTTATCAAGCCGCGCAAAATGTTGTAATCCGTTCCCGTGCCGATGTATTCTTCGAGTTCGCGCTCCATTTCGCCGCGTGTTCTGCCGGTTGATTCTTCAAAAATTTCGATGAGATTTTCCGCATCGCGCTGAAAACCTTCGTTATCGGTTTTAATCAAAAACGGAAAGATTTTTTCGCCGCGCCGATAGCTGATTGCTAAATCTGAAGTAAGCATATTTTGTTATTATAAAATTTTTCCAAGTTAATTGAAGTTTGTTTGAGAAAAAAAATTATCTGTCATTTATCAGCTTTCATCTATCGGTTTTATTGAAGGTTTAGAAAATAATCTTCTAATAGATGATAGATGACAGATGATAAATGATAGATTCGGATTTTCGTTCTCTTTTGAATAATACTTGATCTTTGCGGCATTTGATCTTTTCGGAATAGGTGATAACTGATAGGTGATAGCTGATAGGTTAGGAAATTAAGAATTCACCGATAATCTTCTGAACTAAGTTTTTTTGCGTTTTTCGTTTATAATCAAAATTACGAGATTTAGTAATTTAGAAAAAATATAAAAATTTACAAATATGCGTTTGAAAATAAACAGTTTAATTTTGATGTTGGCAATCTTGCTTTCGTCGTTTTCTCCGGCGTTTTCATACTTTGATGAAGGTATGTTCACGCCCGACCAGATTGCAAAATTGCCTTTGAAACAGAAAGGTTTGAAAATCAGCGCGTCGGAACTCTACAACCCGAACGGCGTTGATATTTCCGATGCGGTAATTCGGCTTTCAATTGGCTGCACAGGCGAATTCGTTTCGCCGAAAGGTTTGATTTTAACGAATCATCACTGCGGTTTTGATGCGCTTGTTGCTGCATCTTCCGCCGGAAAAGATTACGGCAAAGACGGTTTCAAAGCCGATTCGATGGCGAATGAAATCGAAGCGCAGGAATACAGCATTTTTATTACGAACCGCGTCGAAAATGTTTCGGCGATGATTAGAAAAGGCACGGACAATCTGAGCGGCAAAGAACTTGCGGACGCGCTCAAGAAAAATTTGGAAATGCTCGAAACCGAAGAAAACAAAAAGGTTGAAGCATCGGGCGCAAAGGTTCGCATTCAATCTTTGAACAGCGGATATTATTTCTATCTGTATGAAACAATGGAAATTAAAGACATTCGCCTCGTTTATGCACCGCCTCAGGACATCGGATTTTACGGTGGCGATCCCGATAATTTCGAGTGGTCGCGGCACACGGGCGATTTTACGTTTCTTCGCGCATATGTTGCGCCCGACGGCAAATCGGCAACTTATTCGCCGAACAATGTTCCCTACAAACCGAAGAAATTTTTAACGATGTCTTTGAACGGTTTGAAGGAAAATGATTTTACGTTTGTCATGGGTTATCCCGGAAGCACGACGCGCTATCGTGAAAGCCAATCGGTCGAATATTCGCAAACGACGAATTTTCCATTTATCGCTGATTATTTGAGAAGTTGGAGTGGTGCGCTCGGAATAATCGGCAGTGAAGATGAAGAAAAGCGCGTCAAAATGCAAGGCGAAGTTGCCAGTCTTGACAACGGCAGAAAGGCTTACGAAGGCGGCGTTACGGCGATGAAACGCTCGGACATCATCACGCAAAAACGTAATCAGGAAACCGCTTTTGCAAATTGGGTTGCCGGAAATCCGCAACGCCAAATGAAATACGGCAAAGTTTTGGCTGATCTCAGCCGCGTTTCTGCCGATTATTACAAAACAGGAAAACGCGACCGCGTTTTGAGAACTTTCCCGAATCCGGGCAACACGCCCGTTTTCGCGCAAATTTACACCGCCGCGCTCAACGCGCAAAGTGGAAAAACTTTGTCGAACGACGAAAAAGTCAAAAAACTTGCCGAAGTGAACAATGTCATCACCAACCGCGAACCTATTGTGGAACGCGAAATGTTGAAATATTTTTTCAAAGCCGTTGACGAACTTCCCGCTGACCAAAGATTTCAAACCGCCGACACGCTTTTTACGCGCTTTCAAGGCAAAGAACGCCGCAATGCGGAAGAAACACTTGCCGAATCAATCGCCGAAAGTAAAGATTTCGACACGGCTGATAAGTTGATGATGCTTTATTCGATGTCGCTCGAAGATATGAAGAAAAAATATCCGAATATCGTCGAAGTTGCACTCGGTTTGGCGCAGGCACGAAACGACATCAACGTCAGAACCGGCAAATTCGGCTCGGAAATTGACGGTTTGCGCTTGCTTTATCAACAAGGAATGGCGGAAATGAAAAATTCCACGCCATATCCCGATGCCAATTCGACGCTTCGTTTTACCTACGGAAATGTCAAAGGTTATTCGCCGCGTGAAGCTGTTATTTATACGCCTTTTACGACTCTGAAAGGCGTGCTTGAAAAAGACACGGGCATTTTCCCGTTTGCTAATCCGCAGAAATTACGCGATTTGCAAAACGCCAAAGATTTCGGCAGATACGGCGTTGGCGATTCAGTTCCCGTGAACTTTTTAGCAACAACCGACATTATCGGCGGAAATTCCGGCAGTCCGATTATGAACGCTTACGGCGAACAAGTCGGCATTGTTTTCGACGGCAATTATGAAGGTTTGGGCAACGATATTTTCTACGACGGAAATCACGGCAGAACAATCGCCGTTGATATTCGCTTCGTGCTTTTCGTTACCGAAAAATTTGCGGGCGCGAAATGGATTGTTGATGAAATGACGCTTAAAGGCGGAACGAAAGTCAAAGCCGCAGGTAAGTAAATGTCAGAACAGCCTGCGTGAGCGGGCTGTGTAACCTTGAAAGCAAAAAAGCAAAAGTAAATTCGGTTTTCGTTTTTACTTTTGCTTTTTTGTTTACGAAATCTCACAGCCCACTCACGCAGGCTATTCTGACTAATACGCCAATTTTATTGAATTCATTCCGCGAAGAATTACTTTCTGCCTTCGCACAACGCGCTTCGGGTTCTTTTTCGGATTAAAAACATTGAGCGGCGAAGGAATCATCGCCGACAAATAAGCGGCTTCTTGCGGTGTCAAACTTGAAGCAGATTTGTTGAAATAAACTCTCGAAGCGGCTTCTGCGCCGTAGATGCCGTCGCCCCATTCGATGACGTTCAAATAAATTTCCAAGATGCGTTTTTTGCTCAATTCCCTTTCGAGAAAATAAGTATAAAGTGCCTCGCGCCCTTTGCGAAAAAACGAGCGTTCTTCCGATAAATAAAGGTTTTTCGTTAATTGTTGCGAAACAGTCGAAGCACCGCGTTTGAACGAAGGCATCGGCGGAATCCAATCGTTTTCATCAAATTCGCCTTCTTCTTTCGCCTGTTTTTCGCCTTCTTTCCGCGCTTCGTCCCAAGCCGCTTCAATCGCGTCCCAATCAAAACCGTTATGCTGAAAAAAATGCGAATCTTCGCCCGCCAAAACCGCTTTTTGCAAATTCGGCGAAATCTGTTCAATCGGCATCCAAATCATTGATTTTCGCGGTTCGCGGTTTTCGGATTTTGCTTCCGAAAGCCGAAACTCGATCATCGAAGTCGTCGTCGGATTCTCCGTGCGAAGTTTTGAAATCGAAGGAAACGTAAAAAATTCATAAAGCAGCCAAACGGCAACCGCGCCGACCAACACGAGAGTTAAAACTTTTGTCCAATACCACATAATCAGTCAGCAGTCAGCAGTCAGCAGTCAGCAGTTAAGCCTTTTCCGATATTGCAAACTTAACATAATCTAACGAATTACTGAATAAAAAGATGCGAAAATATTTGGACTAATTCCTTCTGCCTACGGTTTCGGGCGTTTGAGAATTTGTTTGACTTCGCCATAAGTTTCGCCTTCGATATTTGGCAAAGTGTCGTGAGAAATATCAACATCTTGCCCGAATTTGCTTGTCCATTTTCCGTTTGAAAGTTGCCTTGCCATATGTGTCGGCGTTCCTTTCGGCGTGTGGATTTCGTCTTTTATGCTGACGTAAATCGCAACTTTTTCAACATTTTCTTCTAATTCTGAATCTTCGCAAAGTTCGTAACCGAGTTTACCGAAAGCGAGTATAAAACTTTCCAATGTTTGTTGGCTCGGAATGTTATTGAACCAAAACACATCGTTTCCGACAATGTTTTTATCAACTGCCCACCACCATTTTGAATCATCTCCGGCGGCGTGTGCAATGCAATTATATTTCGCATCAAACGGACTCGTAATCTCAAATTCACCGTCTTTGAGATTTTCAAAAACTTGTTTGATTCGTTGTTCAGATTGTTCGGCGAGAATTTTGGCAATAATTGAAGACATTTAAATAAATCCGTTTTCCTTTCCCCAACTAAGCCACGCTTTCGCCATTTCATCACG
>JANNYB010000058.1:0-62560 GCA_031409875.1 Acidobacteriota bacterium | reverse complement strand
CCAGTTTGAGTCCTTTCGCGAGAGCTTGGTAGTGATTTTTGTGGTCTGTTAATTTTACGTTTGAACATTACTAATAGTTTAGCACATTTTTCACTTTTTTACAATAGACCTAATCTGTTATAATACTCGCATGAGTTTATCTATTGGTATTGTTGGGTTGCCGAACGTGGGTAAATCTACCCTGTTTAACGCACTAACCGACAGTAGTGTTTTGGCGGCCAATTATCCGTTTGCCACGATTGAGCCGAATACCGGCATTGTGCCAATACCAGATGCGCGGCTGAACAAACTAAGCGAAATGTACGCAAACGCCATTTACCTAAAATTTGCGAGATAATTTTTTTCAATGTGCCGGAAACTTCGCGGATGCTTTCAGATTTTAGCCGGGCAAATTCGATAAATTTCACGGGCGAAAGTTTTTGTGCAGTCATAAAAATTTGTCGGTGTGTCGGCGTTATCAGCCAATAGCTACGCGCTTTTTGACAATTCCTGCAAAACAAATGGAAATTTATTTGCAAGTTCGTATCTTCGTTCGGATGCAATTCCCTGCGGCATTCATCGCAATTGTTCCAATTCGGCAGATAACCGCCGAGACGCAAAATCCAAAGTTCAAAATAAAGCGCGATATTTTCAAGACTTTCCGGGTGTTCATTCGCTGTTTCCAAACAAATTTTAGCCATCCGATAAAGGCTTTCATTCGGGTCATGCGGCGGAGCAAATTCAGATAAAAGTTCGGATAGATACGCGAATTTTTGCAAAACTTGAGGGTCGCTTGCCGCATCGAAAAAAGATTTCAGAAGTTCGATTTGGCGAATTGTAACGAGTTCGCGTTCTTCTTTCTGAAAATATTCGATCTGCACAATTGAAAACGGTTCGAGTGCGCCGCCGAATTTACTTTTCAGGCGTTTCGCGCCCTTTGCCACGCCGCGCACAAGACCTTGATGCTGTGTCAGCAAAACCACGATTTTATCGGCTTCCGCCAAACCGTAGCTTTTTAAAATCAATCCTTCCGTTTCAACTAATCCCATTTTATTTCCAAGGCAAAAAGTAAAAAATCCAACCTAAAACCAAACTGACAATCATAAATTGGGCAAAGATTTTAAGCCCGTGAATGAATTTTTTGCGATTATCGCCTTGCTCGATAATTCCGAAAACTATTGAAATGACGAGGGCGAAAATTGCCAAATAAAGATAATGATTCATTTTTTCCTTCCTAAAAATACATCTGCCGCATCCATTGCCGCCAGATAATTTAAAAGTCCGGCGACTTCCAAGATTCTTCCGCCATATTCAAAAGTTGCCAGTGCCGCGACATCTTTGGGCGGATTTAATGCAAAAACAAAACTGACAATCGCGCCCAAGCCGTTTCCGAAACGCGAAAAGATATTGAGCAAGTAAAGCAACGCGCCGTCTTTGAAATCAAAACCCGGATACGAAGCTCCGCCGCTCAGAATTCCGATTAAAAATGCCGTCCAGATAACCACTGCGATAATTATTCCGCGTTTGTAGCGTCCTTGCCATAAATGACCAAAGCCGGGTAAAAACCACGACAAAAGTCCTATAAAAAACACATTATTCATACTTTTTTATTCAATCAAAACCTTAAGTGTCGGCGTTTCGACTGTTAATTAAAAATTTCTATAAACTATGCTAATTGTTGCAAATACTTAATTTATTTGACGAGAAATCACTTTAACTTTAATAAATTAAATAGTTCTCTCTTAATTCCTTAAAATTATCTACGTCTTGCTGCCAAGAAAGTTTGATTGTTTCTAAACTTGCTCCGTTTTCGATGAATTTTCTGGTGTTTTCGGTGCCTGAAATAACATCGAACGGATTTTTGTCATACACATATTCATACGGCGGATTTTTCCATTTGAATTCATCGGTATATAAATCGTAAATCGTTTTAACTAAAGCAATTCCCGTAATTACAGGCTCAAAAACTTTTCTGTCCGTAACGTGCAGAAAACCTCCGCCGCAGGTTTTGCCTGCGTGTTTCTGAAACGTCGGCAAAAAATTAACCGCTCTGAAAGTTACGCCGGCGAGCTTTAATTTTTCGAGTTCTTGCGCCAATTCATCAGCATCAATATAAGGCGCACCGATAACTTCAAAAGGTTTTGTCGTTCCGCGTCCTTCAGAAACTTGAGTTCCCTCGAAATATACAGTCGCGGGAAAAACTACTGAAGTTTCAACCGTCGGCATATTCGGAGAAGGCAAAACCCAAGGCGCGTCGGTTTCATCGAAATAAAATTCACGCTGCCAGCCTTCCATTGCGACAACTTGCAAATCACAGCCGATATTAAATTCTTCGTTAAAAAGCCGCGCCAATTCGCCAACCGTCAAACCGTGTCGCACGGGAATCTCATATTGCCCGACAAAAGATTTATATTCGTTTTCAAGCGTATTTCCTTCAATATCAATGCCGTTTATCGGATTCGGACGGTCGCAAACATACATTTTTTTATCGAATTTCGCACAAGCGATCATTGCATTCGCCATCGTGTAGATAAATGTATAGATACGGCAACCGACATCTTGCAAGTCGAAAACCAACGCATCCAAATCTTTAACCATTTCTTCAGTCGGAATTCTCGTTTCGCTGTAAAGTGAATAAATCGGCAAACCCGTTTTTTTATCCGTAACGTGGGCAGTTTCAATCATATTGTCCTGCACATCGCCGCGAATGCCGTGTTGCGGTCCGAAAAGTGCGACGAGATTTATTTCCGAATCTTCAAAAAATAAATCTGCCGCGTGTTGAAATTCGTGATTAACCGATGCTTGATTGCAAATAAGTCCGACTCTCTGATTTTTCAGCAAAGATTTTGAATCATCTAAAAGCCTTTCAATACCTAATTTAACTTTAGTTTGTTGAAGTGATTGCACAAGAAAAATTAACTCCTTTTCGCGGCATATTCTTTCGCCGCATTTACAAATTCCTTAAAAATATTATTTGAAAGTTCGTCCGTTTTCCAACTCAATTCGGGATGCCATTGCACGGCAAAAACGAATCTGTCCGTTCTATCGTCTTCCAGACATTCTATCACGCCGTCTTTTGCCCACGCTGTCGCCCGCAGATTATTTCCGACTTCTCTAATCGCTTGATGATGATGCGAATTTACTTTCACCTTATCGCCAGACGTTATCAGACGCGCAAGTCGGCTGTTTTCTTCCACATTAATCGAATGTGAATTTCTTTCGAGCGGTTTTCCCTGTTCGTGTTTAATCGGGTTATCTACTTGAGAATCAATGTCCTGAATCAAACTTCCACCTCTATAAACATTCAAAACCTGCATTCCGAAGCAGATGCCCAATACGGGCAAACCGATTCTTTCGGCTTCTTCTAAAATCATCAAATCGGTTTCTTCCTTCTCGTAAATTATCGTTTTCAATTTCGGGTGCGGTTCTTCATCAAAACGCAAAGGGTCAACATCTGTATCGCTTCCCGGAAGTAAAATTCCGTCCAAATTTGCCAACGCTTCACGAATATATTCTTTTTTCGAAATTAAACCGATATGCAAAGGAATCGCGCCGAAATTTTCTAAAGCCTCGCAATAATCGCGCCCAAGATAAAAACGCCGTGTTTCCATTTCCAAACGCATAGTCAGCCCGATTTTTGCTCTTTTTTGCATAAATTCAAATTATGGCATTCTCATAATTGACAGGGATAAAAGGGATGAAAGGGATAAAAACTAAAAAAAAATAATCCCTTTTATTCCTTTTATCCCTGTCAATTTATTCTTAACCAGCGATTTTGTTTTTATGAGAAAATCCTAACTTAAAATATGGTCGGATAGTTTATCTTATCTGTCAATTTGAGCATTCGGGTTTAAAGATTTATCATTAAATTTTTATGAGTTCTACAAAAAAATCACTTAAAATACGCTCAACCACAGTCCTTCTTGTTCGACGAAATAATCAAATTGCAATGGCTGGTGACGGACAAGTTACGCTTGGCGATACTATAATCAAAGGAAATGCGCGAAAAGTCCGACGCATTTTCAATGACAATGTATTAGTCGGATTTGCCGGAGCAACGGCAGACGCTTTTTCGCTTTTGAGTAAATTTGAAGCCAAACTCGAACAATTCGGCGGACAACTCGAACGCGCCGCCATCGAATTAAGCAAAGATTGGCGAACTGACAAATACCTCCGCCATCTGGAAGCACTTTTGATTGTTTCAGATAAAACGGATGCATTTTTGATTTCCGGCAAAGGCGATGTTATTTCGTCCGATGAAGGCTTGCTTTCGGTCGGTTCGGGAAGTATGTTTGCGCTGGCTTCAGCACGCGCTTTGATGAAACACACGGAGCTTTCCGCAAAGGAAATCGCGCTCGAATCATTGAAAATTGCCAGTGAAATTTGTATCTATACGAACCCGGAAATTATTGTCGAAGAATTATAAAAATTTATGCCGATATATTTGAGCGGCGAAACGAAAAAAGCCGCACCTGAAATTAAATTAGACGAACTTACGCCGCGCCAAATTGTCGCGGAATTGGATAAATACGTTGTCGGACAGGCAAATGCCAAACGCGCTGTTGCCGTCGCTTTGCGAAATCGAATCCGCAGACAGAAACTTCCGCCGGAAATCGCGCAGGACGTTTTGCCGAAAAATATTCTGATGATTGGCTCAACCGGAATCGGGAAAACCGAGATTGCGCGGCGACTTGCACGGCTTGCAAATTCGCCTTTTATCAAAATTGAAGCCTCGAAATTTACCGAAGTCGGATATGTCGGGCGTGATGTCGAAAGTATGATTCGTGAACTAACCGATGTTGCCGTTGATATGACGAAACAAGCGGCATTTGCCGATATTTTGGGGCTTGCCGAATATAATGTCGAAGAAAAAATTCTTGATATTCTTTTACCTTCATCCGATTCATATTATCCGAGCGACCCGGAAATTGATTTACACGCCGAAAAACCTGTCAATAAAACCCGTGAAAAATTGCGCGAACAACTTCGCAACGGCGATTTGGATGAACGCCTTATCGAAATTGAAACGCAAGACCGCTCGAATCAAACGATTGATTTTATCGGCGGTCAAGGAATGGAAGAAATGGGCGTGAATTTTAAGGATATGTTCGGCAATCTTTTTCCGACCAAAACTGTGCGACGCAAGATAAAAGTTTCCGAAGCGCGAAGATTTATGCTCCGCGACGAACAGGAAAGTCTTGTTGATATGGAGCAAATAACGCGCACCGCGATTGAAAAAACCGAAAATGCGGGCATTATCTTTCTTGACGAAATCGATAAAATTGCCGGGCGCGAATCTGCCGGCGGCGGCGCGGACGTTTCGCGCGAAGGCGTGCAGAGAGATTTACTGCCGATTGTCGAAGGAACTTCCGTTAATACGCGCTATGGAATGGTGAATACCGAACATATTTTATTCATTTCCGCCGGAGCTTTTCACGTTTCAAAACCTTCGGATTTAATACCGGAACTGCAAGGGCGTTTTCCGATTCGCGTCGAACTCGAATCTTTAACTTTAGACGATCTTAAGCGCATACTTATACAGCCTAAAAATTCGCTTATTAAGCAGTATCAAGCACTGCTTAATACTGAAGGGATTAATCTTTCATTTACCGAAGATGCAATTACGACCATCGCCGAAATGACTGCAAATATTAATCAGACGACTGAAAACATCGGCGCACGAAGGTTACACACTTTGCTGGAAAACCTTCTCGAAGAAATCAGTTTTCTTGGTAGTGAACTCGAAGAAAAAGACCAAATCATTGATGCAGAATACGTTCACGCAAAGCTCGACAACTTGGTTAAAGACCAGAATCTTCGCCAATACATTTTATAAGTTATGCAGTTCTTAAACGGTTTGCTTAAACAATTCACCTTAACAAAAAACTGCTTGCTTTTAGCGGCATTAGCGTTTATCTTTTCCGCTTTGCTTATCTCAAGCGGATGCGGTAAGCGCAAGCCGCCTCTTCCGCCAATCGAGCGCGTAACGCAACGAATCGAAATCTCCGGCAAACAATTCGGTAATGAAATTTTGATTTCTTGGATAATGCCCGTCAGAAATGCTTCCGACTCTAATGTCTTAAATATTGATCGGGCGGATGTTTATCGCTTAATTGAAAAAGACGATTCCCCGAAAACGCTTTCGGAAGAAGAATTTGCCAATCGAAGCACTCTGATTGCGACAATTCCGATTGATGATAAAGATTTCGGTAAAAAAACTCTGACATTTAAAGACAAACTCGTATTCTCCGGTCAACCTGTGCGTCTGCGCTATGCGGTTCGTTTTGTAAATGCTACCGGACAAAAAGCGACTTTTTCAAATTTCCTGATTATCGAACCGACTGCGAAAACTGCGGAAGCACCGAATAATTTGACGGCGACACTTTCCGAAACCGCAGTAAATTTGAATTGGAACGAACCGCAAAAAAATGTTGACGGCACGACTCCGGCAAATATTCTCGGATACAATATCTACCGCTTTTCGGACAACACGGAAAATGCAAAAATCTTAAACACTTCCCCACAGACGGCGGCAAACTTTGCCGATAAAACTTTTGAATTTAATAAACAATATTCGTATTTTGTCCGCACGGTTTCGCTCGGAAAAAACAGCGAACCTGTGGAAAGTTCGGAATCCGAAACGGTTACGATTTCGCCGAAAGATACATTTGCCCCAGCCGCGCCGACGGCGATAACGATTGCCGCCGCGCCGAATGTTTTGTCAATTTTCTTTGCCGTAAATCTCGAAAAAGACCTTGCCGGTTATCGAATTTATCGCTCGACTGATGAGAAGTTACCGAAAAAAGATTGGACGCTTTTAACGACGGAAATTCTCAAAACCAATACATTTCAAGATAAAGCAATCGAAACCGGCAAAACTTATTTTTATTATCTGGTTGCGCTCGACAATGCCGGAAATTCGAGCGAACCTTCCGAAATTGTTTCGGAAACTGCGCCCTGAAAATTATGAAAATCTGCCGATACGAAAGAGGCTCTACGATTTATTACGGAGCGATTGACGGTGAAAATATTCATCCGTTGCGCCGTTTTCCAAACATTGACGAGCTTGCCGAAAACATCATCGTCAATGAATTGTATTATTTCGATGAAGTAGAATTTTTACCGCCGGTCGAACCTTCAAAAATCGTCTGCGTCGGGCGTAATTATGCCGAACACGCGAAAGAATTAGGTAACGAAGTCCCGAAAGAACCGCTTTTGTTTTTGAAAGCACCTTCGGCGATTATCGGAAACGGCGATTCGATTTTAATTCCGGCACAAAGCCAACAAGTCGAACACGAAGGCGAACTCGGCATCGTTATCGGAAAAACTTGCAAAAACCTTTCCGAAAATGATAATCCGCTTGAATATGTTTTTGGATATATCTGCTTAAATGATGTTACGGCGCGAGATATTCAGCGCAAAGATGTCCAATTTACACGCGGAAAATCCTTCGATACTTTTTGCCCGATTAGCCGGTTTATCGAAACCGATCTGGACGTTTCGGACATTCGCGTTACCACGAAGGTCAATGGAATTATTAAACAAGACGGGCGAACGTCGCAGATGGTTTTCCCCGTTCCCTTTCTGATAAGATATATCTCGAATCAGATGACTTTGAATTTGGGCGACATTATCGCCACCGGAACGCCTTCGGGCGTTTCCAAATTAAATAGCGGAGACATCTGCGAAGTTGAAATTGAAGGTTTAGATGTTTTAAGAAATCCAATTATTGACACGGAGAAATTATGAAATTTTTTATTGATACGGCAAATTTAGACGAAATTAAAGAAGCCACGGAACTCGGTTTGATTGACGGCGTAACGACTAATCCTTCGCTCATCGCAAAGGAAGGAGATGTTGATTTTAAAGAACATATCGCTAAAATTTGTGCTTTAGTCAAAGGCGACGTTTCGGCGGAAGTTACCGCGCTCGACACCGAAGGAATGTTGCGCGAAGGACGCGAACTTGCGAAAATCGCCTCGAATGTGGTGATAAAATGTCCGCTGACTTTGGACGGTTTGAAGGCAACGCGCATTTTCCGCGAAGAAGGCACAAAGGTAAATGTAACGCTCTGTTTTTCGGCAACTCAAGCACTTCTTGCCGCCAAAGCCGGAGCAAGTTATATTTCGCCTTTTATCGGACGGCTCGACGACATCGGGCAGGACGGAATGCAACTTATCCGCGACATCGTGCAAATTTATGATAATTACGGCTTTGAAACCGAAGTTCTCGCGGCTTCGATTCGACATCCGATGCACATTGTTGATTGCGCTCTGGCAGGTGCAGATGTTGCCACAATTCCTTTAAAAGTTATCCAACAACTCGCCAAACATCCGCTGACCGACAAAGGTTTGGACGGTTTTCTTTCCGATTGGAAGAAACGCACGGCGTAAATTATTCACGTTAAAATTATCAAAAGGCGCAATGTTTGCGCCTTTTTTATTGGCTTTGAGTATTACATTGCAAGCTAATGATTTATTCTTAGCTTGCATATTATTAGCATACATTGTATATTTACTTAGCTTGCTAAAAATATGAAATTAGAATCAAATTTAGGATTTGTTTATTTACAAACCGCTAACAATTACCGCAATCTTCTCGAAAAAGAAGTTATTAAACTCGGACTTCATTACGCGCAAATTTCTATTTTGAGTTTGCTGTGGGAACACGATGGAATGAGCCAAAAACGAATCGCCACAACTCTAGGGCTTTCGCAACCGACCGTCAACAAGATGGTCAAAAGTTTATTACAAAGCAATTTCGTAAAATGCCGACAATGCGAAACAGACGGCAGAAAAATGCGCGTTTATTTAACTGAAAAAGGACGCAATATTGAAGACGATGTAATTTCAGCTACAAAAGCAATTCAGACTAAATTCTTCTCTTCCCTGTCCGAAACCGAACAACTTATTTTGAAACAGATTTTTGAGCGTTTGCGAGAAAATTCAAAAACTGATTAGCGCAACCGTCTAATTTGTTTTGCTCAAATTCAAGGGGTATTCTATTGGCATGAAAGCAATTATAAATTCCCGCAAATTTGACTGGAAAATTCATCGGAGTTGGGAGTGTGAATTGATTGAAAAATCGGATTCTCTTTTACTTTTTGTCGGCGAATTTTCAGAAGAAATCCACCACCCAAAACTTGGCGTTATCAGACGCGGCACAGTCAGTTATGAATTTTATTGGCTTGACCGAATGTATAATGTTTTCCGTTTTCACGAACCTGATGGCAGTTTGCGAAACTTTTACTGCAATATAAATTTACCACTGACTTTTGAAAATGGAGTTTTGGATTATGTTGATTTGGATATTGATGTGTTGGTCTGGAAAGATTTCAGTTATGAGATTCTCGACTTGGATGAATTTGAAGAAAATGCCGCCAGATTTAATTATTCAGATGAATTAAAATTTAAAATGAACGTCGTATTGGAAGAATTACTAGCAAAAATAAAACTGCGCGAATTCCCGTTCGACTTTAAATAATGGAACAATACTAGACTTCAGAAGTGTAAAATCGAATTCAGTTTATAAAAAGGAGAAATCAAAATGAAACTCAGCGCAATATTTTTCGGAGTATTTTATATATTTTCGGTTTCGGTTGTTTTTTCGCAACCGACGCAACAACCTGCCCCGATTGCAACCGGCGAACAGATGGAAAAAATCTCGCGCGATATGTCGAAGGTTGTAAATTCAGTTGAAGATTTGAATAAACAGATGAAGGAATTTTTCAAAACTTTTACGACTAATCAAGGCATAAAACTTTCTGATAAACAACAAAAATTATTGTTCGCATTCGAGATTTTAAACCGCGCTGAACAAAGACATTCAACTTTACAAATCTTGAAAGTTTCGCTTGCTGAACGGCAATCGGCAACGCGATTAACAATTGCGCGGATAAACGACGATTTGATTCCCGAAAGTATCGAAAAGTATGTTGCTGTTCGCGGCGGTTCGACTAATGCCGAACAACTTCGACAATCGCGGCGACAAGCATTGGAAAAAGAAAAATTTGAAATGACCAAATTGCTCGACGAACTTGATGACAGCATTGATCAAATTAATGCTGAAATGGCACAGCTTCAAATGTTTCTGCGAAATGTTCGCCAACGCATTTTTGGCGAGATAAATAATGAAATCAATGATTTATAGACAGTTTTGCAAATCCGGCGAAACTCGTTAAACTTTATTTCTATGCAACCGACGGTAAAAACAAAGAATAAATTAGAAAAATTAAAGGAAAGATCGCTTCTCGCGGAAGAAGGCGGCGGTCGAGCGCGGATTGAAAAACAAAAAACTTCGGGCAAAATGACGGCGCGTGAAAGAATCGAATTCTTTTTAGACGAAGGTTCGTTTGAGGAATTCGACAAATTCGTCGTTCATCGTTCTACCGACTTCGGGCTTGAAGAGCAAAAATATCTCGGCGACGGCGTGGTTACGGGACACGGACTCGTTGACGGGCGCGAAGTCTTTATTTTCGCGCAGGATTTTACGGTTTTCGGCGGTTCTTTGAGCGAAACTCACGCGCAGAAAATTTGTAAAGTAATGGATTTGGCGATGAAAACCGGTGCGCCCGTTATCGGTTTAAATGATTCGGGCGGCGCACGTATTCAGGAAGGTGTGGTCAGCTTGGGCGGTTATGCCGACATTTTTTTGCGAAACACTCTGGCAAGCGGAGTCGTTCCGCAAATTAGTTGCATTATGGGACCGTGTGCCGGCGGCGCGGTTTATTCTCCGGCAATTACCGATTTTAATATTATGGTTAAAGATACGTCATATATGTTCATCACCGGACCGGACGTTATCAAAACCGTAACGCACGAAGAAGTTACAAAAGACGAATTGGGAGGCGCGATGACACATAATCAAAAATCGGGCGTGGCACATTTTGCGGCAGATTCGGATGAACATTGTTTGCGTCTGACGCGCGAATTGCTGTCCTTTATTCCTTCAAATAATATGGAAAACGCGCCGTTCGTTTCGTCAAATGATCCGGCAAATCGCACGGATGAGAAATTGAATTCGATTGTTCCGGAAGTTTCAACTCAGCCCTACGACATAAGGGAAATTATTAATTCGGTGTCGGACGAGAATTATTTTTTTGAAGTTCAAGAACATTATGCGCCGAATATTGTTATCGGATTTGCGCGGCTCGGCGGTCATTCGGTCGGAATTGTTGCCAATCAACCGGCGTTTCTGGCGGGTGTTTTGGACATTGATGCTTCGGTTAAAGCGGCAAGATTCGTGCGGTTTTGTGATTGCTTTAATATTCCTCTGATTACGTTTGAAGACGTTCCCGGGTTTTTACCCGGCGTTAATCAAGAACATTTCGGTATTATCAGACACGGCGCAAAACTTCTCTATGCATATGCCGAAGCGACTGTTCCGAAAATTACGGTCATTACGCGCAAGGCTTACGGCGGCGCGTATTGCGTGATGGCTTCAAAACATATTCGCACAGACATTAATTTTGCATATCCGACCGCCGAAATTGCGGTAATGGGCGCGGAAGGTGCAGTCGGAGTTTTGTATCGAAAAGAGTTGGCAGATATGACAAATCCTGAAGAAAACCGGCGGCGCATTGTTGATGAATTCAATGATAAATTTGCAAACCCGTATATTGCGGCGGAGAAAGGTTTTATTGATGAAATTATCGAACCTGCAAACACTCGTCCGAAGTTGATTCGGGCATTGAATTTGTTACAAAACAAGCGCGACACAAATCCGCCGAAGAAACACGGCAATATTCCGCTTTAAGAAACTACTTTAAGTGTCGGATTGCCGACACTTAAAGTAGTTTTTTCACTGTTAAAGATATTATTTGTTTAATTTACATATATTTTCCTAAATATTTAATTTAATTATAAATGGTTGTTATTTATTCAAAAAGACCGACTTGGGCAACCGTAAATTTAGATAATTTAGCTTTTAATTTGCACTCTGTTCAAAAAGCCGTCGGCGATAAAAATGTCCAATATATGGCAGTTGTCAAAGCAGATGCTTACGGACACGGCGCGGTTGAATGCGCGAAACGGCTGGAAAAAGAAGGGATTGATTGGTTTGGCGTTGCTTTGCCCGAAGAAGGTTTGCAACTTCGAGAAAATCAGATTTCAAAACCGATTTTATGTCTCGGAAGTTTTTGGGTTGGGCAGGAAAACTTGTTATTAGAGAATGACTTAACGGCAGTAATCTATAATTTGGATTTAGCCGAAAAATTAGATTCTGCCGCAAAATCAAAAGGTATTATCGCAAAAATTCATATAAAGATTGATACCGGAATGGGGCGAATCGGTGTTCGTTTTGACGAAACGGATGATTTTTCCAACTCCCTGCTTCGATTTGAAAATTTGGAAGTCGAAGGAATTATGACGCATTTTGCCGTCGCGGATGATTTATCACAAAACGAATTTACAAATCTTCAAATAAAAAGGTTTTATGAGGCGGTAGAAATCTTTGAAAGCAAAGGTTTTCGCCCGAAATTCAAGGATTTGGCAAATTCGCCCGGCGTGGTGGCTCATAAAAATTCATACGGAAATTTGGTTCGGCTCGGTGGAATTTTATATGGTTTGGGCGATGATGTTTTACCTAAAGAAATCGAATTGCCGGAAACAAAAACCGTAATGAGTTTAACTACTAAAATCAGTCATTTAAAGACAGTTCCAAAAGGTGAAACTTTAGGTTATGGACGCATTTTCTCGACTGAAAAAGATTCGATAATTGCGACAATCCCAATCGGTTATCAAGACGGTTACAGCCGCAGTCTATCAAATTCGGGGCGCGTGATTGTCAGAAATAATTTTGCGCCGGTGGTCGGGCGTGTTTCGATGGATTGGACGATTATTGATGTTACGGAAATTGAAAATGTTAAGATAAACGATGAAGTAATTTTAATCGGAAGTTCTGATGATAAAACCATCAAAACGGAAGAACTTGCTGAAAAAACCGATACGATTTCTTACGAAATAACTTGCGGAATTAACCGCAGAGTTCCGCGAATTTATGTTGGAAGCTAAAAAGAGCGCGATTTGTGAAAAAATTTTTGCGGTTTATAACAAAAATCTTTTGCGGAGAAAATTTCACGCGCTAAATGTTCGAGGTTTAGAAAATTTGCAACATTTATCAGTTCCCTGTGTGGTTTACGCAAATCATTCAAGTTGGTGGGATGGTTTGGCGGCTTTTCAGATTTGGCATTTTCTTAAACTTGACAGTTTTATAATGATGGAGGAAAAACAGTTAAAAAACCTGAAATTTTTTCGACGGCTCGGCGCGTTTTCGATTGTTCGTGAAAGTTCTCGTGAAGCCTTCGAGAGTGTTGAATATGCTGTAAAAATTCTTGAAAAGGATTCTCGAAAAACGCTGTGGATTTTCCCTCAAGGCGAGATTTTACCTAATGATACGCGACCTTTCCATTTTTTTAACGGCTTGTCGCATATTGTCAAAAAAGTTAATACTTGCGCAGTTGTTCCGATAGCTTTTCGATACGAATTTTTAGGTAATTTCAAGCCGGATATTTTTGTGAACATCGGAGAACCGATTATCTTTTCGGATGAAAACCGGGTTGGTAAAAATGCTTTAACTGAAACTTTTGTTAATGAATTAACGAAAACGCTTGATCAATTAAAAAACGATTTTATTAGAAAGAATTTAATTGATTTTCAAAATATTATTTAGATGAGTGTGTTTAATTGCGCGTCCGTTATTGCAACATTCGTTACATTCGGAATAGGTGATAACTGATGGGTGATAGCTGATAGTTTAAGAAATGATGTCTCGCGCATTCATTAAAGCAGTCAGTTTGAATGGACGTAATCAAAAACTTTAAATGTTGCCGAAATCCCCGAACATCGAAACTCCAATTTTACAAGAACTTAGCGCGGTTGGCGGAAGCGACGACGTTCGTTTTTTGTATGAACGGCTTATCTCATATTTCCCTCAAATTTCAGAAGTTGAAATCAAACAAATCAAAATCTCAAAAGAACAGAATTGGCGAAAATCTGTTCAAAAAGCAGGAAAATCTTTAGATGAACAAAACCTTATCAGACGCGAGCGCGGATTTTGGACAATAACCGACATTGGAAAGCGTTTCATTGAGAACGAAAACAGCGGAATTATTTTCACGAAAACGGTAGATGAAGCACTTTCGCATCAAGACATTCAAACAATGCTTTGCGAAATCGGCAAAATTTTAGGTTATTTTAGCGAGAAAGAATTTGAATATTACGATGTAATTTGGCGCGAAAGTAAAACTTCACAAAGAATTTCGCACGTTTTTGAAGTTCAAAGCAAAGGCAATATTGATTCGGCTTTTGCGAAACTGAAACGCGCCTTTGACGCGCAAAGGTCAAAACCGTTTTTAATTCTTTCGAGCGAACGCGATTCAAACCGTGCGCGAAATTCTTTAAATCGTGAATTTCGGGAACTTGCGCGAAATATCACGATTATAAGTTTTGTCGAACTTCGCAAAATTCACGAAAATCTTTCGGCGATTGCCGAATTTTTGCCCGCCTTTTTGGAAAAATAATGTAAAATACAAGAGTTTTACCTATTTCTATAATACATTTTGGAGAAATTATGAATTATCCCCTGACTCTAAGTTTTAAGAGATTTGCGCTTGCCAGCCAAATTTATATGAAAGATGCCAACGGCAATCTACTCGGTTATGTCAAACAAAAAATGTTTAAGTTGAAAGAAGACATCAATGTTTTTGCGGACGAAGCGCAAACACAGCAACTTTTCAACATAAAAGCTGACCGCATTATGGATTTTTCGGCGAATTATCGTTTCACCGGCGCACAAGGAAATCCGATTGGCGCGATTCGGCGTAAAGGAATGCGTTCGATTTGGAAAGCAAATTACGAAATTTCCGACGGCGCAGGCAATCACGTCTTAAATATCAATGAAGAAAACGGTTGGGTTAAAGTAATGGACGCACTTTTCGGCGAATTGCCGATTATCGGAATGTTTTCCGGCTATGTTTTTAATCCGACTTATATTATTTCGCGCATTGACGGCACGCCTATTGCGCGGCTTGCTAAACAACCGGCGTTTATGCAGGGCGAATTCAAATTAGAACCTATCACCCAACTCGTCGGCGATGAAGAAACACGAGTTTTGCTCGGAGCTTTGACGATGACTTTGCTCGAAAGAATGAGGGGTTAATATTCCAAATTCTAGATTCCAGATTCCAAATTAAAAGCCGTAAAGTGTTAAAATAACTGTATTAAATTTGAAATCTGGAATCTGGAATCTGAAATTTTATGAAGGACGAAACGCCGATTCGTCGGCAATATCTGGAAATCAAAGCCAAGCACACGGACGCGATTTTGTTGTTTCGTCTGGGCGATTTTTATGAGGCTTTTGATGATGATGCGCGTCTGCTTGCGCGTGAATTGGATATTGTTCTGACTTCAAAACCGATGGGCAAAGGAATGCGCGTGCCGCTTGCGGGTGTGCCGTATCATTCTTTGGAAAAACATCTTGCAACGCTGATTTCTCGCGGTCATCGCGTGGCGATTTGTGAGCAAACTTCCGCCGCGCCGATAAAAAACAAAGACGGCAAAAAGCTGATTGAACGAAATGTCGTCCGCGTTGTAACCGCCGGAACAATCATTGAGCCTAATCTTTTAAACAGTAAATCAAACAATTATCTTGCCGCATTTATTAGCGATGGCGTTCGCGCCGGAATTGCCTACGCCGATATAACTACCGGAGATTTTGCCGCAACCGAAATTGAAAACCGCGATGCTTTGGCGGAACTTTCAAGACTTGCGCCTGCCGAAATTTTAATTACAGAAACCGAAAACGAATTGAGCAATCGTGATTTACCGCGCTTTGTTACGCGATTAGATTCTGAAGTATTTAAGTTTGAAACAGCAAAACAAAACTTAAAACAACACTTTAACACAACGACCTTAAAACCTTTCGGTATTGAAGATGCGCCGTTGGCAGTTTCAGCGGCGGGCGCAATAATTTCTTATTTGAAAGAAACGCAGTTTGCAAGCGCGGAAAATCTGACGCGATTGACGAGTTATGATTTTTCGGAGTTTATGATGCTCGACGCGCACACTTTGCGAAGTCTTGAAATCTTTGAAAGTTCGTCCGGCGTATCGCTTTTGTCTTTGATTGATCGCACCGAAACGCCGATGGGCGGCAGACTTTTGCGAAAATGGTTGCGCCAACCGTTGCTCGATGTTACGGAGATTTTTCGGCGGCAGGAATATGTCGGATGGTTTAAGGAAAATTCGGATGAACGAAATGCTTTGCGCGAAACTTTGGCGAACATCAAAGATTTGGAACGACTTTCGAGCCGCGCTAAAGCTAATTATATTTCAGCTTACGAACTGCGAGCCTTTGGAAAAAGTCTTGAATTGATTCCGCCTCTGAAAAAAATTTTGCAAAAAGACACGATTCGATTCGGGCAAATTTTGGCACAACTTCCCGCTTGCGAGAAAACTGCAAATTTAATTGATTCGGCAATTTCCGAAGAATTACCAATGCGCCAAACCGATCAAATAGGCGTTATCAGACGCGGCTTTTCCGAAGAACTCGACAAACTGCGTGAATCTTTGCAAAACGGTAAAACTTTTCTTGCCGAACTCGAACGCCGCGAACGCGCTCGCACCGGAATCAAATCTCTGCGCGTCGGTTTTAATAAAGTTTTCGGCTATTTCATTGAAATCACAAAATCGAATTTGCATCTTGTGCCGGACGATTACACGCGCAAACAGACGCTCGTTCCGGCGGAAAGATTTATAACTTTGGAACTCAAAGAACACGAATCCTTAGTCATTCACGCGCAAGCACGAATTGCCGAACTCGAAAATAATCTGTTTCGGCAAATTTGCGTCGAAGTCGGCAAAAATCGTCAAGAAGTTTTGCTTGCGGCAAAAACAGTTTCGTATCTCGACGCGATTTGCGCTTTGGCAGATGTTGCCGACGAAATGAATTTCCATCGCCCGACGGTGAATGAAACTTCCCTTTTGCGAATAAAAAAAGGTCGGCACGCTTCATTGGAAAAACTTTTGAAAGGTAAATTTATCGCCAATGATGCCGCGCTCGGCGGAAACGGTGCGCCGCAGATTGCTCTGATAACCGGACCGAACGCATCGGGAAAATCTACATATTTACGGCAAATCGCTTTAATCGTAATTTTGGCGCAAATCGGCTCTTTCGTTCCGGCAAATGAAGCAATTATCGGACTTTGCGACAGAATTTTTACGCGAATCGGTTTATATGACAGCATCGGCGCGGGCGAATCTACGTTTATGACCGAAATGATCGAAACTGCCGAAATTCTTCATCACGCTTCGCCGCGCTCGTTGATTTTGCTCGATGAATTAGGGCGCGGAACTTCGACTTTTGACGGTTTGGCGGTGGCGCAATCGGTGGTCGAATTTATTCATAATCATCCGAAATTGCAAACGCGGACGCTTTTTGCAACGCATTATCACGAACTCGCCGAACTCGAAGGAATTTTGCCGCGCTTAGAAAATCTGCACTTTTTAATCGAAGAAAACGCGGGCGAATTAACTTTCAAATACAAACTCGAACGCGGCACGGCATTAAAAAGTTACGGCGTTTATGCCGCCAAACTCGCCGGATTGCCAAAACCTGTCGTCCGCCGCGCTGAAATTCTTTTAAAAGAATATGAAAAAGACGATGCGACGATGCGACGGAGCGACGGAGCGAATTTTGAATCTGAATTAGAAAAGCGTCTGAATGAAATTGATACTGATTCACTTTCGCCGGTCGAGGCTTTGATGAAACTTTATGAACTCAAAAAATTGGCAAAACCGACAAAAATAAGCGAAAATAAAATCGAATTAAAACTTGCTACAGGTTAAAATTATGACGCTTTCGGTCGGGGGGAAATTTATCGCCATAAAAACTATTCTCATAAGACTTTACAATAAATTTTGGGAAGAAGATGTTTTAAGCAGTTCGGCGCAGGTCGCGTTTTATCTGTCGTTTTCTTTGTTTCCGCTGTTGTTATTTTTGGTAAATTTGTTCGGGTTGATTTTGGGAAGCGCAACCGATTTGCGCGATGAGCTTTTTTCTTATCTAGGGCAAATAATGCCGAATTCGGCTTATCTGCTTGTTCAAAAAACGATTTTGGAAGTTTCCGAAAACAGTTCGGGCAGCAAATTGACGGTTGGTGTTTTGGTCGCTTTGTGGTCGGCTTCCGCCGGAATGGACAGTCTTCGCATTGCGCTTAATCACGTCTATAAAATCAAAGAAGATCGCTCTTGGTGGCGCACAAAATTGGAATCTTTGACAATGACGCTTTTGCTGATTTTTCTTCTTTCGTTTGTTTTGGGAATCGTTTTTTACGGTTGGAAATTTCTTTCGGCGTTGCTTTCATTTTTAAACTTACCGATTGAATCGTTTTGGATTTTGACGACAATTCAATGGATTTCGTTTATTATTGTTCTGCTTTTGACGTTCGGAATGATTTATAATTTTTTACCGAATATCAAAGATCACAAACGAAATTGGATTTCTTACGGTTCGGTTACGGCGATTATTTTATGGCTTTTGCTGACTAACGGTTTTCGCGTTTATCTTAATTATTTCAACAATTATGATAAAACTTACGGTTCGCTCGGCGCAGTTATAATTTTGATGCTTTGGCTTTACCTAACGGCACTTGTAATTTTAATCGGCGGCGCAATTAATTCTGTTTTGGCTGAAATCGCCTCGGAAAAACTTGTTGCCAAAGCCGAGATTTCTTTGACTGAAAATCTTTCGGAAGTTTAAAACATATGTCTCTAATGCTGCAAGAAATTACGGAACAGCCGGTCGTTTTGGAAAGAACGATTCAGGCAGAACGCTCGAAATTATCCAAACTCGGTGAATTTTTGAAGAAGCGTGAGATTGATTTGATTGTTCTTGTCGCTCGCGGAAGTTCAGACAATGCTTCATTGTTTGGACGCTATCTCCTTGAAATTACAACGGGAATTCCGGTTTCACTTTCCGCGCCGTCGGTTTTTACTTTATATAATGCGAATTTGAATTTGAAACGCGCCATTGTCATCGGCGTTTCGCAATCGGGCGAAGGCGTTGACATCAATCAAGTTTTGGAAAAAGCGAAAAAATCCGGCGCGTTCACGATTGGAATTACGAACGAAGCCGATTCTTCAATGGCGAAAATCGCGGACGAAACACTTTTGATTCACGCCGGACGCGAAAAATCCGTCGCCGCAACGAAAACTTACACCGGACAGATGTTGCATTTTTATATGCTTGCGTCGGTTTTGGGGCAAAAATCACTCGAATTTGAAAAAATTCCGCATTATGCCGCGCAGGTTTTGCAATTAAGAAGTGAAATTCAAGAAATTGTCCAACGCTATGTATTTATGGAAAACTGTGTCGTCGTCGGGCGCGGTTTGAACTATGGAAATGCTTACGAGCTTGCGCTGAAATTGATGGAAACTTGTTATGTTGTCGCGGAAAGATTTTCGTCTGCCGACTTTTTTCACGGACCTTTAGCAATTATCGAACGACGTTTTCCCGTAATTTTGTTTGCGCCGAGCGGCGTTACCAAAGCCAGTAATATTGATTTACTTAAACGATTACACGAACTAAATGCAGACAGTTTGACAATTACTAACAACAATGAAATCAGTAAGTTAAGCTCAAGATTCTTGAAACTACCTGAAGAAATTAACGAATTTCTTTCGCCGATTCCATTTATTATTCCGGCACAACTTTTCGCCGCGCTTTTAGCAAAAGAAAAAGGTTTGAACGCAGATGCACCGCGTTCTTTATCAAAAGTTACGAAAACTATTTAAGAATTTATTAACCACAGATGAACACAGATGAACACAGATATTTTTTTGATTTTTCAAGGTCATTACTTCTTTTCTCATCTGTGTTCATCTGTGTTCATCTGTGGTTAAATATTTCCGTGATGGCGCAAAATATTCCGTGTAAATTTGACGAACAAACTCTGCAATTTATCGACAAACCTCTCGAACAAGCGAAATGTTTGCTCAGACCGAGCAAAATTGGCGGCATTTTGGGCGAAGAATTGAAAACCTTGCCGAAACCGTTTGATAAAATAATTGGCGAAAAGGTTAAGTTTAATAAAGAATCATTTCGCAAATATCTGGAAAAACATAAAATTGAAGAAAATCAAATCGGCGGTTCGTTGGATGAAAAATTATCAACCGCAAAATTGCCGAACGGCGAAGAAATTCAGGCGAATTATTTTATTATTCACGATACTTCTTATCCTTATTTAAAGGACGAAGCATTTCCGTTAGATTTTGACACGAATAAAGATTGGAAAGGCAATAATCTTGAAGTTTGGCTCAAAAATCCGGTCGCTCACATATTTGTTAATCGTTTGGGCGAATCAATTACAACGACGGATTTTGCAAAACCTATCGGCAAAGGTTTCGGAACAAAGTTTGCGCGTGATTTTTTGAAAACAGACGGGAAAGGCTTGCAAATTCACATCGAACTCATTCAACCGCGTCGCCGCGATGCTAAAAATTCAAATCCGAATAACGATTTAATTGCGCCATTTCCCGGTTTTACCGATAAACAATACGAAAAACTCGCGCTTTTGTATGTTGCCGCCAGCATTCGACGGGGAACTTTTCTCATTCCGGCATATCATTCGGCGATTGACGCAGGAATCAAGGACGCGCACGATGATCCGCAGAATTTTGAACTCGAAAAGTTTGCTATAACATTGAAAAAATTGATAAATGCTTTAAGTTAAAGGCTTTTTCGGTTGTAAAATTCTCTTTTTACTTATATTATTTCTTTTTGCAAAAATTCCTGTTTCTGTCCCGAATTCTTTCTTTTTGAAGGAAATTCCCTTTTTATTATAACTTTGGAGGCTTGATGTTTAGAAAAAATTTACGCTATCTTTTTATCATATTCACGGCAATTTTGCTTGTTTCCGCGTTTGTCCTGTTCGTTAAACGCGAAAATACACGCGCCGATTTAATCGAGTTTTACGTTACGATTGACGAAAACGAATTTCAGACCGTCAACGAAAAAACCAATTTTGAGTTTGAAAAGATTTCAACACAAAACGGCATTGCAGTTATCAAAATTTCAAACGGCGAAATTGAAAAACTTTCGACGGCAATGCACGAGAATTTTCATAAATGTGCCGGATTTTCAGCACACGAAACCGAAACCGAAGCGCGAAACTATATCGAAAGCACTTTTCGGACAAGCGCAACTCAACAATTCGTAACCTATTCGATTGACAATCAAACGAACGTCAGTCAAATGCTGACCGAAACACAAGAACCCAATATTCGTCAAACAATCACGAGTCTCGCGGCGTTTCCGAACCGACGTTACAATCAAACGAGCGGAACGGATTCAGCAAACTGGATAAAAAATAATTGGACCCAAATCGCCGCCGGACGCAGCGATATTTCCGTAGAATTTTTTACACATCCGACCGCAACCTCGCCGCAACCTTCGATTATTCTGACGATTCAAGGAACTTCGCTTCCGAATGAAGTCGTCGTTCTCGGCGCACATCAAGATTCAATTAACACTTCGAGCGCAACGGCAAACGCGCCCGGCGCAGACGATGATGCTTCCGGCATTGCGAGTTTGACTGAAACTTTGCGCGTTATCGTCGCCAAGAATTTCCGTCCGCAACGCACCGTAAAACTTATGGCTTACGCAGCGGAAGAAGTCGGGCTTCGAGGTTCGGCGGCGATTGCGACAAGTTTTCAGACGAATGCGATCAATGTCGTCGGCGTGCTTCAACTCGATATGACAAATTACAAAGGCACGGCAAGTGCTGATATTGTAATGATTACCGATTTTACAAACGCCGCGCAAAATCAATTCGTCCGCGATTTACTCACGGCTTATCAACCGACCTTAACGACCATCAATAACGCTTGCGGTTATCAATGTTCCGATCACGCTTCGTGGAACAGCAAAGGTTTTGCGGCTTCGATGCCTTTTGAAGCGCGAATCAATCCGGCAGAAGATAATCCGACAATTCACTCTGCAAATGACACGCTTTCGCAAAGTGGAAATAATGCAAATCACGCCTTGAAATTTACAAAATTGGCGGTTTCCTACGTCGGCGAATTGGCGAAAGGACAAATTCAGACACTCGCGCCCGCAGGAAAACGCTTCGATTTCGACGGCGATTCAAAAGCCGATGTTTCGGTTTTTCGTTCGTCAAATCAAGTTTGGTATTTAAATCGTTCAACGCAAGGATTTAGTGCCGCGCAATTCGGAATTTCAACCGATAAAATCGCTCCGGCAGATTACGACGGCGACGGTAAAACAGACATTGCAATTTATCGGGACGGAATTTGGCATCTGCTTCGTTCGCAACTCGGTTACACCGCAATTCAATTCGGTTTAGCCGGCGACATTCCGCAGCCCGCTGATTACGATGGCGACGGTCGCGCTGATGTTGCAGTTTTCCGACCTTCAAACGGTGTTTGGTATGTTAATCGTTCGACGCAAGGATTTTTCGCGCAAGGTTTCGGGCTGAACGGCGATAAACCTGTGGCGGCTGATTACGATGCTGACGGCAAAGCCGATTTAGCTGTTTTCCGCGACGGAATTTGGCATATTCAGAAATCAACGACAGGTTATTCGGCAACACAATTCGGTTTGGCAACCGATACGCCGATGATTGCCGATTTTGACGGCGACCGAAAAACCGACATTTCCGTTTTCCGCAACGGCATTTGGCATCAATTAAAATCAACAACCGGCTACACTTCCCTGCAATACGGACAGGCGGGCGACAAACCCGTTCCGGCAGATTTTGACGGCGACGGGAAAGACGATGTTGCTGTTTTTCGTCCAAACACCGGAGTTTGGTATATTTTGCAAAGTTCAAATTCCATTTGGCGCACAGAAGTTTTCGGCATTTCAAGTGATAATCCGATTCCTTTGATGTATTAGTTGGAGTTTGAAGTATTTTTTTTAGCCGCAGATTAACGCGGATTTCGTGGATTTTTAAATCAAAATAAAATCCACGAAATCCGCGTTAATCTGCGGCTAAAATTATTCTTCGGATGAATTTTGATAAACTTTCGTTATGGTCAGACGTGAAATCGGAATTAAGGCTTCGGAATTGGATAAACCTTCAAATTGCTGAGAAATTTCTCCGGCGTGAGATTGCAGATATTTTAGAAAACTTTCAAATTCTCTTTGCATCGCGTCCATTTTTTCGCGCATATTCAAAATAATCTCGACACCTGCAAGATTTACTCCCAAATCGCGCGTCAGAGATAAAATGACTTCCAAACGCTCAAGATCGCTGTCTTCATAAAGCCGCGTGTTGCCAATCGAACGCGAAGGCTTCAACAATCCTTCGCGCTCATAAAGCCGAAGCGTCTGCGGATGAATATCGTAAAGCTCCGCAACTGCGCTGATTGTGTATGTTTTAACCTTCCTTTTCATAAGTTTGCAGATAGTTGCTGACAGTTGCAGATAGTTGCAGATAGTTTTAACTCAGTGAACTTCTGGAACTTTCTGAAAACTTTCTGTCAACTTATTCTAAGCCCATCGCTTTGCGCGGATTTTCGGGATTTGCTTTTTCAAATTGGCGCAAAATTTCTTTTGTTTCTTCGGAAATTATTTGCGGCATTTTAATTTGAACTTCAATAAATTGGTCGCCGCGCAATGCCGGATTTCTCAAACTCGGAAAACCACGTTCGCGCAGACGAAATTTCTGCCCTGATTCTGTTCCTGCCGGAATTTTAAGTTGCGCTTTGCCTTCTACCGTCGGAACTTCGATTTTTGTGCCGAGCGCAGCTTCGGAAATCGTAATCGGCAGTATAACGTAGATATTATCGCCTTTCCGTGTAAAAAACCGATGTTTGCCGACGTTTGTTAAAATAAACAAATCGCCAGATTCTGCGCCCAATCTGCCGCCGTGTCCTTTTTTGGGAATTCGCACCCGTGAACCTGTGTCAACGCCTGCCGGAATGCGAATTTTTACTTGTTCGTTTTTTGGCGTAACGCCTTTTCCATTGCACAAAGAACAAGGTTGTCTGCGTCTGCCCGTGCCTTCGCAATCGGAACACGGTTGCGAAAATTGCAAACGTCCGCCGGTTTTCATTACTTGCCCCGCGCCTTTGCAAGTCGAACAAGTTACGACAGGTCCGCCCGTATCGCCCGCACCTTGGCAACGCGAACATTGTTCGCTGCGGTTGACGGTAATGTTCGTCGTCAAACCCGTAAAAGATTCTTCAAAACTCAAAGCCAACGGAATTTCGATGTCGCGTCCTTTTTTCGGCATCGGGCGCGGCAATTCGGGTTCACGCGCCGTTTTGCTTGAACCGCCGCTGAACAAATCCGAAAAAATATCGCGGAAGCTCGATGTGCTGCTGCCCGAACCGCCCGGCTCGAAATTAAAACCCGAAAAATCAAAATTCGATGCGCCCGCACTGCCGGATGTGCCAGAACTGTAAGACGAATTTATATCTAAATTGTCGGCATAATATCCGAAACGATCAAAAACCTTGCGTTTTTTCTCGTCCGAAAGAATATCGTAGGCTTCTTGAATTTCTTTAAATTTGTCCTCAGCCGATTTATCATTCGGATTAACGTCCGGGTGAAATTTCCGCGCCAAACGCCGATAAGCCTTTTTAATCTCATCAGCCTTCGCGTCTTTTTTTACGCCGAGAATGTTGTAATAATCTTTTTTTGCCATTTGTCGGTGGTCAATTATTTTTTAGTCTTCAAATCGTTCTCTTTCGATTGTCTTTGTTTAATTCGCTCTTGATCTTCCGCAAGTATTTTACGCAAATTGTTTTCAACTATCTGCTCACGAGTAAGTCCGGTCAGTTGAGCAATTTCATCAATCATCGCAATAATTTCATCATTAATTTCAATCGGTATTCGCATAATTCTAAAGCAAATCAAAACCTATCGTATATTCAATTGCAAGTTTTACTTCCTTCATTCTTTCCCGTGATAAATGAGTAATACTCGAACCAATTTTTTCTTTGGAAACAGTTTGTATTGAAGCTAAATTAATGACACATTCTTCTCGCATACCGTCATTTTCATCTAATGCGACATGCGTGTCCGCATCACGAAAAGTTGTCGTTATCGGTGCAATAGTAATTGCATTTAGTTTCGGAATTAAACTTGTTCGAGTAAGTATCAAAGCCGGGCGACGTTTATCGGGGGCTTTGAATGTGTATAAACAAACATCACCTTGAATCATTCATCCTCCCAAACTTGTTCATCTTGCCAGATTTCATATTCTTCGGGTTGTTGGGGAAATTTTTCGTAGGCTTCGATGGTTCTTTTGTCCATTTGAGCAAATTTTAATTTCTTGATAACTTCTCTCAAAGTATCATTAAAATTATCGCTCGAATTAACTTTCAGCGACTTTGCCAATATATCAATTTCCGTCATCAAACTTTCTTCGATTTCTATAACTTGCATAGCTTTTGAAGTATCGCAAAATCAGCCGTTGTTCGCAACACAAACAACGGCTGATTTTCAATCGAAAGACAAAATCGATTTTTACTTTTTCTCTTTCTCTTCTTCGTCAACGTCAACATATTCGGCATCAATTACGTTATCGTCCGAAGCCGTCGAAGTCGAATCGCCGCTTGCACTTGCCGATGATGCTTGTTCTTCGGTTGTTGTTTCGCCGGTCGGCGCACTCGATTGGCTGTAAAGAACTTCCGCCAATTTGTGCGAAGCGGTTTGCAGACGCTCAAACGCCGAATTCATTGCTTCGGCATCTTCGCCGCCGAGCGCGGTTTTTGAATCGGAAATTGCCGTTTCGAGTTCGCCGCTTGCGCCCGCGTCGAGTTTGTCTTTATTTTCGCTGAAAGTTTTTTCAACCGAATAAAGCAAACCGTCAAGACGATTTCGCGCTTCGATTGCTTCTTTGCGCTTGCCGTCTTCGCCCGCGTGCGATTCTGCTTCTTTCATCATCTTGTCAATTTCTTCTTTCGACAAACCCGATGAAGATGTAATCGTGATTTTTTGTTCGCGCCCTGTTCCAACGTCTTTCGCCGAAACATTTACAATTCCGTTCGCGTCAATATCAAACGTAACTTCAACCTGCGGCATTCCGCGCGGTGCCGGCGGAATGCCGACCAAGTGGAATTTGCCGAGCGTTTTATTATCGCCTGCCATCGGGCGTTCGCCTTGCATAACGTGAACTTCGACCGATGTTTGATTATCGGACGCAGTTGAGAATATTTCCGATTTGCGCGTCGGAATCGTCGTGTTGCGCTGAATCATCTGCGTCATCACGCCGCCGAGAGTTTCAATTCCAAGACTCAAAGGCGTAACGTCAAGCAACAAAATGTCGGTTTTTTCGCCGCCGAGAACTGCCGCTTGAACTGCCGCGCCGAGTGCAACGACTTCATCGGGATTCACAGTTTTGTTCGGTTCTTTGCCGAAAAATTCCTTGACCATTTCTTGAACTTTCGGAATTCGAGTCGAACCGCCGACGAGAACAATTTCGTCAATCTGACCTTTTTCAAGTCCGGCATCTTTAATCGCTTGTTCAACCGGCGGCATCAAACGCTTCAAAAGCGGTTCAACCAACGCTTCAAATTTGGCGCGGGTTAATTTCAAAACCAGATGCTTCGGTCCCGCTTGGTCAGCCGTGATAAACGGCAGATTTATTTCGGTTTCCATCGCGCTCGAAAGCTCGACTTTTGCTTTTTCCGCCGATTCTTTCAGACGTTGCAAAGCCATTTTGTCCGTCGTCAGGTCAATGCCTTGATCTTTTTTGAATTCGTCAATGATCCATTTAATCAACGCTTCGTCAACATCGTCGCCGCCGAGATGCGTGTCGCCGTTGGTTGATTTAACTTCGACAACGCCTTCGCCGACTTCGAGAATCGAAACGTCGAACGTCCCGCCGCCAAAGTCGAAAACGGCAATCGTTTCATCTTTTTTCTTGTCCAAACCGTAAGCCAAAGCCGCCGCCGTCGGTTCGTTGACGATTCGCATTACTTCAAGTCCGGCGATTTTTCCGGCATCTTTTGTCGCTTGACGTTGTGCGTCGTTAAAATATGCCGGAACGGTGATCACGGCTTTATCAACTTTTGCGCCGAGATAATCTTCCGCCGCTTTTTTCAGTTTTTGCAAAACCATCGCCGAAATTTCCGGCGGACTGTAGGCTTTGCCCTGCGCGTCCAATTTCACATCGCCGTTTCCGGCTTTTTCAACGATAAACGGAACTTGCTTAATTTCTCCCGCAACTTCTTCAAATTTCCGTCCCATAAAACGCTTAATCGAATACAAAGTGTTTTCCGGGTTTGTTACCGCTTGACGTTTCGCAACTTGTCCGACAAGACGATTGCCGTCCTTCGTAAAAGCGACCACCGAAGGAGTTGTGCGTCCGCCTTCTTCATTTGTAATAACAACCGGCTCGCCGCCTTCCATCACGGCAACAACCGAGTTTGTCGTTCCTAAGTCAATTCCTATAATTTTGCTCATTCTTCAAATCTCCAAAAAAAATAAAATAATTACGATAAAAAATTTCCAGCTTCATTGAGCTAGAAAAAGTATAATATGTGAGTGTGTCTTTGTCAAATTTATATGAGCGCACAAATATAAAACGTAAAAAAGCAGACTGATTACTCAATCTGCTTTTAAAAATTAATTATTTTTTCCTAATTTTTGCCTTGAGCATCAGCTTCGCGCATTAAACTTGCGACGTGAAAAATATAATGAATTCCCGATAAAACAGCTACGATTGCCACGATTAAATGTGTTGCCTTTAAATAAAATGTATAACCTGAAACGGCGGAAATTAGAATCAAAGTAACTGCCGAAACTTGAACCAAAGTGCTGAATTTGCCGAGCCACGAAGGTTTAAATCCTCTGAAATTAGTAGTTATAAATATTGCGACGGCTGCCGCAACAATTAAAATATCGCGTCCGATGACAGCGGCAGTTACCCAAACAGGAACGCGAACAAAATCGGGAATATTGGGCAATAATAAAACAATAAAAGCCGTTGTCATTAACAGTTTATCGGCAATCGGGTCAAGAATCGTGCCGAGTTCGCTTTCTTGTTTGAAACGCCGTGCTAAAAATCCGTCAATTCCGTCGGAAGCTCCGGCAATCACAAAAACTAACAAAGCCGTTCCCGTGTAGCCGTAATAGAGCAGACTCGCAAAAACCGGAATCAGTGCCATTCGCAGGAAAGTGAGTAAATTTGGAACAGTTAAGATGTTTGAAGACATTATTTGGGTTTGCGAATTGCGATTTGCGATTTGCGATATTTTTGTAAGTTAAGCATCAAAATAAATTATAATCCGAAATCTTTCAAAAACAAATTACAAGTTTGCACACAGGCAATCGCAAATCGCAAATTGAAAATCGCAAATTACACGGGAAGGAGTTCGATTACAGTAATTTCGGGCGGACAACCGAAGCGGACGGGCAAAACGACCGTGCCGATGCCGCGTGTGATGTAAATTTGCGTGTCTTTTCGGCGATGCAAACCGTTTTTTAATTTTCGGCGCGGCAAAATTCGTTTGTCTTCATCGCGCAATTTTACTTGACCGCCGTGCGTGTGTCCGCTTAAAACTAGGTCAATTCCGGCGCGGGCGGCAGAACGCACGAGAATCGGATTATGCGCGAGAAGAAGTTTCATTTCATCGGGAAACGCACCGCGCAAAGCGGATTTCAAATCCGTCTTGCCGACCATATAATCATCAACGCCGCACAGCCAAAAAGATGCGTCATTTGCTTCAAAACGAAAGCCTTCATTGATTAAAACTTTAATATTTTCCGCCCGAAGCGCGTTTGTAACTCTTTCTGCATCAGTCCAATGATCGTGATTTCCGAGACAGGCGAACGTGCCGAATTTTGCTTTCAGCTTGCCCAAAGTTTTCGCCATCGGTTCGATAAATTCCGGTTCGTGTGAAACGTAATCGCCGGTTAAGACGAACATATCGGGCTGCAAATTGTTGGAGATTTCGACCATTCGCTCGATGTGTTCGAGCGACGTAAAAGGGCTGTGATGAATGTCGGAAAGATGCACGATGCGAAAATTTTCCAGCTTTTTAGGCAGACGTTTGAGATTGATTTTGACATTTTCAATCATCAAAGAATTCGCTTCGTTTATCGCATAACGCGCCACTTGTGACCATTTTCCGGCAAAATCGCGCAATGGCGTGTTTGTCCCGACCACCGCTTGCAGTCGTTCCGATAATCTCGCTCTTTGTGCGCCTGTTAATTTCATTTTGCCAAGTTTTGATGCTGAAAATCTTTAAGAGGTGTGTGAAGAAATTAAACCATCTTTTGTTTTGAATGTCCAGAAACGAGTAAAAAAATGAGAGGTGAGAAATAAGAAATGACTGGGCTTTCTCATAAAAATAAATTTTCCGGTAACTTGCTACTCAAGAATAAATTGACAGGGATAAATGGGATGCAAGGGATAAAAATTGAAAAAAAACTAAAAAAATCCCTTTCATCCCTTCAATCCCTGTTAATTTTTGGTTTTTGTTTAACTTTCAATTTTTATGAGAAAACCCTATAAGTTATAAAAATCTTTGCGCCTTTGCGTCTTTGCGCCTTTGCGTTAAAATCAAACAAATATGGGAAGAGCAAAAACTTTAGCCACACTTGGACCGGCTTCGAATACGCAGGAAATTATCGAAAAAATGATAAATGTCGGACTCGATGCCGTGCGGATAAATATGTCGCACGGTTCGCAGGAAGAACACGCCGAAACAATCAAACGCGCCCGCGCCGCCGCGAAAAAACTTGATCGTCCGTTGGCGGTTTTGGTTGATCTTTCGGGTCCGAAAATCCGCACCGGACTTTTGCAAAATGCCAAATCTGTAATGCTCGAAACAGGCGCGGAATTTGTGCTGACTTCGCGTGATATTGAAGGAAGCGCAACGGAAGTTTCGACGAATTTTAAGGAAATTCCGAAGCTCGTGCAAAAAGGCGATAAAATTTTGCTCGACGACGGTGCGATTGAATTGAAGGTTAAAAAAGTTACAAAAACCGATGTCATTACGGAAGTTGTCAACGGCGCGATGCTTTCCGAACGCAAAGGAATTAACTTGCCGAACACGAAATTGCCGATTCCTTCGCTGACTGCAAAAGACCGCAAAGATTTGGATTGGGCAATGACGCAAGACGTTGATTACATTGCACTTTCGTTTGTGCGACGCGGCGAAGATTGCAAAGAAGTTCGTGATTTAATCAAAAAATTAAATAAAAGAAAATGGGGCAGACCGCTTCTTGTCGCCAAAATCGAAAAGGCGGAAGCGATTGAAAATCTCGATGACATTATCCAAAACACCGACGGCGTGATGGTTGCGCGTGGTGATTTGGGCGTTGAAACCAGCGTCGAACTCGTGCCGGTTTATCAAAAACAAATCATCGAAAAAGCCGTGATGCACGATAAATTCGTTATCACCGCGACGCAGATGCTCCAATCAATGATTGATTCTCCGCGCCCGACACGAGCCGAAGCGTCGGACGTGGCAAACGCGGTTTGGGATGGAACGGATGCCGTAATGCTTTCGGCAGAAACGGCGGCGGGAAATTATCCGGTCGAAGCCGTAGCGACGATGGAAAGCATTATCACGACTGCCGAAACCGTAAAAACCGCAAAACTAAAACGTCCGGTCAAACTTTCCGAACCGCCGACGGGCAGAACTTCGCAAGCGTTATGCAAAGCCGCCGCCTATTGCGCCCGCGAAATTATGACCGATAAAGTTGCGGTTTTCACCGAATCGGGTTTGATGGCGAGAAGATTATCAAGCATTCGTTCGGGGCTTTCAACATACGCGCTGACCAATTCTGTTGAAGTTCGCAATCAACTTTCGCTTATTTGGGGCGTTGAACCGCTCATTCACGATGCCCCGAAAACATCGGAAGAGATGCTCAAAGACGGCGAAAAAACACTGCTCAAAGCCAAAGTTGTCGAAACCAACGAAACAATCGTTATGATGGCTGGGCGGCTTTCGGGTTTAGGTCTTTCAAGTTCCGTAATTGTTTGGACAATCGGCGAAAACACGCCGCGCAGATAAATTTTATTTAGCCGCTTCTTCTGGTTTCCATACCAGACTTTCGGCAAGAAACTCCAAATAATTGATTGAAGTATCGCTTTGCAATTCTTCTTTTCTTTTTTTGAAGTTTTCTTCAAAGGCAATTAGCCACTCGTATTCTTTAATCTCAATATCCTCAAGATTTTCTTTGTCTTCGGCAAATCTTTTTTTCATTTGCTCAATCTTATCGCCTTCAAAGTTTGGCGTAAATGTATCTGCCTCTCCGATGACATATTTTAGGTTATCCGAATTTTTCATATTGAAATATTTTTGAGCTAACTCGCTGGCAGGTTCGTTCACCGTAGCCACAATTACTTCAAAAAATCTCTTTAGTTGTTCTTTATCATTGCTTAGATTAACTTTTTCGGCAGTATCTTTATTCTTACTCAAAAGATAAAGAAATGTTCCGGCTCTGGAAAGCGGACAAGGGTTATAAATCGGGATTTTTGAATCGAATCTGCCTGAGCGTTGAGCGGCAAGGTCTATATCTTTGAAAACATTTGTTCCCAGAAAATATACTAATGATTGAGTTTTTGCCGCATCGTGCAACTTAAGAAACTTTGGCAACATTCCGGCAAGTAGAAATCTCACCTTTGGGTCATCCTTTTTACGAATTTCTCTTAACTCATCAGCAATTGTAATAAGGGCAGCGTTTCCCAATTCATTTGATTCTGCGGATGTGTCAAGGTCAGCTTTGGCAATTTCTTTCATTCTTTTTATTAGTTCTTCTTGCCCATCTATTGGCGCAACAGTTGCCATTTCCTGCGATGCTAAATATAGTTCGACAAGTTTATTAAAATTCTCAAGCGATTGGCGATCCAATTCAGCTTGTTGCCGCTTGTTTCTTAAGACTTCCTCATATCTGTTAGTCATTTCTTTAGGCTTGCGATTTTTCAGCATCGGCTCAAATTCGTCAAAGATAATAACGGTTTGCGTCAACATTGAAAGAGCTTCAAAAATATCATGCGCCCGTCCTTCGATAAATCCGTCGCCTTGCAGATTGAGATCGCTCGGCGACAATTGGATAAGCGATTTGCCGCTATTGAAGGCAAGAACTTCGGCAAGAGTTGTTTTGCCTGTGCCGGGCGGACCATAGAGAATTGTTGAAAATATTTTGCGATTTGCATTAAGCGAATAATTTCGCGGCAGGCAGGCTCGCATCAAGTGCGCCCGCATCAATTCGAGTTGAATCGGAATCGGTTGTGTTTGTTCGTAGATTTTCGGATATTGTTTGAAATAATATTCGTTAAAACCATAGTCCGCAAAAATTAATTCGTTTATCGGAAGGTCTGTATGCGGCTTTTCAGGTTTGATAACTTCAAAATGCTTGATGATTGTGTTATTGATGCGTGTATCAAGCATTCGGACAACGCGGTCAAGTGCTAAAACCGATACCGCTGAAACCCAAACACAAGGCGTATTGGGATTTGGTGCGCCATCAAAATTCCACCCGACAAACATATTTTTGTTTTCGCTTTCCCGAAGATATTGCAGTTTTTCTTCAAAAACATTCAAAATACGTCCAACGAATTGCGCGGTAAACTCAAACTTCATACTGTCGAACAACTGCGCTAAACCGCGTGTCATTTCGCACCCAATCGGTAAGAGCCGATAGCCTCGCGTTGACGTATGGAGCGGACGTTTAGTTGGTAATCTGCCGCTTTCGGGAAGTGCCTCGACCAATTTTTCGCAAGCACGGGTTAATAGTTCGTGCTGTTTCCAATCGGTCATTGCACCAAAGGACATCGCGGCAAAAACCAGTTCGCCCGCATCGAAAAGGCTTGGCGGATTTGATAACTCACGCCGCAAAACGCCTTTGATATATTGCTCGGTCGGTGCAGTTATTTCATTTAAATGATAAACATTATTTTCGCAAACTTTTGACAATCTCTCCAAAATATCCGTCAGATATTTATTATCTATTTTTTCAATTTCTTCAGGTTCGGTTTTGCTAAGTTTTGCTTCGTCTGCACGCATTAAACTATCGCCATTGTCAATCAGAAGCCGATCTATTTGCCTGATTGAATCATAGATTCGCAATTTGGCAAACAGATGTGCGCTGGCTGACCTTTGCAGTCTTTCATTTAAGTCTTTAATCTTATTATGATTCGTATTTTTATCTTCTTCTTCTTTCAGCAAACGCTCTTCAGACTTTCTGTATTCGTTTATTTCATCCTGCGCCTTCGTAATGTTTAATTTGGCTTTGATAAGTGATTTCTGCAAGAATTCCGCCAGAGTTTTAAAATACTTGCCAACTTTCTCAACAGTAATTTTTGTATCATCCACAGATTGTTTGTCGGGACAACTAAATAATTGATTTGGCAGATTGTCCGAAACCTCATTAAAGTTTTCAAAATCAATACCCTTTTGGCTTTTTTCTCCCTCGTCATTATAGAAAAGTGCGATTTGTCCTAGACGCAAGTTGGTCGAGAGAAACCAATCAAGCCATCTGGCTTCCATCGTTTTGTCCGCCCAACTCTGCAAAGGATGATTTTCGTTAGGTTTATTATCTAGACGATAAAGCATTGAGCGCAGGCTTTGATACCCTTCCAAAAGTTTAATTGTTTCGTGGCAAAAGGTCGCCGTTCTTTGGATTGTGTTGCGAAAAGTAAAAATCGCACGGATACATTCGCCCGTTACAAAAGCCGAAGTTGTGCCATTAAATCCAGCCCGCGCCGCGCCAACTGTCCAATCCGGCGGTGCAGCACCGTAAATCTCGCGTAATATTCGGTAATAACAAATCATCGAAGACCGCGATAAAGCCGTTTCCGAGCGACCAACTAAAACTTGCATCGTCCGCGCCGCAGCAACCACCGGAACAGATTTCATTTCGTCAATATTTGGCGGTTCTTCGCGTTCAAGCGGCATCAAATCTTCATTTAATTTAATATGCGTCAGCCGATTTTTGAAGTTGCGATGCGCTTGTGCCATATTATTTTCGTCTTCGCTACTGCATATATCACGATGATTCTGCAATTTTGCAAGTAGCGCGATTTCAACGGTATTTCCGCTTGATGCCCATTGCTCAAACTGCAATTTAACTGGAAAATCTTTATCTTCCGGCTTTTTATGAATTCTTTTGTTTGGCGTTTCGTCGGGAAGAATATCAATAATTCTTTTCAATGGCTGAAGTCCTTGGTGGCGTAGTTCTTTGGCGCGGTCACGCAATTCATTTAACTCGCGCAAAATATCTAAATCTTTGCTTAAATCTTTGCTTAAATTTTCCATAATTGATTGTTCAAATTAGAATTCTCACCGATTTTTGTAATAGGGTTGTTTCGGCGGACGTTAGATTTTAGAAATTATCAAAATTACCTGATTTAACCTCTTGTGTTGAAATCACGAAATTATCTGCGAAATACCGAAAAGAAATTGGTGTGCGAAAGATTTGATTTGAATGTCCAACACACTTTAACTTGTTGATGGCGTAAAGAGTCAACGCGACTTTAATTCATCAGACAATTTAAGCCAATTATTTTTTCGCAAACCAATTTCTAAGAGGTGAATTCCTATAAACTTTAAAGACTTCAATAATTTATTTTGGCTGAGGCGCGAGCAGTCCAGCCAATGCTCCGACTGCCGCCGATCCGAGCGCAACTACTCCTTCGGGTAAAAGTTTGGCGTAAAAAGCCATAATCAACAATCCGACGACGCTTATCAAAACGGTTAAGCCGAGTGAAATAATGACCATTCGATAAATCCACTTATCGGTTTGAAGCGGATTTGCCGCAACTCCAGCAATTGCCGCCGCCGGATTTTCCTTGATTGCCGCCGCTAGTTCCGGATCATTTGCTACTTTAACCGCCAAATCACTAACTGATTGTATTTGCATTATATTTCCTCCTTTTTTTAAAATGATTTATCGTCCTCTGCACGTCAGGCAAACATCGCCGTTACCGTGATTTTTGCCATATTAACCAGATAATCGAAATCAACCTTTTCTATTGTGTCCCGATTAGTATGCTGATGCTGATAATTTCCCGATTCGTATAAACCGAAAACTGTGTAGCCGAGAGCCTCGAAAGGCATATAGTCGCTTCGTTCAATCTCTGCCCGCTCAATCGGAATATTCAATTGGTTTTGAGCAACTTGAGCGACTGTTTCCGCAAAAAACTGTGAAGCCTGATCATTGTTTGGCGTTATATTGTTTTTATCGTGTTCGACAACAACTGCTTTATTTGCGGCTGGAAAACCTATTTGGTCTAAATTCAAAAGAAACCGCAAATTTAAATTAGCCTGTTTAATCTTGGTGGAATAAGCCTCCGCGCCCCAATATCCTTTTTCTTCGGCTGAAAAACAGACGAATTGAATTGTGCGGTTTAAAGCAGTTGCGGCAAGAATCCGGGCGACCTCCAGAATTACCGCAATTCCTGTGGCATTGTCGTTTGCACCGGGCGAACGAAGCGTTGAGTTGTTGGGAAAATTCGCAATAATCGTGTCGAAATGACCGCAGAGAATTATTGTTTCAGTTTCGCCGTTCTGACTTGGTTTGGTGCAAACGACATTGTTTAGATTCAAACCATTTTTGGTAAATGCGTCGAGTTTGACGTTATTGTAGCCGAATCCCTGAAACTGCGCGATAAGCCAATCGGTAATCTGCGAAAGTGTTGCCGAAGCGGTATGGCGCGTGTGAAATGATGATAATGTCCGAACCGTTTGCTCTAAATTGGATTTGGAAACTTGTGCGGCGAGAGTAATACCTGTTGCAAACAGGTCAGCTTTATCCGCAACCGCTTCTAAAGTTTTAGCCGAAGCGATAAACGGTATTCTTTTATTACTCGGTCGCCGATGTTTGCAAAACGGTGAATAGGTTTCCAAATCCTTTTCCGAAAGATGTTCTGACATAAATTTATGCTCCTTTGTTACAAAATGAGTCCGCGGGTTTTAAATGCTTCACGGATATGCACGGCATTTGCGCCGCCGTTTAAGGCTTGGTCGGTGATTATCAGACCGTTTCCTAATTGTTTGACGGCGGCATTACTCGGCATCGTGATAAGCATCTCGACATACAAATGAATCACCCGGTCGGCGGCTTGTTCACGGATATTTGCATCGGCAGAATTGCCACCCATCCGCAGATACAAATCCCATAACGCCGCCGCCAAGACGCTGCCTTTGGTGTGAATTCCCAGACTGCCGAAGGTTGCATCGGAGTATTTTCTCGGCGTATTAAAAAACCGTTCGTTACTGTAGTGATCAATGTTGTTATTGTTATCCCAAGGAAAAACGGCTTCGCGCTGAAACTGATTAGTATTAAAGCGGTCGAGCCACACACCGCCAAGAAAATCGCCAAACCCTTCTTCGTTACCTTGTGCATTCTGACGACTTCCGACATACCAATGCAAGGCGTGTCCGTATTCGTGCGCGATAACGTGTGCGTCCGCTGCGTCCGGCACGCCGCCTTCGCCGAAGGCAAGATATGGTTTGCCAGCCGAAGTCAGCGTAAAATGCGAATTGTCGTCACCATTTACACCTTGTCCGTCCAAACCAATTTTTTTGTTCTCGACGGTTTGATTAAAGGTCGGAATACCGAAGCCGCGCAGATATTCAATCAAACGGTCAATCCAGTAATACGACATAACGCTCAGAAATTTCCGGTCGGTCGCGTCGTATTTAAAATCAGTTTGCGTTTCAGGATGACCGAAAAAAGGTGGTTCAATATCAAGACATTCCGCCCATTTGCCTTCGAGCCGAAATTTTCCGTTCGGCGGCGTGTTTAGATTATCAATATCTACTTCGCGGCGTTCGGTATTGAGCATTGCCGCCCCAGTTTGCGATGAAAGTGTGGCATTGCTTGACGTGGTAATAGGATCGGGCATAAAAACGAAGCCTTTCCGAATTGCATAACTGCGCCGGTCTTTGACTACCACAATTTTGCCGCTTTCCGCGTCAACCAGAAATTCCCAGTTGCCGTTCGGCTCAAAAGTATCAAGCAAAACTTGCCAGACAAGATACGCCGCGCCATTTTCGCCCGTGCCGAGTTTTAAGAGTTTTTCACGAATCGGTGGCGCACCGTGCGGTGGTTCGACAGTCTCGGTCGCACTGTGCCGATAGACAAAAAGTTGTGGTTTGGCATTTTCTATTTTGGCAAATTGGTCACCCAAAATGCCGCGCACTACGGAAATCGCATCTTGACTGCTGAGCCGAGCATCTTCCGGTCGTAGTTCGGCGGGTAATTCATAATCAACCTGATTAACCGATGACGTTACGAGATTATCTACCTTCCGAAGTCCGACGACGAATTTTGCACCATAGACGGGAACGCCCATGTGTTGTTGTTGGTAAGAGATTGATTCGGTCGCACTCCCTTCGCGTTTATCGAGTTGCACCAAATCAATATTATCCAGTTTGAATAACTCTTTATTCAGTTCCAAAAAATCCGTTGTTTTTGAACCGACTGATTTGCTTGATGCAGCAGCAGACGGCTGTTTAAAAAGGTCTTCGCCGAAAAAACTGCGAACTGCGCCGCTCTTTTCGTCATATTCGATAGTGTCTTTATTTTTATCTGTATTGCTCATAATTACCTCATTATTTATTTACTAAACTAAGAAATTGTAAGTTGTGCGCTGTTTGAAAATTGTCCGATTTTGGTGTTATTTTCGACGCAGATTTGCTTCGTTACCCGCTTAAGGCAATTTCTTAACCATCCTTGAAAATCAGGTTTTCGGGCGGTTCGGTCATTCTCACGACATCGCCTTCAACTTCGACAACTGTGTCAAAATGCGTAAAATGTGTGCTTGAAACTATAGTTACGCCTTCTTGCAGTTGTTCAAGGTATGTCTTAAAACCTGTAGCTGTGCCGCCACCGTTGAGAAATTTTGCAAGTCGGCGAAAGAGTTTTGGCATAATAATATGTTCGTTTTCGAGTTTTGCCAGATTCGGCACATCAAAGCCCGAATTGGTGCGATCAAACTCCCAAACGCCCAAATATGCCGCCCGCGCAACTGCCGCCGCCGCCGTCATTGCATCACGCAAATCCGGAAAGAAACCCTGATAATAGGTCGGATACGACATTCCGGCGGCGATGGATTGAAAGTTAAGACTTTGGCGCAAACGCTCAACGTCCAAAAAAACCGGACTCCAATCCGCTTCTTTCGTTTCGCCCGCAAAGACAAAAGAAATCGGGCGATTGTTTTTTTCAACGGCGCGGCTGATGATATACCCGCGCACACCATCGTTTGCGCTGATGACACGGCTGCGATTCGGAGTCATCTGAACATTGGTGATACCGAGTCCGGCAAGCAAAAAATCCAATGCCGCAAATGCCAAATCCAACGGCTGATGCGAACCTTCGGCATGCGTTTCGAGCGAATCAATAGATTCGAGCCGAAGTTGCGCGTGTCCGCGAGCGTTTAGCTCTACATTCCTGCCATCTAATAAATTCCAGTTAGCCGGATTGTCCGCCTTAAACCTTATCGAATCGCCGTCGGGCGAATACCCGACAACGTGAAATGTTCCTTTGATAATGTAAAAACCCATAATATTTGTCTCCTCTGCGGAAAACGTCCGCTGGCGTTTTTTTATACTTTTTTTGAAAGTGCCTTTTCACTTTCAATCCTATATTCAGCCGACTACGCGCATTTTGTGACGCATAATCCTTTCGGCTGAACACTTTAATCGAGTTTGATTTTAAGGCTCATCCCGATAACATTCAGGTCGCCGGGACGGGCGCGTCCATCGTTTTGGCGCAGATAAAATATCTCGCCTGTATATTTATCCTTAAATTTTCGATTCACCCCGACAGAAAATCGGTTGCGCGTCCAAGCATTTACGCTCCAGTCATAGAACACTTCATCCGCAATAAAGAACTTATATTTGTTACCTTTTGCTGAAATGACTGAAAACGGAATATCAAGCCGCAATTGGTTTCGATAGCGTGTTATATCCGTCTGCGAGTTTCGCAAACGGCGTTCAAACATATTGCGGTCTTTCAAAGTAATTTTGTTTTTCCATTCGTATTCCACCGTTCCTGCCAACATCAACCGATTTTCGTAGTTTTTCCTTCCGGCAAAAGGTTGCGCCGCCTGATAGAGATAACCGGGCGTGATCTTAAAATACTTGTTGACCCTAAAATCAATGGCAATTGCGATACGCTCATCAACCGGATGAGTAACATTGCGCCCCAAACGAAATGTGCCGGTGAGAATCAAATCTATTTTGTCTTTGACAATTGGTTTAGTAATTTGCAACTCAGTCCATAACTGCGTATCGCTCTCAGGAACTGTGGCGGTTGATTGAGCCAAGACTCCATTGAGCATCAGCAACGCTAAAATTATTGTCGGAATTATTCGTAACATCCTTGCCTCCGTTTTGAAATTTTCAGGACAGACATCAGTTAATTTATCTGTCGCCGAGCATTACCCTTTCAGGTCTTCAATCATTTTATCGGCAGCGAGTAATGCCAAAGCCGCTGTAACAATAGTCGGATTCGTCGGTGCGCCGGTCGTGAAAACGCTTCCGTCAACAATAAAAAGATTCTGATGTTCGTGTGAACGGCAGTTTGCATCCACCACCGATGTTTCAGGCGTTTCGCCCATTCGACAAGTTCCCATAATATGCGCCGAACCGCTGTAAAAATAATTTTTCGCGTCGGTTAAATTGCTGAATTCCCATTCCGTTTCAGACGCGCCAACTGTGCGAAAGATGTGTTTAATCACGTCTTGCGCCATCTTCATTCCTTCGAGGCTGTATTCGTCAACGGTAAATTCGATTTTCGGCTTGGGTATGCCGAGTCCGTCTTTTTCGTCGGCAAGCCGAACGCGATTCTTTTTGTTAGGCAGTTGCTCGGTCGCGTATGCAATTCGCAATTGATGCGTAACAATGTGGTGCAATTCGTCTTTTAATTCTTCACCAAACAGCTTTCTTTTCAGCAAATCTTCCAAAGTATCGTAAGGATGCTTGCCGCGTCCCCAACCGTCATTGCCGATGGTCAGCCGAAAGGCGCATTTCGTATCGCGTTGTTCGTGATTTCTGAACGATTCAATGCAAGACGTTGACTGTGGACCACGAAACGGGAAAACCGGAAACGGCATAATCGCCGCGCCTTCGCCACCCAAATGATCCATCAAATACGCGCCGACAATTTCGTTTTGTTTAGCAATCGGAGTAACTCCATCGGACATCAGCAATATTTTAGGAGTTTCAATAGCGTGTGCCGCTAGCACGACTATTTTTCCCGAAACAGATTTTTCTTGGTTGTCCCAAGTCTTATACCAAACTTTGCCGATGTTGCCGTTTTCGTCTGCCTCAAGGCGTGTAACCACCGCTTTTTCTCTGATTTCCACGCCGTTTGACTTGGCTTTTTTCAGGTGAACGGTCGCATCGTATTTTGCTTGAATCGGGCAGAGTGGAATGCAGTTGTTGTTGCCCTCGCACGCCGGTCTGCCTTGATACACCTCCGAATTACGAGCTTGCGGCAAGCCGAAGAATTTGATTTCTTTCCCCAGAAAGAATTTTTTGTCATCAGGCGCGGCGGCAAAAGCCTTGATTAACTGTAAATCGCCGTAGGCTTGCGCGATTTTTTTCATCGGAAACGGCTTTGAACGATATGCTCCGAAAAGATTGTCCCATTCAGCGTCATCTCCGGCGATGCCCAGCTCATATTCCGCTTCGGTGAAATAAGGCTCTATATCCTTGTAGTTGATAGACCAATCTGCGACATCGGGATATTTCTCGGCAAGTTTCGGAAATTTGGTTTTCAATTTGAAATCGTCGGGAATAAAACGCGGAGAATTGCCGCGCCAAGTCCACGTCGAACCGCCAATCAATCTCACATATTGGCTTTTGAAAGCATTGTTTCCCGGCTGGTCATAGTATTTATAGGGACCAAACGGATATTCTTTGTTTAGCTTCAAATCGTTGCCGTCCGCGCTGTGGGCGTATTTATCCGCATCGTCGCCGCTTTTCACATATGGGCGCGAAATACTTCTTTCCTTTTGCGGTGCTTCGGCAAAGGCTTTGACATAATCTTCTCGCTCTTTCGGATTGCTTCCGGCATCGAGCAAGAGAACTTTGCAACCGGCTTCGGAAAGTTTATAAGCAACCAATGCGCCGGCAACTCCGGTGCCGACAATCACCGCATCATAAATATCATCGTTGGAATTCATCATTGATTTCTCCTTTTGAACTAATTTGTTTAATGCTCCGGCGGCGTTTGCCAATCGCCATATTGAAGATGCGAGTTGGTTGGTGCGTGCGCTCCGATTACTTTCCATAACAAACCGCCGTAAAACTCCGTTTGGCTGCCGGCGTTTGGTTTCGCGCATTCGTCCGTGAATTCGGACGTATACCAGATGCGAATGACTTGCGGCACAATCGTTTCAAGAGTTTTGTCATCAACGATTCTCCGCTTGACTTCAAACAGAACATATTTATCGGCGGCAATTTTTTTGAAAGTCGTCAACAGGTTCAGCATCGGTATTTTGTAGCGTTCCTTGAGCCGTTTCAGATAGGATTCGGCAAGTATTTCGTCCACCTCTTCTGCGCCCGTCAGAATCCGTGAAAGTGCGATAAACAATTCCAATTCGGTTTTCTCATCCATTTCAATATTCTCCTTTTGTTTCCAGCGGTTGCCGAATAAATGTTTTTTTCAAATTGCTATTGTCCGAAATTCGTTTTCGGTCAATCGGTTTTATTGTTTGAACTTCACATTTATAAATCTTTCTCGAAACTCAATCAATAGCTATGACGGATAATCACAAAAATAGGCGATTATCCCGATTGGTTACGGATAATCGCCAGCTTCTTGTAAAAAAATTAAAAAAAATTACGCGCCGATGACAACTTTTGCTCAAAAACGGTGCGTTATCTATTAGAAATATTTTTTTAAGGGAAATTTTGCAAAAGAATTACAAGAGTTCCGACTGGGGCGCAAGCATCCCGCTTGCAAACGCCGCGTTTTTCAGCGGTGTAGAAGTGTTTGCTTTTAATCAACTTGTATTTAATCCCAGACGCTTTTTCGCATTTCACGCTTATTGCAAGCGGAACGCTTACGCTTCGTCGGTAGAAGAGGAAAATCTTATGAACAATCAAACAAATCTGCTTGAAACCGTGCGTTTGGAAATCAAGCGCAAGAATTTGAGCCACAAGACCGAGAACGCTTATCTGAAACATATCCGGCGTTATTTGGAATTTTGCGCGGATGAGGACATTTTTGTCGAGCGTGCTGCCAAAATCAGCCGTTTTCTTGAATTTTTAAAACCGAAAAGTGCCAATTCTACGCGCAATCAGGCATATTCCGCGCTTTTGTTTTTCTATCGTGATGCGCTTTGTCAGACGCTTTCGGTGCGTTTTGAGAAAATCGAACGCGCTCATCGCCGAATTAAAAAGCCGGAGATTTTTACCGATGTGGAAGTTCACAAAATCTTGAAAAATCTGCGCGGTGCGTCTTTTCTGGTCACGGCTTTGATGTATGGCGCGGGTTTGCGTCTGCCGGAGGCTTTGAGCTTGCGCGTCGGTGATGTAGATTTTGCGGCAAAAGAGATAAAAGTCCGGGACACAAATACCGGCGCAATAGAGCGGCGGACAATGTTGCCCGCCGCTCTCGAAAATCATCTGCGATGGCAGATAAAACACGCAAAATATCTTTACGAAGATGATTGTTTGGAAGGTTTTGGAGTGGGCATTTTACCAGAAAATGCGAAGTTTTATCAGCCAATTGCCGTTAATGATTTGGCGCAGCAATATCTTTTTCCCGCCGTCAAGATGACTCCAATGACCGGCGGTAAAAGTTTTGTGCGTCTGCATCTTGCCGAATCAACTGTCCAAAAAGCCTTTGCCGAAGCAGTCCAAAAAGCCAGCATCGGCAAAAGCGGCGGATGCCAAATCCTACGTTATAGCTTTGCTTCGCGCCTTTTTGAAAAAAATCTCGGCGTTCACAACATCAGTCGTCTGCTCGGTCATAAAAGCACTAAGACAACGGTTTCCTATTTTGATAATTCGGCGCAGATTATTGTCAGCAGTCCTTTGGATTAAGGAAAATGAGATAGATTGTTCATTATCAATTATCCATTATTTCGTTTGGCTTAGATAAAATTTGCCTGTCTCAATACTTATACAAATTCATTCGTTGATTGTTTATATTTTTTGTTGAAAACGCCGGAATCAGAAAGTTTTTTGATGACTGAACGGACTGTCGTGATGCGCGAGGCGTAGAGCGGTTGTCCGAGTTGCAGAAGTTTATTGTAGGCAAGTTCGTAATTGCCGCGTGTATTGATGGCGTTGATGATGTCAACACTTTTTGCGCGTCCTTGATGGCGAATGTCGCAGATGACTTGGCAGACTTTTGCCGGAAAACCGTCGAGATTGTAACTTTCGGCGTAAGATTGCATATTCTTTTTGAAATGTTCGACGGCGATTTTCACTTGCAAACGGCGATGCGCGGCATCGTTACCAGCCCAATGAACAAAACGCGCCGCGCAGATAAGTTCTTGATTTTCAATGTTTTCGAGCGACGGATTGAGATAATTCATCAAACCTTGCGTTGTTGCGTCATCTTCCAACTGCGCCATCGCGCCCGTCGTTTCGCGGTAGAAAATTCGTTTGTCTTTGAGAACGATTTTCGGAAAATATTCTTTTGCATTCGGCAAAGCCAGCAATTCCTTGAAAAACTTAACAAAATCGCCGTTGGCAACGTGCGCTCCGTATTGCATAAATCCGAATGTAAATTTCGCACGGTCGTAAGTGTTCAAACAAAGAAACGAATTTTCGCTTTCGGCTTTGGCAGTCGGCGCGATAAAATATGCCCAAAATTTATATTCCTGTTTATATTTTTCGGCATCGTAAACCAAATTATTTGCAACGGTCAGATTAATCAAACCGTGTTTCGTCTGCTGATAAATCGTTTCCTTACCGACAAGAAATTTCGGCTGATTAGTGCCGATTACCTGTGCAAAATGCGAATTATTCGTTTTTGAAAGACTGAAATTGATTGCCATTTTTTTCTCGGTTTTATTTGGCGTTTAGAACTTGGGCGACGGTTTCTTTTTTCAATCCTTTTCCGTTGCGATTGTTGTAATCATCGAGCGAAATTTGTTTATCACGCCAAGCGTCGAGATGCCCGACTTGGTGAACGCATTGAATCGTGCAGGTTGGCGCACACCATTTTTCGGTGATATATTCGCGTTCCATATCTTTTTGCGTGTATTCGTGCAGCGAAATTCCCGGCGTTCCGCGCTGTTGCGAACACCAATGCACAAGTCCTTCTTCGCAAACATACAGATAACGCGCTCCGGCACGACATTTCCACTCGTATTCTTTGCCGTCAACCAATTTGTCCTGAAACCAATTCCAACGCGCATAACTGCTTGCGCCTTTGGCTTTGATTTCTTTGTAGATCTTTTTCTCGTGGTCGGTCAAACCTTTGTTCAAACCCATTTCATCGTGAATCACGCCGACGGTTGAAGAAAATCCAAGTTCGAGCGCACGATTGGCGATAATTAACGCTTCGTCGGGATTTGCTACGCCGCCGCCGACTACCGAATTGATATTAACTTTAAATTTTGCGTGTTCCGCGAGATTTTTTAATTTGCCGTCCAAAACCTTCAAACTCTTTTTGGAAACGTCATCGGGCGTTACGTTATCAATCGAAATTTGCAGATAATCTAGCCCAGATTCGTTGAGTTTCAAAATCTTTTCGGGCTGAAAATAATAACCGTTTGAAATCAGACCGGCAATCATTCCGTGATGGCGGATTCGCGCAATAATTTCGTAAATTTCGGGGTGCATCATCGGTTCGCCGCCGGAAATCGTAACGACTGAAGTTCCGAATTCCGCGAGTTTATCAATGCGTTTGAGCATTTCCGCAATTGGCACGGGATCGCTCGTTTTGTCGTATTCGTTGCAATATGTGCAGGCGAGATTACATCGCCGCATTGGAACAATATGAACCAAAACCGGATGTTTCGTTGAAGCAAATGCTTTAATTGTATGTTTTACGCCGCGTGTAAAACGGCTGAAACTGCTTGCCTTTGGCATAGATTAAAAATTCGTTTGCGCGTCAAATATATAATTATAAATTTTAAGTTGCGCTTTTTCAAACCGTCGCTCGAAAACAAAAATCTATCAGTTATCAGTTTCAGATATATAGAAGGTGTAAAAAAACTCTTCTACATAAGCAGGTGAGTAGAAATAATCAGACATTTTGCGGAAAACGTAAAACAGACTGTTAGTCTGTTTGGACAGGCTCACAGCCTGTTCTACGTTAAGCGAAACTGCCGCAATACTTTTGCTCAAGTGCTTAGCTGATAACTGATAACTGATAGATTTGACTCGTAATTTGATTTAGCCTTTGACGACTTTCGTGTCTTTCGGATAATTGATCTTGAAAACCGAAACATCAATCGTCGAATTTTTATCGAGTTTGGAAAGCACAACGGTTGTCGTGTCGTTGTTTTTTTCCGTAATCTTCATTTGAATCGGCATTCCGTTCCCGTCAACCCAAATATCGGCTTTTTTGAAGCTGTTGCCTTTTTTCGGTGTAAGTTCAAGATGCCACGTTGAAATGCCGGCGGCGGTTTCTTGTCCGAAATATTTGATGATGAAATTTTCCTTCAATTCGGCTCTCGACATATTGATAAACGACAACGGACTATTTACGCCCGGACTTCCCTTAGCCGAATCAACACTGCCGGTCATCACTTGTTTCAAACGCGGACGATACAAAATGTATTGACCTTTGATCACTGCCAAAGATTCTTCCGCCGGTTTCGACCAATCAATCCTAACGTATGGTTTTGCGCCTCTCTGCACCAGATAAATCGTTTTGCCTTCGTAAGTATCCGCTTCTTCGAGTTGTGAATTGAATTTCTCCATCTTCACATCGGCACGAAGTGTGATCAACGCTTTATTGTGGTTTTCCATTAATCTTAACACGTCGCCGATGTTTTGCGCTTTGGTTTCGACAGTAATTGCGCCCGTTAAAAGCAAAAAGGCGACTGCTGTAAATGTCAATCTCAGAAAGTTTTTCATAAATGATTATTACTCCTTAAAAAAGATAGAAAACCAAAAGGTTTTCTAAAATGAATAAATTTAACCGAAAACGGCGGCGGATGTCAATTTGAATCTGATTTCCGCACATTGCGTTTGTTCACGCTTTTTATTTATTCAAAGTTCCGTTTTTCGATTATTTCTTTATTGGGCGAATTGCCTTCGAGTTTGACGGCAGCGCGTGGCGTTCGGGTTGCTTCGCGCTTTTCAAACCACGAACTCGGCGTTAAAAAAATAAAACACATTATCAAAACGCACAGCACATCCCACTGCCAACTGGCGCGTTCGTATTTCCAAAATATGATGTCTTTTAGCATTTTAGATTCCAGATTCCAGATTTCAGATTCCAGATTTCAGATTTCAGATTTCAGATTGTTTGGAATTTGGAATTTGGAATCTGGAATTATTCAACTACTATTCCATCTCGCATCCGAATTATGCGGTTACAGCCTGCCGCCGCTTCCGGGTTGTGCGTAATCATTATAATCGTTTGATTAAATTTTTTGTTCAATTCGGCAAACATATCCAAAACAATGCGCGAGTTTTCCGTGTCGAGATTTCCGGTCGGTTCGTCTGCCAAGACTATCGCCGGATTATTGACGATGGCGCGTGCCAATGCAACTCTCTGCTGTTCGCCGCCCGAAAGTTCGAGCGGTTTATGGTGCATTTTGTTCTCTAATTTTAATAATTTCAAAACGGCGTGGCGGCTTTCGCTTGATTTGTTGCCGTTGCCCGAATGGATTTTTTCCGCCAATTTCAGATTTCCTTCCGCCGAAAGCGTTGGGAAAAGATTGAAACGCTGGAAAACAAACCCGATTTTGCGGCGGCGAATGTCTGTTCTTTGCGCGTCCGTAACCTTTGACAAATCTTCGTCGTCAATAATAATTTTGCCGTCCGTCGGCGACAACAATCCGCCGAGCAGATGCAGAAGCGTTGATTTTCCGCAACCCGAAGGTCCCATTATCGCCACGAATTCACCTTCTTCAATCGAAAGCGAAACGCCGCGCAATGCCGGAACTTCCATCTTGCCGATTTTATAAGTTTTCGTTAAATTTTCAGTTTTTAGAATCGTTTTCATCAAAAGATTTATTTTAAGTGAAAAAGTGAAAAAGTGAAAAGGTGAAAAAGTTTTGTTGCACGAAATCAACCAACTTTTTCACTTTTTTCACTTTTTCACCTTTTCACTTTTATTGGCTTCGAGTATTCGCATTCGTCGTCGGAGTCGGCGTGCTTTGCGTTGTCGTGGCGCGATTTTTTAATTCTTCGAGTTTTTTGTCCAAATCAACTTCTTTTAAACCCTCACTATTTTCGAGTTCAAAGGCTTTTACGGGATAAGTTTTGCCGATTGAAACACTCGCCGGCGATTGATATGTGATTTTCATCTTATATTTTTCCTTCGGTCGCGTTACGATTATTTGCAAAGGAAGATTGGTATAATTTCCCGTTTCGGTCAAATTCCCTTCTTGCCCGTAAATAATGTCCGATTCGATTTCGCCTTTGGCATCGAAGATTTGCTGACGCGCAAGACGAATACTACCGACGCGGTCAAACCAAAACCGGCGCACGATTTGCAAACTTCCGTCTTCATTTTTGCGAAATTCGTCTAAAAGATAATATCCGCGCAAAACCCAATAAAGCGGCTGAGTTTTCTTCTTCGTAAAATCGTATTCTTCCTGCACGATGGAACTTTGCAGATATGAATAATTCCCCGTATCTACGGGACGCACAAGCACGGCATCGGTAAAATGTTGCGGTCGCAAACCGGCAAAAGCATTGACATCTTGTTTAATGTCTTTGCCGTTTCCGTTTAAATCTGTGTTTTGAACTTCTTTCTCCAAAAGCGAATAATCCGCACTATTCGTGCCAAGTAAAAAATTTCGATATTTGCCGTTTGCACCGTCATATAAAACCGCTACACGAAATTTTTCACCGTTCGAGGTCATCTGAACAAGGTCGGAATTGATGAACGGAATTTGAATTTTCAGAAAAATATTCGCCGGACGCTGAACGACAAGTTCACCCGGCGCGGTTTTATATTTTTCGGCAACGCCTTTTTCGGCGTAAGAATTGTCTTCAAATTTCAAGTCAATTTTTGCCCGCATCGAATTAACTTTGGCAAAACGATTGATTTCGCCCAAAAGTTGTAACTGCGGCGCATCAATGGTTTTCAGCAAAGTCGCGCTTTTGTTTTGCGTTTTCGGACTAAACACACTACAACCGCCCGAAACGAGTCCGGCGAAAATTATAAAAATTGCTATTTTAAAAAAGGGGGATTTCTCTAACATCTGTGGTTTCTGATGTTCGGAAAACGGCGGTTGTTGTCTTGAAAATAATCTCACAAATAGTTCAAACCTTAAAATTTCACTTCCAAGACGAAAATAATAACACGCCGAAAAAGTTTATCCAAACAAGTAAAAGACGCGGAAGGAAAGACTTTTTGCCTGTCCCGCCGCGTATATCCTACAAATAAAAACGCAAATTAGTTTGTAAAAGTTCCCGAACCTCGCGTTAAATAATCCTGCATCGTAAAGGCAAACATAATCGCCATCCAGAAAAATCCGGCAAGCGCAGTCAGCCAAATCAATTTCGATTGCCAGCGAACGTGCATAAAGAAAAGCACGACAAAGGTCATTTTGGTAAAGGCAATAACCAAAGCAAGTAACGTATTCGCACCCGGAAAAATCGTGTCCAAATCCATTGTTGCCGTCCAATACGTCAAAATTGTGCCAACGACTAAGATAAGGAATATTCCAATGTATTTAGGAATATTCATATGTTCTTGGTGTTCTTCCGTGTGTTCCAGTTCGTTGTGTTCAGCCATTTTTAATGTCCGCCTCCGTGTAAAAAGTGTCTGCCCAAAAGATAAAGCAGAGGGAAAAGGAAAATCCAAACAATATCAACAAAATGCCAATAAAGACCGGACATTTCGACGGGTGCAAAATATTCGGCGGAATAAGTTCCGAGCCAAGCCTTCCACAAAAGCCACGCCATAAGTCCCAAACCGATAACCATATGGAGCGCGTGAAGTCCGGTCATAACGAAATAAATCCAGTAAAATATCTGAACCTTATCGCGGAATTTGTTTTTATCAATTTCTCCGTTTGAAAAATATCCGATTTTTTCAGCGGCAGTTAGATAACCGCCGTTGGGCGCATCTCGCGCCTGCACAACCAAATTTTCGCCGTAATTCCACTGAAACTTCCCTGTCGGATTGATATATGTGTGTTCTTCAGTTGCTCCGCCGGCGGCTTCCGCTCGCGTTTCAAAAGGCAAAACAATTCCCGAATGTTCAGTCTTTTTCTCGCCTTCAACAGGTGTTTTTTTGTTCCAATTGGCAAAAGGAATCAATCCGTGATTATATTTGTCTGTATATTCGACAGCTTTTACGCCCAAAAATGTCGCGCCGAAAATCATCGTCAAAATAATCATTACGACTTGCATATTCCGATTGCCTTTCTGCGCGTAATAAACGCCTAAAGCCATCGTCAAACTGCTGACAATCAGAACGAGCGTGTTGACAAAGCCCATTACAACATCCAAATGATTAGAGCCTGCCGCAAATGCCATCGGATACCGCGAACGAAAAACGAGGTAAACCGTGAACATTCCGCCGAAAAACATTATTTCCTGCACAAGAAACATCCACATCCCGATTGAAACGGATTCTTCCTGCTGCTTCATATCTTCAAACTGATGCTGAAGCCCGGGCGGATGATAATGGTCGTGTGTGTGTTCCATATTTTTGATTCCAGATTCCAGATTCCAGATTTCAAATTCCACATAATCTGGAATTTGAAATCTGGAATCTGGAATTAGTTAAACTTTAGCTAATTCTCTCCTCTTCGCTTCTTCAATGTCCAAGCCGTTTTCTTCGCCGAATCCGTAGGCTTCCCAAGTAACAATCGGCATTTCCTCGAAATTCTCGGTCGGCGGCGGCGACGACGTGCGCCATTCAAGTCCGGGGTGCATATACGGATTTGCTGAGGCTTTTTCGCCGAAAAATATCGAATATGTCAGATAAATTACCGGCAAAATAAGTCCGATTCCCAAGATTGATGCGCCTGCCGTCGAGAAAATATTCAACACTTGTAATTCAGGCGGATACGACGCATAACGGCGCGGCATTCCCAAATATCCCAAGATAAATTGCGGGAAAAACGTCAAATTGAATCCGACAAACACGAGCATTGCCGAAATTTTGCTCCAAAATTCCGAGTAAAGTTTGCCCGTCATCTTTGACCACCAATAATGAATTCCGCCAAGGTAAGCCAAAACTTGTCCGCCAACCATCACATAATGAAAATGGGCGACGATAAAATATGTGTCGGTTAAATGAACTACCAAACCCATCGAACCTAAGAAAAGTCCGGTCAATCCGCCAATCAAAAATAAACCGATAAAAAACAGGGCGTAAAGCATCGGCGTATCATAAGAAATTTGTCCTTTATACAGTGTCGCCGACCAGTTGAAAACCTTAATTGCCGACGGAACGGAAACAACCATCGTCAGGAACGAAAACACGAGTCCGGCATAGATTGATTGTCCCGAAACGAACATATGGTGTCCCCAAACGAGAAAGCCGAAAACAGCAATGGCGATTGAAGAAAACGCGATAAATTCGTAGCCGAAAATCTTTTTGCGCGAGAAATTTGAAATCAATTCCGAAATCACGCCCATTCCCGGCAGAATCATAATATAAACCGCCGGATGCGAATAAAACCAGAATAAATGCTGAAACAAAATCGGATCGCCGCCGATTGACGGATCGAAAATCCCGATTTTCGCAACTCTTTCAAGTGCCAAAAGTAAAATCGTGATAGCGATAACAGGCGTTCCCAAAATCATTACGAGCGATGTCGCATAATGCGCCCAAACGAAAAGCGGCATTCTAAACCAAGTCATTCCGGGCGCACGCATCGTGTGAATCGTTACGATAAAGTTTAGTCCGGTTAGAATCGAAGAAAACCCGTTAATAAAAATTCCGAGTCCGGTCAACATTACATAACTGTTTGAAAATGTTGTCGAATACGGCGTGTAAAATGTCCAACCCGTATCAACTCCGCCCTGCATCATCGCAAAAAGCACCAGCGCACCGCCCGCCCAATATATGTAAAGACTGAGCAGATTAATCTTCGGCAGAGCTAAATCTTTCGCGCCGATCATTAACGGAATTAGAAAATTTCCCAAAATCGCCGGAATTGCCGGAATCAAGAAAAGAAACACCATAATCACGCCGTGTTGCGTGAAAACGCGGTTGTAAGTTCCCGATTCGAGCAAGTCGCTCTGCGGTGTCAGCAATTCCAGACGAATCAGCGAAGCATACACGCCACCCATCAAGAAAAAAGCCGAAACCGTCAAAAGATACATAATCGCAATGCGCTTATGGTCTTTCGTCAAAAGCCAAGATTTCAGCGTAAAACCGTTAGTTAAATAATTTGTTTTCGGTTCTTCAAAATTTCCCGCGTTTATTGCATCTACGTTTTGCATAACTATTTATTAATACCTCTGTTCGTATTCGCCGCTGTGTTGCTCGTTGCGTTTGAATTGCTTGCCGTATTTGTCGGCGTTGTCGGCGTATTTGTCATCGAATTTGTCGAAGAACTTGTTTTTGAAGTCGTTCCCGTTACGCCGCTTAAAGATTTTATGTAGGCAATCAGCGAAACGAGTTGTTCTTCCGTTACCTGACCTTTGAAAGTCGGCATAATCGGCTGAAAACCTTCGACGATTTGACCTGCCGGATTCAAAATCGAATTGCGGAGATATTCATCATCGCGTTTGATAATTTTTCCGTCCGTAAATTTCACTTCTTTGCCGTAAATTCCTTCGAGTTTCGCGCCGCGTTGCGTTGGACCTCCGGCGTGGCACGAAGCACAGCCGAGTTTGTTCATAAACAAATCCTGTCCAGCTTCGACCGGCGTTTGCCCCGAAACATTGCCCGACAGCCAATTATCGAAATCGCGCTGTTCCATCACATAAACCCATCCGCCCATTCCCGAATGGTTTAAGCCGCAATATTCGGCGCAATAGATGTGATATTTGCCCGGTTTTGTTGCATTAAACCAAATTGTAGTATAACGTCCCGGCACAACGTCCGCTTTTGCGCGAAACGCCGGAATGTAAAAATCGTGCAGAACGTCTTCGGTCGTCATCGTCAACTTAATATTGCGCCCGACGGGAATGTGAAGTTCGTTGATTTCACGTTGTCCGGTTTGATGTTGGAGTTTCCACATCCATTGTTTGCCGACGACGTAAATCTCCATCGTGTTTTCGGGCGGACGAAATTGTTTGTAATAAACGATTGCGCCGCCGAGAAAAATTGTCATCGAAATCACGAACGGAATAAACGACCAAAAAAGCTCCAAAGGAACAGAGCCGTGAATCTCTACGCCGGTAGCAAATTTTTCTTTTTCGCGGTATTTGACGACAAAAAAGCCTACCGCCGCGACAATGCCCACGGTGAAAACTACGCTGATTAAAATTAAATAAAAATACAGCGCATCAACTTCCCACGCGAAGGTAGAAGCCTGTTCGGGAAATATTGGGATCCACGAATTATCTTGCATAATCATTTTAACTGAGAAGTGAGATGTAAAAACTGAGAGTTATTCTCAGTTCTCACTTCTCAGTTCTCACTTTTCTTCCTGTTTCTTCGCCAAAACGCGAAAATCATTGCGCCGATGGCAATAATAAATAAAACCGATGTGGCACGCATCACGCGCAAAACGGCTAAACCGTAATTTCCCGTTGACGGGTCGTAGTGAAAACAATACAAATAAAGTTGTTCCGCCGGATTGCCGATTTTGCCTTCAGACGATTCGATTAAACCGAATTTCAAATCGCGCGGTTGGTAATTAATACCGTAAAAATACCGCGAAAGTCTGCCTTCGGGAGTCAACATCATAATTCCTCCGGCGTGAGCAAATTGATTTGTCGCCGCGTCGAATTTGTAATTAAAACCGGCGGCGTTGGTTACTTTGTCAATCTGGCTCTGTTTCCGGTCAAAAAATGCCAGCCGTTTTCCGTGTTTGCCCGCTCATATCTTTTCAGATAGCCCGCCTTTTTGTTTTTGGCGAGTTCGGGAATGTCGTTTTCACGCGCATCAAAACTGATGGCAACAACATCGAAATCTTTTCCCGCATCAAACGAAATGCCTTTGAGCGAACCTGTCAAACCGTTCAAAACTTCGTTGCAAAGCATCGGACATTCAAAATAAACCAATGCTAAAATTACGGGCTTGCCTTTGCCGAAATATTCGCCCAACCTGACTTCTTTGCCGTTTTCGTCCTTGAAAACCGCATCGAACGGAAGCTGTTCATTGAGTTTCTGTTCAATGCCGACTTGCTCCAAAGACTTCGGCAAACCATTACTCGTGCCTTGTCCCGGCTCGTAAGTTTTCGGTGCGTAAAGCGGCGAGTTATAATGCTCGGTCTTTTGCGCCGGAACGCTTGCAAACATCAAACTGCTGACCAAAATCAAAAGTTTCAGTTTCAAAACTACTGAAATGACTGAACTTTTTTTCATAAATTTTCTATGTTTAGAGTCCCGCCTTCAGGCGGCAAACCGCCAGCGAAGCGGAGCGGTTTTGTTTCTACTTAAAATCCGACTTTGTAACTTGTAAAACCGTTTCGCTTCGCTGACGGTTTTAGCCGCCTGAAGGCGGGACTCAAAACTTTTATCTCCGTTTATCGGTCATTGTTCGTCCCGCGCTTGAGCCGGAAACAAATGTTTTTGAATCTTCATAAGTTTTCTTCGCGTTTTCATCTAATTTTTGCGATGAATTTTGCTCTAAAAATTTCTTTTTCGCATCGGCAATCGGCAAAGTTATAATTGTTCCCGTTTGCGGATTTTTCTGACCGTTCTTCATTTCATCGTTCCAAATCTTCTGCAATTCGCGGTATTCGGCTTGCGGTTCGCGGAGTTCCAAATTAATTCTTCCGTTCGGACCGTCCACACCGAATCCCGGCGCGGCTTGAATTCGCGGTTCGGGCGGCAAATCATCTTTCTCGCTCAAAGCCATCGGATTTTTAGCGTCTTCTTTATCTCTTTCTACTGCGAGTTTTTCCATCTGAATTTCCAAAACCCACATTAGGGCAAACGTAATCACAATCAAAAGAAATAACCCGACTCCGAAAATAATAATCCCGCGCAAACCGATAGTATTTTGTTCATACGGTTTGTCGAAATTCACAAACGATTTTTCGTGTTTTGACATATTCTTAATTTGGGCTTTGGGATTTGGGATTTGGGATTATTAAAAAATCCGCAATCCGCAATCCCAAATCCGCAATCCCTTAGTGTCCCTTTCCGTGTTCAATCGCGCTCTCTAAAAACGGATCGTTGAACGGCACAATCGGGCGTTTTTGGATTTGCCAGAAAAATGCCGAAAGCCAAATTCCGCCGACGGCAATCGGTGCGACGAAATCCATCCAGCTAACGTGATACGCCCATTCCGCGCCTTTAGCAATAGCTCGCGGACTCGGACCAATCATAAAGAAATAATCAATCAGGCGCAGAACGAGAATGAAAATCGCCATCATTGCCAGATATTTCGAGTTTCGTTTGACATCGCGGCTAAGTAAAACCAGAAACGGAAACGCGAAATGGAAGAAAATCAAAATTATGGCAATCCAGCCCCAAACGCCTTTATAGCGTGTCAGATACCAAGCCGTTTCTTCCGGCAAATTGCCTGAATAAATAATTAAATACTGCGAAAAATTGAAATATGCCCAAACCATCACGAGCGCAAGCATCAATTTTCCGATGTCGTGAAAATGCCTTTTGCCGAGGATTCGATTCATCGGTGCTTCGTTGGCAATCAAAGCCAAAATGACGACGACGAAACAAAACGCACTCAAAGCCCAACCGACAACATAAAGCAAGCCCCAAATCGTCGAAAACCAATGCGCGTCGAGCGTCATCACCCAATCAATCGAAGCAAAAGTTACGACAAGAACAAAGAAAACCATCGTCGGACCGCAAAATGCGGTTGCCCTGCCGAGCCATTTCGCCGAATCTTCGTAATTCGTTGATTTATCTTGATTGCCGCCCCATTTATTGAGCAGAAAAACCATCACGCCCCAAAGCGCAAAATATATCAGCGCACGAATTCCCCAACCTGTCGCGGTCAGATACCAGCCGCGATAAACCACGACCGGATCGTCCTGCATACTTGGTTGCGCCCATTTATACAAATAATTTACGCCTGCCAAAAGCGGCAAAAACAACAGCAAAATTACGGGTAGCGTCCGCGAACCGGCTTCAACAATGCGGCGGACAACAACGCTCCACGCGCCGCGAAAGAGATATTGTAAAATCAAAATCCCTAAACATCCGAGACCGATGCCGCCCCAAAAAATAAATCCCAAAAGCCACGAACGCAAGGCTTGTTCTTTTTGTTCGGGCGCACCGACAAGCGCGGCGATCAAAATTACGAGCGTAAAAATTCCGCCCACGCCGAGCGCAACCGTGCGCCAACGGCTGAAAATATCAGGTGCTTTATAATCGTTACCGTCTAACATTGGTATTCGCACCTCCTTGATTAGTGTTCGCCGCCGGAGTCGTGTTCGTCGGTTTTGCTGTATTCGTATTCGTCATTTGCGTTGTTGTTGTCGCCGAATTAGGGTTTTGACTGATTTGCAAACTCCGAATATATGCGACAATCGCCCATCTGTCCGCAACGGGAATTTGCGATGCATAACTGTTCATTTTGCCCCAACCGTTAGTGATGACATCGTAAAAATGTCCGACAGGCGCATTTCTCAAACGGTCATCGTTGTAAGTCGGCGGTTTTGAAAATCCGCGTCTGACAATCATACCGTCGCCGTTTCCGGTCGGACCGTGGCAAACCGTGCAAAAAACTTTATAGCGTTCTTCGCCGCGATTGACGACTTCTTCCGTAATCGGCATCGGAAATTCAGTGATGTCATTCGGAAAACTCGAAACTAAAGTGTTGCCGCCGGCATCAGTTGTTGTTTGAGCCTGTGCATTCGGGTCGGCATTTTCCTTTTTGCCTGTGTATAAAGCCTTATTTTCACGCAAATATCCGCGCGGCACAGTGCCTTCGGGCAAATCGCGCGAAGAACGCTTATCGCTGAAAAAATCGCTCTGCTTATAAGCCTTATAACGCGGCTGGTCTTGCATATCGTAGCGACAGCCGACTGCGAGTAGGCAGTAAGCAGTAAGCAGTAAGCAGAAGCTGCCGAATTTGAAATTATTCCTCAACATCGAAAACCTCCTGCGGATTCAAACTTTCCATAAAACTTCTCGCTTCTTCGTAATTGTAAAGCGGATCTTTCGCTTCAATTAACAAGAAAAATTTCTCGCGCGTTGCCAGCGCAAAACGCGGCACATTGAAAACCGGATGATAAGGCTGGGGCAAACCGTTGAGCGCGAGCATTCCGAAAACCGCCGTAAATGCCGCCAGCAAAATCGTCATTTCATACGCGGGCGGAATAAAACTCGGAAGACTGATATACGGACGACCGCCAATGTTCATCGGATATTCGATGGCGTGAACCCAAATCTGCAAGGCAAATCCGCCGATCAGCCCGGCAACGCCTCCGCCAAAAACCAAAAAAGGCAAAATGCTTCGCTTGATGCCGAGAGCTTCGTCCATTTCGTGAATCGGAAACGGCGAAAACGCATCGGTTTTTTTATAACCGGCATCGCGCACTTTCCGCGCCGCTTCAACGACTTCGGTCGGCGTGTCAAATTCAGCCATTATTCCGTAAATTTTCTTGTTCATAAACTTTTTTATCAGCTTTGCAGTCAACCGTTGCGGCTGGCAAACGATTTAAGCATGGGTGAGTTGCCCTTTGCGTCGCCTGCGGGCGACAAACGATTGACTGCAAACTTTTATAACAAAAATCTAAGCCTAGTCCGTTTCTCCTTCAACATCATTGACTTTTTCTTCGTGCGAATGATGTTCGCCTTCAACGTGCGCTTCCGGCAAAAGCGTCCGCACCTCGAAAATCGAAATAATCGGCAAAAAGCGAACGAATAAATAAATCAGCGTAAAGAAGAAACCGATTGTTCCCGTGAACATCGAAATATCCCAAATCGTCGGCGAATACATCGCCCACGACGACGGCAAAAAGTCGCGGTGCAAACTCGTTACGATAATCACGAAACGCTCCAACCACATTCCGATACTGACGACAATCGAGATAAGGAAAAGCCAAACTTCACTTTCGCGGAAACGCTTGAACCAGAGAAGTTGGATTGACAAACCGTTGCACAAAATCAGAAGCCAGTAAAACCACCAATATGGACCGTTCCAAATGCGGTTTTTAATCATAAAAACTTCGTATTGCGACGCGCTATACCAACCGAAAAACGCTTCCATCGCGTAGCCGTAACAAACAATCAGCCCTGTCGCAAGCATCACTTTCGCCATCAAAACAAGGTGCGTATGCGTGATAAAATCTTGCATTTTATACATTCGGCGAAGCGGAATACATAAAATCAAAACCATTGCAAAGCCCGCAAAAACCGCGCCCGCAACAAAATACGGCGGAAAAATCGTTGCGTGCCAACCCGGAAGTTGTGCCACCGAGAAGTCGAAACTAACGATTGAGTGAACTGACAAAACAAGCGGCGTTGAAAGTCCCGCGAGAAGCAAATAAGCAATTTCGTAACGATGCCAATGCCGTGCCGAACCGCGCCAGCCTAATGAAAGCAATCCATAAACGAATTTGAAATACGGATTTTTTGCTCTATCGCGCAAAGTTGCTAAATCGGGAATCAAACCGACAAACCAAAAGAGCGCGGAAACCGTCGCATATGTCGAAACCGCGAAAACGTCCCACATCAAAGGCGAGCGAAAATTTTGCCACATTCCCATCGTGTTCGGGTGCGGCAACATCCAATACGCCAGCCACGGACGACCTGTGTGCAAGAGCGGAAACATACCCGCACAAGCGACGGCAAAAAGCGTCATCGCTTCGGCAAAACGATTGATTGACGTGCGCCATTTTTGATTAAGAAGCAGCAAAATCGCGGAAATCAGCGTTCCGGCGTGTCCGATTCCAATCCACCAAACGAAGTTGATAATGTCGAATGCCCAACCGACCGGCTGATTGTTTCCCCAAATTCCGATACCTTTTAAAACCAGCCAAGTTACTGTTACAAGAAGCAACTGCGCGACCATAAACGCCAAACCGAAACCGATAAACCAATGAAACGGCGTTTTCTTTTTTAAGGTAATGTCGCTGATTTTGTCCGAAACCGAAGCAAAATCGTGATCGCCCTCGAGCATCTTCGGCACGAGTTTTCGTTTTACTTCTTCAAGTTCGTTTGTTTTTTGAACTTTCTGCATAAATTTCACCTTTGGCAAAAAAAATTAGTGTGCCGATTCCTCCGTCTTACCTTCTTCTTTGCCGGGTTTGCCCAGTTTGTTGGTTTCCGACAATTTATCGAACGGCATTGGTGTCTGATTATAATCGGGCATTTCTTTATTTTGATTTTTCAAACTTGCCAGATACGTCGTGCGCGGCTGTGTGTTCAATTCGTTCAGCAAATTGTAATTTCGATGATTTTTTTTGAGTTTTGCAACACGACTTTCTTTGTCGTTCAAATCGCCGAAAGCAATCGCGTCCGCCGGACAAACCGATTGACACGCCGTAACGACTTCACCGTCGCGCACTTTTCGGTTATCTTTCTGCGCTTCAATCCGTGCCGAAGCAATACGCTGTGTGCAATAGGTGCATTTTTCCATCACACCGCGCGAACGCACCGTAACTTCTGGGTTTCGCATCAATTTATACTGCGGCGTATTCCAATCTTGATACAGTAAAAAGTTAAATCGGCGAACTTTATACGGACAGTTATTCGAGCAATAGCGCGTTCCGATACAGCGGTTATAAACCATATCGTTCAAACCTTCCGCGCTGTGAACCGTTGCCGCGACCGGGCAGACGACTTCGCACGGAGCTTGTTCGCACTGTTGGCACAAAAGCGGCTGAAAATGCGGTCCTTTCGGGTCTTCGACTGTGCCGCTGTAATAAGAATCAACGCGCATCCAGTGCATTTCGCGGCTTCTCGAAATTTGTTCTTTGCCGACAACCGGCGTATTATTTTCCGATTGACACGCCAAAACGCAAGCATTACAACCGACGCAATTATTTAAATCAATCGTCATTGCCCAACGATGATTTTCATTATAATTCTTCTGGTAAAAATCCTTGTCATACATCGTTTTGTCGTATTCATCGTGCTGATGACCGAGTTCGGGATTTTTCTCGAATTCTTCTAAATCCCAAACGCGCAAAATGTCGCGCCCTTCGATGTTAAAGTGAATTTGCGTTGAAGCAACTTGTGTCGTTTCGTTTGTTTTGGACAATTCGCCCGTGCCGAAATTCATTGCGTCCGAGCGTTGAACGTCAAAAGCATTGTAACCGAGTCCCGTGCCGACTTTTCCAGCGCGTGTGCGCCCGTAACCCATAAAAATCGTCACCGTATCATCGGGCTGCCCGGGCGTAATCCAAACCGGAACAGGCGCGGAAATTTCTCCGCCTTGATACTTAACTTTGACCAAATCCGAATATTGATTTCCGCCTTTCGTATTGATAAACGTCGAACCTTGCGTTCCGCCGGTCATTTCGTTTTCGTCGCCGCCTTGATTCAAGCCCAAAGCCTTCGCGGTTTTCGGCGAAATCAGCGCGACGTTTTCCCAAGTAATTTTCGTCAACGGATTTGGAAGTTCTTGCAACCAGCCGTTATTCGTAAAACGTCCGTCATAAACCGACGGATCGGGCAAAATTGAAATTTCCAAATTGCCGCTTTTCGCAGGTTGCTGAATCGGCTGACTCATAAACCCGCCGCTGACTGAAACCGATTTCGCGGCGGCAGCAGAATTCGGAACGATGCCATCGTGAACGATTTTGCGCCAATTATCTTCAAAACTTTTCGCAATTGTCGTGGTCGTTGTTACTGTTGTCGTCTGTGCCGGAGTTGTTGTCGGCGCAGTTTTCGGCGTTGCGCTCGGAGTCGGCGTTGTTACTGCGGCTTCCGTTTTCGTTTCGCCGTGTGATTCCGTTTTCGTTTCGGAATGCGTTTCACCGTGCGATTCAGTTTTAGCTTCGCCGTGTGATTCGGTTTTATTTTCCGTTGTCGCCGCAACCGCTTTTTCCGTCATATTTAACGGTTGCTTTTGCCAATATTCTTTAACGATGTCGTAATCTTTTTTATCGAAATTCTCTTTAAAGAAAAGTTGCACGACTTCGTGAACGCTTTTGCCGCCGTAAAGCGGTTGAACGAGCGGTTGAACAAGCGAAATCGAGCCGTTATAAGCGCGTGTGTCGCTCCAAGTTTCGAGAAAATGTTTTTCCGCAACGTGCCAATGGCAATATTGCGCGGTTTCGTCGAAATGTTGTCCGAGATGAACGCGAAGCGCGATTTTATTTAATCTTTCTTCGTTTAATTTCAAATCGGAAGGCGTATTATAAACCGGATTGCCGCCCAAAATGACGAGCATTTTCACTTGTCCGCCGTCAATTTCGCCGATAAGTTGTTTTAATTGTTCGGCTTGTGTCGTTTCGGTGAACGGTTGAAACGGTTCGACATATTCCAAAGTTTTGCCGACGCTTCCGAGTTTATCGTTCATCGCCGCCGCAAGTGCGTGAATTATCGGCGGTTGATGATCGCCCGCAATAACAATCGTTTTGCCTGTGTGTGCCAGCAAATCTTTCGCCATCGCTTCAATCCATTTCGCGTTTTCCGTATAAGTCGAACTTGCGCCCGCAACACCTAATTTCGCGGCGATTGCTTTGGCAATCTCAATCATCTGACTCGGCTTGACTGCCAAACGGTGATCGGCTTTCGCGCCGGTCAAAGTTATTGTCGTTTCAACTGAATAAAGGCGATTGATTTCTTTCTTTTCTTCGCTAAACGTGCGTTTTTTCGCAAAATCTTTCGTGTATCGAACATTAAAGCCGGAAAAAATATCAGCGTCGAGCGACAAAATTCTGTCGGCTTGGTCAAATTTATAAACCGTCTGCACGGGCGAACCGAAAGCCATTTTCGCGCCCGCGAGAACATTATCTTTATTGCACGGCTCGTATTGCACCCATTTCGCTTTCGGCATTTCCGTCTGAAGCTGTTTGAATTGTGCAATGAGCGTCGGCGAAGTTACGGTTTCGGTCAAAAATCTCACGCCTGCGCCGCCGTCTTTGCCGTTTTCTTCGACTGCCGTTCGCATCGCTTTGATAAATTCTTCCCAATTTTTCGGGTTTCCGCGCAACGTAATTTCTTGCGAACGGTCAGGATCATACAATCCCAAAAGCGAGGCTTGCGCCAAAATGTCCGTTCCGCCCAAACTTCCCGGATGCGCCGGATTGCCTTCGATTTTCGTCGGGCGACCTTCGTTCGATCTGCCCAAAAGTCCGACACCAACGCCACCGAGCGACATCGAAGTTGCAAAAAACAGCGGTTTGCCCGGAATAATTTCTTCCGGTTGGCGAACATAAGGCACGACTTTTTCCGTCGGCTGAATAACACAGCCCGAAAGTCCCGCCAACGCGAGCGATGCGCCCATCACTTTGACGAAGTTGCGGCGGCTCAAAGAATCGTCCCAAGTATCGGCTTGTTCAGGGTGTTCGTATTTAACGTATTCCTCAAACTCCGGCGAATCAACGTATTCTTCGACGCTGCGCCAATATTCTTTTCCGCTTTTTCCGAGAATTTTATTTCTCAGTATTGCAAAGTTGTTTTGACTGTCTTTGCTTGGCATCATTTTCATTTGTTATTCCAAATTTCAGATTCCAAATTCCAGATTCCAAATTCCAAATTAATCTGGAATCTGAAATCTGAAATTTGGAATTATCTATGACAAGTCGAACAACTCGTCAACATTTCTTTACTACGAATTCGCTTGATTTTTTCTTCAACTTCTTTTTTCTGCTCCGCCGTTATCGTGTTTGCGTCCCAAGAAGTATTGTAAATTTCCGATTTCGGACGAATATTCGGCGCAGGATCGCGGTGGCACGAGAGACACCATTCCATTTGCAGAGTATTTTCTTGATAAACCGAAGGCGAATTTGCAATATTGCCGTGGCACGAAGCGCAACCGACACCTTTGGCAACGTGAATGCTGTGATTGAAATACGCATATTCCGGCAAATCGTGAACTTTTACCCATTCAATCGGTTTATTTTCGCGGTAACTGGCACGGACAGGTTCGAGATACGGACTGTCCGACCAAATTTGGCTATGACAATTCATACAAGTTTGCGTCGGCGGCATTCCCGCAGACGAAGATGTTTCCACCGCCGTATGACAATAACGGCAATCAATGCCGTCGTCGCCAACGTGGTGTTTATGACTGAATTGGACAGGTTGTTGTCTGTCCATATATCGTCCGGTCAGATAACTCGAGCGCGTGATTTGCGTCCAAGCAAAGCCCGCAACTCCGGCTAAAACCACCGCTGCCACGATGCTGATTTTAGCCACATTATTTGCGCTGCGATTAAATAATTGTGCCATTTTTTCGCCTTAAACCTACAGATTGACGCGAACCGAATTCAAAATGATTTCAGCCGCGTTCTACAAATTTTTTAATAACTGAATTTAAAAAGTTACCCCTAACTCTTATA
>JANNYB010000057.1:0-13462 GCA_031409875.1 Acidobacteriota bacterium | reverse complement strand
GCGATTTGCGCGTCGGTTAATGAGGCGATTGTTCACGGATTTTCAAACAAAACGCCTTTGAAATCGGGTGATATTGTTTCGCTCGATATGGCGGCAACGTATAACGGATTTGTCGGCGACACGGCATTTACTGCGCCGGTGGGTGAAATCAGCGATGAAGCAAAACAGCTTATTCGCGTAACGGAAGAATGTTTGGCGTTCGCCATCGAGCAATGTCATCCGAACAAAAGAGTCGGCGATATTTCTTGGGCAGTTCAATCACACGCCGATAAATACGGTTACGGAATTGTCCGCGATTACACCGGACACGGCATCGGACGTTCGATGCACGAAGCTCCGCAGATTCCGAATCACGGCAGATCCGGAACAAAAGAAAAACTCCGCGCCGGATATTGCATTGCCATCGAGCCGATGCTCAATCTCGGCACGGAAAAAACAAAGACGCTGGACGACAAATGGACGGTCGTAACCGAAGACGGAAAAGTCAGCGCACACGCCGAACACACGATTGCAATCACGGCAGACGGTCCTGAGATTTTAACACTCACTGCAGCTCAAAAAAACGAGCAAAAGAAAATAAAAACCGCTGGAGTTACTTAAAAAATTGGAAGTGAACTAAAAATAATGCTTTATAAATTGCCACTAGCTTGAGCTAGTGGCACAGGTTTGAAAAGCCAAGCGGCTTTAGCCGAATATCTGTAAAAAAAATAAAATCCTTACCGCTTTAGCCTAACTTTGCGCTAAAGTGGTAAGGATTTTATTTTTTTTCTTAAATTCGGCTAAAGCCTTGTGTCTTGATTACGCTGTCCACTAGCTCAAGCTAGTGGCAATTTATCAAAACATTTCAAGTAGCATTACTTTTAGTTCACTACCAACAAATCAAAGTCAATTTAAAGGTCAAAGCAGGTTTTCGATAAAAATATCGAAACTGCCCTTGACAATTTTTGAAGAGATATTGTAAATATAAGGCTACTCGAAAATTTATAAATAGTGTTTGAGGTTTAATACTATTTCCCGATATTTTTTGACGAGAGAAAATGCAGACTTCTCTCCTGATTTAAAAAGGAGTCGCTGAAATGTTCAATCCCAAGGCTTTTCATAAATGCTTGACGGCAGTCAAATATCTGTCTGTCCAAGTTTCGTCCAATCAAAAAATAAATCCAAAAAAACTCAACGCCTATAAGCAAGCAAGCAAGCAAGCAAGCAAGCAAGCAAGCAATTAATGTTGCTTTAATCGAAAAGAAAATTTTAAATCCAAAGAGTCGTGAAGTCGGGGCAGATGCCTTTTGCTTCACGGCTTTTTTGTTTTTTAGAAGAGGAAGAAAATTATGAATAAACAAGCCAAGTCAAATCGAAAAAGAAACGTCATCGCCGCCGAGATTAAAGAAAAACAGAATCGGCGCAAGGCAAGCCACACTTTAATTGTTCTCGGCGTATTAATCTTGGTAACTTTCAGTGTCGGAGCGTTAGCAAATTGGCGGAGTTTGCCGATTTTCTCAAATGCCGTGCCTACGGGAACGCCGCCGCTGATGCCTGCCGATGCGCCGAGCCGCGAATACGTCTATGCGGGAAGTGCTTTGATTTCAACGGTTGAAGCCTTTCGTGAAGCTCCGAACGATTTGGCGGTTTGGCGACCTTCGAGCGGGACTTGGTATATTCTCAATTCGGCGCAACAGATGGTTACGCAACCCTGGGGTTTGACAACAGATTCGCCTGCGCCGGGTGATTTTGACGGCGATGGCAAGACTGATTTTTGCGTTTTTCGTCCGTCAAACGGCACTTGGTATATCATCAACAGTTCAAACGGCGGCAATCAATACATTACTCACGGCGCAAACGGCGATATTCCGGCAGTCGGCGATTACGACGGCGACGGCAAATCGGACGTTGCCTATTGGCGACCGGCAAATCAGACTTGGAATATTCGGCAAAGTTCAAACGGGGTGATTATTTCTCCGGTCTTCGGCACGAGCGGCGACAAGCCTGTTCCGGCGGATTTCGACGGCGACGGCAAAGCCGATTTAGCCGTTTGGCGCAACGGCACGGCAACTTTTTGGGTTTCGCAATCGAGCAACAATCAATGGACAAATTATTCAATCGGGCTGAGCGGCGATGAACCAGTTGTTGCCGATTATGACGGCGACGGTAAAACCGATTATGCAACACGGCGCGGAAGCGACAACATTTGGCGAATTCGGCGCAGTTCGGACAACACAATCGAGAACATAACTTGGGGCTTGAGCGCGGATATTGCCGTGCCGGGACGTTATAACGATTCGGGCGACACCGATTCAAAAGCCGATATTGCCGTTTATCGCGGTTCCAACAGGTTGGGCGGCATTTGGTATATTCGCCGTTCTTCGGACGGAAGTATGCGGGCGCAACAGAACATATCTGAGTAGTATTGCGTTTAACAGCCAAACTTTGCCGTCGCAGATGAATTTCGGCAATGGAACGAATCAGACTTTCGGGTTTAATGACCGTCTGCAAATGACGAATCAAACTTTGTCGAGAGGCGCGGAAACGCTTCAAAAATACGATTACAATTATGGCGAACTCAATTCAAACGGAGTGTTGAAGAATACCGGAAAATTGGAGCAAATTGTCAGTCATATCGGCACGGTGAAGCAATGGACGCAGAAGTTTAAATATGATTCGATTGGACGTTTGAGTGAATCTGAGGAAAAACGCGGCGATACGAATGCCGTAACTTACAAACAGAAATTCGATTTTGACCGTTTCGGCAATCTGTATCGCAAAACCGCATCAAATCCGACAAGCGGGCAAGAACAGCCTTTACTTTACACGCCGATTGAGGACGCGGACATCGAGAAAACTACAAATCGTTTCACAACACCAACGGGAACAACGTATAATGAAGCAGGACAAGTTGTAACGGATAACAAGTTTCGCACAATGAGTTTCGGCTACGATGCCAACGGGCGAATGGTCAAAGCCACAAAAGCAAGTTTCCCCGATGCTTTGACGGTTTATGACACTTTGGGCAACCGCGTAGCAACGAAAGTTGATGATGTTTGGCAATTTACGATATACGACGCTTTCGGCAAACTCGTCGCGGAATACGGCGGACTGACACCAAGCGATGAAGGCGGAGTGAAATATGTTCTGCAAGATTGGCAAGGCTCGGTCAGAGGAGTTTTGAGCAATGCGGGATTCGTGCAATCGAGAACAGATTATCAAGCATTCGGTGAAGAAATTCAATCGGGAGTTGGACTCAGAACTTCTGCCCAAGGTTTCGGAAGCGCAATCAACAATCGGCAAGGCTACGGATTAACTGAAAAGGACGATTCAACAGGTTTGAATCACACTTGGTTCAGAAAGAACGAAAATCGGGCAGGGCGTTGGACTTCTCCAGACCCTTACAACGGTTCGATGAGTCTTGGAAATCCGCAAAGTTTCAATCGGTATTCTTATGTAGAAAGTCAGCCGACTAATTTTGTTGATCCGAGCGGATTGTTTATTCGGCATTGCTATTGGGATTATTATGCTGAAATTATTATTATTGATGAGGATGGAGTAATAAGTTATACCCCACCTAGTCGGGTATGGGTTTGTGTTGATTCTAATATTGGCAATGGAATAACAGGTTTTCCACCAACGGGAGGAAATCCAGATGGCGGTGGTGGAAATAGCCCTAATGGTGATGAGCTATTAGCACCGGCTTGTGCATTAGCAGCGTTTTACTTTGGATTGTGGAGTATTTGCATATATGTTGCTACTAATGATACGACTTGTAATCCTTTACTACAGGAGGCTGCTTATTGGTTAGCGGCGTGTAATGGAAAAGACCCAGACAATCCGCAACTTCCTGAGCCAAAACCAGAGACTACAAGTGCGAATCGAATAAAAACGCAAGCGACTATAATTAACGCCATCAGTAATAGCAAACCAAGCTATAGTGGTAGTTCTAAAAAATCAGGTTCTATAGTTGGATCTGTTACCGTGAATAATATTCGAGTTAATGGACGCAGTTGTGGTATCGCCTAAGTTTATCGAGATGATTTGTAAAGGAGGTTTAGGTAAATGGCAGAATTTGATTTAGAAAAATTTTATCTTGAAACATTGAAAGAATTCAATCTTTTGCAACAAAGGGAAGAGTTGCAGGCGGACATCTTAAAAAGTTCTGAAGTTGGCAGTAAAAAACAGTTTGATAGCTGGATTTCTAAATTCTTTTTTAATATTGCAGTAAGGCTTGGAAATTCCGGTTTTCAAAAACTTGAAAATAATCCTAAAAATATTGAGTTGCGAAAAATGTCAATATTTTTATTGGAACAAGATAAAATTCAAAAGACATTATGCTCGGCTTTTTTCCAAATAATTGAAAAAGAAGAAATAAGTAATGAGCAACTAATTAGAACAATCGTTAGTTTATTGGGCGAAAAATCATTAAGGGAAGATTTTTCAATACCGCTAAAGCCAAAATTGTTTGCATTTATTTCGATTGAACTTTTAGAGATGGATATTAAAACTTATTGTAGTTTTAATCAGCAAGGATAGGGCGAAAGCCAGAAAATTAAACTTTAAATTTTTTTGGTAATTTTTTTCTATGAGATTTTTAAATATAGTTCCTTGCTTATTTGCTTTTGTTACGATAGTTTATTCCGCACCGAGCGATCTTGATTTGACGTTCGGGATTGGCGGGAAAGTGATTTATCGGTTTAATGACCGTGAGGATACTTTTCAAGATGTCGTTATTCAGCCGGACAATAAAATCGTGGTTGCCGGAAAACGCGGCGACGGGCGGTTGATTGTTATTCGTTATAATGCGGACGGCAGTTTTGATACGAGTTTTGCAAATGGCGGGATTTTGGTTTTGCCGTCTTTATCGGGTGCGCTTTGCGAGGCGATGGCTTTGCAGTCTGACGGGAAGATTGTGCTGGCGGGTTTGATGAATGTTACTGCCGGAAACAGCGGTTTTTTGGTGGTCAGAGTCAATCCGAACGGCACGCTCGATACGACTTTTGACGGCGACGGCTATGTCGTTACGAATCTGACGAGTTCGCAAGATGTCGGGAACGATATTGACATTCAGGCGGACGGCAAATTGGTCGTAACCGGTCCGGCGGGCGGCATTGCCGATAATGTCGGCAACATCGGCATTGTCCGCTACAATCCGAACGGTTCGCTCGATACGGGTTTTGACACGGACGGCATTGTTATCACTAATATTCCCAATAACGCTTCGCACAGCTACGCCGTCAAGACACAGACAGACGGCAAAATCGTTGTTTCGGCAAGTTCTAACACGGTTGATTCAACGCAATATTTTCTCGCCGTTCTGCGATATTTGCCAGACGGTTCGCTCGATTCAACCTTCGGCACAAACGGTATTTCGATAACGAATCTCGGCGTAAATCGTTTTTTATTCGGCGATTTGGCAATTCAGACCGACGGCAAAATAGTTGTTTTAGGCTCGGTCGGCTCAAACAGCACATTTGTTTATGATTTTACCGTCTTTCGATTTTTGCTGAACGGCGCGATTGATACGAATTTCGGCACGAACGGCAAAACCGTGATTGATTCGGGCGATACAAACTCGGCGCAGGCTTTGCAAATTCAGGCGGACGGCAAAATTCTCGCGCTCGGACATTCGCAAGTGCCGGGCTTCGGCTTGGATATTTTGCTTTCCCGATTAAATCAAAACGGCTCTTTCGATACGAATTTCGGAACAAACGGCAAAGTTTATACGCGGGTCGGACAACAACCGCTCAGCTCGGATTACGGTTGGGGAATGGCTCTGCAAGCAGACGGCAAAATAGTCGTTGCCGGAGATTTCAGCCTTTCACTTTTCGATTACGATGCGGTCGTTTTGCGCTTTATGGGCGATAGTGCGACTCCGCGAAAAACGCCGTTCGATTACGACGGCGATGGCAAAGCCGACATTTCCGTTTTTCGCCCATCGGACAGAACTTGGTATCTGAATCAATCAACCGCAGGATTTTCCGCCACGCAGTTCGGGCTTTCAACCGATAAAATCGCTCCGGCAGATTACGACGGCGACGGCAAAACCGACATCGCCGTTTTCCGTGAAGGAGTTTGGTATCTGCTCCGCTCACAAGCCGGATTCGCGCAAATCCGCTTCGGCACAACAGACGACATTCCCGTTCCGGCAGATTACACGGGCGACGGCAAAGCCGAAATCGCCATTTATCGCGGCGGTGCGTGGTGGATGTTCAATTTAGCCAATAATCAAACAAACGTCGTCCAATTCGGATTAGCAAACGATAAACCCGTTGCCGCAGACTACGACGGCGACGGACGCGCCGATCAAGCAGTTTATCGAAACGGTGAATGGCATCTCAACCGTTCGACGCAAGGCTACACGGTTGTGAACTTCGGGCTTGCAAACGACAAATCCGTTGCCGCCGACTACGACAACGACAACAAAGCGGACATAGCGGTTTATCGCAACGGAACTTGGTATATTCTGCAAAGTGCAAACGGTTTCACTGCTTTTCAATGGGGATTATCAACCGACATTCCTGCGCCCGCAGATTTTGACGGCGACGGCAAAACGGACGCGGCGGTTTATCGAAACGGCGCGTGGTATTTGCGGCAAACAACAAGCGGAATTTCCACACGACAATTCGGATTGGAAAACGATGTGCCGACTCCGAATGCTTTTATTCCGTAACTGCAAAATCTATGAAATAAAAAGTTGTATATTGAAAAAAAATCCGTTTAAAGTTTCTGCCGACAAAAAAGCGAAAAATCTCTGTTCGCGGCTTGAAAAATCAGTCTTAAAAAGATAAGATTTGGAGTTTGTCAATAAATCCGATATTGACTCTGTAAGAAATGTCAAAGGAAGACGCGATAGAAGTTACGGCAACCGTGCTTGAAACTTTGCCGAATGCGATGTTTAAAGTCGCACTCGAAAACAATCAGCATCAAGTTTTAGCACATATTTCCGGTAAGATGCGGAAGAATTTTATTCGTATTCTGCCCGGCGATAGAGTTTTAGTCGAACTTTCGCCATACGATTTTAGGTCGCGGGCGAATCACATATCGCTATAAATAAAAAGGAAAGAGGACAAAAATATGAAAGTTCGTCCATCAGTAAAAAAGATTTGCGATAAATGCAAAGTAATTCATAGAAAAGGCATTGTGCGCGTGATTTGCGAAAATCCGAAGCACAAACAAAGACAAGGGTAATTAGTAATAAGTAATTGGTAATAAGTCAAAACCAATTACCAATTACCAATTACCAATTACTAATTGGAGAAAATATGGCTCGTGTAGCAGGTGTAGATTTACCGCCGAATAAGCGTTCACAAATTGGATTGACCTACATTTATGGTGTCGGGAAATCGCGCTCAACGGCGATTTTGGAACAAGCTCAAATTGATTTAGATAGAAAAATCAAAGATTTGAGCGAAGATGATTTAAATAATATTCGTGCAATTCTCGATGAACAAGGCGACATCGAGGGCGATTTGCGGAAGCGTGTGCAAATGGACATCAAGCGTTTGATGGACATCGGTTGTTATCGCGGCTTGCGCCATCGTCGCGGTTTGCCCGTTCGCGGACAACGCACCAGCACAAATGCCCGAACCCGCAAAGGTCCGCGTAAAGCCGCCGTTGCGAAGAAAAAAGCACCGGGCAAGAAGTAATTGGTCATTAGTAATAAGTAGTTGGTTTAAAGTCTTTTACTTATTACCAATTACCTATTACCTACTACTTAAAATATGGCAAAGCAACAAGCAAAAGGTAAGAAAACTTACAAAAAGAAAGAGAGAAAGAATATTCCGCAAGGGATTGTTTTTATCGCCGCGTCTTTTAATAACACTTTGATTTCGATTACGGATACGAAAGGAAATCTCGTTTCGCAATCGTCGGCAGGTGCGCGTGGTTTTCGCGGTTCGCGCAAGGGAACTCCGTTTGCCGCACAACAAGCCGCGCAAGAAGCCGCCGGAAAAGCTCTGGATGCAGGAATGCGTGAAGTCGAAGTGCGTGTCAAAGGTCCGGGCGGCGGTCGTGAATCGGCGATTCGTGCGATTAACAATTCGGGAATTCGCGTAACTTCAATTCGGGATACGACACCGATTCCGCACAACGGATGCCGTCCGCCAAAGCGCAGACGCGTTTGATTGCGGATTTGGGAATTCGGATTTCGGATTGGTCTGAAATCAGCAATTTAAGTTTTTATAATTAATCATCAAAGGAAGAAGGGATTTAACTATCCTGTAAACTTTTCTACAAGAAATGAAAAGCGATTTGAGTTTGTGATTGGCGAATTGAAAAATAATCCGCAATCCCAAATCCCAAATCCCACATCATTTTTTGCTGAAGGCAAAAAATATTATGGCTAGATATAGAGATGCGGTGTGCCGTTTGTGCCGCCGCGAAGGTGGAAAGTTATTTTTGAAGGGCGACAGATGTTTTAAGCCGTCGTGCGCGATTGAAAAACGCGGAACAAATCCGCCAGGACAACACGGCGCGGCGCGGCGCAAAATGCTTGCCGGTTACGGTCAACAACTTCGTGAAAAACAAAAGGTCAAGCGCATTTATTTCGTGCTTGAAAAACAGTTTCGCAATTATTTTGAAAAAGCTCTGCGTCAAAAAGGCGTTACGGGCGAAAATTTGCTTTTCTTACTCGAACGCCGTTTAGATAATGCGGTTTATCGCGCAGGTTTCACAACTTCGCGCCGTCAAGCGCGGCAACTTGTAAATCACGGACATATCGAAGTCAACGGACGCAAAGTTGATATTCCTTCGTTTCAAGTGAAGGTTGGCGATGTTATCAGCGTCAAGGACAAAACTACAAAAAATGTCCACGTTGACGGTGCTTGGTCAACTTCGGGCGGTCGCGGTCGTCCCAATTGGATTTCCTCGGGCGGTAAAGATTTGAGCGTTACGATTTTGACTTTGCCGAAACGCGAAGATGTTGATCAAACTATCAACGAACAATTAATCGTCGAACTTTATAGTAAGTAGTTCCCTGAGTTTGCAGAAGTTGCAGAAAGTTGCAGAGTTAGAGAAATAAACTCTGATAACTTCTGCAACTTCTGCAACTTCTGCAAACTTTTAAAAACAAATATGACACAAACAAATACTTGGACAGATTTTCAAATGCCGAGCCGTTTGCAAGTTGAATCGGAAACTTTAACTTCGCGTTACGGAAAATTTTACGCGCAACCGTTTGAGCGTGGATTCGGCACGACGATTGGCAATTCGATTCGCCGAGCGTTGCTTTCGTCAATCGAAGGCGCGGCGATTACTGCCGTTAAAATCGAAGGTGTGGAACACGAATTTTCGTCCATCAAAGGTGTGGTCGAAGATGCGACGGACGTTATCTTAAATCTAAAACAAGTTGCGTTCACTTTGCACGGCGGAATAACAAAAACGCTCACGATTAACAAATCCGGTGCAGGCGAAGTTACCAGCGCGGATATTGTGGCAGACGGCGACGTTGAAATTTTAGATGATACGATTCACATTGCGACCATCGGCGCGGGTGGCGAATTAAACGTCGAAATGCGTCTGCAAATGGGACGCGGGTATGTTTCCGCCGAATTTAATAACGACGAAGACCTTTCAATCGGTTATATTCCGATTGATTCGGTGCATACACCGATTAAAAAAGTCAATTACGCAGTTGAACAAACTCGTATGGGTTCAAATACTGAATTTGACAAATTGACCATCGAAGTTTGGACGGACGGCTCGGTCAAGCCCGATGATTCAATCGGACTTGCGGCGAAATTGGTCAAAGACCATATGAGCATCTTCATCAATTTTGAGGAAGAAGAAGAAGATTTCAAATACGAAGACATCGCTCGCGCCCCTTTGTTAAGAAACGATTTATTAGATCGTCCCGTTGACGAACTCGAACTTTCGGTGCGTTCTTACAATTGTTTGAAAAACGCTGACATTCGCTCGATTCGTGATTTAATCAAACGTAGCGAACGCGATATGTTGCACACGAAAAACTTCGGTAAAAAATCGCTCACCGAAATTAAAGATATGCTCCACGGAATGGGCTTGGATTTCGGAATGGATTTTGACGAACAAGGCAACCCGATTCCGGGATCGGGCGGAAGAGACTTGGATTAAGGGATGAGGGATGAGGGATGAGGGATGAATAAAAGAATCCCGAAACTTTGAACTCATAAAATGAAATAAAAAATCGGATGACGGTTGACGGAACGAGCGGATGATTAATTCATCCCTCATCCCTCATCCCTCATCCCTCAAAAATATGCGACACTTAAAAGCACATCGAAAATTGGGAAGAACAACGGCGCATCGGATTTCGTTATTAAGAAATTTGGCGACATCGTTGATAAATGCGGACAAGGAATATATCGTTACGACAGTTCCGAAAGCTAAAGAATTGCGCCCGTTTGTCGAAAAAGTTATTACATTGGCGCGTCGTGCGGAAAATTTGACCGGCGACGAAGCGAAAATTCAAGGCGTTCATTTGCGCCGTCAAGCCGCAAGATTTTTTCACGCGGGAAACACGACTTTCAAACTGCAACAAAGCCGTTTTCGCGGCAAAAAAGGCGAACCGAAAGAACCGATTGAACGCACTGCCGGCGTAAAAGCCGTCCAAAGATTGTTCAGCGAACTCGGCGCACGTTACAAAGATCGCAACGGCGGTTATACTCGTATTATTAAACTCGGTCGCAGAAAAGGCGACAACGCGGAAATGGCAGTTATCGAATTGGTTGACAGCGCACGCGAATTAGCGAGTAAATAATTATCGTTTAGAGTAACGCCTTCAGGCGTGGTTTTCACCGGCGAAGCGCAGTGAAAAAACTTCACGCATAAATGCGTTACTCTGAACAATAAGGAGTAATTCTTAAATGAGCGAAACAGCATCGGCGAAAGCAAAAAGCGAAACGAAAGCGAGGGCAACAAAAAAGCAGACGACAGATCCGTCATTAAATATGACAGAATTGCGCGAGCTTGCGGAGCTTGTCAACGAACACGGTTTTACCGATTTTGAATTTGAAAACGCAAATATCCGCGTTCGTCTGAGCAAAATGACTGCCGCGCCGCTTGTTCAATCAGTTCAGCCTGTTACCCCAGTCGCGCCGCAAATTTCTGCGCCAGTCGTAACCGTTTCACCCGAAACTCCGGCGGCGACGGATGAAGATTTGCACAAAATTACTTCGCCGATTGTCGGAACTTTCTACGCTTCGCCTGCGCCGGACAAAGATGCTTATATTAACTTAGGTGATAAAGTTTCGGAAAATACAACAGTTTGCATTGTCGAAGCAATGAAACTGATGAACGAAATTCAAGCGGAAGTTTCGGGTGAAGTCGTCAAAATCTACGTTGAAACCGGTCAGCCGGTCGAATATGGTCAACCGCTTTTCGGGATTAAGAAATAAATTAGCCACGAACAAACACGAAAAAGCACGAACAAAAATAAAATACTGATTTTCGTGTTCTTTCGTGTTTGTTCGTGGCTAAAATTTTGTAATGAAAAAACGCGAAATTCGCAAAATTTTAATCGCCAATCGTGGCGAGATTGCTTGTCGCATAATCTGGTCGTGCAAGGAAATGGGCATTAAAACCGTCGCCGTGCATTCGACGGCTGACCGCGAAGCTCTGCACGTCCGATTTGCCGATGAAGCGGTTTGCGTCGGCGGTGCGCCGTCGGCGGAAAGTTATCTGAACATTCCCGCAATCATCAGCGCGGCGGAAATTACGAATGTTGACGCGATTCATCCGGGTTACGGTTTTTTGGCGGAATCGGAAACTTTTGCGAAAATTTGCGAAGATTGCAATATCAAATTTATCGGACCGAAACCGCACGTTATCGGAATGATGGGCGATAAAGTCGAAGCGCGGCGGACGATGATAAAAGCCGGTGTTCCGGTTTTGCCCGGTTCGCCAGATCCGATTGAATCGCCGGAAGAAGCGATTGCGTTGGCGAAAGAAATCGGTTTTCCCGTGATTATCAAAGCAGCAGCCGGCGGCGGCGGACGCGGAATGCGGATTGTCCGCGAAGAAAAAGATTTGGCTTCAAATCTCGAACTCGCACAGACGGAAGCACTTGCGGCATTCAAAAACGGCTCGGTTTATATTGAAAGATACATCGAACGCCCGCGACACATCGAAATTCAGGTTTTGGCAGACGAACACGGCAACGTAATTCATTTGGGAGAACGCGAATGCTCGATTCAGCGGCGGCATCAAAAATTGTTGGAAGAAGCACCTTCGGCGGCGATTTCCAAAGAATTGCGCGAGGCAATGGGCGCGATTGCCGTTAAAGCGTGTCAAGAAATCGGCTATTCAAACGCCGGAACTTTTGAATTTTTGCTCGACGAAGACGGCAAGTTCTATTTTATGGAAATGAACACGCGCGTGCAGGTCGAACATCCCGTAACGGAAATGGTTACGGTCGTTGATATTGTCCGCAATCAAATTAGAATTGCGATGGGCGAAAAACTCGGTTTTACGCAATCCGAAGTGCAGATTTTCGGACATTCAATCGAATGCCGCATCAATGCGGAAGACCCCGTAACATTTACGCCTTCGCCCGGTAAAATCACAGGTTTGAATATTCCCGGCGGTCCCGGCGTAAGAGTTGATACGGCAATTTATCCGGGTTATGTCGTGCCGCCTTATTATGATTCGATGATTGCGAAATTGATTGTTCACGCCCGCACACGCGAAGCCGCAATTGCGCGAATGAAACGCGCTCTGGAAGCAATGGTCGTCGAAGGAATCAAGACGACAATTCCGCTTCATTTGAAAATTATGGCGGACGAAAAATTTCAAAAAGGCGATTTTTCGACGAAATTTATGGAAGAGTTTGGAAAGTAAAATGACGATTTGAAATCGCCTAAATCATCTTTTGATGTTATATTAGAAAATGTTTGAAAGACCGAACAAAAATACAAAATAAAAATCTTCGCGGTTACTGTTTGAAATATTAACAGAGTTACTGCGAGTAAAAGGAGAGGCTATTTTTAGTAAATAAAATTTATGTCAACAGCTACGGAAAGAAAAGAAGAAATCGTTACAGATTTCAAAACACACACATCGGATACGGGTTCGTCGCAGGTGCAAATTGCGCTTTTGACGGAGAGAATTAAGGAATTAACACTGCATTTCAAAGTGCATAAAAAAGATAATCATTCGCGCCGAGGTTTATTGAAAATGGTCTCGCGCCGACGCAAACTTCTCGATTATCTCAAACGCAGAAACATCGGTGAATATCACACGATTATCGAGAAATTAGGATTACGAAGATAAAAAGGCAAAAGTAAAAAGGCAAAAGGCAAAAGTTCAGATTTATTCCTTAACTTTTACCCTTTACCTTTTACCTTTTACCTTACTATGACTACTTCGAGTCATCAAAATAGCGGTTCTCTCGAAGATTTCGGGTGCGAAAGCTGAACGTGACAGCGCATTAAAACGCAGACGAAAAGAGAATAATGTCGCAAAATATTTCCTAAGGCGGCAAGGGCTTTCACGAGTGAGCTTT
>JANNYB010000056.1:0-10038 GCA_031409875.1 Acidobacteriota bacterium | reverse complement strand
TCGAGCGTTCGTCAATCCTTCTACGATTAAATAAGATTGAAACCGTGAAAGACGCGAAAAGAAAGCTACTTCGCGTCTTTCACGGTTTTTAATATTAGGCAACTTTCCAAAATAAATATTGTATTTCGGAGATTTAGCCTGCTTATGGTCTTTGAAAATTAAATCCGACAAAAACTTTTGATGAAAAAGCGTAAAACAGACTGTTAGTCTGTTTGAACAGGCTAACAGCCTGTTCTACGTTTTGTCGGATTATTTTTTCAAAGACCATAAATAGTCCACATTTTAAATTATCTGGTGTTTTGATAAAGAATAAATTGATTTAACGAGTTTTCTTTTCGTGATGTTTTGTGTTGATTCGTGGTTAAAAATAAAAGATTGAACCACGAATCAACACAAAACGACACGAAACAAAAACACGAGAAAACTTAAAATGTGAACTAATAAACAACGTGGCTAAATGCCGCGAAACGCGGAAAGCCTCGTGAACGAGGCTGAAAATCACAACATTCTAAAGCTACCGTTAAATCATTTTATTTTAGAAAAATGTCTATTCTTTAATTTGCAAAAAGCTGTTGAATTTTGAGTTTGAATTTCGGCAAAATCGGTGTTGAAAGTGTTTCATTTTGCTCGTAAATACGGTTTTCGATTAATCCGTCTTTGCCGCGCCGAAAAGTTTCCACTTGTTTATCCTGTGGTTTAATAACCCAATATTCTTCAACTCCGAAAAATTCGTAAAGCTCGCGTTTTATTTGCAAATCGCGCCGCGCATTGACTCTGCCGGGCGAGAGAATTTCTATAACGAGTTCCGGCGCACCGTGAAATTTACCGCTTTCTTCGTGTAAAATCTCATCACATCTTTCGTGCGTAATGAAAATCAAATCGGGAATCACGCCGTCAAACTTGGTGAAAATCAATCCGGGCGTGGTTAAAATATGTCCGAGCGGATTGTTTTCCAAAAATTTACCGAATTGCATAACAATTCTCGTTGCTAATAACTGATGTATAAAACGCGGTGCGGTTGACACAATAATTTCTCCTCCGATTAGCTCGTAACGGCAATTTTCGTCCGTTGCAAAACGCTTCACATCTTCGTTCGTAAAAAGTTCATACTTTTCTTCTTCCACAGGATGAAAAATATATTGCGTAGTTTGAGTAATTTGTTCGAGCATCTTTTTTACCTCTCAAAATTAATTTATCACAACAAGGCGAATTTCGCTCATTTCCACCATCTCAACTTTCGAGTTAATCAAGACTTTCCGCGTTCTCGCTCCAATTTATTGCCAACCGACTTTTTTCAGCCATTCTTCACCTTGAAGCTGTCTTTCTGCAAAATTTTCCGGCACGTTTTCATTGCTTTCCCAAATCAAATTTCCCAGCGGTTTCAGTCCGATTTCGGCGCGAAATTCATTTACTTTTTCCGCATCTTCGAGCGTCCAAACCTGCATTTTGCCGTCAGCGTTCCAATCCGATTGCGTGCCGTATTTTTGCGGTTTTCCTTCAAAAAAAGCAATTCTGTCCTGCAAATATGCGAGTTGATATTTTTCCGCTTCATTTTCCGAAACCGCTTTTTCGAGCAATTTCAAACATCTGCGCGAAAATTCCGGCAAAGAAATCGCGTGTTGCACAATCAGCCAAGCCGCTTCCGCGCCATCTTTGCTAACAAGCGAAATTCCCGTCCAGCCGAATTCGTCAATCATTTTTTCAAGTTCGGCGGCGTTTTCCAGATGAACCGCTTCCATTTTTTCTGCATAACCGTCAAAAAGTTCGCCCGTTTTCGCTAATTCTTCGCGCACACGAGCATCTTTTGCCGTCATTTCGAGAAGTGTTTTCCTTAAATCTTCGTTCATTTTTTGCTTTTTCTACTTCTCTTAAGTTAAACTTTTTAACAATTCAGAAGCAAATTTTCGAGGAAAAAATTCGGATGAGATTATTAAAAACAGGTTTGATTTTATCGGCTTTTGCGCTATTCGTTTTCGCGTGCAATCAAGCCGCAAACACAACAAATAACACAACAAATAACGCCGTAAAAAACGTAAATTCGACGGCAAACGCAAACGCGCCGACAAATGCGCCGACGGACGAAAGCGCGCTCGGCAAAACGAGTTATAAACAAAATTGCGCCAACTGCCACAAAGACGACGGCTCAGGCGGCAAAGTTACCATCGAAGGCAAAGCGATGAATCCCGACAATTTGACGAGTCAAAAAATGAAAGATATGGCAGACGCAAAATACGTCAAATACATCGAAAACGGAATTCCCGACGAAGGAATGCCGCCGTTCAAAGGCAAAATGACGGACGCAGAAATAAAAGCGACAATCGCCTATATCCGCAAAGAGTTTCAGGGAAAATAAACCATTTGCGATTTGCAAAAACCGCGTCTAAAACATAAAATTCTAACTAATATGCACCTGTAGCTCAGCTGGATAGAGTATCTGGCTTCGAACCAGAGGGTCGCAGGTTCGAATCCTGCCGGGTGTATTTAATTTTTCGATAGTTGAGAGGCATTGCTGAGATGCCTCTTTTCTTTTTCCGACAAAATTTTCCCGCGAAATACGCCAAATACGCGAAATAAAAACCAATAATAAAAAATTCTTTTCTTCTCTTTTTAGCGTCTTTCGCGTATTTCACGGGCTAAAATTCTTTCCTTTAAATTTCCCGCGAAATACGCCAAATACGCGAAATAAAAACCAATAATAAGAAATTCTTTTCTTCTTTATTTAGCGTCTTTCGCGTGTTTCGCGGGAAAATTTCTTCGGCTTTGATTTTGCTTTGACAAAGCATTACTATTTAATTCCAAAACTCAAAAAAAATTTATGCCGATTGACCCGAAAGAACAGCTAAAAGAATTATTACGCGAACTTTTTCAACTCGATAAAACCGATCTTGATTTCGGTATTTATCGGATTATGAATTTGCGTTCCGCCGATGTCGAAGATTTTATTGACAACAAACTTCCGGCAACTTTAAAAACCGTTACCGATAAACTGACTGAAAAAGGGCGAGGCGAAACCAATTCGGCTTTTGAAGAAGCAAAAGGAAAGCTCCTTGCACATATATCGAATGCGGGAGCAGATTCTTCGACCAATGATTTTATCAATATTTTCTGTGCAAAAAACGAAAATGCGCCCGTTGTCAAAAAATATATTGAAGCAAAATCTGCCGTTTCAAACATTTCACATTCGCTTGATTTGGAGCGCGATATTTATAACGATCTTTACCGATTTTTCAATCGCTATTATGACGAGGGCGATTTTATAACGAAACCTCGCGCCGGTGAGCATACTTATATGATTCCTTACAACGGCGAGGAAGTTAAGTTTTATTGGGCAAACCGCGATCAGTATTACATCAAAACGGGCGAAAATTTCAGGAATTACGTTTTTACGAATAACGAAATGGACGCGGCGGCGAAAGTTACGGTTGAATTTCGCCTTATTGATGCCGAAACTGCGACGAATAATAATCAGAATAAAAAAGGGCGCGTGTTTATTCCGACGGCGGATTATTTTGATTGGAATGCTGAGAATCGCAAATTGACGGTTAAATTTTATTACAAAGTTCCGAACGATGCGGAGAAAGAAACTTGGGGCGAAAAGCAGACGGTTAAAGCCGACAACAAAGGCATCAATGAAAAACTCGTTTTTCGGGCGATGGACGAACAAATCAGAGCGACGACGGACGCGCATTTGATTCGTTTTTGGGATGTTGAAAAAACGATTAAGGTTAAAGGTAAAGACGCGGAAATTAATAATTTTTATTATCATCTGAATCGCTACACGACGACGAATAGTTTTGATTATTTTATTCACAAAGATTTGCGCTCGTTTTTGTTGCAGGAATTGGATTATTTTCTGAAACACGAAATTTTCAGCTTGAATTTTATCGCGCCCGAATTCAGCGAAGAGCAGACCAACAAATCCATCAAAGAAAACATCTTGCGGGCAAGCGCGATTCGTTCGATTTCGGTTGATTTAATAGATTTTTTGGCGGAACTCGAAAACTTTCAAAAGATGTTGTTCGAGAAGAAAAAGTTTGTCGTGCAGAGCGATTATTGTCTGACGCTCGACCTTATTGCGGCGGATTTGATTGATGAAATCGTCGAATTTATCCGCACCGACGCGGAGCAAAAACAGCTTCTCGAATGGCAGAAACTCGGCTTTATTGACGCGCTTGATTTGGACGCGGAACGAATCAAAGCCGACAAATATCTGGTTTTGGATACGCAGTTTTTATCCAAAGAACTCAAATTCAAACTGCTCGCCGGAATCGAAGATTTAGACGAGAAAACGGGTGGTTTGCTGATAAATTCGGATAATTTTCAAGCGTTAAATTTTTTGTTGGGCAAATACGAAGGCAAAATCAAATGCGTTTATATTGATCCGCCTTATAACACGGGAAACGACGAATTTATTTACAAAGATAATTACACTCATTCATCTTGGCTAACGATGATGGAAAATCGTTTGAATTTAGCCAATGAATTAATGAATGAAGAATCCGCTATTTTCACAAGTATTGATTCTGTTGAAAATTCAAGGCTTCGATTTCTTTTAAACTCAATTTTTCCAGAAGGTTTTAGAAATGAAATTGTAGTTTCCAGAGTTAAAAAGAATATTCAAGAAACTTCGCAAGTCAGAGGAATGAATTGGGGACATAATTACTTGCTCTTTTTTGGAAAACCCAATCTAGTTATAAATCCACCAACACGAACACAAATTAAAGCTGAAAGATGGCACGCTTTCGATGCGCCGGGTATTCGTCCGACAATGGAATACGAAATTTTCGATACAAAACCTCCAAATGGACGACATTGGATGTATGAAGAAGCTAAGGCAAAAGATATGCTGTCGAAAAATCAGCTTAGAAAATCACCAAGAGGAACAATTCAATATTTGATACCAGCGTCCGACAAAACTTTGTTGGATACTAATTGGACTGACTTAATTGAATCAGGTAGTCAATGGGAATTTACGAACGGCGAAAAAAATATAGAATTAATAAAACGTATTCTCTTGATGTTTGACGGTGAGAATGTATTTCTTGACTACTTCGCCGGAAGCGGAACAACCGGACACGCCGTAATCAATCTCAATCGCGCGGACGACGGAAACCGCAAATATATTCTCGTTGAAATGGGCGAATATTTTGATACGGTAACGAAGCCGCGCATTCAAAAAGTCGTTTATTCAGCCGATTGGAAAAACGGCAAACCTGTGCGGGATAACAAACCATTGTTAGACAGCGCAAGCAACGGCATTTCGCACATTTTTCAATACATCAAACTCGAACAATACGAAGACAGTTTGAACAATATCGAGTTTGACGCAAGCCTTGACGCGGCAAAACTCGTTTTTACCGATCAAATCAAATACGTTCTGCAACGCGGCACACGCAATTCGGCTTCAATGTTGGCAATCGGCAAACTGGCAAATCCGTTCAATTACGAAATGGAAATTATCCGCCTCAACGAACGCCGTTTGACGAAAATTGATTTGGTTACAACCTTTAATTTCTTACTCGGCTTGCAAGTTTCACGCTATCGCACATTTGAGCATCAAGCGCGGCAATATCAAGTTATTCACGGCAAACGCGGACAACAAGCGTTTATTATCATCTGGCGACATTTCACCGACGATTTGAATATGGCAACAGAAAGAGATTGGCTGACCGCGCAAGATTGGTATTCGACGGACGCGCTAATTTATACAAACGCCGATAACGCCTTTGGCGCAAAAAGCATCGAAGCCGAATTTAAGAAGAGAATATGAGTTTTCCCGCGAAACACGCGAAATACGCTAAAAAAAGAGAAGAAAAGAAAATTTTTTATTGGTTTTCTTTTCGCGTGTTTGGCGTATTTCGCGGGAAATTAAAAAAGGAGAATTTATGGCGGATTTAATTTATAAAGAGGAAAGTTATAAAATAATCGGCGCGTGTTTCGAGGTTTATAAGAAAATGGGCTGTGGATTTCTTGAGCCGGTTTATCAGGAATGTTTGGCTGTCGAGTTTGAAATTCAAAATATCCCGTTCGTCTTTGAACCGACGATTCGGCTTGAATACAAAGGCAAAACGCTGAAACAATTTTTCGAGCCGGATTTCGTTTGTTACGATAAAATTATTGTCGAATTAAAAGCCGTCGCCAACTTAATTGACGCGCATCGGGCGCAAACGATAAATTACCTTAACGCAACAAATTTCGATTTGGCATTGCTCGTCAATTTCGGACATTACCCGAAAATGGAAACCGAAAGATTGGCGAATACGCGAAGATAGTTTCCCGCGAAACACGCTAAATACGCTAAAAAAAGAAATTAAAAAAATCTTTTTGGTTTTCTTTTCGCGTATTTCGCGTGTTTCGCGAGAAAATAAAAAGAAAGAAATATTGCCCGCTAAATACGCGAAAGATGCTAAAAAAAGAATTAGAAAAAGTTTTTGGTTTTCTTTTCGCGTATTTCGCGTGTTTCGCGGGAAAAAAAAGTGTTTCGCGGGAAAATAAATATATGGCTTTTACTGATGATTTGGTTTTGTTTAAATATTTGCTTGGAGCCTTCGGCTGTTCAAAGTTTGAGGATTTGCAGGAGCAATACAAACTGCGCGAACTAAACGCCGACACCGCCGAACATTCGCTTTTTTATCTGAATTTGGCGAACAGCGTAAATTTCGATTCGGCAAAGTTGAAGGAATACGACGAAAATATTATCCGTCATCTGGAAACAATCAATCGAAGGCGCAACCCGAAAATAAATCTCAAATATTATCAATACTTTTCGCTGCTTTTTACCGAATATTATCTCGACCGATATTTTGAAGACGCGGCGGATTTGGCGGAAAGTTTGGAAGAGTTTGCCCGCGAAATACGCGAAATACGCGAAAAAGAAGAAATAAAATTTAGTAAAGAAGAGTTGAATTTGGTTGCTTATTGGATGGCGACCGGAAGCGGTAAAACTTTGATTCTGCATTTCAATATTTTGCAATACCAATATTACGCCAATAAATACAAGCAAAAGTTTAATAATCTGATACTGCTTACGCCGAACGAGAGTTTGAGCAATCAACATCTGGAAGATTTGCGGGAAAGCGGCATCGAAGGCGATTTGTTTGTTCAAAATAAATCGGGCGGCGGCGTAAAAGTTATTGACATCAACAAAATCAAAGAATTCAAAACCGGACAAGGCGTAACGATTTCGGTTGACGAATTCGGACAGCAAAACGCCGTGTTTGTTGACGAAGGACACAAAGGCAACGACAAAGAAGAAAGCGTCTGGCGTATGCTTCGTGAAAAAATGGGTTTTCGGGGCTTTACGTTTGAATATTCGGCGACCTTCGGGCAAACGAGTGTTTCGTTGCAGAATTATTACGCCAAACGGATTGTTTTCGATTATTCTTACCGCTATTTTTACAAAGACGGTTACGGCAAAGATTATTACATTGACAACATCGCGCCTGATGATTCGGTAGTTGATTCCGAATCGGTCAAATATCGCTATTTAACCGTAAATCTGCTTTTATTTTTACAGCAAAAATATTTCTATCGGCAAAACAAAGAAGAAGTTTGGGACTTCAAAATCGAAAATCCTTTGTTGATTTTCGTCGGTCATACGGTCAACCCGAAACCGACAACGCAAACAGACAGGCAGGAAAACGAAAAAACAATTTCCGACGTGAGTTTGCTGATTCATTTCTTCAAAGATTTTTTAGGCAATCCAGCAAAATATGAAGCAACGATTGACGACGTTGTAAATTGTCGCGGACAGTTTGCTGCCGAATGCAATCAAAGGCTTGAATGGCTTTTGACAAACAACAAAAACAGCCGCGAGCTTTACAATCTAATCACAAAAGAGGTTTTTAACGCCGTTGCGCCCGATGGTTTGGAACTTCACACGGTTTCAAAAGCACAAGGCGAAATCGCGCTCAAAGTTAAAGGCAATAATCCGTATTTCGGCTTAATCAATATCGGCGATGTGAGCAGTTTCAAAACTTCGCTCAAAACTGAGTTCGAGTTTTTGACAGATAGTTTAGCCGATCCGCTTTTTAGAAATCTTTCGGCGGTTTCATCAAATCCGGTAAATATTCTCATCGGCGCGAGAAAATTTATCGAAGGTTGGAACAATTACCGCGTTTCGAGCATCGGTTTAATCAATTTCGGAAAATCGGAAGGTTCGCAAATTATTCAGCTTTTCGGGCGCGGCGTTCGTCTGCGCGGCAAAGACAATTCGTTAAAGCGTTCGACTGAAACCGACCGAACTTTTCCGTGCTTGCCGATTGTCGAAACGCTCAATGTTTTCGGTTTGAATGCGACATACATTAAGATTTTCAAAGACAATCTAGAAAAAGAAGGCGTGAAAACCGAATTTCACACTTTTACTGTTCCGGCGTATCTTTACACACAAAATATCGGCGAACTCGATTTAATTACTTTACGAAAACCGGAAGGAATTAAGCCGTTTTATGCAACCGAGATTTTTGAATTGGAGTTTGACCGAAACTTAAAACCGAAATTGGATTTAACGACAAAGCGCGTTACCGTTGCGCCGAACGGCGATTTTATCGGCAATCAAAAGCCGAATCCGATTACATCGCTTGGGGCTTATAAAAACGATATTGATTTTTACGCGGTTTATCTCGACTTGCTCGAACACAAACGCGCCAAACGATTTTATAATCTAAAAATCTCGCCGGAAGTTTTGCGCGAAATTGCTTCGGAACATTTTTGCGAAATTATCACCGATGAGCCGCTTAAAACCGACAATCTGCGCGATGTTGAAAATCTGCAAAAAATAGCTGTTTCGATTTTCAAGAAATATGTCGAGTCATTTTACAATCCACGTCTTCGTGTTTATGAAGCCAAGCATCTGCAATCGGTAAAATTGACCGAAACCGATCCGGCTTTGCAAGATTTGGATTATACTCTGACCGTTGCCAAAACGGACGGAAACGGCAGATTGCAACCGAATATTGATAACATAATCGCGCAGATTGAAGCCGTAATTACTCAAGCGGCAGCAAATGTTGAAACCTACTCAAACAATAAGGTTTTGCTCAATGCTTGGTTTGAAAAACATCTTTTTCAACCGCTTCTTTTAGATTCAAAAAAACAAAATTTGACCAACCATATCGAAAGCATTTCGCCAAAAGGCTTAAACGACAGCGAAACGCAGTTTGTTGAAAATTTTGCTCAATTTGTGCGCCTTGCAAATGAAAGGGGCGAATATCAAGACTGCAATTTTTATCTGCTGCGTAACCGCACAAAATCAAAAGGTTTCGGATTTTATTTTTCATCGGCGGGCGGTTTTTTCCCCGATTTTCTTCTGTGGATAAAACGCGGCGCAAAGCAATATCTGACGTTTATTGACCCGCACGGTTTGCGAAACGAACAGGACGGTTTTAACAGCGACAGAATCAAACTTTCGTCAATTTTAGGTAAGCAACAAGAAGAGTTTGGAAATGTTTCCGGCGTGATTCTCAATTCCTTTATACTTTCGCCTTCGACGCTTCACGATGCCAATCTAACAGCTTGGGGAGAATTTAAGACGATAGCCGAATTAAGAGCTAAATGTATCGAAAATAATATTTTTGAAATGAGTCAGAACGGAGATGAGGACAGTTTGGCTTATATTCGTAAAATAGTTGAAAAGACTTTGGAAAAAAATAATTGAGTAATTTTGGACGAAAAGGATTATCAAAAATAGTTAAAACTAATGGAAATGTAGAACAGCAAACCGAACTAAGCGAAACAGGGCTTTCTCATAAAAATAAATTTTCCGGTAACTTGCCACTCAAGAATAAATTGACAGCGATAAATGGAATGCAAGGGATAAAAATTGAAAAAAAACTAAAAAAATCCATTACTGAACGGTCTGAAAAATTGCATAATTGAAAAATCGCTTATTGTTCGCAACTTAATCAAGTGTTTTCTGTGTTTTCTGTGTCTTCAGTGGATAGAAAAATAAATCTATCCACTGAAGACACTGAAAACACGGAAGAAAACGGAAACGTGGCGGTCATTGATTTGTCCTATCAATTTCCGTGCCGCTCAGTA
>JANNYB010000055.1:0-9590 GCA_031409875.1 Acidobacteriota bacterium | reverse complement strand
GCTTGCCGCGATTTACCGCGAGAAAGTTCGCACACAGCGCACACGGGCTTATCATTTGGAAGTTCCGCCGAAAGAAAATCGTGCTGATATTCAACACACATTACTTGGAATCGAATTAAAAGTCGAGAATAATCGCTTCGCTTGTCCCGATTTATCAACCGCGAGATATTTGCAGATTTTTGCCAGAATCGGTTGTAAAGAAATCGCCGTGCCTTACGATATTACAAAAATCTCGCATTTAGCGGACGAACTCGAATCTTCGTGGCACAAAATAATTTTGCTTTTTGAAGAATCGGTAAATGATAAAATTGCCAGCGCACGCGGGAGATTGCGTTCGGCTTTGATAAAGGAAATCCGCACCGAAATCGAAGAAATCGGCGCAGGTTCGCTAATGCCGGAATTTAAGCAAAGCACGAAACAAAGGAAATAGAAGGTAAAAGGGAAAGGGTAAAAGGGTAAAGTCGTCTTCTTAATTTACCCTTTTACCTTTTCCTTTTTACCTTTACTTTTTTACCTTTTACCTTTTTACCTTTTACTTTTAGGGTTACAATTTCTTAAAATGGTAAGTCGGAACGATTACGAGTTTAAATAAAAAGTATGTTAGACGCAGGAACAATTTCAAAAAAAGCAGAAACCGCAAATTTGCCGTTTCCTTACAGCAAACAACCTTTTTGCCGCTATGAAGCCATCGAGAAGAAAATTTCTCACGCGAAGGTTTTAATCGTCAATGATCTTTTGCGTTACGAAACGGATATGTCCGACGTGGCGCGTGAAGAACTCGACATCGGCGGAACGAAAAAGCGTCTGCGGTTTGAAAATATGGTTTCGGGTATGGCGTGCAACAATATTGCGCGAAATGTTTTGCGGCTCGTTAAAAATCCGAAGGTTTTGACCGTGCATCTTTCCGAAATCGCCGAAGCCGCCGAAGCGTTTAACCCGGATGCTATCGTGATGAGCGGGACTTTTTCCGATTTCGATTATTACAATCCCGAACACATCGAAAAAGCCACGAATTTTCTGGCAAAAACGAAAATTCCCGTGCTGGCAATCTGCGGAGCGCATCAACTTGTGGCAATGTGTTTCGGTGGAAAATTAACGACGCTCGACCATTTTGCGCCGCAGGAAAAACGCGACGGGCGCGTTGTCGAATATCAATATCGTTTCGTCAAAATTACCGATACGAACGACCCGATTTTCGCGGGCGTTGCCAAAAATGATAACAGCAAAGAAAGCCGCGTTTGGCAAGATTACACTTTGCAAGACGACATTTTGCGCGTTTGGCAAAATCACGGTCTGCAAGTCGAAGGCGTTCCCGAAGGCTTTAAATTGTTGGCGACATCATACCTTTGCAAAAATCAAATGATGGTCAGAAATAATCACGGACAACTTATCTATTGCGTCCAATTTCACCTCGAAAAATCGTTTGAAGATTGGAGCAAAAACCCGACGCGCTGGCAACACCAAAACGAATCACGCGACGGACGCATTTTGTTCGAGAACTTTTTGAAATTAGCTTTGAAACATAAAAAGAAATAATGAAATGAAATTAATTTCAGCAATATTTTTTATTTTTTTAATCTGCGCGGTATCCGTTTTCGCGCAAGATGTCGTATCTCAAAATAATAAAACTTTGACTCAAAAAGAGTTTAGTTTTGATTATCCCGCCGACTGGAAATTGATTGACAAATCCTCGAATGACGTTCAGCAATTTAACCTTGTGCCGCCGTCGGGAAATGTTCTGATAATGATAGTTTCCTACGACACAAAAGTTCCTTCAGGCGATATTTTCGCTCAAATCAAAACTCAAACTTCACAATTTTTATCCGATAAAATTTATATGCGTTTTAATCAAACGGGCAAAGCTAAGAGAAATGAAACCTGCACGCAGATTGAAAATATCCCGATTCCCGGCACAAGAATTACCGGATTCTACGACAAAAATTCAAGCACCGCCGATATTTTTTATTTGGCTTTAAATCAGAAATTTTTCAATTTTATTTATTTGCGCGATGATGCGGAAAGTTCAAAATCCGACGCGATTTGGAAAAATCTGCTCGATTCTTTCCGCTTTGAAAATTTGAATCGCCAAAAACCCGATTTTATGATTGACTGGGATAGCGATATGATTTTGAACGGCAGAGCCGTCAAATTAGCCAAACCGCTTTTTCCTTCGGGCGTTAAAGTTTTTAACGCCGTAGAAATTAACGTCAGAGTTATCATAGACGAATCAGGCAAAGTAATTTCAGCAAAAGCCATCTCAGGCAACAACAGATTCTTTCCATATGCCGAATCTGCCGCGAAAGATTCAAAATTTGAACCATTCATCGTTTGCGGAAAACACGCTAAAATCAGCGGTGTAATAGTTTATCGTTTTGTAGGCAGATAAGCACCATTGACGTAACAGTCGGAGCGCGGACGGCTTTTCCGCGTGTGTCAAAAAAACAATTTACCGGCGGACGAGCCGTTCGCGCTCCATACTAATCTTTGTCGGATTGACGAATTTGCGTTTCGTTCACAGGTTTTTCGGTTTCTTCCGACTGAATTTGCGGTTTTTCCGTTTCTTCGATTTGAATTTGCGGTGTCGGTTGGATTACGGGGCGAATTTGCGTCGGCGTTCCAGCCGGAATCGGTGTCGGTGCAATAATCGTGAAGTCTGATTTGAACGGGCGTGTTGTTTTGAGTCCGGCGGAATTGGCGATTTCGTCTGATGACGCGCTCAACGCGGTCGAGGCAAAATCTTCCGGCATCGAAACTACGTCGCCGAAACCATAGACGAAAATCTGTTTAATTTTGTTGGTCGCAGTTCGCACGACAACAATATCAACCAGCGTATGATTTTTGAAACGGCGCGTTTCGATTTTGTTACCGTAAGCGTCATATCGCGTTTCGAGTTCGGATTTATCGCTTAGAGTTTGGGATTGTTCGATTTTCTCGTCCGCCGAATTAGAAATTGACGACTGCTGTAAATCTTCATTGGTGATGGATATTTCGCCGGTGGTGTTCTTGTCGTCGAAAACAATTTCTTTTAACGGTTTGGAACGAACACTCGTGCAGGCTGAGAAACCCGCCGCCATTGAAAAAAGTAAAATAGAAATAATAATTTTAGAAATCATATCTTCTTCTCTGTAAAATGCTTGACGCAAAAAGTCGGAGCGCACGATAAGCCGCCGTGCGCTCCGATAAAATTTATTTTTCGGCAACGCCTAAAACAAAGTTGCTGACTGCGGTCATTCCGTTAGCAAAACTGCTCGAATTATAACGGATTTCCGAATTACCACCGCCCGAAATATCATATTTCGGCGACTTAAATCCGGCATTCAAATTGGTCGGATCGTAAGGCGCAATAACGATGTTGCCTTGCAAAAGTCCATTTCCGCCGCCGCGTCTGTCTAATCCGTCTTCGCCTATAACGATAATCAAACCGTTGAAATCGAATCCGCCTCTGAACGTCAGTTTTCCGGTAACAACCAGCAAACCACCGCCTTGACCAGCCATTGCCAAATCGCCGTCAACAAACGTGATGCCCATTGCCGTTGCGTTATTTCCCAAATCGGGTGGTTCTTCTCCGCCGGCATAATATCGCCCCGATGATCTGGCAACCTGCTTTAAGTTTTGAATCAAATTGTCCAAATCTTGCGGCGATTTCAGCCATTCGGGTAATTCCGAATTGATATTTGACGGACTGCCGACAGTATTCGGCTTACAGGTCAGACAAAGTTGACCCTCAACAACGGCTAAGTTCGTATCATTTGTCGTGCCTACGGGCGGAATTAGGACGTTTGACGCAATATCGTCGCCTGAGTAGGTTACGTTTTGCGAATTTCCCGATTCAAAAACATAGCCCGGTCCCGCCGGTCCAACCAGAGTAAGCGTGGCGGGCGCGGTCAAACCGTTAAAGAAATTTTTCTGGATTGTCGCTTCTAAAACTTTGGTTGCGCCGCGCGGACCGTAGCCGGTCGAACGCACGACTACGCGATAAGGCTCGGCTTGCGTCATATTAACGGCAATAGTCGTTGTCGCACCTCTGACGACGTTTAATTGGTTTGAAGTCAGATTGCTGATTGACATCGTGCTGCCCATTAATTGATATATTGAAGAATCAAACCGAAAAGGAATATTTGCACCAGCCAGATATGTTCCCGCTTTGATTGAACCGCGAATCGTTCTGGTTGCCGTGTAAGGCGCAGACATTTTGACGTTTATCTGAAAACGCACGTCTTCGCTAATGACGACGGCTGCCGTAGTTGCGGAAGAAATCGTAAAACTGCCGATGTTTGTGTCTGACGCACCGGAAACTACATCCAAATTCTGGATGGAAGCAGAAGTATATGAAATCGTTGCGGTAGCCGGCGATACGCCGACAGTTACCGATGGCTTCCATCTGTTAGTTGTGTCGTTTTTATCGTAAATCGTTCCGACCGTGTTGAAAGAAAGAATTTCGCCCGTGTTGTCCGGGTCACTTACAGTTACGCTGTAAGCATAGCCGTTTTGAGTGGTGTATGTGTCGCTGCCGAGCGTAATTCGCGTGCCGGTAATCGAATTGGTCGGATAATTGTAACTCATCCAACGCGAAAGCCGCGCATCGCCCGAAGCGTCGCTCGACATATTCGAACTCGACAATTTTACGGCTTTGCGAAAATCTATACGATTTGCCGGATCGGTCGAAGCCTTTGTCGTGTCAAGACGACTTGTTCCAGTTAAAAGCACGTTGCCGCGTAGAATATTAACTGCCGATTGAATGCCGCTTTCCGCCGCATTATACGCTTGATTTTCGGCGGTTGCATCGCTCACGTTGGTCGTATTCATCGAGGCTTCGAGAATCAAACCGCCGCTCGCCACGAGCAATAGCAGCGAAATCATCAAAACCGCGATCATCGCCGCGCCTTTTTCATTTTCTCTGTTTCTTCTTTTCTTCATTTTTCCTGCTCCCAAAAATTCCTTCCTAATATTGATTCAGCATATAATCCGAATTACGAATCGTTACGTCCGATGAATATGTAACCGTTTGATTTGCGGGCTGTCCTTCCACATCTTCCATTCTGACCGTAACCGTAATCGTAACGCGCCCGGTGTCGTTGGTCGGTGTCGTGCGCTGTGTCGCAGTCGAACTATTACCCGTGTAATCCCAATAAACAAATGTAACGTCGCTGATGCGGTTGACGATGACTGATGTTGCGACTGCATCGTTCGGCGCGTATCTGACAATTGATTGAGTCGTCGCGTCGAAAAAATACGTTACGTCTTCGCCTTCGTCTTCGGTCAACCGATTTGCATTGTTAAGATTTGAGCGAAAATGAACTCGTTTATTGTTTGAATCGCCCGTTACGATGCCGTTACTGCTCAAACCATAGCCGCTGTTGGCAATCTCGCGCGAGATAATGTTCAGAGCCGCCCGCGCCGAAGTCAGTGCATCGGTTTTGCGGCTTTCGCGCTTGCGCGTGCTGAACGCTCCCGAAAATAACGACATTGTGGCGGCGAGAATAGTAAGTGTTATCGTCATCGCCATCATCAATTCGATTATCGAAAAGCCTTGCTGATTATTTTTATTTTTCATCACGTTTTTGCTCAATTTTTTTTAATTCGCCCGCACACGGCGTAAAATTACTGTAATCGGAACAGCCGTCTGCCAACCCGGAGTCGGTCTGTCCAAACTGACCGTAACGGTTACTTCCTTCAAAGTTTTCGTAGTATTGGTTTGCACGCCCGCAGTAAAAGGATCGTCATCAACCGTAATCTTTATTTTGTATCTGTTACCGTCTGCGGCGGTTACGGTTCGCACCGCTTTTTCGCCTCCAGTCAGCGTCGAATCGGTTGCCGTCGGCGTAAATCTCGCGCTTCGCATCTGTTCAACTTCTTGTTGGAGAAGCGAAAGTGCCTGTGCGCGTGAGCCGTTTCCGGCGTTGTAATTAACCGTATAGGTAAAAGTCGTAAAAACACCGAGAGTCGCCACCAAAAATATTGACAGCGCGACCACCGCCTCGATCAGCGAAAAACCGGATTCGTTTGTCTTATTTAAAACATCCATTCTATTCATCCTCAAAAGCTACATTATGAGAGTTAAGCGTTTATTTTACTGGCATTTGCCGTTTGTTCTGACCGTCATCGGCAATTTGCAAACACAGTTCGTTTGCGAAGGTCTTTCGCCACTCGTGCAATAGACAGGTGTAGCCGTCGGCGCAGGTGTCGGTGTCGGTGTTGGTGTTGCATTCGGAATTGGCGTTGGCGTTGGCGTTGGAATCGGTGTCGGTGTCGGTGTCGGCGTGGGATTCGGATTCGGTGTCGGTGTCGGCGTGGCGGATGCGTTTGAATTTGTGGCAGTTGAAACCCATGGATTGACGTTCGTGTTTGAATTGACCGTTGAAACATTCGGCGCGGTGAACGTCGGAAGCGTGTCGCCGCCGCCCGTCATCGTAACCGTTCCGCCGGCAGAAATCGAAATCAGATTGGAATTTGAATTGTTCGCCGTCTGCGCCGTGCAGGAATTTTCGCAAATAATAAAATTCGGCGTGATATTTACATTATTGGCGTTGAAAATTTCTGCCTGTCCGCGCCAGTTAAAACGAATCGTAACCGGATAAACCATATCTGTGCCGAGCAGTTTTATTCCGTCGCTACTCGAAAATGTAATGTTTTTTTCGTCCGACGTGCCGAGCGTTCCGTCTTGATTAATATCGGTAATCAGCTTATAAGCCGATTCGCCGGTGATAATCAACCGCGACATCTGATTGTTCGCCGTTGGTCGTCTTTTAATCGAATCAAATCTGGCGCGTTCGAGATTATTCTTAAATTCCCGCGCCGAATTTTGCCGACGCAGCGACATCTGCGCCTTATCGGTTCGCATTAATGCCATCGTTACGACGACTGCCGAAATTATTAAAACCACTACCAATTCGATAATGGCTTTACCGCTCTGCGAACTATATTCCTTTGCTTTCATAGACTTCTGACCTGTTTTTCTAATCGTTTTTTTGGAATCTATAACAGCGAGGATGCTTTATTTATCCATTTATGTTTTAGCATTTAACATTAAAGATTGTCAACAAGTTTTATCATTGTTTAATGGTAGTAAAACTTAATTGAAACGAACTGACCGAATATCAGCCACATTGCTGTAACATCGGTCAAATTGACTGATGCAAGTTATAAATCGAATCAAGAAACGGTAGCGAATTAGCAAGGTTTGCCAGTTCGCTACCGCTCAACAATTCTGATTTCCGCAAAAAAAGGCGAATTGCCGATTATGATTTCAGCAATTCGCTTGATGTAATTTAATTTTCGACCGAATCAATTTTTAGTCAAAACAATTTTCCGGCACATTTTCGAGCGTGTTTTTCAAAAGCATATCCACAACAGCGTGAAAATCGCCGCCCGATTCTTCAAAAACGCGAAGTTGGTCATCGGCAGAAGTTCCGCGATCCAAAATTGTGTGAATATGTTCGATTTCCTTGCGCGAATCCAAAATATCAACGACATCATCAACAAATTCGAGCAGTTCACGAATCAAATCCCGCGCCGGAACTTCTTTTTGTTTGCCTAAATCAAGCAATTTTCCGTCCAAACCGTAACGAATCGCCCGCCATTTATTTTCTTGGATATACATCCGATGATATTCGCGGAAACCCCAATTTTTATCAATCATCGAATGAAGTTTCGCCACGATCGCTTGGAAAAGCGCGGCAATCGCAATCGTGTCGTCAACGCGCGTCGGAATATCGCAGATACGAAATTCGAGCGTCGGAAAAAACGGATGCGGGCGCAAATCCCAGTAAATCTTTTTCGCACGCAATGCCGGGTGTATTTTCGTCTATTAATCTGACTCGATTGCGCGTTCTGTTGATTTCAACCCGAAAAACGGTTCTCTGGTTCAGAGATTTTTGCCGCGCTTCATCTAAAATATCGATAATTTGTCTTGCCTGATTATCTGCCGAATGTTTGCGGGCAGTCGAATACGCGACAAGTGCTACCGTTGACAAGATTGCCGTTACAGTAATAACAATAACAAGTTCAATTAGGGAAAAACCTTTTTGTTCTGACATTTTGGAGTTTATGTATCGAAATCGCGTAATTTCACTTTACGACAAAGACATTCTTCACCGCGATTTCGAAGTTTTTGTTTATCCGAAAGCCTTTTTATATGGCGACAAAAAGACTTCCTGCATATTGATTTAAACAGAATAGTTAAAAAAAGTCAAGCATTTTTATATTTTGTTAAACATTTATTCCTTCAAGTATTTGACTGTTTATCCGTCGCCGTCAAAAACTAACCTGCGCCCGTTGCAAGGAGATAAACTCCGGCTTCGGGCAAGGTTTCTTCCCAATCACGCATTTTGCCTGATGCGTCGAACTTCCATTTGCGAATGTCAATCGTCGAACCCGAAGAGATTTGATTTTGTGTGATATTTCCCGCCACGTCGAAACTGTCCACGCTCGATTGATAGCCGCCCGAACTCTTGCGATTATTCGTATAACCTGCGGTGTAGTTTCAGTTATCGAAGTTCCACGCCTTCGTGTTGCGGCTCGTGATGTTGTTGAAAGCATCATACGAGAGCGTTTGTTTATAAGGCTGTCCGGTTTCCGTTGTGCCGAAAGCATCATACGAAAGCGTTTGTTTGTAAGGTTGCCCGGTTCCTGCACCGAATTCGTTGCGTTTTATTCTTCCGGCAAAATCATAATCATTCGTTTGTGTAAAATTCGCTTCGTTGTTATTTGCGGCTTGTTTGACCGTGTTATCGTTGTTGTAAGTATACGCCGAATCTTGAACTTCATTAACCGAAGATTGCGCCAAATAAGTCGTCGAGACGAAGCCGCGTGTCGTAGCTCAAAGTTACATTAGTTGTCAAAGTCGTGTTGTAACTCATTGATTTAATCGCCCCGAACGCTCGATAATTGATGCTCGAAGCAAACGAAGTTATTTCGGTCGTGCCGTTATAAAATTCATCACCGCCGATTGCCGTTGTCCGTCCAAGTTTATCACTTTCATAAGTAGCTTTCGCGCCAAACGGGTCTTCGATAGACTTGAGTCCGTCCGTCAAGAAATAGTTGTATTTCAGCTTATATCCGCCTGATATTTCATTGGAAAGCGTATCAGCAAAGTCTTTTGTTTCTTCTTTCAGACGCGAAAGCTCATCGTATGAATAAGTCAGATTGCCCGTGCCGTCCGACATATAGGTTCGGTTTCCCGCCGCATCGTAGGTAAAAACTATGTCCGTCGGGTCGGGAATATTCGTCGTGTTCGGCGAGGAGAATTCGATTTTCGTCAAAACCGCACGATTTTCCGAATTGTTTATGTCGTCCGCGTGTCCGTATTTGTAATACCGTTTCTCTTTAGAAACTATGCAATAATGAGAACCGTTTAGCGGTAGCGGACGGGCAGTTTTGCCAAGTCGCTACCGCTCCTTGTTCTCATTAAACAACTTTCTTTATTGCACAGTGTCTAAGTGGAAATGGTATTAGTGGATGTTTTGGGCAATCCATATTTTGTTAAATGCACGGCGGCAAATATCAGTGATGATGAGGGTTTGCTGGACATAATCAGAGAAAACAAAGAGTATTTTCTTGACTTACCGGAGGGACATATTATCACGATTTTG
>JANNYB010000054.1:0-44079 GCA_031409875.1 Acidobacteriota bacterium | reverse complement strand
TCGGCTAAGACTTCCGGCTCAAGTCCAAATAATGACTTGATTCGATTTTTAGGAAACATTTTTAGGTTATCAAGACTCATAACCTTAATAAATTTTCAATGAACTTGATTTTCTAGAGAAGTTTATCGGAACATCTATTAACTGAGGGTTTTAATTCAATTTGAATAAAATTGCTAATTTCATGACAAGTCGGATCAAGACAAACTATTGCACCGACATTTCCCGCGCCGCAAGAAATACATTCTGGAAACCAACCTTCATAACCTTGATGACTCATTATTAATCCATTTTACGCAATCTAAGACGTAATGATTGCAATCGAATAAAACCTTCCGCGTCGAGTTGATTGTATGCGCCCGCGTCGTCTTCAAAGGTTACGACTCTTTCATTATAAAGCGAATTCGGCGAGCGTCTGCCCAAAATCGTGACGTTTCCTTTGTATAATTTTATGCGAACTTCGCCCGAAACAGTTTCTTGCGTTTGGTTGATCATCGAGCGCAAAATCTCGAATTCGGGCGCGAACCAAAAGCCGTAATAGACTGATTCGGCAAACTTTACGCCGAGCGAATCGCGCAGACGCATAACTTCTCGATCCATCGTAATTGATTCGAGTGCGCGATGCGCGGCTTGCAAAATCGTAACGCCGGGCGTTTCATAAACGCCGCGAGATTTCATTCCGACGAAACGATTTTCGACTAAATCAACTCTGCCGATGCCGTGTTCGCCGCCGATAAAATTCAGTTTTGAAAGCATATCAACCGCGCCGAATTTTTCGCCGTCAATCGCAATCGGTTCACCTTTTTCAAATGTCAAAATTATTTCTTCGGCTTTATCTTTGGCGTTTTCGGGAGATTTTGTGAGCAGAAAAATATCTTCCGGCGGCGCAGTCCAAGGATTTTCCAAAATTCCGCCTTCGTAGGAAATGTGCATCAAATTTCGGTCCATCGAATAAGGTTTTTCGGCGGTTGCGGTTACGTTTATATCGTGTTTCGCGCAATATGCAATCAAATCGGCGCGACCTTTAAATTCCCAATGCCGCCAAGGTGCGACGACTTTTATATCGGGTTGAAGCGCGTAATAAGTCAGTTCAAAACGGACTTGATCGTTGCCTTTTCCCGTCGCGCCGTGTGCCACCGCGTCCGCGCTTTCGCGTTGCGCGATTTCGATTTGTTTTTTTGCAATCACGGGACGCGCCAAACTTGTTCCGAGCAAATAAACGCCTTCGTATAAAGCGTTTGCTTTGACCGCAGTCCAAACAAAATCTTTGACGAATTCTTCGCGCAAATCTTCGGTATAAAGTTTCGACGCGCCTGTTTTCAAGGCTTTTTCTTCCAAACCGTCGAGTTCTTCGCCTTGTCCGACATCGGCGCAAAAACAAATTACTTCGCAATTATAAGTTTCTTTGAGCCAAAGCAACATCGCCGACGTATCCAAACCGCCGGAATATGCCAAAACTACTTTATTTATCTTTTGCATAAATTTTAAAAATGCTCTTAGCTGGGAGCGCAGGCATCTTGCCTGCCCGTTCGAGCGAAGCAAGAACGGCTATACGTCGCGGAGAAAATCAAGTTTATTTAATGTGCGACGTTCGCGCCTGTTCTCGCAAAGCCTCGAACGCGCGTGCAGGCAGGATGCCTGCGCTCCCAGTCAACTATTTTAACAGATTCGCCGTTTATTTCTTCAAATAATGAGTTATAATTTTACAAAATGACTGAAACAACAAATCTCTGGGGCGGAAGATTTGAGGGGAAAACCGATAAAACTTTTGCCGAATTTAATAACTCCTTTGGCTTTGACCGCAGACTTTTTGAGGCTGATGTTCGATGTTCGATTGCTTATTGCGACGGACTTTTTCACGCCGGAGTTTTAAAAAGATTAGAAGCCGAAAAAATCAAAAACGGTTTGATAACTTTATTAAAACGCGCCGATTACGACCGAGATTATTTTGATAATTCGGACGCAGAAGACGTTCATTCGTTTATCGAAGCCAAACTAATTCAGCTAATTGGCGAAACAGGCAAAAAACTTCATACGGGCAGAAGTCGAAACGATCAAGTTGCGACTGCGTTTCGATTTTGGTTGCGCGGTGAGATTGAAGAAATTTCAAAAATCGCGGCGAATTTGCAAAAGGCTTTAATTGAATCTGCCGAAAAGCAAAAAAACGCCGTTTTGCCGGGTTACACGCATTTGCAAAAAGCGCAGCCGATACTTTGGGCGCATTGGTGTTTGGCGTATTTCGAGATGTTTTCCCGCGACCGCGAACGGCTCGAAGAAGTTTGGCGGCGGACGAATATTTTGCCGCTCGGTTCGGCGGCACTTGCGGGAACAAGTTATGAAATTGACCGCGAAGCGATTGCTGAAAGTTTGGATTTTGAAGGCATAACGGCGAACAGTTTGGACGCGGTTTCCGACCGCGATTTTGCGATTGAATTTGTTTCGGCGTGTTCGCTGATTATGGTTCATCTGTCGCGCCTTGCGGAAGATTTGATAATTTATGCTTCAAACGAATTCGGTTTTATCGAACTCAGCGACGCGGTTTCGACAGGTTCGAGTTTGATGCCGCAAAAGAAAAATCCTGATGCTTTGGAGTTGATTCGCGGCAAAGCCGGAAGAATTTTCGGACATCAAATCGCGCTACTTTCAACAGTTAAAGGTTTGCCGCTGGCATATAACAAAGATTTGCAGGAAGACAAAGAAGCCGTTTTCGACACTTGCGATACGATAAAAATGTGTTTGAAAGTTGCGGCGATTGTGTTTGAAAACTTGCGCGTGAACGAAGAAAAAACTCGAAAATCAGCGATGAAAGGTTATCTGAACGCGACGGAGCTTGCCGATTATCTCGTTCAAAAAGATTTGCCGTTTCGCACGGCGCACGATTTAGTCGGCAAAATCGTTTTGCACGCGATTTCAAAAAATCTCGAATTGGACGAGTTAAATCTGAGTGATTTTCAACAATTTTCTGATGTTATCGAGAAAGATGTTTTTGAATTTATCAACCTCGAATCAACTCTCGCCCGAAAAAATCAAATCGGCGGAACTTCGCCTGAACGGGTTTTTGAAGCGTTGGAAGAAGCGCGTCAAAATCTCGAAAACGAATAAACCGCGAAAGACGCGAAAGAACGCGAAATTTTGTAATTTGTAATTTGAATTTTGTAATTGAATTTGAAGAATGATTAGCTTTTTTCCTTTTAAATCAATTATAAATTACAAATTACAAATTACAAAAAATTCTTTTTCCAAAGAACATTTTCGCGCTTTTTCGCGTCTTTCGCGGTTGAACTTTTATGAATAATTTCGCCCGCAAATTTTTGACCGAATGGCGCAAGCTCGGTTTGCCGTTTGAGAATGAAACTTTTATCGCGGCAGTTTCGGGCGGCGCGGATTCGGTCGCGCTTTTGTTGGTTTTGCACGAATTACGCGAACGGACAAAACTGAAAAATCGTTTCGTTATCGCACATTTCAATCACAATTTGCGCGGCGAAGAAAGCGAAAAAGATGTCGAATTTGTCAGAAGTTTGACGACAAAATTTAATTTTGAATTTGTTTCGGGCATTTCAGATGTTCAATTTGAAATTTCAGAAAAGGGAAATCTTGAACAAAATGCCCGAAATGCGCGTTACGCTTTTCTAAAGGAAACCGCCGAAAACCTAAACGCTTACGGCGTTCTCACCGCGCACACGCTCAACGACCAAGCCGAAACTTTTCTCATAAATCTAATTCGCGGAAGCGGTCTTTCCGGTCTTTCCGCAATGAAAACCGTTAGAAATTTAGAAAGTGAGAAAGCGAAAAAGCGAGAAGGTGAGAATCACGAAAACCTCTCACTTTCTCCTCTTCTCGCTTTCTCGCTTTCTCGCTTTTTAATTCGTCCCTTACTAAGTTGGGCAAGTCGTGAAGATACGGAAAATTATTGTCATTTGCGCGAAATCGAGTTTCGATATGACACGATGAACGAAGATTTGGCATTCAAGCGCGTTCGCGTGAGAAAAATTTTATTACCGATGCTCAAAGAATTTAATCCGAAAATTGTTGAAACGCTGGCGAAAACTGCTTTTTTACTGCAAGCTGATTTTGATGAATTGAATTCGTATTTTGAAGGCAACATCGCCCAATTTGAAGCCGCCGAATTATCGCTCAAAGAATTGAAAAGTCTTTCAAGCGCAACACTTCGGCGCGGGTTGCGGCATTGGTTAAAGATGAAACGCGGCGATTTGCGAAGTCTGGAAATTAAACATTTTGCGGCGATTGAAAATCTGATTCACAGCCGCAAAAGCGGAAAAATTGTTGAACTGCCAAACGGTGAAACGGTATATAAAGAAAAAGGGCAATTGCATTTTTCGACAAAAATTATTGAAAATGAGCCGAATTAAAACTACAATCAATGCAACGAGGTAAGATATGAAATCGAACAGAATTATTAAAATACTTGGCGGACTATTTATTTTTCTCGCAACAATCTTTATTTCGATTTGGTTTTTCAGCCCGAAAACCGCGCCAATAAATCAAATTTCTTTTGAATCAGCACTAAGCAAAATTTCAAATAAGGAAGTTTCTTCTATTATTGTGCGTGCGGACAGTCTGGAATTGACGATTAAGAGCAATGAAAAATTCGCAGTAAAAATTGATAGCAGCGATTCTACACGCGATCAGATTTACGCGGCGGCAAAAAACACGGAAACGAAAATCGAACTTGAGGCATCTTCGAGCGGTATTGGTTGGAGTTGGATTCTCTTGACTTTTATATTAAATGCAATACCTTTAGTTCTTTTAACCGGAATTTTCGGTGTGCTAATTTATATTGCAATTAAGCTATCTCAAAATAAAGGTTGAAAAATGCCGTTTGGCAAACTACAATTAAAGATTGGTTATGAAAAACGCATGGTGCGGTTTCAAAACAACTGGAAAAGGGAAACTTTCATCAAATAGTCGTATTTAGATATTTTATTGATGAAAGTTATTTTTTGGAGGCTATAAATTGAGTTCTAAAGCAAAACAAGTTCTTTTGTGGTTGATGATTATTTCGAGTGCGATGTTGTTTGTCTGGTTTTTGCAAGGCAATAAAAACAAACCTTCGCAAGAGGTATCATTTGACAGAGCCTTGACTTTAATTAGTAACAAGGAAGTTTCTTCTATCGTCGTGCGTGCGGACACTCTGGAATTAACAACCAAGGGCAATGAAAAATTTCCCGTAAAAATTGATGGCAGCGATTCTACGCGCGATCAAATTTACGCGGCGGCAAAAAACACGGAAACAAAAATCGAACTTGAGTCGGCTTCGACCGGCTGGGGTTGGATTGTCTTGTTAAATGCCTTGCCGTTTCTGTTGTTAATCGGCTTTTTGGCATTTACTTTGCGTCAAATGCAAGCGGGCGGAAACAAAGCTCTCAGCTTCGGCAAATCTCGTGCGAAACTCCTGAATAATCAGCAAAAGCGCGTTACATTTAAAGACGTTGCCGGCGTTGAAGAAGCGAAGGAAGAATTAGAAGAAATCATCGAATTTCTCAAAGATCCGCCGAAATTTCAAAAACTCGGCGGAAAAATTCCGAAAGGCGTTTTGATGGTCGGACCTCCGGGAACAGGCAAAACTCTGCTTGCGAAAGCTGTCGCGGGCGAAGCGAATGTGCCGTTTTTCTCGATTTCAGGTTCTGATTTCGTTGAAATGTTTGTCGGTGTCGGTGCTTCGCGTGTTCGAGATTTGTTTGAACAAGGCAAGAAAAACGCGCCGTGCATCATTTTTATTGACGAAATTGATGCCGTCGGTCGTCATCGCGGCGCAGGTTTAGGCGGCGGACACGATGAACGCGAACAGACTTTGAATCAACTTCTCGTCGAAATGGACGGTTTTGAATCGAACGACGGCGTTATTTTGATGGCTTCGACGAACAGACCGGACGTTCTCGATCCGGCACTTTTGAGACCGGGCAGATTTGACCGCCGCGTTGTCGTCGGTCGTCCCGATGTCAAAGGACGTGAAGGAATCTTGAAAGTTCACACGCGAAAAATTCCGCTTGATGAAAATGTTGACATCAGCATTATTGCTCGTGGAACGCCCGGATTTACTGGCGCGGATTTGGCGAATATCGTCAACGAAGCGGCTCTGAATGCGGCGCGTTACAACAAAAAAGTCGTTACGATGTCGGATTTTGAAATCGCCAAAGACAAAGTTTTGATGGGCGCGGAACGCAAATCAATGGTTTTGTCCGACCACGAAAAGAAATTGACGGCGTATCACGAAGCCGGACATACTTTGGTTGGTTTGAAAGTTCCTTCGGCTGATCCGGTTCATAAAGTTTCGATTATTCCGCGCGGAATGGCTCTCGGAGTTACGATGCAGTTGCCGGAAGGCGACCGACATTCTTATACGAAGGAATATATCACGAGCCAGATTGCGATTTTGATGGGCGGACGTATTGCCGAAGAACTTTATTTTGGCGAATCACAAGTTACGACCGGAGCATCGAACGACATCGAAAGAGCGACGGTATTGGCGCGTTCGATGGTTTGCGAATATGGAATGAGCGATCTCGGACCGCTGACGTTCGGCAAAAAGGAAGAGCAAATCTTTTTGGGCAGAGAAATCTCGCAACATCGTGATTATTCAGAAGATACGGCGATTAAAATTGACCAAGAAGTCAAGAAAATCATCGCTTTGCAATACGAACTTGCACGAAAAGTTATTACCGAAAATAATGATGCAATGATTCGTCTGTCGGAAGAATTGATAAGACTCGAAACGCTTGACGGCGTGCAGATTCGGCGAATTGTTGCCGGTCTGACGCTCGATGACAGTGACAGTTCGCCTTCGACCAACGATGACGGAAACGCTTCGGCAACCGAAGAAACGGCAAAATCACGTTTCAAAAAACCGATTCTGCCGCCGATAACGCCAAACAATCCGGCGACAGCCTAAAACACAAAGTTAAGCAAACGTCAAAAAAGGCAAAAGCGAAATTTCGCTTTTGCCTTTTTTTTTTTGCAATCTGCGGCAGATTAATTGTGTGTTAAATTTGCAGATGTCGTAACCTCACGAATATTAGTTTGATTTTTGGAATCAACCAGATTTCCGAATAAATTCGTCGCGGTATGCCCTGTCCAAGTTCCGTTGACGATTGCGGTTACGCTCTCGAATTCACCTTTAAACTTAACGGTTACGGGTCCGTCGGTTTGAGTCAACTGCGTTCTTTCACGGATACTTCCGTAGCCGTTTTTGATCCAAGTCAAGTCAAAGTTGATCGGATTTCCAGTTTCGCAATTGTAATCGGCAGTTACAAGGTTGACGACACAGCTATTGACCGGAAAGTCTGTCGTAACCGTCAAATTCGCGGTTGTCGCATTAATCGTGAAAGAACTGTTCGGGATTTCGCCCATTCCATTAATAAAATAGACAATCTCAGGGTCAGTCGGGGAAGGTGTCGTATATGAAAAATCGAGTGTCGTGGTGTTTGCGATTTCGTCGCGCCCGACATTCAGGAAGCCGTTGGTGCCGGTGTCGGCATCGAACAGAAATGTGTCGGAACTGAGTCCGTTTATCTTGATTTTCAGATGCGTTGGCGCACTTTGGGACGGTTGCGGTTGTTCCGCATCAACCCGCGATGCGGGAAAGTTAAGAAAGATTACGACAGTTAATATTGTCATAACGCCAAGTAATTTCATTGTTGTTTTCATTTTTTTTCTCCTATTTTCTCTTATTTATTTAACCTTGGGTTTTCCGACTTTTTCACCTTTCGGCAATAAAATTTAATTCCTTTATTTCTTCCGTAACGCTGATGACTTGCGGCGTAAATTGGAAACGCTTTGAGTGAACATCAACGACGTAAATTTGACCGACTTCGACCGTCTCGAATCTGTAATAGCCGAACGAACTTGTCAGAGTTGTGCGCGTTTCGCCGTTCGTATCGGTAATCGAGATTCTCGTGCGGGCGATTGGTTGTCCGTCGGGCGAAAAGGCAGGAAGGTAATCTCTGGCGGCATTGTTCGTCAGGCGAACTTGTCCCGTGCCATCGTTGTTCATTACATAAATTTCCATATTGCCCGCGCGGTCGCCGGTGAACGCAATTTTGCCGTTAGCACGAAGCGTCGGCGTTTGCGCGAAAGTTATCGCCGCGCCGAAGAGAATCAGCGCGAGAATTGCGAAAACGGGAGTCGAAATTTTGTTTAGTATTTTCGTTTTCATAATTTTCCACTTCTTTTTAATGTTTGACCGGAGCGCAGACGAGAATAACGCTCTGCGCTCCGGGTGTGGTTGCTTTATCTGAAACTGAACTTGGCGTAATGGTCGCTGCCGTCGTTCAAACGGACAATCAGAATCCGGCAAGTTCCTTTCCACGCTTTGTTGGTTTTCCAGACGTAGTTGTAACGGTCGGCGGTCGCGTCGTAGGTCAAGCTGCTGTTGCCCGCATTTACCGTTTCTTCGATAATCGCGCTCGGTTCGCTCGAATTACAGGCAACCGGACTCGAAGCCGGATAGCCCGCCGCCATAATGTTTAAGCCCTGGTTGCCGTTCAAACTGAATTTGACCGCAATCGCGCTGCCCGCCGAAGTGATGTTGACCATCGGGAGATTGTCAACCGGCTGGAAGAAACCCGTAAAGTTATAAACGACCGGATTATTCACGACTTGATAATTAGCATTGGCATTGGCGATGTTGCCCGCGTTGTCGGTTGCCGTGCAAGCGGCGGTTTTGCTGCCGACGGTTGCCGTGTCGGTTGCCGCGCAAGATTGCGAAGCGATGCCTGAAAGCGCGTCAGAGGCATTTGCCGCCGCCGTTGCCGTGCCATTCAAATACACCGGATTCGGTGAAACGATTGGCGCGAGCGTGGGCGCGGTTTTGTCAATTTTAATGCCGTTTTGCGTGTTGGACGCGGTGTTGTCCGCGTTGTCCGCGCAAGTTCCGATTGAACTCAACGCCGCGCTTTCACTGCTGACGGTCTGGCTGACGGTTGAACTGACCGCGCCGGAAAGCGCGTCGTTGCAACTCCAATTAACCGTTACGTTCGAGTTGTTCCAACCGTTTGCGTTAGCCGCTGTGCGTGAAACAAAACTGATAACGGGCGCGGTTTTGTCAATGTTAATGCCGTTTTGCGTGTTGGACGCGGTGTTGTCCGCGTTGTCCGCGCAAGTTCCGGTTGAACTCAACGCCGCGCCTTCGCTGCTTATGGTCTGGCTAATGGTTGGACTGACCGCGCCGGAAAGCGCGTCGTTGCAACTCCAATTAACCGTTACATTCGCATTGTTCCAACCATTAACATTCGCCGCCGGAGTTCTTGAAACAAAACCGATAACGGGCGAAGTTTTATCAATGCTGATACCGTTTTGCGTGTCGGAAGCAGAGTTGCCGGCGTTGTCCGCGCAGACTCCGGTTGAGCTTTGATTTAAACCTTCCGCGCTGACAATTTGATTGACATTCGCGCTCGTCGCGCCGGAAACGGCATCGGAACAACTCCAGTTAACGGTTACATTTGAGTTATTCCAACCGTTTGCGTTAGCCGACGTGCGTGAAACGAAGCTGATGTTCGGTGCGGTCTTGTCAATGTTAATGCCGCTTTGCGTGTCGGACGCGGTGTTGCCCGCGTTGTCAGTGCAAGTTCCGATTGCGCTTTGATTCTGTCCTTCTGCGTTGACGGGTTGGCTGTCGCCCGAATTAACTGCGCCGGATGTGGCATCACTGCAATTCCAATTGATTGTTACGTCCGAATTATTCCAACCATTGACGTTTGCCGCCGGAGTTCGGGAACCGAAACTAATGTTCGGATTCGTTGTGTCGCGTTTGACGGTAACGCTCTGCGTGTTAGTGCCGCCGCCGCTGGTCGCCATACAAATAAATGTTATGCCGTTCGTGTCCGAAGTAACGGTTTGCGTGTCGCAGCCCGATTGATTGGAAACGGCTGATTCCGCGTCCGAAACCGTCCACGAAATATTAACGTCGCTCAGATAAAAATCATTATTGCCTAACGTGCCGGAAACATCGGGCGTAATAACGGGCGGAGTCGTGTCGATGATTGGCGGCGCGGGTAATCTGAGGACAGTAACGAGATTGCTGTTGCCGCGTCCGACGAGCATCTGGTTATTGACCGCATCATAACGCACCTGACTCGCCATAACGCCGTTTGCTATCGTGCCGATAACGGTTCGGTCAAAGTTGGCAGGTGCATTGGGCGTGTCGAACGTGCCGTTTGCGCCGTCGCCGTAGAGAGCGAATCCGGCATTGGCAAGAATCGCCGGATTGTCCCAATCTACAACGAACACGGTGTAGTTGCCATTGGCGAGCGCGGTTGCGAAACCGACCCGATCATTCGGTGTCGAGCCGATAAGCGAGCGGGCGGCGGAAACTTCGCCGACACAGCCCGTCGTGCCATTGCACCACGTTACTGCGCCCCGACTGCCGATATTTGGTAACGTAGTGCTGTTGTTCCAATTCGGGCTTTGGATGAGATAGTTGCCGTTCGTCAGCGCGACCACCGAGAGATTGGTAAAACCTGTTATAAGGTTGTTAAGATCGCCCGCCCGTGTGCCGGTGAGCGAGTTGGCAGAAGACAGTATGCCAACTGGACAGCCTGCCATCGCAGAACAAAAAGTGAACGCGCTGGCATTGACGTTTGCCGCCGTGTTGTCCCAATCCGAACTGTGGATGACGAGATTTCCGTTCGGCAAATTCGTTAATAAAGTCGTTACGTTTGATTCGCCGACTTTATCAGCTATTGTAGAGCCGACGAGCGAATTGGCGGCGGAAACGGTTTGTCCCGCGCAACTGTCGGTCGCCGCATTACAGAAAGTTATCGCCCCGACATCAGCCGCCGCGCCGTTCCAAAGCGGGCTTCGCACGACGTAGTTGCCGTTGGGAAATATTGAAATCAAACTGCCGACTTTATCATTCGCCGTTGAGCCGACGAGCGAGTTTGCCGCATTAGCCGTTTGTCCCGCGCAACTGTTGGTCGCCGCGTTGCAGAGCGTAACCGCTCCGACATCCGCCACCGTCGCGGTGTTAAAATTTACGCTTCGCACAACGTAATTGCCGTTGGGCAGGGCGGACAAAAGGCTGTCGGTCAAATCGTTTGCCCGCGCTCCGGTCAGCGAGTTTGCCGCCGAAACGACTGCGCCCGCGCAATTATTAGTCGTGCCGTTGCAGAGGGTCGTCGCGCCGACAGTCATCGTTCCGTTGTTCCAACCTCGGCTGTTAACGACATAGTTGCCATTCGGTAAAGCCAACATCGGAGTTGCGTCGCCGCCGCTGCCGGCATTTGCGCCGATAAGCGAATTGGCGGCAGTAACCGCGCCCGTGCAGCCCGTCGTTCCGTTACAGAGCGTTACCGCGCCGGGATTTGCCGGTATGCCGTAAAGACCTTGACTGCGGACGAGATAATTGCCGTTCGCCAATGCCATAACAACCGCGCCAACGCTTTGGCTCACCGCCGAGCCGACCAGACTGTTGAGGGCGGAAACCGCGCCTGTCGGACAACCGCTCGTCCCGCTGCAAAATGTTACCGCACCCGCCATCGCCGCCGTGCCGTTGTCCCAAAATGTGCTGCGAACAACGTAATTGCCGTTCCTCAATTCCGTGATACTGTTGCCGATGTTATCGCTCAACGTCGAGCCGACCAGCGAATTAGCGGCGGAAACCGCGCCCGTGCAGCCGATTGTCCCGTCGCAGAATGTTACCGCGCCGACATCGTTTGCCGCGCCGTCCCAAAATTGATTGCTGACGACATAGTTGCTATTGCTCAATGTCGTCAACACTCTTCCGTTAGATGCGCCCGTCGTCGTGCCGACCAGACTGTTCGACGCGGAAATCGCGCCGCTGCAACCCGTCGCGCCGCTGCAAAGTGTTATCGCGCCCGCATCAATCGCGCTGATATTGTCCCAAGTCGGTGTATTCACGAGAAAGTTGCCATTGGCGAGAATGTTGATGCTCGTGCTGCCACCACTGTCTTGTGTTGTCGAGCCGACAAGCGAATTCGATGCGGACACAATCTGATTCGCGCAACTGTTCGTCGCCGCGTTGCAGAATGTTACCGCGCCCGCGTTCGATGTCGCGCCGTTGTCCCAGAACGGGCTGCGAACAATATAATTGCCGTTCGGCAACATCGTGATGAGCAACCCCGTGTTGCCGTAATCGCCGACTCTGTCGTTCGCCGTCGAGCCAATTAGCGAATTGGCGGGCGAAACCGTGCCGTTACAGCCAACAGTCGCGCTGCACAGCGTTACCGCCCCGACATCCGCCGTCCCGGAAGGACTGTTCCAGAGGTCGCTGCGGACGACAAAGTAATTGCCGCCCGTCAGCACTTCAATCGGGGCGTTGCCGACGCTATCGGCAAAGGTAACACCCCTGAGTTTGCTAATCAGCGCGAACGTCGTCCCGTTATACAAAAAAACCGCCCCGATATTCAACACACCGCCTTCACCGTAATTAGGGTCGGTTACGATGAAATTTCCGTTCGGCAAAGTAACCGCCTGCACCCCGAATGTTACCGTCCCTGCCCCTCCAGTGATGTTTGTCGGTTGCGCGTGCGTTACAAGGGCAACAGATAGAATCATTAGTAGGACTGACACAAGCGTCAAAACGGGAGTTAAAAGTTTGCTGTAATTTTTGTTTTTCATAGTTTTTTTCCTCTTTTTTATTTTTGATTGGAGCGCGAACATTCTCGCTTGGCGGTGTCGCTTCGTCATTTTCGCGCTTCGGTTTTTTTATTTTGAAAAATCCTTTCTTTTATTGATTTGCTCCGGCGATTGGAATATCGCTTGCCAAACCGAATTGCTGATAGCTGTTAGTTCCGTTTGAACTTTGCCGGATATACCACGTTCCGTTGCGATAAACGGCGATGTCGGTGCGTCCGTCGCCGTCGTAATCTGCGGGAACGGTTTTATCGGTTGAAATTCCCCAAAGCGTTGTCGAAAACGTATTGTCAGAACTTCGCAGAATCCACCAAACGCCGGTTGACGGGCGGAAAACCGCCAAATCCGTGCGCGAATCGCCATCGTAATCGCCGGGCGTGATTTTGTCGCCGTTTGCTCCGAACGGTTGAACGCGATAAGTATTCGTGCCGCTGTTCAGGATGTGCCAAGAGCCGTCTGAGGGGCGAAAAACGCTGAGGTCGGTGCGTCCGTCGCCGTCAAAATCAGCGGTTGCCGTGCGGTTGACGCTGACGCGGGTGGCGGTGTAAATATCAATCGAGCCGTCGCGCGACGAGGAGAGATAGAGAATCGAGCCGTCCGGCGAGAGAGACGGCGATTGGTCGCTGCCGGAGGAGTTGACGCTGGCGACATTGACGGGCGGATTCCACGCGGCGGAAACGGACGCGCGGGTTGAAACCCAAATATCCCGTCCGCCTAATCCGCCGTCGCGCTCCGATGCAAAAAATATCTCTAAACCGTCGTGTCTGACCGCCGAACTTCTATCGAACGAGGGGCTGTTTAATGCCGCAACATTCGTCGGGGCGTTAAATGTGCCGTTCGCGTTGCGTGTGCTTTGATAAATGTCTTCGTCGCCGAGTCCGCCCGCTCGGTTACTGGTGAAATAAAGAGTTGCCGTTCCATTTGTCGGGTTTTCAAAATATCCCGCGCCGACTTCGCCGTCAGAAGTATTGATGACCGAGCCGAGATTGACGGGCGCAGTCCAGCCGAAATCGTTGTTCACGTCCGTGCGCGTCGTCATGTAAATGTCCGCCCCGCCAAATGTGTCGGGACAACTGCAACTGAAAAACAGCGTCTTTCCGTCAGGCGAAAGAGTCGGCAGATTTTCGTTGTTGCTCGAATTGACCGTCGCGCCGAGATTTTGCGGCGTTCCCCAAGCGGCGGTCAGCGTCGGGCGGTTTGAAACCCAAATATCTATGCTGCCCAGAGTGCCTGCCCGATTGCTCGAAAAATAAAGACTCAAGCCGTTTGGCGCAACAACCGCAGCGGATTCGTTGTCGCCCGAATTGACTGTCGCGCCAATGTTTTGCGGCAGGCTGAAAACGGAAAAACTCGTCGGTGCAAAATCATTCGTTTGCGAAAGCGTCAAAATCGGCATTATTGCCAGTAAAGCGATTGCCGCGAATGTTGTTAAAGTAGTTTTGTTTTTCATAATCTTTTCTCCTTATTTTTTCGGATGTTTTGTAAATAGTTTTGTCTGCCGCCGCACCCGAAAAAGCGTCAGAGTTTAAAATTGGAGCGCAGACGAATCAGCCCGCGCTCCAATCGGATTATTTATTACTGCGCGGTTTCATAAAATTCAGAAACACGAAATTACCGACGTTGCGCCCCGCCGATTGTCCGGCAATTTGGTCAAACGTGAAATGAATTCCGCCATAGACGCGGGCGCGTTCCTGTTCGTTTGCCATCTGGTTAAAGCCTGAGTATGAGCGTGTTGCGCCGCCCGCACCTTCCCATGTGTGTTGATAACGAATGTCGTCGCGTCCGAAAAACAGCGCGAGAATCGTTGCCTGCGAAGTCCCGATTGTCGCCATATTTCCGGCGTAACTCGGATACGGCGGAGTTGTAATCAGCGATAGCCAATTAACATCCGGCGTGGTGTTTGGATTGCCGTCTTCGTCAGCCCGTCGAATTGCCGTTACCGGTCGCCATAAACCATAAACGAATTTGCTCGTCATTGAGGTTTGCAGCGCGTCGTGATGCGAAATATTAATGAGAGCGAAAAGTCGGGCGTTTTCTACCGTCGTGTTATTACGCTCGATGGCGACGGTGCGGGCGACGTTGTTCCAGACTAAGAGAGCTGTTGTCGGAGTGTTGACGTTTGCCCAGAGTTGCGCGACTTTGGTCTGGTCGGCGGTGCGCGTTGTGCTGGTTGCCGAGCCGAGTTCTTTGACTTCGTTGAAATCGCGGGTGTATTCCTCGCTCGTCATTGTGGGTGGCGGATTCGGTGTAAATCTGCTGGGAGAACCAATCGCAAACGGCAAGACTGCCGGAAATTGCGTAAAGCCCGCAGTCGGCAAATTCGGCGGAGTCGGCTGCCAATTTCCCGGTGTCATCGGCAGAATATACGGCGGCGGCGTTACATTCCAACCGTCATTCGCACGGAGCGCGAGCATTCGGGTGGCAACAATTTCGCCGACAGCCATTCCTTGCTTCACCCGATTTGTCGGAATTCCGATGAGCGAATTTGCTAATTCAGTATCGAAAATGTCTATCCGCGTTGGATATAAAGCCGCTAAAACATCGTGGGCGGCTTTGGCGGCGGCGGCTTCGGGCGAAGCATTTTTCGTGGTCGGCACGTTTGTCCAATAAGTTGTGTAAGAGCCGTCAATCGAATTGACCGCATCGAACATCGCCGCGTGCATTATCGCAAATGAGCGCACGGGAAAAATCGTCGGCGGTTGCTGTCCGGGAATTTTGACGGTTTCCTGCAAAACGCGATTCCATTGCAAAATCACATTTTCGCCCGGCGGAAGGATTACGGTTTCTTTAATTTCCTGCGCCTGAATAAGCGTCAGAGCGCAAAGCAGAATTGTCATCGTCAAAAAATAATTCAAGATTTGTTTGTTTTTCATAGTTTTTCTCCAGTTGGTGGAAGATTTGTTTTTATATTGAGCCGCTTTCAAATTCCGCATCGGCTAATTCGTGAGCGGTTTGAAAGCGGCTTACCAAAGTTCGATTTCCCGTTAAAACCAAACCTGAGATTTTTGTTCTCTACTAATTAGCGCGACGTTTTTTTTAATCAGAGGTCAAATTTTTTCGATTAGAGAGCAATTATTGACTTTTCAGTAAAAGAGGCATATTTTTGTGAATACAAATCTTCCAGCGAAAACACAACGGAGAAATTTTTTCGTAAAATTTTTGACCTCTGATTTTTAAAAATGTCGCGCTAATAAATGGAGGCTGTATCGTGTCCAAAGGAATCGCAGACGAAAATTGGGAGCAGGTAAGAAAAATTTTTGACGACGCTTTGCGCCAAAAGCCTGAAGAGCGTCAAAAATTTGTGCATCAGGCTTGCGGGCGCAATAAAACTCTGAAAGCCGAAGTCGAATCTCTGCTTGCCTCGCTCGACAGCGCGGAATCATTTCTCGAAACGCCCGCCGTTATTAAGGTTGCCGAAGAAGTTTTGACAAAGGAAAATCAATTTCAAAGCGGACAGATTTTGGCGCATTATGAAATTGTCGAACAAATCGGCGCGGGCGGAATGGGCGAAGTTTATTTGGCGCGGGACACGAAATTAAATCGCCGCGTCGCTATCAAAGTTTTGCGGGAAAATCTGCTTTCGGATGAACAGGCAAATCGTCGGCTTTTGCGTGAAGCGCGGGCGGCGGCTTTGCTCGAACATCCGAATATTTGTGCAATTTATGAAGTTTCGGAAAGCGCGGAGTGCAGTTTTATCGTGATGCAATACGCGAGCGGCGAAACGCTTGCCGAAGTTTTGAAAAAAGCACGATTGAGCATTAAAAACGCGCTGGATTTGGCGATTCAAATTGCCGATGCGTTGACAGAAGCGCATTCAAACGGCATTATTCACCGCGACATCAAGCCGGCAAACATCATCATCAACGACAAAAATCAAGTAAAAATTCTCGATTTCGGGCTTGCAAAATTTATCGAAGCCGAATCTAGCAAAGAAACGACACAGAGATTTCAAAGTTCCGGCGCGGTGATGGGAACTGTGCCGTTTATGTCGCCGGAACAACTTCGCGGCAAAAGGCTCGATGCGCGGACGGATATTTTCAGTTTCGGTGCAATGTTTTACGAAATGATTGCGGGACGACAAGCGTTTGCGCGGGAAAATAACGCCGAAACTATTTCGGCAATTTTAAATGACGAGCCGGATTTTTCGCTGATTCCGTCAAACTTACAACCGATTTTAAGCAAATCTTTGATGAAAAATAAAGATTTGCGTTACAAATCAGCAAAGGATTTAGCTGACGATTTGCGCGAATTACAAAAAAACGACGAACTTGACGAAACGATGTCGGAAGTTTCGACTTTGCCGAATGAACAAGTTGAAACTGATGAAGCAGGACAAACAAAATCGCGGCGATTTTATTTTTGGCAAAGCTCGAAGGAAAAAATTCACGTTGCACCCGAAACAGGAGAAACTGAAATCGCGCAAACCGCCGAATCTAAAACTACACGGCGCAATTATTCTCCGTTACTGCTTGGTTTTACGATGTTTTCGCTGCTCGGCGCGGCGGTTTTATTTTATTGGCAATTTAAAAAAGTGGACGATTTGCATTCGTTCGATAATTTGCGTTCGGTGCGTCTGGTTTCGTGGAAAACCGCCGCCAGCAGTATTTATAACGATTATCACGTTTCGCACGACGGAAAAATGGTGGCTTATTCTTCAACGCAGGAAGGTCCGCCCGAAGGAATTTTTGTTAAACAGACAACGGACGGCGCGGAAATTCGCGTAACCAAAGACGAATGGAACAACGTAACGCCGATTTGGTCGCCCGATGACCAAAAAATTGCCTTTGCTTCACAGCGCGAAAACCAAACGGGAATTTATTCGATTCCGGCGTTCGGCGGCGTTGCCGTTTCATTGAAAATTATTGATCAATTTAAAGATATTCGCTTGCGATATTGGTCAACAGACGGCGCGGCGATTTTTTATGAACTTGAAGGCAATCTTTTTCGGCTCGATATTGCGACACAGCAAACGGTTCAAATAACAAAACTCGATTCGCCGAAAGTTATAACGAGATATTTCAGCATCTCGCCGGACGAAGAAAAAATCGTTTATGTGGAAAAAACGGACGGGCAAACCGATTTGTGGATGTCGGCGATAAATGACGGTTCGCCCGTGCGTTTGACAAACGATAAAGAAGCGGAAATTCAACCGCGCTGGCATCCCGACGGAAAAAGAATTCTCTACACCGTCAATCGCAATAACTACAATCAAATCAATGTTGCATACACCGATCAATCCACGCCGCGACAGGTTACGCGCGGCGACAGCGAATATAAAATGATTGATGTTTCAAGCGACGGCACGAAGATTTACTATCTTGCACAGGAAAAAAAATCTGACATTTGGGGCGTAAAAACTGATTCGGGCGAAGAATTTGAAATTGCTTCCGGCATCGAATCCGAGTTTTGGGCGGACGTTTCGCCAAATGGTCAATCGGTTACTTACCAATCCAACATAATCGCTGAACCAATTGCATTTTTCGGAAATCCGTTAATCATCGTAAAATCGCTGTCGAATAAATATCCGCCGCTTTCGGTCAAAGGCATCAATCCGCGCTGGTTGCCGGATAATCGTCGAATCGCTTTTATGCGGCGCGATGAAACGGAGCAAAAAGTTAATCTTTGGCTGGTAAATACAATCAACGGCGAAGAAAAGCAGATCACGAATTCAAACGTCAATTTGCCGGGATATTCGCTGTTGCCTTATAACCGAAATCAAACCGGAGAATACAGTTGGTCGCCCGACAGCGGCAAAGTTGCGTATGTTGCCAAAGAATCGGACTTTCGGAACATTTTTCAAACTTCAACGGAATCGGGCGAAACTGTCAATCTTACGAACAACACGAATTCGAATGTTTTTTATTTTTGCCCACTTTTTTCGCCGGATGGCAAACGTATTGCTTTTATGTCGCAGCATAAATCAAATTCAAATGAAGAAAAAAGAGTTTGGAAAATTTGGATTGTCGAACAAGACGGCGCAAAGGAAATTTATTCGACAACGGCAAGTTTGCGTCTGCTGGGTTGGACAGCGGACGGCGAAATTGTTTTGGAAAAAACCGATTTGCTAATGTCGGCAATTCCTTTGGACATCACGGTTTTACGGCTTTCGACGACGGGACAAAAGCAATCTGAAACGATTTTCAAAAATATTTATGTTACGAGTATGTCATTATCGGCAGACGGAAAAACGGTTGTCTTTACCGCTCGCCAAGATAACAAAGACAACATCTGCACTGCGTCAACATCGGGCGGCGAAGTGAAAAAAATAACGTCTAACGGTAATTCAAAACTCTTTTACGGCAGTCCTGCGTTATCGCCGGACGGCAAAACGATTTTCTTCGATAAACAAGAAGAAACCAGCATAATTTCAAGGCTGGAAAACTTTAACTAAACAAAAAGGAGAACTTAAATGGAACAAACATATCAAACAGCAGAAACAGAAACGGATAAAGCAGAACTCGTCAGCGAATTTTACTACTCGCTGTCTTTAATGCAATCGCAGGCAGTCAACTATGTTGCCTTCGGAGAAACTGAAGGCGATAAAGTCGAACGGATTCTGACCATTATTGAAATGGTTAGGGAAATCTTAAAAAAAACCGGAGAAACTGGATTACAAATTCGTGAGAATGAGTGTCCCGAATCTTGCACATGGAATCCGCAATTAGGAATGTGTATTTGCAAAGTAACGTAAAACGCCGAGCCATAGACGATAGTCGAGAGTGTTCTTAATTGTGCGCCCTCGATTATCGTGCGCTTCTTCCACATTATCCGCAAAACATTGACTTTTCGGCGGATTGGGTATATTTTTGTTCAATCGCAATAAAAATATTTCTCTCTCACGGTCGAGGTCAAAAATGGCGGAAAAACCGAAAACTGTAAGCGAAATTACCGAGCAACTGCAACATTGGAACGAAAAGCAAGATTCGCAAGCCAATGATGCGTTGATGAATCTCGTCTATACGGAACTGCATCGGCAGGCACATCGTTATTTACAAAAAGAGCGCGGCGGACATACTTTGCAAACAACCGCGTTGGTTCACGAAGCATATTTAAAACTCGCCGAACAAAAATCGGTCGCGTGGGAAAGCCGTTCGCATTTCTTCGGCTTGGCGGCAACGATGATGCGGCGGATTTTGTGTGATTATGCAAGATCAAAACACCGCATCCGGCGCGGCGGCTCGAAAGACGATTTGCCGCTTGAAAATGCTTTGACGGTTGCGGTGAGCGACACGAATTTCGATTTATTGGAACTCGACGAAGCTCTCGAACGGCTCGAAGAAAAAGACGCACAACTTGCACGCATCGTCGAACTACGTTTTTTCAGCGGCTTGGAAGTAACCGAAACGGCAGAAATATTGGGCGTTTCCGAATCAACCGTCAAACGCGATTGGGCAATGGCAAAAGCGTGGCTTCACCGCGAACTGACTCGATAATTTCCAAGTCTGAAAACCGAATCAACTCGGAAATAAAAAAAGATGTCTGATGAAAATTGGGGAAAAGTAAGAGCGGTTTTCGATTCGGCAATTCGCCGGAAGCCCGAAGAGCGGCAGAAATTCATCACCGAAGCCTGCGGCAATGATGAAAATTTACGGACGGAAGTCGAGTCGCTGTTAGCTTCGCTCGATAGTGCCGAAAGTTTTATGGAAACGCCTGCCGTTGCTAAACTCGCCGACCGGATTTTGACGGGGAATTTTCAACTGTCAAACGGACAGCATTTGGGGCATTACGAAATTGTCGAACAACTCGGCGCAGGCGGAATGGGCGAAGTTTATTTGGCGCAGGATTTGAAATTAAACCGAAAAGTTGCGCTCAAAGTTCTGAATCAAAATTTATCTTCCGACGAACAGGCAAATCGTCGGCTTCTGCGCGAAGCACGGGCGGCGGCACTGCTTGACCATCCGCATATCTGCACGATTTACGAAATTTCCGAAACCGATGTTTGCAGTTTTATCGTGATGCAGTATGTGAGCGGCGAAACGCTTGCAGAACTTTTGGCGAAAAACAGTTTGAGCGTTGAAAAATCGCTCGACCTTGCGATTCAAATCGCCGATGCTTTGACCGAAGCGCATCAAAGAGGAATTATTCACCGCGACATCAAGCCCGCAAACATTATCATCAGCGAAAAAGGACAAGCGAAAGTGCTGGATTTCGGTTTGGCAAAATTCATCGAAGCCGAAACGGACAAAGACACCGACGGAAGTTTGAACAGTTCGGGCGCGATGATGGGAACTGTGCCGTTTATGTCGCCCGAACAACTTCGCGGGCGGCGGCTCGACGCACGAACGGACGTTTTCAGCTTTGGCGCACTCATTTATGAAATATTCGCCGGAAAACGGGCTTTTGCCAGAGAAAATAACGCCGAGACGATTTCCGCAATTCTCAACGACGAACCGGATTGGTCGCCGATTCCGACAAAATTACAACCGATTTTAATCAAATCTTTGATGAAAAATAAAGATTTGCGTTATCAATCGGCGCGTGAATTGGCGGCGGATTTGCGCGAATTGCAGAACGGTGGCGAAATTCGGGAAGCATTTTCGGTTGCTTCGACTTCGCCGAATCAATCAATCGTAACCAACGAGCTGAATCGGACGGAAAAAAGACGATTTTATTTTTGGAGCAACAGCCGCGACAAGTTCGGCGATGACGTAAAATCCGTCGAAACGGTAAAAAGACGTTTTAATCCGACAATCGCGCTTTTAGTTTTATTGATTTTTTCGGTTGTCGGCGCGGCGTTTTTATATTTTTGGCAATTCCGAAAACCTGTGCAAAACGACGGCAATTTCGATTCGTTGCGTCCGGTGCGGCTGGTTTCGTGGAAAACCGGCGTAGGCAGTTGGGGCGGCGGTGTTGGTGATTATAGTTTATCTCACAACGGCAAAATGGTGGCTTATTCGGTGGCGCAAAACGGAAAAAAAGAGAGCGTGTATATTAAGCAAACAAACGGCGGCGAAGATATTAACGTAACCAAAGATCAATGGGTAAATTTCAGCCCGCTGTGGTCGTCCGATGATCAACAGATTGCTTTTATTTCGCGCCGCGAACGTATTTTCGGCATTTATATTTGTCCGTCGTTGGGCGGCGAAGCGGTATTGGTTAAATTAATTGACGATAGTTTTATCAGATTGCGGCATTGGTCGGCTGACGGCAAAGCGATATTTTACGAACAGGAAGGCAATCTTTTCCGGCTTGATTTAGCGGCGCGGGAAATCGCTAAAATAACCGAACTGCCGAATCTCGAAGTGCGGAGTAAAAATTTCAGTTTTTCGCCCGATGAAAAACAAATCGCTTTTTGCGAAACCCGCGAAGGTCAGACGGATATTTGGAAAATGCCGTCGGCGGGCGGCGAGGCGGTTCGTTTAACTAATGATAAGGACGTGAAAACCAGATTGCGCTGGCACACGGACGGGAAACGAATTCTTTATCAGGTCGAGCGAATCAACGGCACGGGATTGAATCTTGCCGACGCAAACGAATTTGCCACGCCCGTGCAGGTTACACGCGGCGAAGGAAACTATGATTTGATCGGTTTTTCAGCCGACGGGACAAAAATTTATTACGCGACTTGGGAAAAACGCTCGGACATCGGCGGCGTAAAAATCGAAAGCGGCGCGGAATTTGAACTCGCGTCGCAAGTCGAAGCGGAATTTTGGTCTGAAATCTCGCCCGACGGAAATTTTATAATGTATCAAACAAACGCCTCGCCGCGTTTTACGACTTATTGGGAAGAATCTTCGATTGTCGTTAAATCAATCGCAGATAATTCGACCGTTTTCTCGGTCAAAGGGTTTAATGCCCGCTGGTTAGCTGACAGTCGCCGCATTGCTTTTTTGAGAGTAATCGGCGCGGAAGAATTATATCAAATCTATCTGGCAAATATTGTTGACGGGCAGGAAAAACAACTTACGACCGGCGGCGTTAATCCGCCTTCTTTCAGCCTGATTCCGGTTTATCGCAATGATTTCAGTTTTGAATTTTCGCCCGATGCGAATAGCTTTATGTATTTTGATATGGCGGAAAAAAACAATCTCTATTCAGGTTCAATCGAATCGGGAAAAATCGTCAATCTGACAAATAACCGCGACAAGTTGACGAAATATCACGCGCCGCACTGGTCGCCGGACGGAAAACGCTATGTTTATTTTACGCAAAAATCAACAGAAGACAGAAAGAAATTTTTTATGAGTATTTGGCTGATGGAAGCCGGCAAGCAGAAACAAATTTATTCGACTACGGACAGCGTGAAAATTCTCGGCTGGACGGCTTCGGGCAAGGAAGTTTTATTAATAACTACGGATGGCTATTTCAAGCCGAATCCGATGAATATCAAACTTCTTGAAGTGAATTTGACAGCCGAAAAACGCAGTATTTCAACATTCGAGAACATTGATTATTTAAGTGTAACGCTTTCCAAAGACCGCAAAATGATTGCGTTCACCGCGCATCAAAACGATAAAGAAGACATTTGGATTATCGCGGCAAACGGCGGCGAGGCAAAAAAAATTACAAATAACCGCATCTCCAAACTTTTTTACGCAAATCCGGCGTGGTCGTCCGACGGCAAAACAATCTACTTCGACAAACAAGAGGAAATTAACACTATTTCGCTGCTCGAAAATTTTAAGTGAAGTCCGTTCAAGGGTAGAAAATAATCACGTTTCGCGGCTCTGTCCCCGCTTTGCTTGTTCAATGTTCTATTCTTGATTCGGACTTTGTTTTTACACAGTTTCGCGCTTAAATTGTTATATGATTTGGCAAACTTCGCGCCGTGCGATTTCTTTAGAAAAAACTCTCGTGATGGCGATTTTAAATGTAACGCCGGATAGTTTTTCCGATGGCGGAAAGTTTTTTTCGATTGATAAAGCCTTAAAACAAGCCGAAACATTGATTGCAGACGGCGCGGACATTCTCGACATCGGCGGCGAATCTACGCGCCCGAACAGCGCGAGAGTTTCGGCTGATGAGGAAATTCGGCGCGTTTGTCCGATTATTGAAGCGATTGCAAAACGCTTTGATGTGCCGGTTTCGATTGATACGAGCAAGTCGGAAGTTGCCGAAAAAGCTGTCGAATCGGGCGCGGAAATTATCAACGATGTTTCGGGTTTGCGGTTTGATGAACACATCGGAGAAGTCGCGGCAAAACATAATTCGGGCTTGGTTTTGATGCACTTGCGCGGCGAATTTGAAACGATGCACAAACAAGAACCTGTCGAAGATATTTTGTCGGAAGTTTCAAAAGGTTTTCGCCAAAGCCTTGAAATTGCGAGAAAATTCGGCGTTATAAACGAACATATCGCGCTTGATGTTGGTATCGGATTCAGCAAAACTCTCGAACAGAATTTAGAACTTATCGCAAAACTTGATAAACTCGTAAATGAATTTTCAGATTTTCCGATACTCGTCGGCACATCGCGCAAATCTTTTATCGGGAAAATTTTGAATGAACCCGACGCTGAGAAAAGATTGCCGGGAAGTCTTGCAAGCGCGGCGATTGCGGTTTGGAACGGTGCGAAAATCATTCGCGTTCACGATGTTTGCGAAACGGTGCAAACGCTGAAAATTGTCGAGGAAATTAAAAAGCAGTTATGAGATTTATTGCCATTTTCGTTTTATTTTTATTCGTTTCGGGTTTTACCGAATGTTATAAACCCGTTACGCAAAGCGGTTTGCCGAAAAATATTAAAAAGATTGCTGTTCCGGCTTTCCAATTTGAAGTTTCCGGCGCACGTTATCGCGTCGAATCTCGTTTTACCGAAGCAGTTTCAAAAGAAATCATCAAACGCGGGCGCGGTTTGAAGGTGCAAAGCACACGCGACGGCGCAGATGCTGCGATTGAAGGCACGATTCGGAATTTCATTTTTTCCGGCGTTTTGCTTGACCGCGAAGGTCGCGCCCGCGTCTATGAGGTTACGATTGTCGCCGCCGTTACGGTGCGCGATTTGAAGGAAAACAAAATTCTCTACGATAATCAAAACTTCGTTTTCCGCGATTCGTTTGAATTTACCGACGATCCGCGCTCATTTTTCAACGAAGAAGACCCCGCAGTCGAAAGAATGTCCCGCGCCTTTGCCGAGTCGGTTGTTTCGACGATTATTAACGGTTTGGGCGTGAAGGAAGAAAAAGGAAAATAGTCCAAGTAAGTTTCGGCTTTATGTTCTGATACCGTTTCTCTTTAGAAACTATGCAATAATGAGAACCGTTTAGCGGTAGCGGACGGGCATTTTTGCCAAGTCGCTACCGCTCCTTGTTCTCATTAAACAACTTTCTTTATTGCACAGTGTCTAAGTGGAAATGGTATCAGAATTATTTTCACCTCGACAATCGCAATCTCGTCCGCCGTTATTTGCAGAAACACGCCGCAAATTATTTTCATATAATCATCGGCGGCGCGTTAGTTTTGATTGGTTTTTTCGCAGTAAGAAGAAATTAAGATTTTGTGGTTTTTCTTTTGAATTCAACTTTTATCGGCTCGGCAAGAATCAAGAAAATTATTGGCATTATAACCAGACCAACGAAAAATAAAATTCGATTCAATTCAAATATTTCTACAATCAACAACGGGAAGATTAAACAGGCAAGTGTCGGAACAAAGAAAAATCCATCACTTTTGAAAAACTTATGACATTTTTCGCATTGGTTCGGGCTGTGAACATCAAGAGCAACTAACTCAATTATTCGCAGTTTTCTACTGCACCAAGGACAAGTTTTTTTGAGTAAATTCATCATCACTTAACGGTTTTCGCTTCGGCTTTGTCGGGCGGAGATGAGCGGTCAATGGCTTCGTCTTCGACTTCGCCGCCGGGTGAGATCGGGATTTCTGCGGGATTTTTGTAGAGCATTCCGCGTTCTTCGGAATCGGCTTCGGCTATCAGCGTTAATTTTGGCGAAGATGTCGGCGGCGTGTAGCCGGGATAATCAACTCTCGAATGGTAGATTGCCACCAAGGATTTAATCATTGATTCGCGGATGACGGTTAATTCTCGCAAGGTTAAATCGCATTCGTCGAGTTGATCGTCCTGCAAGATTGCGTCAATGATTTTTGTAACGATAAAGCGGATGTTTTCGGGATTTGGTTCAGATAACGAACGTGCGGCGGCTTCGCAACTGTCGGCAATCATCATAATTGCGGCTTCGCGGAATTGCGGTTTTGGTCCGGGATAACGAAAATCGTTTTCGGAAATATCTTCGGCATCACGCGCTTCGGCTTGCGCTTTTCGCAGGAAATAATGCAAAGTTCGCGTGCCGTGATGTTGCGGAATAAAATCAATAATTCTTTGCGGCAAACCCATTTCTTTGCCGAGTTTGATGCCGTAAGTAACGTGGCTGATGATGATTTTCGCGCTTTGCGACGGCTTTAATCTGTCGTGAGGATTTTTGCCGAGTTGGTTTTCGACAAAATGTTCAGGCGCGGCAGATTTTCCGATGTCGTGATAAAGTGCGCCGATTCTGGCTAAAAGTCCGTTTGCACCGACACCGCGACACGCCTCTTCCGCCAATTGTCCGACGGCGTGCGAATGTTGATTCGTTCCCGGCGCACGAAGCGCAAGCTGTCCGAGCGCGGGCAAGTCGGCGTTTGAAAGTTCCAGAAGTTTAACGTCAGTCAGAATTCCGAAAACATTTTCGCACATCGGCAAGAAAACGGCTGTTACTGCCGCCGTAACCAAACCGCTTGCCAAACCGCAAGCAATCGCCAACATTACGGTATTTAAAATAAACGGCTGTTGCGTGTAACCAATCAAAGCCAAAGCCGTTGCCGCACTTGCCAAACCGACTAAAACGCCCGCGATTGTTACCGATTGGCGCGAACGATAACGTCCGATTCCGTAAACCGCAACTGCCGAAGCAATCGCCGAAAAAACGGTAAATTCCATCGGTTTCGGCGAAATTAATCCGGCAGTTAAAGCCAGAAACATTCCCGTAAAAAGCGCGGTTCGTCTGTCTGCAAGTAATGTCATCATTAAACTTCCGAACGCAAACGGAATCGCAAACGACCAAAGCATCGGATCGTTTAGCGGTGCTTTGATATTTTGCGCGGCAGTAAATTCTGCCAAGCGGAAAAACGCCGCCATCAATGCCGTCTGAATAATCACGATAAAGCCGAAAAGCGCAAAACTTTTTTCAGCCGAAAGCGCGAGCCGTGAACCGAGTTGGTTGTGTTCGATGAATTTCCAAGCGACCCAAAACAGCGCGGAAATCAAAATCAAAAGCCCGATAAATTTGTTTGATTGGCGCGTTGTCGAAGTATAACTCCGAATTGCCGAAATTTTTTGCAAGGCTTCGCGGGTGATAATGTCGCCTTCGTCAACAATTTTTTGTCCGCGTTTGAGCGAAACCGTTACCGGCTCGACACTTTTGACAATCGCATCGCGCGAATTTCCGGTTTGCACCGCGTCATACACAATGCTCGGCTGAATTAACGGCGCAAGTGCGGCATTAAAGGCTTCGATTTCCTTTTCGTTCAAACTGCGAATTTGTCCTAAACCTGTTTTTAGTTTGTTTCGCGCTTCGGAAAGTGCGTTCATCGAAGATTCGGGATTCGTAATTTTCTTTGATAAATTCGGCTTTTGACGGTCAACCAGCGTGATTTCGTTCGAGAAAAACGTGCGATCTTGGTCGCCGTAAATCTGTCCGTTTGAACTTTCACGCAAAATTCGTGTAACGGATTCGAGTTCGTTCGAGCTGAAATTTCGAGCGGTAAAAACTTTTCCTAAATCCGCGCCGCCTGCGCCGAACCATTGCGCTTCGGCTTTTATATTGGCATTAGGTTTGTTGGTTGAATTTGAATGATTTTCCGTTTTGCGCTGAAGATTTTCCCACGCCGAACGAAAACTCTGCACGGCTTCTTCTGCCAAATTGGTTTGTTCGGTAAAAATCGGCTCGATTGTTTCGCGGGCAGATTGTTTGAGTTTCTCGGTTTCGGGTTCGTCAATCGTAAAAATATCAGCCGGAGCAGTAATATCTTCGCGGGCAATGTCGCCTTCTTTATAAATTTCAACCGAAGAACGCAAAAACGGATTATTGATCAGAAAAGTCGTTACAATGCAGAGAAACACAAATCCGCCCCAAAAAATCTGCCGCGCCGATAATTTCCCGACCGTGCGCGAAGCAAAATTATTAATTGCATTCTGCGCTTTTGTCAGCGGATTTTTCGAGTCTGAAAGTCGTTTATTCATTATTTGTTCATCGTTAGTTGTTAGTTGTTAGTCGCAAAATCTGCATTGGCAACTGACAACGAACCACTAACCACTAACGATTCACTAATTTTTTCAACCAAAGGACGCAATGTTTTCGGTTGAATAGCTGAAATTGCCACGATTTCAGCCGACTTGTCAAGCGAGATTTGTCTTGTCAAGGCTTCGAGCGACATTTCATCGAGCAAATCCGCCTTGTTCAAAACGATGATTTGCGGGATTTCGTTCAATTTTAATTCGGCTAAAATTTTATCAACTGATTCGATTTGCTGAACGGCTCGCGGATTTGAAGCGTCAATAACGTGAACTAATAAATCGCTGTCTGAAATTTCTTCGAGCGTGGCGCGGAAAGCGGCAACCAGCGCGTCGGGCAAATCGCGGATAAATCCGACGGTGTCGTTGATGATGATTTCTTGTTCAATCGGCAAACGAAGTCGGCGCGAAGTCGGGTCGAGCGTTGCAAACATTTTCTTTTCCACATAAACTTTGCTTTGCGTTAAAGTGTTGAGCAAAGTAGATTTACCGGCGTTTGTGTAACCGACAAGCGAAATAATCGGGACATTTCGGCTAATGCGATGTTTGCGGCGTTCGTTGCGTTGGCGGCTAAGATTATCAACTTGTTTTTCGAGATTCGTAATTTTATCGCGCACACGCCGGCGGTCGGTTTCGAGTTTCGTTTCGCCCGGTCCGCGCCCGCCAATTCCGCCTGCCAGACGCGAAAACGCCGGATTCAAACCTTGTGCCAGACGCGGCAAAAGATATTTTAATTGCGCGAGTTCGACTTGTAATTTTCCTTCGCGCGATTGAGCGCGTTGAGCGAAAATATCCAAAATAAGCTGTGGGCGATCAATGACTTTTAAATCCGTCGCCAACGAAAGCGCACGAACCTGCGCGGGCGAAAGTTCGGTGTCGAAAACAATCAAATCCGCGCCCAAACGCATTGAACGAATCAGAAGTTCTTCGAGTTTTCCACGCCCAAGCACGGTTTTCGGATCAATTTGCGAACGGCGTTGAATGATTTTATCCAACACAATCGCATCCGCCGAAAGCGTCAATTCTTCCAATTCGGCAAGCGATTCTTCGGCTTCGGATAAATAACCTGTCGTAACATTTACTAAAATCACGCGGTCGCGGTTGGTTTGGCGATTTCGCGCCGTCAGACGAATCCGCGCCATTTCGTTTTCGAGCGAATTTATCAAACCGATAAAATCCGTATCGAGTTGCGAAGGCACATTCGGTTCTAAAAATTCGTAAGGTAAAGATTGGCTTTCAGTTTCGAGTTTTTCGGAAGTTGACGGAACGAGATGCGCCGAATAAACCATTTCGGGCAAGCCGTTGGTTTGATTAACTTGAATAATTGACATTAAATCAAGCCGCAAAAGTGCTAAATCGGTTAAATCGTCCTGCGTTAATTTCTCTTTATGAAGTTGCGTGTGAACACATCGAAGTCCGCGAAATCTTTCTTGCGAAGCCCGCGAACGACCGAAATCGGGCATTTCAATTCCTTTAGCCGTGCCGACCATGACATATTCAATTTGCCCTTTGCGATTGATGAGAACGCCGATTTGTCTGCCGGTTTCAAAGGAAAGTTCCGAAAGCTGACGCGCAAGTTCGGGCGAAACGATTTGTTCGGGAGCGACGCGCCGCGTGTAAAGACGCTCGATGAGCCGCAGTTGATTATGTTTTAAACCTTGTGTAAATCCGTGAATGTTGCTAATAATTTACAGCCTCCAATTTGGAAATTATAACATAAAACAGAATCGAAATGTTATCGGCAAATGCAAAGCAAGTTAGCCAAATTTTGCGAAAATGTCGTAGAATAGATACTTTGGTTTGGAGTAAGAATAATGAACAAAGCAGGCAGAATTACCGGAGTCAATCCGCCTTTTGCGATTTCCGGCGGGGAAGTTTCGATTGAATGCGAAAATTTTCAAATCACGTCTTACGATGATTTCGGAGTTTTTTTCGACGGGCAAAAAGCTCGTGTCATCGCGGCATCTTCAAAAAGAATTATGGCAATCGTGCCGGATGTTTTCGATTTGGTTGATGTTGAGATTCATCTCGAAAATCAAGGCGAGAGAAGCGACGGATTTAATATCAAAGTCGGGAAAAAAATCGCCGATAATCTGCATCAGGTTTCAAACCCGGCAGTTGATCCGAAAAATAATACGGTAATCGTTACGCGCTCCGGTTCACGCGGGCAAAAATTTCCCGTAACACTTTTGCGAATCGAAACCGACGGTTTTTTGACGGAAATGGCGGCAGATGTGATGAATCCGACAGGTTTGGCGTTTGACCGCAACGGCGAGCTTTTTGTTACAAATCGCGCCGACGGCGAAGTTTTCCGCATCACGCAGGACGAAGATGCGATTCCTGTTTCATTTGAACTCGGAATTGCCACCGGACTTGCATTTAACCGTGAAGGAGAAATGTTTGTTGGCGACCGAAGCGGCACGATTTTTCGCGTCAGAGGTTTTGAGGAAGCCGAATCTTTTGCCGTTCTCGAACCATCGGTCTCGGCTTTTCACATAGCTTTTTCGCCTGACGGCAGATTATTCGTTTCCGCGCCGAAGCTGTCGAGTTTTGATGAGATTTATGCGATTGATGCGATAGGAAATGAAAAAGTATTTTTTCGCGGACTCGGCAGACCGCAAGGTTTGGCGTTCGACAAACAAGGAAATTTATACGTTGCGGCGTGTTTTCAAGGCAAACACGGCATCGTCAAAGTTTCGCAAGACGGCACAAATTGCGAACAAATCGTTGCCGGAATGAACATTGTCGGACTTTGTTTTACGCGCAAAGGCGAAATGCTTATTGCGACAAGTGATGCAATTTACAGCTTGCCGCTCGGAATTTACGGAACGCTTTTGGATTGATTTTGCACTTTAATCAAGGAACAAAAGCATTTGGAATCGGTAAATCACCGCTAGTTCCAAACGGTTGAAACAGAGTTCCGCCCGTTGCGCGTTGGATAAACCAAGTCGAATTTGAAGGTCGAAAAACGCCCGCGTCAAATCTGCCGTCGCCGTCGTAATCGCCGGGAACAGGAACATCAGTAATTGCACCGAAGATAAAAGAAAAATACGATAAATCTTCGCTTCTCAAAATAATCCAGTCTCCGGTTGACGGTCGCCAAACCGCAATATCCGCTTTGCCGTCGCCCGTGTAATCGCCTTGCACGGCTTTATCCGTCGAATTACCGAAAGGAGTTGCAAAAACGCTTCCGTTAGAACTTCTCCGTAACCACCATTCGCTCGATCCGCCGTTGGCGCGATAAACTGCCAAATCAGCTTTGCCGTCGCCGTCGTAATCTGCAACAACGGGTTTATCGCCGCTTGCACCAAAAGAAATAATGTCCGTTCCGCCGTTGGTTGAATTGTGTAAATACCACGTTGACATCGATGAGCGGAAAACTCCCGCATCAGCTTTGCCGTCGCCGTCGTAATCTGCCGGAACCGGCGAATCTCCGCTTGTCCCGAACGGGAAAGCAAAGTAGGAAAAATCTTCCGAACGAAGCACGAACCATTCGCCTGTCGAAGGTCGCCAGATTGCCGTATCGGTTTTTCCATCGCCCGTAAAATCTGCCGGAACGAGCTTGTCCGAAGCGTTTCCGAATTGAACTGCGCCGTTTCCGCCGTCTGAACTTCGTAATTGCCACCATTGACCGGAAGCCGGGCGGAAAATTGAAAATTCCGTTTTGCCGTCGCCGTCGAAATCGAACGAATTTGACGCGCCGCTGAATTTCGTGATGAACGGATCAGCACCGCCGTTATGAGTCGTATCGGCAGCTCCCGGCGTGGTTGGAAAATCCGTCGGAGCGTCCAACGTCAGCCCAACCAAAAAAGCGTTTCCAGCAGAATCGAGCGTGATTCCCGTGCCTCGGTCAATGCCGCTGCCGCCGATGAATGATGAATAAATTAATGTCGAACCTGCCGGATTAATTTTGGTTAGAAAAACATCAATACTGCCGTTATGAGTCGTATTGAATGCGCCCGAAGTTGTCGGATAATCGCTTGCGGCATCATCGGTAAATCCTGTCAGAAAAGCATTTCCGAATTTATCAACGGCGATTCCGTAGCCCTGATCGTTACCGTTGCCTCCGAGAAAAGTCGAATAAATCAATGCCGAACCGGCAGAATTTAACTTTGTTACAAAAACATCTTCGCCGCCGTTTTGAGTCGTGTCCGATGCTCCGGCAGTTGTCGGATAATCGGTTGTGGCATCCAAAGTATGTCCTGTAACAAAAGCATTTCCCGTTGAATCTACGGCAATGCCGATGCCTCGGTCGCTCAAATTGCCGCCGATGAAAGTCGAATAAATTAATGCCGAACCCGAACTGTTCAACTTGGTTACGAAAACATCATCGAAGCCGTTATGATTCGTATTAAATGCGCCCGAAGTTGTCGGATATGCGGTAGCGGCGTTGTAAGTGTTTCCCGTTAAAAAGACGTTTCCCGCCGCGTCGAGTGCGAGTCCCGAACCTTGTTCAAAATCGCTTCCGCCGATAAATGTAGAATAAATGAGGGCTGAACCTGTGGCATTGAGTTTGGTTGCAAAAATATCGCCGCTGCCGTTATAAGTCGTGTCGAACGCGCCTGATATTGTCGGATAATTACCCGACAGCGTGCCGCCCATCAAAAAAGCATTTCCCGATGAATCTATGGCAATGTCATAACCCGTATCATCGCCGCTTCCGCCGATTAGGGTTGAGTAAATCAAAGCCGAGCCGGTCGAGTTCAACTTTGTCACGAAAACGTCCAGACCACCGTTGGGAGTCGAATCAAACGCGCCCGCAGTTACCGGAAAATCGGTCGTCGAATCAACCGTAAGTCCGGTCAAAAAAGCATTTCCCGACGAATCCAGAACAATGCCGAAACAGATGTCTTCATCGCTTCCGCCGATAAAAGTAGAGTAAATCAATGCCGAACCGTCAGCCTTTAACTTGGTTACGAAAACATCATCCAAGCCGTTATGCGTCGTATCGAAAGTTCCCGGTGTGGTCGGAAACGTCGGCGACGGAACTTTTCCGGTTGCAAAAATATTGCCGGAATTATCAACGGCAATCGCATTTCCTTGATCATTTATCGGACCGCCCAAAAGTGTTGAAAACGCGGGACGACTCAAATTAACGGTCGGATCAATCGTTAAAGGTTTTGAACGGTCGTAATTGCCGAGTTCAAAGCGGACTTTTGATTTTTCGATGACAAAGCGGCTTTCAATTTCTTGGCGAAAACCGTTTGTTTCCTGATACGAAAACGGTTTTTGCTGTCTGATTTCGCCGTATTCGGTTTTGATAAGCAAATCGCCTTCCGTCGTCAATTCGACATCGCTTGCGCCTTTTATTTCCCATCCGATTTGGTCGGGATTCGCATTCGGCGCAATCACAAAATCATACTGCATTTCGCCGTGCTGTTTGCCATACCAAACCATATCAACGCCTTCATAGATGCTATTCGCCCGCACTTGCCGATAGTTTGAAATGTTTGTCCGCCAATCGCTTTCCGCGCCTTTGAAATAGTTGGTTTTATGTTCCAACATTGATATTCCCGCAAAATCCGCGTTCGGATTCGCGCCCGTTAATGTCATATAAACGGCGGTGGATTTTTGATTTTTGATTTTTGATTTTTGATTGCTCAAATCAACTGACTCTCGACTCGAAAGCACATAAACGGCTTCGGTCGCTGTTAAAAACAATGAATAATCGTTTGTTCCGCGAGTGTAAAATCGAACTTTTTTATCTAATTGCCCTTGATTTTCCTCGAAATAGACAGGTAAATTATCCGTCTTTGAATTGGAAGTTTCATTTGAAATCGCCGCTGAAATATTGGGTTTATTCAACACAAAATTAGTAAAAATAATCCCCGTCAAAATGACGATTGCCGATAAATAACGTAAGTTGCGAACATTATTCTTCATTATAATTCTCCTCTTTCAATATCGCATTGATAAATAAACTTGTTACTAATCTATTTGAAGCCTAAATTGTTACCGAACAAAAACACTCGGAGTCGGAATATCGCCGTTTGTTCCGAAAGTTTGTTGAACGGTTGCGCCGTCGGATGAGCGGCGAATGTTCCAAGTATTATTTGACGGTCGGAATGTTGCCAAATCAAATTTACCGTCGCCGTCAAAATCGCTCGGTGTCAGAATGTCGCCGGGTTGTCCGAATTGGGTTGTGATTGTTGATAAATTTTCGCTTCTGACAATGTTCCAAGAAGTGTTTCCGCCGATAAAATATGAAAAATCCGCCTTGCCGTCGCCTGTAAAATCTCCTATCAACACGGGAGCAGATGCAGATGGAGTTATCACATTAAAGACATTTTCATTCGAGCTTCTTCTAATCCACCAACTCGCATTGCCGCCAGTTGGACGATAGATGGCAATGTCTGCTTTGCCGTCGCCGTCGTAATCAGCTTGAACAGGTCTGTCGCCATTCACGCCGAAATTCGTAATTTGAGTGTTGCCCGTGGTCGAATTATTGATATACCAAGTTCCGCTTGAAGCACGGAAAACTGCCGCATCAGCCTTAGAATCTCCATCGTAATCTGCCGGAACAGGCGTGTCAGTTGAAATGCCGAAGGGAAATGCGTAATAGCTGAAATCTTCGCTCCGCAAAATAAACCATTCGCCGCTTGCCGGACGATAAATTGCCACATCCGTTTTGCCGTCGCCTGTGTAATCTGCAGGAACTATTTTATCGGTCGAAATGCCGAATTGCAAAGCATTATTGCCACCGTCCGAACTGCGCGAAAACCACCATTGACCGTTTGACGGACGAAAGATAGAAACATCGGTTTTGCCGTCGCCGTCATAATCGAACGACGGTCTTCTGAAGGTTGCTGAACCGATTTCGAATGCGCCGATGTCTGAACGAATGGAATTATTTCCGTCTCCGTCTTGGGGACGCACTATGCCTTTTTGATCGTAAATCGGAACATTTGAAGGATTGGCGGCATCAATCGCCGGACTTCCGGGCAGCAACGCTCTGGTAAATGTAGAGCCGCCGTTGTTTTGCAGCGGTCCGAGCAGCGGGTCTTGTCCTAAAATGTCGGTCGGTTCGCCGGTATTTCCGACTTTAATCAAATTGTATCCTTCAGAAGTCAGATTGCCGATAAAATCCGGTGCCGTGCCGGTGTTATCTATATTGTTTGCGATAATCGAATTTCGAATTCTAACCGCCGTGGCGGAAACATTGTTTATTCCGCCGCCGGTTCCGCCTGCATTTTGATTGTTCGCATTGCTTATATTGTTCGTAATCGTTACGTTCGACAAATTTAGTAGTGCCGGATCGTATTGCACAAACAGCCCGCCGCCTCTAGAATTAGCGGAATTGGCATGAATAGTGCAGTTCACCAAATTTGTCGGTCCGATTATATACATTGCCCCGCCGAAACCGGCAGCGAAATTATCGCTAAATGTTGAATTAGAGACTGACATATTTCCGTGATTATAAATAGCCCCGCCGGTTCCCGCGCGATTACCGCTGAAAGTCGAATTATTGATGATTAACGTTCCATCGCTATCAATAGCACCGCCGAGACTGGGTCCATTGATAATATTATTATTTAGTTTTGAATTGTTGATGGTTAATGTGCCGCTGTTGTCGATTCCGCCGGTTCCAGTTAGTGCGCGATTATTGCTGATCTCGGAATTATTAATAGTTAAATTGCCGTTAGTAGCAATTCCGCCGCCGCCGCCGCTTGTATATCCGTCCGAAACTTTTAAGTTATTTAGGGTTGCGACTACATTGGAGTTGAGAGAAAATATCGCAAAAGTGTTGTTTCCGCTGATCGTTAATAAGTCGGCTCCGGTTCCGTTTATGGTCAGCTTTCCATTATTTGTAATTTCAAGACGACTTAAGCTCAGCGTAATAATTTGGGGTGTGCCGAAAACGACTTGAGAAAATTCGATAACATCGTTTGTTCCTACCGAATTTGCCGCGTTGATTGCTTCGCGCAGCGAACAATCCGTATCACAAACGCCGTCGTTCGTATCGGCGGTTTTTGTAACTGTAAATATCGCCGCGCTCGATTTTACAGGAAAACCGATAAAAATGAGTGTTGCGAAAAATAAGGACAGCACGAGTTTTGTGGCTTGGGACGGTTGGAAACAATTTAACCGAGTCAGTTTGCGAAAAATTTTCAATTTATTCATAATTCATACCTCTTGTAGCTTTAATTAAGCACCTAAGCAAAAGTTATTTGATAAGCAGGTCAGCAAATAATTTTGCAACATGATAAATTTGCGGAAACACGCACGGAGTAAGTAAAGTGAACCCCAAAGTCAAAACAGCAAACTCGCTTTTTTAAGGTGCATTTTTGTTGTTACAAATTGGCTGTATTTGATTCTTATACGCTAAAATTATTGAATTAATCGGGACAAGTAGTGTTTTCATAGTTTTTATAATCCTCCTAAGATTAATCCGAAATTTGTTGAGAATTCTATCACCGATAATTTTGCTCGGCAACAAATTTGTCAATAAATACAGTGGCTTTAATAAAATTTAATAAAATTTCATATAACTTTAGAAAAAAAAGAGGGAAACTGAACTCAGTTTCCCTCTTTTTTTTTGTTAAATATTCCAAGTTATTTCTCAGGCGACGGTGAAGGCGAAGGTTGCGTTTCGTTGCGTTTCAGCGTCGGTTTTTCGGTTGGTTTATTGTCCGTGCTTGACGAATCGCCGGTGTCGGTTGTCGTGTCGGTCGGTTGACGGCGTTTGAGCGTCGGGCGTTGGTTTTCGATGACTTCTTCGTCGCTGGTGGCTAAGGCTTTGGCATTTGAAGTTCTCAACAAATAAGCCTTAACTCGCTGAAATTCCGAGGTGCTGATGACGTATTCTTCCTTTTCGGGAAAGCGTCCGACAAGCGCAAGGCTGTCATCGCGGCGTTGGACTGATTGCGGATGCGTCGAGAAAAGTTTTGATAACGTGCCGGGTTTCTTTTGATTTTTGGCGGCGAGTTTTTCAAACATCGTTGCCATTGCCGTCGGGTCATATCCGGCGGCGTAAAGATATTGAACACCTAATTTATCGGCTTCTTCTTCGGCACCGCGCGAAAATTTGAAAAATGCTAAGGCTTGCGTAATACCTGCCGTGTTTTGCAAAATTGCGCCGCCGATTCCGCCTGTTAACAAAATTCCGGCTAAAATTCCGTAGCCTAAAAACTGTCCTTTTCCGGCATTTTCCATCGCGTGCCGTGCCGCAACGTGCGCGATTTCGTGCGCCATCACGCCCGCAAGTTCGGCTTCATTGTCGGCGGCTAAAATCAAACCTTTATTGACGAAGAAAAATCCGCCCGGAAGCGCAAAAGCATTTACTTCGTCCGAGTCAATAACTTTGATGGTAAAAGGAATTTTCGCGTCCGAATGAAGCACGATATTTTGTCCGACGCGATTTACATATTCAGTAACAATCGGGTCTTCGACCATTTTTGCCTGCTGTTCGACTTCGAGCGCGAGTTGGCGACCGATTTGAAGTTCTTTAGATTGCGAACCGCCGAGCCAGCCCCAAAATTTATCGCCGCCGCCGTTGATATTTCGTTTGCCGATCATCGCCGGATTTTCTTTATCCGTCAGCGTTTTCGATGTTGAAACTTGAGTAGTTTTCGGCTGATCTTTGTTAGTCGGTGTCGCAGATGTTTCCTGCGCCGCAATTTTTAGCGGTAAAATGCCAAACGCGGCATAAGAAAAAGCCGTTAAAACAAACGATGTTACAGATTTGCGAACAAAATCTTTACGCATATTATCTCCTTAAACTTTTTTAACTGAAATAATTTTAACTTTTTTTCGATTAGAAAAGCAATGTCCTTTATGATGCGTCATAATTTGATTTAGTTGCGCCTTTGCCGAGCAATTTTAAAGAAAATTGCCGAAATTTCAAAAAAATAGTTTAAAACTGTTTTAATTTTTGCCAAAAACTGTTAAAATAACTTTGAACCAACATTATGGTTCGGCTGTAAACCACTCCAAACTTTGCTCAGATAACACAAAAAATTCTAAAAAAAACTTTCCGATGAAACGTATTCAAGAAAAAGTCAAAGACATCGTTGAGGTTCGTCCGTTCACGAATTTGGTAGATTATTTTTCCGATGCGGCGCAAACTCTTTCGGCATATCATTTTACGGATGCAACCGCCGATATGATGGCGCAATGGCTCAATAAAGCGGCGGACGTGCAACTGCAAAACGGCGCGGCAATCGCGCTGGCAGGTTATCGAGGCGTTGGAAAAAGTCATTTTTTGGCGACTTTCGGCGCGATTTTGGCAAATCCCGAATTGCGTTCGAGAGTCAATGACCAACACGTTTCCGCGAGCGCACAAGGTTTAAAACGCCGCCGCTATCCGGTGGCAAATGTCCGGCGCGGAACTTTTCCGACGATCATCGAAGAATTCAAATTCGGTATGTCAAAGGCTCTGGAAACGGAAATTTCGGTTTTGCCTGATTCCTTGCCGCAATTATTGAAAATGGCATCCGAAAAAGCCGGAGATTTGCCGTTTATTTTGATTGTTGACACCGCTTTTGAAAGAAGTTCGCGGGTTTCGCGTGATGACGGAGCGTTTCTCGGCGAAATTGCGGTTTTGGCAAAAGAATTGAATATTTTTGTCGGCATCGCGCTTGACGACGATATTTCCGGCGCGGACGGCGTAAATGCCGCCATCGCGCAAAATTATGCGATTGATTTTCTTGACCAAGAACATCTTTACAAAATCGTTGACGCGCACGTTTTTCCGAAAAACCGTCAACATCAAGCATTAATACACGATATTTATACATTTTTCCGCGAAATGATGCCGAGTTTTCGTTGGAGCGAACAGCGTTTTTCTGCGCTTTATCCGCTGCATCCGGTGATTTTGGAAAATGCGCCGTTTGTGCGACTTTATGTGCCTGATTTCGCGCTTTTGGGTTTTGCTTCGGAAGCCGGCGGAAAAATTCTCGGTCGTCCGGCGAATTCGCTTATCGCGCTCGACGAAGTTTTCGACAACACGGAAAAATCTCTGCGAAAGATTGATGTTTTGGCGGATGCTTTTGAAACTTACGACCGTTTGAATGCGGAAATCGTCGGACAAATTCCCGTAATGCAGAGACTTCAAGCGAAACTTATTTTAAAAGGACTTTTGCTTTTATCGCTTGACGGAAATGGCACGACGGCTTCGGAAATCAGCGCGGCAATGTTGATTTACGACGAAAATGCGCCCGAAAAAGCGGCGAAAAACGTCGAAGAATTGCTGGAAACATTTGTCGGCGCATTTCCCGACGGAATCGTCCGCACGGCAGAAGCGGGCAGAGAAGTTCGTTACAGTTTGAAGGCGGAAAACAAAGAAAATTTGAACAACGCGCTTTCCGAATTGGCAAAAAAAGTTCCTCAGCAAATAATTCCGAAAATCTTACGCCGCTTTGCCCGCGAGCGATTTTCGGATTGGACGATTTCCGAAGACGCAAATCAAAACGCCGATTGGATGGACAGCCAAACCATCTGGCGCGGTGGTTTGCGGCGCGGGCGACTTCATTGGGATTTTGAAGGAAATAATCAACAACAATCGGGTTCTGCCGCAACTTCCGAATATTTAGATTGGGAAGTTATCATCCAAAAGCCGGGCGCGGATTCAAAAACGGCGACTGAAAAAAACAATATTCCGAAGGTTTTTTGGAAACCTGCATCGCTTTTGCGCGATGAAGCCGAAACGATTTTGCGGTATTATGTTTTGACGACCGATAACAATCTGCGCGAAGAATTCGGTGAACAACTTCACGCCGCCGCGCACGCGCACACGCTTGCCGTCGAACGCATCTGGAATCGAATGTTTATCGAAGACGCGCAGATCGTGATTGATGATTTCGATTATAATTTCACCGAAGAAGCCCGCATTGCCGCGACAATTTCGGACGTTTTTTCGATAATGCTCGAACCGCTTTTTGAAACAAATTATCCGCAACATCCGCACTTTGTCGAACCTCTCGGAATGACCGAAGTTTCGGCATTGGTGAACGATATGTTCAGCGGTGCGCGGGCAAATGTTCCTGAAATTCAAACTTTGGCGGAAAAATTTGCTCTGCCGCTCGGTTTGGTTAAAATTCACGCGGACAAATACGTTCTCGAAAAAGAAGAAACGCTGGTAAATCTGCCTTTGGCGCAAGAAATTCTCGCTCTGATTGCGGAAGGCGGCACAGAAACGGTTTCGCTGAAAACGATTTACAAAAACCTCAGAAAACCGCCGCTCGGACTTGTCCGCGAAGCGCAACATTTACTTTTGACCGCACTTGTTGCCCAGCGACAAATCGAATTCGTAACTTCAAAAGGCGACAGAATCAGCCGCCGTTCGCTCGATTTAAAGATTATTTGGGACGACATCGAAGGCATTGCCAAACCGACCGGCTCGACTTATTCAAACGCGCGGCTTTTGCAATGGGCGAAAATTCTGACCGCTTCCGATGTTTTGCGTTCGATTGATAATTCCGAAGGAAGTGCCGAAGTTTTGCAAGCCTTCGGCGTTTGGTTGAAAGATTGGCAGGAAACGCGCATTTTGGAAAGATTTAACGAACTTTCCGATGAAGTTTTAAACACGAAAATCTGGCGATTGGCGACAAATGCGGAAAAAACTTTCGGAACTGTTGCGGCAACCATTTCGGCAATTTTGCAAAATACGGTTGCTTTGGACGAAGGTTTGCATCGCATCGCCGATACTTTTTCGGATTCGGAACAAGAATTTTTTGCTCGTGCGGGCGATCTCGTAATTTTGGAAGATTTCATTAACGGTGTCGGAAAACGCAACGCGATTTGGAGTTATTTGGCGGTTTGCGAATCTACGCAAGACGAAAAAACCGAATATTTCCGCGAAAAACTTTTGCCGCTGATCGAGGAAAGCTACATCAATCCGAACGAAACGCTGAACCGCGAAATTCAAAGTTTTTGGCAATCGTTTCACGCCCGTTTTACCGAACACTTCGCCGTTAAACACGATACGATTATGAAATCGCATCATTTGCAAGAAAAGTTTGACGAGATTTTGCAAAGCGATGAATGGTGGGAATTTGAAACGCTGTCGCGGATTTCGATTTTCCCGAACAAATCTTGGCTTGAAGCACAGAAAATCAGCCGTCAATTAAAAGAATTGGACTGCCGTTTCAATGTCCGCGAAATGTTGAAAACGCATCCGTTTTGCGCGTGTTCTTTCAATCTTGAACAAATCCGCGAATGGGAACATTTGCCGGCAAGATTAGAAGAAACGGCAAAAAAAGGCAGAACGGTTTATCGAAAAGTGCTGAAAATGCTCGGCAAAACCTTGATTCCGATTATCGCCCAATTTTCAGCCGAAAAAGCGGATGAAGAAATTAAACAAGCAGTTGAAAATCTGACCGACTTTTTGCAAACGAGCAGGGAAATCGGCGTTTTATCGAATACGGAACTGATTATTTTACAAAAAGTTCTCTCAAATCTTCTGCAATCGCCGCGTTTCGAGGTTGATATTCCAATCGAAAATAACTTTGTCAGCCGCGAAGAATTCCGCGCCAAAATCAACGGTTGGTTGGACGAAATGCCGGGCGAACCTGCGCTTTTAAAAGTTTAAGCAAATTCGAGAATAGCAGTTTCAGCGGCTTGCGGGAGTTCGACGGGAACAAAATATTTTGCGCTAAACAAATAATCTTCACCTGATTCGTCAATGACACGAATCATATTGCGTCGCTCTGCGCGTTCGTCTTGCAAAACGCGATAAACTTTCCAAAGTTGGAGCGAGGCAGGATAATCTTCGTTTTTTACGCAAATTGCAAATTTCGGTTTATTATCAGAAAGCATTTTTATATGATGTTCCAATTAAAAGTTAAATTCAAATTTCGGTCTTTATCTATTCTGTCGCTGAAGGCGACCAACATTATAGCCTAGCGAGAATCGCTAGGTTTTCGATGAGGTAGAATTCTGTCGCTGAAGGCGACGAACAAAAAAAAGCGATGATTATTGCTCACTTTCAGCGAGCGGAAAACGGATTGCAAATTACCTAGCGATTCTCGCTAGGCTATAATGTCAGTCGCCTTCAGCGACAAGATTAAAAATTTGATTTTATTCGGAATCTAAATTAACTAAACTTTTTCACCTTTTCACTTTTTCACCTTTTCACTTACACTTTTCCTTGTGAAAATAACAATCATCGGCAACGGTAAGCTCGGCGGAGCTTTGGCGATTGCTTTGGCGCGGAAAGGTTTTGAAATCGAAAATTTGATTTCACGCGACGGGCAAAAGAAACTCGAATTTGACGGCATAAATCAAACGGCTTTTTCGGCTGAAATACTCAAAAGCATCGCTTCGGACGTGATTTTAATTTGCGTTCAAGATTTTAATATCGAAACGGTTGCGGAGAATTTGGCAAAAGATTTAACGAATAAACCTGTGATTTTGCATACGAGCGGTTCGCTTTCATCGGAAATTCTGCACAAATTAAAAGAAATCGGCTGTCCGGTCGGTTCGATTCATCCGCTTGTTTCGATAAGCGATTCGGTTTTGGGCGCAAACCGTTTTGCGGATGTTTTTTATTGTGTCGAAGGCGACGCAAAAGCGGTTGAATCGGCGAAAAAAATCGTTGAAGATTTGGACGGAAAAACTTTTGAGATTGATTCAAAATTTAAAACGCTGTATCACGCTTCGGCAGTTACGGCTTGCGGGCATCTTGTTGCGTTAATTGATGTTGCGCTCGAAATGCTCGGCAAATGCGGTTTAAATCAATCGCAATCGAAAGAGATTTTATTGCCTTTAATTTCCAGCACGGTCGAAAATTTGAAAACTCAAACGACAGCCGAAGCCTTGACCGGAACATTTGCGCGGGCTGACAGTGTGATTTTCGACAAACATCTGGCAACTTTGAAGGAAAATGTTTCCGCAGAAGCAGTTGAAACCTATCTGCAACTCGGCGGGCGTTCCGTGCATCTAGCCGAATTGCAAGGTGCGGACAAATTTAAGTTGGAAATCATACGAAACAAAATTTCGTTAGCGAAAAAACATCTCAAGTAGCGTTGCACAATAATTGACTTTTACATAAAACTTCGTAAATTCACACAAAAACAGGTTATCGTGAGCGTGTCAAAAAAACTTCTGAAAATTGAGTTTAAAAAGTGTTTATTTTACGGGCATTTTATTTTATGCTTTTCGGCTGTCAGAAACTTACTGTTTTTTGCATTACTGAGCGGTCTGAAAATTGCATAGTTGAAAAATCGCTTATTGTTCGCAACTTAATCAAGAGTTTTCTGTGTTTTCTGTGTCTTCAGTGGATAGAAAAATAAATCTATCCACTGAAGACACAGAAAACACGGAAAAAAACGGAAACGTGGCGGTCATTGATTTGTCCTATCAATTTCCGTGCCGCTCAGTAATGTATTTTTTGACATTTTTTTCTTCGGTATTTTTCTCTTTCGGGAACAAAGTTGAAAATTCGGTGTCTAATCAATCGAATTACAAACATTCAATATTTTTTAGTGAATGAGGCAACCAAATCGGACTTTCAAATCTCTATGAAAGTGATTAACAAATTATTTTTCAGCGTGGTTTGTGGTTTTTTCCATTTTGTGTTGACACGAGCAAACTTAATAATTTTGAATTGGATTCAATTAACATCGTGTAGATTTTTGAGAGAATGTTTCTGGCGGGGAAGTTATTGGCAGAGCATTTTCAGACCATTCGACGACAAAAGAGTTTTTTACGGGGAAAGTGAGTCAGCGTAAAGATTTAAGCGGCGAAAGGCAAGCAGTTTAACTCGCGCCTTGGAAATGTAACCTGTTCAGCGGAGTTTGTGTTGTTCAAAGTTTATTTCTTGAATAATCCGAATCTTCCGCCAAACACGAATGTAATGTCGGACAACTCCTCCAACTTAGACCGAAACGCGAACTTGAATCTTTGGCGCGACATCTCGAAGCGCGAAGATTTTGTGAGAAAATTTAAGAATTTTAGAATAAGCCGATAACTCCATTTTGCTTTGTGAGTTGTCGGTTTTTTGTTATTTGTAAATGATTTGATAGACCGAAAAGAAAAAGCCCGATTGATAACGCTAATTATCAATCGAGCGGTTCGGCTTATCTTAAGAAACGGAATGCCCAAAAGGTAAGACCAATACACAAGTCCTATCCTATTTCATTCCGTTTCTAAAAATCAACCGCAAAGGCGGTTAGGGCTATTGCAAAGTCGTTGAAAAATTGAAAAGACCATTCAAATTTGATTCAATCTAAGTTTGAACAAAAACACTAAATCAAAAAGGAAGGTCTTTTATAGATGGATAATACCACAGAATTTGAGATATTTGAACAGA